>CAXATH010000016.1:0-23224 GCA_963972195.1 uncultured Hyphomonadaceae bacterium | reverse complement strand
ACTGCCCGGCGGCAGTCTGGCCGACCGCTTCCCGCCGTCCCCCGAGGAGGGAACAAAATAAAAAGACGGCCCGCCAAGGGCCGCCCTCATGGCCTAGTTACACCACGCTCTCATTTGGATGGCTTGGATATTAAAACACATAAGCGAGCGACCCCTCTGGTGACAGCCAGTGGGAAGCGCGAGCGGAGAAAGGCGCCAAGCGGCCCTTGGACGCAGTTCAAAGGTCGCGCAGGCCCGCAGTCCCGTCGCCGCTTAGACCGCGGGCTGTTTCAGTCCCGGCCAAAGGTCAGGATGAACGGTCCGTGATCGGCCAACATTGCATTAGCAATGGGGGTAAGCGTGTGTCGGGATGAAGAGTAGTCCGCGCGCCAGCCGGGCGCCTGCAATTAAGGCTGCGATAGCTGTAGCGTCAGGGATAAAAGCCGAATGGTGGAAACCGCGAAGCGGGTTTCGTTCACGCCAGCCCGGCCCGAAGCGTCAGCGAAGGGAGACGCCCGGATCTCAACTACCTACTTGATTAGAAAGGCAAAACCCCAATTTGTAGAGTTTATAAAAATTTTTAAAATGACCGATTTACCTAAAATACCGTCTGACCACATGATGAAACAATATGAAACCATCAAACCAGTGGCGAAATTCCTCGGTCTTTTCAAAAAAGACATTCGAGCATCAGTATAAAGAATGGATGAGAGTGCTGCTGATTTCATAAGGTATCAGGCTGCCACGATGTAATTTCCTGACCGGTATGCGTGTCTTGGTTGGACACTTTGCGATTCAATTTCGACAACACTGTCTAACGTCAGCACCTATGTCTCAGATTTAAGGTCTGGGCTTCTCTAATTGGTTTAAGTCAAGTTCCTAATTTCCTTTAATTGATGGTTCTGTCTTTTCCCGGGTCACGCTTCTCTCCGCAGTCGGCTTTTTCGTGATAGCCGCTGCATGCATGTTTCAGATTGGTGTGTGGAGCGCCCTGCTAAGAGTCGTACTCATGAGATGGTACACCAGACTTATCGGCGTCATCCACAAACACCTCGTCCGGGTCAGGACGAACCGTTGATGTTATGATGTGAGGTTAGCGTCTCATTTAGCGACCTCCACATCGGACCAACGATAAGGTGTGCCGGTAACCCACATGCGGTGAAGGATAACAGCTAATTTTCTGGCAACGGCTACAGTGCCGCGCTTATGCCCACGACGTTTAACAATACGAAGCCCCCAAGCTTTCAACGGTGATGTTTCTTTTATTCGTGTCAATAAAGCATTTGCAGCCGTATAGAGTGCAGCTCTGACTTCAGTGTCTCCAGCACGAGATATACGGCCTGGGTTATCTATTTCGCCGGATTGAAAACGCCTTGGAGTAAGCCCAAAGTGCGCAGCAACAGTTCGGGAGGATTTGAACCGCGCAGGATCATCGACCGCGGCCTTAAAATGCATGGCCGTCATTGCGCCTACACCTGGCGTGGTCATGAGTAGGTTACAAACAGGATCTTGGGCTGCAATGTGTTTAACGCGTTTGTCCATCTCTCTAAACTGAGCAAATAAAGCGCCACGGGCTTCCAACATAGGGAGCAAAGCGAAGGCTAAGCCCTCATCAGCCTCGATGATAGGCCGCACTGAATCGTCAAAACGATAATGCGAAAGAGTTGAAGGAAGGCGGATGCCAAATGTCTTGAACAAACCCCTTATCTCATTCTCAAGGTCGACACACTTGCGCAGAACAGCTTTACGGCTGGAAAGCATGGCTCGGATGTAATGGCTCTCGCGGCTCTTCATATGCACAGGTTGATACCAACCGGAGCGTACAACTTGAGCAATTCCTCGTGCGTCATTTTTATCCGTTTTGTTACGCATAGCTGACAGAGCTGCATTTACCTGACGGGCTTCCATACAAACAACATCATATCCGAGCCCTTGCAAGCCGTGGAACAACATCTGGCTCATGACGCCGGCTTCAAAGCCTAACTTGGTGATCGGGCACCCAAATTTACGAAGGCAGTCGTCAATCGCCTCGACTTCGCAATCTATAGCCCTCTCGAAAACGATATCGCCATCATCATTCACGATGCAAAGCGCCACAGAGCGCAACGATACGTCTAGTCCTACAAAATGTCTCATTTTTATCTCCCATAGTTACAGATCAACATCTGCACCCTATCAGGAACTTGGCCGTGTAATCAGTCCGTCCAATTACACATGCTAAGAGAGTTTTTTGGCTCATCTTCATCCTCAGGGGGAAAGAGATGAGAACGAGTAGACAGTCATCCGGTGAACGGATCGTAAAAGACATTAAACGCAAAACCCGTAAGCAGTATTCTGCTGAGGAGAATATCCGTATTGTACTGGATGGCCTACGCGGTGAGGAAAGCGTTGCAGAACTCTGTCGCCGCGAAGGAATATCTCAGGGTATTTACTACAAGTGGTCGAAGGATTTTTTGGAAGCCGGCAAGAAACGGCCCGCGGGAGATATTATTCGCCAAGCCAATACGACTGAAGTCACAGGACTCCGCTCTGAAGCGCGGGAGCTGAAAGAGTGTGTGGCTGAACTGACTCTGGAAAACCGTCTGCTTAAAAAAAGCTTGATCGGGGATGGGGAGCCAGGCGAATGAGATATCCAGCCTCTGAAAAATTAGAAATTATCCGTTTGGTCGAGCACTCACCACGCCCTGTCAAATGGACACTTGATAAGCTGGATGTCCCGCGGCGCACATTTTACAGTTGGTATGATCGATACCTGAAATACGGGGAGGACGGGTTAGTTGACCGCGCACCGCACCCCGGCTCCGTCTGGAACAAAATACCGGACGACAGGCGGGCTGAAATTATCAACATGGCGCTTGAGTTGCCCGAATTGTCACCGCGTGAGCTGGCTGTACGCCTTACCGATACACAACGCTATCATGTGTCAGAAAGCTCAGTCTACCGCCTTCTAAAAGCTCATGACTTGATCACCAGTCCGGCTTTTATCGTAATGAAGGCGGTGAGTGAGTTCCGTGACAAGACAACCGCCATAAACCAGATGTGGCAGACCGACTCCACCTACTTTAAAATCATTGGTTGGGGTTGAATGTACCTATCGACGGTCTTGAATGACTACTCCCGCTACATCATTAGCTGGAAGCTGTGCACGACGATGAAAACGTCTGATGTGACGGAGACTATGAACAGGGCACTTAAAGCATCAGGTTGTGATCAGGCCAATGTTGTTCACAAACCACGCCTGCTCTCTGACAATGGCGCCAGCTATATATCCGGCGAACTGGAAGGCTACATCAAACACAACGGTATGACTCATGTACGCGGCGCGCCCTACCATCCACAAACTCAGGGTAAGATCGAGAGGTGGCACCAAACTCTAAAAAACAGAATCCTGTTAGAGTACTACTTCCTTCCGGGAGACTTAGAAAAGCAGATCGAAGCCTTTGTAGAGCATTACAATCATGAGCGTTATCATGAAGCCTTAGAGAATGTCACGCCCGCCGATGTCTATTTTGGGCGGGCCCAGTCCATATTAAACCGTAGAGAAAGGATCAAACAAAAGACTATCCAGCATCGACCCTTGCAATACAGACAAGCCGTCGCTTAATATCAACAAAATAGGTGAGCAAAAACTCTCTTAGCTCAGGCCGCAATCTGTGCCGTTTTATATGATGACGGACAGTGTGAGTTTTATTACTCTACTACCTGATTCGACCCGAGGCGGTATTTTCTTTTTAGTGCAGTGAATTTACATCATCCAATGAAGTTTCCGTCAGATCATCCGACCGTCATGCATCCGAAGGACACGATCGGCATAACTTGAGTCGGTTTTAGAATGGGTCACCATGACGATTGTTCTTCCCGTTCTATTGAGCTGCCGGAAGAGTTCAAGGATTGATTTTGAACTGTCTTCATCAAGGTTGCCAGTCGGCTCGTCAGCCAAGATGAGATCCGGTCCGGTGATGATGGCTCTGGCAATAGCGGCGCGTTGTTTCTGTCCGCCAGAAAGCTCTTCGGGCTTGTGGCTAACCCGGTCAGACAAACCCACCAGGTCAAGCGCTTGCGATGCCAATTCATCCCTGTCACGTCTAGACGTCTTCTTGTATTTCAGCGGCAAACCTACATTTTGCAAAATGGACAATCTTTGCACTAGCTTAAAATCCTGAAACACGAAACCTATTCGATCCCGCCTGATAAGGGCGGTCTCTCGTTCGGAGGCGTTATCAATACGCTTATTATGCATAAGAAACTGGCCGCTGGTAAGGCGGTCAAGCAAACCGATTGTGCGCAACAAAGTAGATTTCCCGCATCCAGAGGGTCCCATGATTGCGACGAATTCGCCAAGTTGTATCGTCAGATCGACGCCATTCAGCGCTCTGACAGACATATTCCCCTGCTCATAATGACGATGGGCATCGGTAAGTTGCAATAAAGGTGTCGAAGTCATTAATCGCTTTCGTGAAAAATTAAACTGTACCGCGGCAGAGCCAGTTGAGGATCGCTAGCGAGCCAAGCTTCGAAGCCTTCTTCGATCATTGAAAGATCCCTTTCACCTGTCACGGATACCGTTTTTACGATTGCATCCGAAACTAACGCGCCCTTTTTGATCTCGGAAGCGATCTCAGATAAAATTGCAGAATTGTTAGTCAGATAAACGAGATATTCTTGGAAAAGAAAAGACTGCGCATAGAATATCGCCGTCGCCATTCCGGTCTCGGGATCAATTTCGAATACCGCTGGACCCTCTATTGGACCACTATCCAGTAGCCCTTGCAATTGCGGGTGTTCCATCTCGAGAAAGGCGGGCAATCGGAACAGCAAACCCGCGGCTGCCAGTCGAACTGCATCGTATAGGCGTTGATCCGCAGTATCCTCACTCTCATATGCCATTGCAAAAGCTTCATCAATCCAATCCGGCGCATCCGATCCGTATTGGTCGTCACGTTTGGACCCTTGCATATTAAACAGCACCAAATGTCCGACTTCATGTGGGATAAGAGAACGGATCTGCTCCAAGTATGGGAGGTCCGCCTGCTTAAAACTCCAGATAAGTACATCATTGAATTCACACTCTGATTCCGGCAAAGTGATGTCCCGAATAGCGATGATGGGAGGGTCTGGAACCTTGAAGACAGAAGACGTCACCCAATGAGCCTGCCGAGATGCATAGAGCGCCAAACGGCCTTCTTCGACATCGACAAAATCGACGCAGGTAGCGAATTCTGAATTATAGTCATGTCTTTGCTCTAAGACTAAATCATGGTCGGGGATTAAACTTGATGAACACCCGCTAAGGCCAACGGCGCTAAATATCAAACCAGAAGATAGAAAGGCTTTTAATCGAAAAATTTTCATCAACTCACTGGCATAAACTATCGAATTCAAAACGTTTTTGAATCATTTTTTCGCGTTTACCTTGTATTTTGACGCGTTCTACCTTGTAGTTTGACGTTTTCTATTGCAAAGTCAATGTGCAAGACTTCTTCTTGCAAGCAAAACATCAGGAGTGAAACATGAAATCAGTAGCAGCTATGGCCGTCCTTGCGACGCTTGCGACCGCAAGCGTTCCCGCAACAGCATCGGCTCAATCAATCATCAACGAGGTAAAGCCTCAGAATGTAGCACAGTGTCAGTTCTACCAAGAAACTATTGGTAACGTTACGATTACTACAATCTATAACTGTCGCCGCATTAGCCTTACAGTAATCTAAGCGCCTCGGATGACGCTGACAACAGGCGTCATCTGTCTATTCTTACTTCGAGACGCGTTCGAAACTAGCTTTCATGTTAGGACGATCCTTACGCGTAATCTCTCCCTGCAACAGACCTTCCGTCAGCGTCATGTCAAACTTAAGCAAGGACGGATCGGCCTGAATGAAGAATACAACCCCGTCTGATGTCTCCTTAACATCAAGAAGGTGGCCCCAATCTTTGCCCTTTGTTACCCCTTGGTTCGTGGGGTCGGCTCCCCACGTCCCAGTTAGAACATCACCCTCTGTCGATGCAAATCTGATTGTGAACGGAACTGAGGTATTTCCGCCGGGAAGAATGCCGCCATCCCATACCCCGCCAAGACGTGTGATCGAGTTCTCATCTTGTGCGGCAACACCCGTATTACTCAGGATATCCGCTTGATTTGCGAAGACCAAGCCCGGAGATAGAGTTAGCATTATAGATAACCATATTTTCAACGGATATTTAGGCATAGATATTCTCCTCGTGTGCACCATAGAATGCATACTTGTAAGCTGGGCGTCAATCAGCTATTAGCATATGAATGTTGGACAAATAAAGTTCGGAATTCTGCAAAAAATAATGACATCCGCCTTAACTGCAACACGTCATGTTTAGCCTAGAAAGACTTTTCGTTTCTACAGAGGCATTGATCGGGCTTGCGATCGGGCTTCTTGTCTTTGCCGTCACTTTCCCCATAGGTTGGTCTTATCTACAGGCGGATCGTTTCGTTCCCCGATATGAAAATGTTTACAGACTTGATCTTGGTGGAACCGATTCTTCAGCGGCTCTAGTCCCGGGCTCAATAACGTCTCTTGCTTCTAGCGGATACCTAGAAAGGTCAGAAGCTATCGATGAGGTTACGCAACTATCTCAACCACAGCTCATCACTCTTTCTGCTGAAAATTCAAAGGGAGTTTCTCAGCGCATTCACATCGTCGAAACGACATCTAATGTTTTCGATTTTTTTGGTCTGTCAATTGTTGCGGGGTCGAGCGACGAACTACGCTCACCAGATAGCATTGCACTTTCACTTTCGATGAAACACGCACTATTCGGTTCGAGGGATGCAATTGGCCAACAGGTGGAAGCTGTTAACGGCCGAGTCTGGCAGGTCGTGGTTGTATTCGAGGATGTTCCTGAAAGTTCGCATCTATTTTTCGAAGCACTTCAGCCTTTTCAGACACCGAGGCCGACGGGAATTGATGCTTGGTTGCCGTCAGTCTTCACTTACTTTCGAAGTTCCGGCGATGAATACGAAACAAATGAAGCGTTGAAAGAACTTAATGCGGCCAATCCCATTACCCAATTCATCTATAAATCAACCCCGTTATCGGACCTCGCCTATGACGATGATGCAATAGCGCGGTTCAAGCCCGCTCGTAGCCATTTCGCTTTGATTTCCTTTACCGCCATTGCGACCATTGTTCTTTTCTTTGCCATCCTCACTTCCGCCAATTTTGCGTCTGTTAGAGTTGCTGAAAACGCCCAGACAATCGGTCTCCTCAAGGTATGGGGTGCGCCTGTCTATCGGGTGGTGATCACCTCTAGTGTTTCTTTGATTGTTTTGGTCGGATTGTTGTGCCTCTCAATCATTCCGCTGGCCTCAATGGTAAGCGAATTTGTGATCAACACCGCAATCCCAGGAGCGCGAATCGCTGGCGCGAAGTTCCAGACTTGGCACACTTGGGCTTCGCTGTTGGCTGCGTTCATGGTTATATCTTCGGTTCTGATAGTCGTTGTAATTGCATACAGCCGAACGCCGATCGCATTACTTCTGAATATGAAGGATCGAGCTTTCGGATCTATAAGCCTCTTGCGCGCGTCTGCCGTTGTCCAGACGTTTGCTATAGTTGCCATTTCTTTCTTCGCAATAATATCCACCGACGTCACAAGCCGTACGCTTCGCAATGCAGATTACGTCGCCACCGAGTATAGACACACACTATCGTTAACACCATCAAAGGAAATTTCGAAAACGTCGCTGTTTACTGAATTTAGTGAACGAATTCCCTCAATTTTGCAGAACCTGAGAGATCGGTCCTTAGTATCCCAATTTACGACGTCTGATACCCTCCTACCAGGAAGTTTTGTAAATACGCGACAGGTTGCGCCTGACGGAGCTGAGGGTTTCGATGTTCCTTTTATTGAGGTCGGCGACGGATTCTTCAATTTCTTTGAGTATGAATTGATCGCAGGGCGCTATTTCATGGATCGCAGTCATGCGGACAGGGTGGATCTCGGTGCAGACAGCTCTGTCGCAGTAGCGACACAATCCTTAGCCTCTCTTTTGGGCTATAAGGATGCGATCGACTCTATTGGAAGCACGCTCCGTGTTCGTCAACAAAATAGTATAACGGGCGAACTCGGCAGCGTCGTATTAAGGATTGTTGGAGTTGTCGAAGATAAGCAAATCTTGAGTCTGCGCGAAAACCCACTTCCGATATTATTCGTCAAAAGCAATGTCGAATTCCCGTTTGTCTATTTCGAGGTTGCTCCTACAGCGGGCACATCCGAAATAAATGAGATCAATGAGAGGATTCTGCAACCTTTTGGTAATCCGACCCACTTTCTATTGAGCCTTAAGGAAGAACTCAGCGATCTGAATAGAAATAGTGAGTCACTATCTCAGCTACTACTGCTAATTTCTACCGCTACAATCGCCCTTGTGGGCCTGTCATATTTGGTGCTGGTGCGTATGTTGGCGGCGAAACGACAGACTGAATTGGCCTTAAATCGGCTTTACGGAGCAAATCGATCCCATATCGTTTTAATTATCCTCAAAGAAATATTGCCTTCAATTCTTATTGGCACGGCACTCGCTGTCGGACTAGGATTCTATCTCATATCGGCTTTCGCCCAAACCATGCCCTTGGCATCAAGTATAGTTACCTGGAAAACGGCGATACCACCCCTCACAATTATATTCGTGCTGACTGTTGTCGTGTCCATGATCGTAAGTAAAATAGTGCGCCGGCCACTTTACTACAGTTTAAGCACATAATCGATTAGGAGCGAATACGGTGCAACGAAGAAAAAAAAATGAACCCCTATCCGCGCCTTGGAATGTACCTATCGGATCCGAGGCAGCTTCGGATAAGCCTACGCGCAATTTTAATATATATCAGAGAGTATTCAAAAATCCGTTAGGTATATTCTTCACGTTATCTGTCTTGACAGCAATAATAGTTATAGCAATTTGGCGGGTTGGATCAGCCAAGATTTCTGAAACCACATTCCAGACAGTAACCGTTCGAAAAATCGAAGCGGTGCAGGACATACGCGTTCGCGCACTCGCCGTACCTTTCAACACCGTATTCGTGGACGCAAGGCTCAGTGGTGTTGTTGAAGGCGTATTTGCTAGAAATGGCGAGGAAGTCGAAGCGAATGAAGTTCTTTTAGTTCTTTCCAACCGTGACTTAGCCAATCGTGCGAGATCTGAAGCAATTCGCATTTTGGAACGGAAAGCGGCTTTAGAAGCCGATGTTACAGAGGCAAATGCGCAAGTGGACGATCAAAAAAGACAAAAAATCGCAGCCGAAGCAGAATATGACAAACTCGCAGAACGCCTAGACACTTTGCGTGGATCGCTGGCGATCGGTGCGATTAGCAGAGCTGAAGTAACCCGACAGGAGGCGGATGTTATAGCCCAAGAGATAGAAGTGGGTCGTTTGCGGGCTTCTGTAAACAGAGCGCGCTCAAATGCCTTGAGAACGGCGTCGGTCAACGAGAATTTATCGAGGTTACTTGACGAGGAAGCTAATGACCGAGAAGCCGCCTTACGAGGATTAACCGTTGTGTCTCCGGTCTCCGGGCTATTGACAAGTCTGGACATTAGGCTTGGTGAAGCGGTGGATGCCGGGCAGAGGCTAGGGCAAATCGATAGCCTTGATGATTTTAAGCTAAAAGCGAAACTCGATGAATTTTATCAAAGTTCTATATTTATCGGCCAATCCGCAGTCATGACGGATGTTAATGGGCGTAAATGGCCTTTAAGCATTAGTTCAGTTGAGCCTGAAATTGAAGCTGGCCAGTTCGGCGTTGAATTGACATTCGATACAGCTCCGGGAGAACTACGTCGTGGCCAGAGTTTTGATATTTCTATCAAGAGCGGATTACCTGTGGACAAGGTCGCAATACCCGAACGCCATGACGAATGGCTAAAAGATCAACTGTATCATTTCGTTTATGACGAAGATGACCGAATGCTTCAAAGGCGCACGATCAAAATTGGTAGGCGGTATGGCGACTGGATGGAGATTGACGACGGGGTTTCTGCTGGAGAAAAGCTAGTCGTCTTTTCCGAAAAGACAATTCCCAGCCGAGAACGCATCAGCGTTCGTTGACCTCTCGACATTCCCAAGCTCATTCCAATACGTGCATCGATCCACTCTAATCGCCATTTCTGGCTAATAGGCAAAGGTACGGTTTTTTGTGCACGCCTACATCTCTCTCGTACTATTGATACGGTAAGTTCTGATGCAACGTCAAAAATCAAAAGACGCTACGGATTATAGGTCTATGATCAATCCCAATACGACCCTTAATCGCGCCATTACAATTCCACTATTTCCATGAGATCAATATAGATCGATATGTAATCCCTCTGGGCTTCGAGAAGCGTTTCTTCGGCCTGTAGAGCCTCTAGTGCGGATTGGTCGAGATCAGTTTTCGAGGCTTCGCCCAGTTCTACCTGTTTTTCCGCTATCGAAGAAAGGCGCTTCACGGTCAGAAGTGTTTCCTTAAGCAACTCAATCTTTCTTCTGTGGATGAGGAGCGAGGAGTGTAATCGCTCCACCGTATCTCTCATTCCTCGTTCGCGCCGGAGAACCTTAAGCCTAGCTAATTGCTCTTCGGCCTGTGCTTTCCCTACCTCGGCACTGAGATGCCCTCCGTCATATAATGGAACCGACAAGACGAGTTTGGCTTCGACTGAACTCAAGTTGATCCTGTCGTTGAATGGCCCGAAATTTACCGGACCTTCGTTTAGAAATGCGTTCACTTCTGCCGACAAGGCAGGGAGTCGAGATCGCTTATGGAATTTCGTTTTGTATTCGCTTGCACGAAGGGCAGCTTTTAGGCTTCGGAGTTCGGGTGAGTTGAATTTTATTCCCTTCAGAAGCTGATCAAGACTCGGCAGTAGCTGGACTTGGACACTCAGAGCAGAGAGGGGGAGGTTACTACAATCGTGGGGCCGATTGGGGGACAAATGACTTAGTTCGCGAAACGTTGTCTCAATATTTAATTGCGCAAGACCTTCCCGAAGTGTGTCTTCTCGCACCTCTACCTGCTTCTGCATCAATGCGGCTTCAGATAGCAGACCCCGCTGGAACTGGATTTCGGCCCGCTCGACTCCAGCTTTTGTCAGTTGAAGTTGTGCCAGCCTGATGTCATATATATTTTCTGCATATACGTAGGCAAGTTTTGACCTTGCAAGGTTTGCTTGTCGCTCCATGAGAGCGATAAGATTATTCTCGCTGGCTTCCTCCAAACCGCTTACAGCCGAACGAATGTTGGATCTCAATGCGCCAAATTGGTACAAAGGTGCACGAGCGTTCAGCGAGAGGCTTGCGACTTCTCCAGACAAATTGGAGGGATCTATAATTCCAAAGCGTGAATTCTGCTCAAGATAACCTATACTCGCTTGGCTCTGCAGAGTCGGCCTCGCACGCGACCGTACAAGATTCAGATCTTGAGCGGCGATTTCGACAGCTAGTTGGTCTCTTTCATTGGGTTGGACTGGCTCGACGATCCGACACTGTGCGAATGCGGTCCCGTTCAAAAACGAAAATGCGAATACAATATAAAGAAGTAGTACATCAGCTCTCATGAAACCATAAACCAAGTCAGCACCATGATAGAACCACCGTAATGTCTAAATTATCCGAATATCCCTCTCGTAAATTGACGGGAAGTGCCGTCGGAGATAAGACGGCTAGTCTGTTTTCCTGCGCAAGGTGCTTTTTAAAGATAGGCTATTTGGTGTCAAGGCGGTTATAGACGGTCATTAAAATAAACCAATCAAATGGGCATTACAAATATGGTATAAAGAACAAACCAACCTAAACCCGGCTAACTATTGGTGTCTGATGTCAGCACCTATAAGTCTGATTTAAATCTGGACTAAACGAGGATTTTTGCTCATCTTATATCTCTTGGAGATAAAGATGAGACAGAGCAAATCAACATATGGTGAGCTTGTCGGCAAATATATCAAACGTAAAAACCCGGAAGTAATATAGTGCTGAGGAGATGATCGATATCGTGCCGGATGTCGTTTGCGGAGAAAAGGGCATCGCAGCGCTTCGTCTCAAGAAGGTATTGCCTAGGAGTTTTATTATAATTGGTCGAAAGATTTTATGGAGGCACGCTATAAACGTCTGATTAAAATATTGAGAATATAGTTCTTCATTGTGCTACAAATACTTGATCATAATGTTTTACAATTTTATATTTAACTTTCTCAAGTGACTGATATAAATATTTTATCGCTGAGCATCATTGAGCATCCAGATTTCCTGTATTTAACTATTTGAAGCTCAAATTTTTTACATAATTTCTTGGAAGCTATGATTTTATAGGTCCTTTATCTATGTTCCTTAAACATGGAGTTCGCATCTCTCCGTGAACACTATGCGTCGCTGCGTTTATGAACAATCTTTAGGAGTTCATCTCTGCGATACTCTAACGAACCGCCATCGCCATAGATAGGGCGGCTGTCCTTATGGCCCATTAGTGTGCACCTCAAACCGTAGTCGAGCCCAGCCTCAAGCATGCGTTTCTCAAAAGCGTGTCTGAAAGAATAAACAGTGTGTTTGTTAGACTCTAATAAACCTCGAACGCGAAACGCTTTCATAAGGCTGCTGGATAGTAGGGAGCTTTTATCGCGGTAATGTAAAAACCCTTTAGGAGCCTTTTTCATAGCTTCCAGAGAAACACCCACTAACGGAATATCGCGTTTCGAGCTACGTGACTTCAACTGCCGTTTCGCTTTGGGCCTAATCGAGATATAGGGCACCTCAACATCAAGATGAATATCCTCTGCAGTCAGGTTTGCAATCTCACTAGGACGACAGCCTGTTTCTATAAGCGCATACACAATAAGTTGGGCTTCTTTATTTAAACCATCAAAAACTGCAGGCCGTAATATCTTTTCGCGTACCCATTCGTTAGAAAAAGCAGGTCGCGTTTCAACGGCATCATCGCTGAAGCGCAAGTTTCGAAATGGGTTTTCGCGGCTTTCCTGACCTTCATAAGTCCAATATTCTCGGAAGAGTTTCCGCATGTTGCCGAGGTCACGATTAGCAGTATTTGGCCTCATGGCTTTTGAACCATCAGACGGATTTAAACGTTCGCCCCACCAGTCATAAAAAGCGCGCCCATGGCTTCGATCAATCTCATTCATACGCAGGTTGCCGCAAAGCGAGATAAAGTTCTCGATTGCGCGTTGTTTGGGCAGTCGCCATTTGGCAGTTTGGGCCTCTGATTTTTGACGTAAATCATCCACAGAGAGTTTTGAGAAATAGAGATTAAGAGCATCTCTGACGCTCAACTCCGGCTCTTCTACAGCACCCAGAACAGCATCGGCTATGACCTCTGACTGGCTCTTTTCGGTCGCTATTTGAACGCGATTGACAATGTCCTCAAGGGTGGCATTCGCAGCCAATTCCTCGGCAGGTTTAAATAGAACCCCAATCGCTTGAGCACGCCGCTGAGCTGAACGATATCGACATATTTTTGCAACTTCCGGCATTGGATTGTTACCCAATTCTGCAAGGGCCGCGTCCCATGCATTTTCATCCGCATCAGCCATAGCATCACGGCGTTCTCGGGCAACGGTGAGTGAGTCTGTGTTCAGGGCCGCCTTACTATATGTGCGCATATCTACATCTGCATAGCGAATGGGGACTCTACGGAAATAATACCACCGCTCTCCGCGTCTTACGAGGTAGCGATTTCGGGTTGTTGTCATGACCAAATGTTACCCAGTTTGTTACCCAAAATGTTACCCAATTAATGGGGTAACTTGCGGGATGCCAAAAGAGAGCACAGGAAAACACAAGGTTTTCAGTGCTTTAGCATAAATTTACTTGGTAAAATGGCGCACCGGGGAGGATTCGAACCCCCGACCCCTTGATTCGTAGTCAAGTACTCTATCCAGCTGAGCTACCGGTGCTTAGAGTGCGCTGTTAGGCGCGGTGGTCGCAATCGCTTGCGAAGGCGCGTTAAAGCGGAAACGAGTTCGTTTTGCAAGCGCTATTTCAGTGATTTTTTGCCAATCACTGTATCCTTTTTCAGCTCTCTTTTGCGAAATGAACTCCGCGCATCAGCGCGCGGGCGACGCACCGGGCGGCGGCTCCGCCGAGTTCGGCCAGCGCCGCAGGGCTTTCGCAAGGCTGCTCCCCTAGGGAAAGCGCAAAAATCGTATCTCCATCCAGCGGCGTATGGGCAGGCTGCACCGCCAAAGGGATGCCGTCCTGCGCCATAATCGCCAGACGCTTGAGCTGTTTCTGGGTCAGATTTGCATCTGTCATGACCGCGCCGATAACGGTCGATTGTCCGGCAGATTTCAAATATTCGAGCTTGGTATCTGTCGCCGTCTGATACTTATAATCCGCCGGCGGCCGCTCCCCCCCAAACTCTCCGCCTTCTTCATAGGCCCACGCCCAGGGGCATGACGTCCCAGGCATATAAGGTGAGCCCACCGGATTGGCAGCGATTATCGCCGTTAGGGTCACGTCTCCGACCTTCTCTGTCGCCGTGCCCAATCCGCCGCGATACATCCCGGCCGTCGCGCCATAGCCGGCTCCGGCGGGCCCTTCCTGAATATCGCTTTGTGCCGCCTCGCAAGCTTTACGCGCCAAATCCCGAAAGGGCGGCGACGCGCCCCACGCCTTGTCTCCGCCATTGGCATTATCAAATAAAATCGCGCTTGGCACGACGGGGGAGACCGGGACCGGCTCTGGCCCCGGAGCGTAGCCAATGCGCTTTTGCCCCAGCCAGACGGTCACAGCGTCCGCGGCGGCCAGTCCGTAAACGGACCCGCCGGACAGGACGACGGCGTGGACTTTTTCTATCAGCCCGCCATCCTGCAAGGTCATTACCTCCCGCGTTCCAGGGCCTCCGCCGCGCACGTCCGCCGCGCAGGTTGCCGGCCGTTCTGGTAAAATCACGGTCACGCCGGTTTTGACTTCTGCGTTATGGGCCTGCCCCACTTTAACGCCGGCAATGGAAAGAGAAGAGGAAAAGGTCATAAGCCTCATTAAGCGAGGCGAAAGGTTTTTGCCAGAGCACAAACCCCATTCACCCTGCCCGTCCATCACACAATCATATTGGCGGACGATCAAATCTGCGGAACATCATATTTTAGTCTCAATTTATGAATAGGGGGCTTTACACCACGGCGCGGCAAAGTTTGGGTGCGCTGAGCGATTGAAAAATTAAGCCTTCACAGTAATTCACAAAGCGATAGCTTTGCGTTATGGGCCTAGAGGATAACATCTTTTACCGCCTTGCAGCCTTTGTGAGAAAGAACTTTAATGCTGACGAAAACACGACAAAAACTAGCTCGTTTTCGGCAACGCGGTTCTCCTTTAGCGTCTCTGGTGGATTTTTCCCTCTGGTCCCTGCGGTCCGTGATCAACCCGCGACTTAAGAGCTTCTGGTTTATCGGCCTTATTTCCGCTCTGTTTGTGGCAGCGTGGTTTCTTATGCCCTACCCGGTCTATATTGCTGCAGGTTTTGTCGTGTTCTTACTCCTGACCCTGCTCACCTTAGTGCTGAGCTATTTGCGGTCCATTAGCCGGAGCCACACCCACGCGCTCGGCCTTGCCAGACAGGAAATTGGCGGGTCTCTGACCGATATCCGAAAAGAGCAAATTGCCGCGGCGGCGAAACAGGAAAGTCTGCTCAATGATCGGTTCGCCGAGGCCAAACGCAGCATGAAGGCCAGCTCTGACAGCTTAGAGACAGAGCTGGATATGCTCGGTAACCGTCTGGTCGATTTGGCCCAAGAATTAAGAGCGCTCAGATCTCACTCCAGTCAGAGCGCGCAGCAGCTCGCGGGAATGCAAGACAGTTTGGAAAAGAAATTGACCACTCTTGAAACCGGAGTTTCGTTGCCGTCCGGGACAACCAATTCCAGCGGCGAGAACGGCCCGACAGATTTAGCCGAAATCGTCTCGGACGTGACGGCCCTCAAAAACAGACTTGATAATCAGGTAAAAAATGAAGCCAAGACGACACAGAATTTGAGCGATGCAATCAACTCGCTGAAGACTCAATTGGCGGAAATCAAAAAGGCGAAATGAATCATGTCGGATAAAGTCTCGTGACAGACGGGTCCTATGCATTCAGGGACTTAGGCAACGCCCTCAAGGACATCAAAGCCTGGTCGGTTATCGCTGCAAAGCAAATCCAGATAGAAAACAGACGGAACTTTCTGGGTCTGTCCTGGCTGATTATCAGCTTTGCCATTCCGACCTTGGGTATTGGCTGGCTCTTGGCGAAGCTCCAGGGCCTGCCTCTGGATGAGCATATACCGCATGTCGCCTTTGGCTTCGTCGCTTGGAATTTCCTTTCCAGCTGCATCACGGAAGGGTGCCATATATTCTACCGCAACCGTTCCATGCTCTTGCAAGCGCCTTTATCACGATCCGGCTTTGTCATTTCTCTAATTTTCAAAAAGCTCTTTCTATTGCTTTTCCACTTCATCGCCGCTTGCGGAATTGCCGCCGCCTTTGGCTGGCGTCCGGACTGGCACGCTTTGTTTATCCCAGTCTCTCTGCTGATCTATTTTGCGAGCGCTGTCGGAGCGATTTTAGTGGTGTCTATCATCAGCGCCAGAATACGGGATTTTTCTGAAATTATCTCCGCCGTCATCCGGCTCTCATTCTTCTTCACGCCGATTATTTGGTCCGCCGATACGCGTAACCTCGAGAGCTCCTCCGTGCTTGAAGTCGTCGCCAGCATTAATCCCCTGACCTATTATGTGAATCTGCTCCGCGAACCGGCCAGAGGGAATTTCCCGGACATTCAGACCTTCGGCATCACGCTCGGCATTGCGGCTTTTTTAATCATTCTTGGACTTATGCTTTTGCAAAAGAACGGACGAAAAATTGTCTTCTACATTTAAAAAATCAGAGAGCCCCGGGGAAGATAAAGCCGGGGCGCGCCAGGGTCAGGACGCCCCCGGCGATGCGGATATCTTTCCGCGGATCACTGCCAAAGACGTCGAAGTGACTTACCCTTTGGGGTCGTTTACGGCCGCCATGCGCAACAGGTCCGGCCATAAAGCGCTCAGCGGGATAAATTTTGATTTGAAACCGGGGCGCCGACTTGGCCTATTGGGCCGCAACGGTTCCGGCAAATCGACTTTGCTCAGAACGCTGGCTGGTGTTTTCCCGCCCAGCAGCGGAACGCTCGAGATTAAGGGCGAGATTTCTTCTATCTTCAACGCCACGTCAGGCTTCGTTCCCAATGCCACGGGCCGTGAAAACATTGTGCTTCGAGGCTACATGTTGGGTCTGGATTACGAACGCATCAAAGATCTTATACCGGATATTGTTGAATTTTGCGAATTGGGCGAGTGGATAGACCGTCCCGTTTATCAATATTCCAGCGGCATGACGCTTCGGCTCGCATTTGCTATCGCGACCTCACTGCGCAGCCATATCCTTTTGATGGATGAATGGCTCGGTGCCGGCGATGCCGAATTTATCGCCAAGGCGCAAAAGCGAATGGACGAAATGGTCGAGAACGCCCAGATAATTGTTTTGGCGTCTCATAACATGCCCCTGCTCTCCCGTGTTTGCGACACGTGCCTTGTTCTGGACAAAAGCAAAGTCGTCTTTCACGGAGAGACAAAAGAAGCCATCAAGCTTTACCGCGGCGTCAGAGACGGAACCTGAAGCCGCTATCCGCTTCACAGAGATATTGATGTGACACGGTTTATTTGACGCGTTAGGCAGGCCTATGACCGCATTGATTGACCCTGCAAAATTCAAAAACGCCGAAACGACCGCCGAGGGCGAGAGACGCGCCAAGGTGGCGTTCAACAAGCTTGAAACGCTCTGGTTCAACACCGGCTCGCTTTGCAATATTGAATGCGAAAATTGTTATATCCTGAGCAGTCCGACAGCGGATCATTTTGTTTATTTCAGCCCCGACGACATGGCGCCCTATCTGGACGAAGTCGACGAGATTGTGGGCGGTCCCATAGAAATCGGCTTTACCGGAGGCGAGCCCTATATGAACCCGGACATTCTCCGCTTGTCGGAAATGGCACTGGAACGCGGGCACAGCCTCCTCATTCTGACGAACGCAATGAAGCCGCTTATGCGCCCCAGGCTTCAAAAAGGCGTCCTGGATTTGAACAAACGTTTTCCCGGAAAAATGACATTGCGGGTGAGCCTCGATCATTTTTCCGAGAAGGGCCATGACGCCGAACGCGGCGCGGGCAGTTTCGCGGCGGGATTGACGGGTATGAACTGGCTGAATGAAAACAATGTCCGGCTTAACATCGCAGGGCGGGCGATGTTTTCCGAAGACGAAGCCGCCGCGCGGGCCGGTTATGGCGCTTTGATAGATGAACATGGCTGGGACATGGACGCGATGGACCCTGCGCAATTAATTCTCTTCCCGGAAATGGACGAAAAAGTAGATGTACCGGAAATCACAACAGAGTGCTGGGGGATTTTGGACGTCAGCCCCAATGCCATGATGTGTTCCAGCTCCCGCATGGTGGTTCGGCGCAAAGGAGATGGCCGCCCCTGCGTTCTCGCCTGTACGCTTCTTTGGGATGACGACCAATTCGAGACAGGCAAAACCCTCACAGAAAGCCTAAATCCCGTCGCGCTTAATCATCCACACTGCGCCAAATTCTGCGTCCTCGGCGGAGCGAGTTGTTCCGCCTGAAAGACAGCAGAAAACAGGGCGATGTAAGATACGGCTTTGGGCCCATTTTCATTCACCCTCCCCTTTAGCATTGAAGACTGAAAAGAATCCTCCTGTGACCAAACCTGTCGCGGACTTTTTGGTCTCGTAAATTTTCTCAGACGATGAGGCGGAACTCACTGCGGTTTGTGTGTGTTATTCCGGAAGACCTCTTTGACCTGGAGATACTGCGATGACCTCACGAAAACTGAAAGAAACAGATGTGGATGAAGCGCTTGATGAATCTTTCCCCGCGAGCGATCCTCCTTCTTGGATGCCGGGTGAGGCTAAAGTCGACGACACACGACCAGCACAGCATCAGACACATCAACCGGGCAATGAGCATGAAATGGTGCCTCCCCCCGATTCTTTCATGAAAAATTATAAGGCCGCCGGAAAACTGGAAGGAAAGGTGGCCCTCATAAGCGGCGGCGACAGCGGAATTGGCCGTGCAACAGCCATAGGGTTTGCGAAGGAAGGAGCGGATGTTGCCTTTATATACTTGGAAGAAGAGGAAGATGCGCGGCTAACTCTGGACTATATTGAAGCCGAAGGTCGAAAAGGCCTGGCTATCAAAGGAGATATTGCCCGAAAGGATTTTTGCTCTGATGCCGTGGCAAAGACTGTGAAAGAGTTGGGTCGCTTAAACATTTTAGTGAATAATGCCGCCGAACAACATGTTCAAGAAAACCTTCAAGATATAAGTGAAGAACAATTACGCCGGACATTCGATACTAATTTCTTTGGTTTATTCTTTCTGTCACAAGCGTCTCTCAAACATATGACTGAAGGGGATTGTATAATTAACACGGCTTCTATCGTCGCCTATCGAGGCAAAGATGTGTTAATGGATTACGGCGCCACCAAAGGCGCGATAGTCGGCTTCACCCGTTCCCTCGCCTCTAATCTGATTGATAAGAATATCCGCGTAAATGCGGTGGCTCCGGGTCCGATCTGGACGCCCCTAATTCCCGCCTCTTTCGATGCGGAACAGGTTAAGGAATTCGGAGAACATTCTCCGATGGGCCGCGCTGGACAACCCGATGAAGTCGCCCCAAGTTTCATTTTTCTTGCCTCGCAGGATGCCAGTTATATCACCGGGCAAGTCATTCACCCCAATGGCGGAACCATCATCGGCGGTTAATGAGATAAGGGACAGCCATAGGCAGTGAGACCTGAACGAAAGATGGAATAAAAGCTTTCCGGGCGTAATTCGTTACGGTGAAAATTCGCTTTCTCCGAGATTTTCTTTTAGGAATTCATCCAAAGCTTTGAAGAAATCTTGACGGTTTTCTTCATTTGAGAGGTAATGATCTTCGTCCTCAAACTCCATATAGGTCACATCTGCAGAACTGTCTTTTAAGGCGCTTTTCATCCGTTTGAATTGACTGAAATTGACGCGCTGATCTAATTCGCCATGCGCCAGCAAAAGCGGCATTGTCATGTTTTTGGCAGGGGGCGGTGCGCCCCACCTTCTAGGCGCGGTCAAAAAAAGTCAGGCAAATATAACGAGACAGATGAGTATCTGAATGGGGCGCATATATGTTCTTTTTCGATTAAGGCGCCAAATTCACGACGCGATAAACCTTAAAGAGCAAAATGTTTGGAGAGACGCAAGCCTTGGGACTGATAATGCGACCCGTCGCCGCCATAAAGCCGCACGGGTTTTTCGCTTAAGGGTTCAAATACCAGCTTGGCGACAGACTGCCCGTGGCGCAGCAGGAACGGCACGTCCCGTCCACGAACTTCCAGCACGGCGCGGCTGCCCTGCCCGCCGGCCTCGTCCAGTCCGAAACCGGGGTCGAAAAACCCGGCATAATGCGCGCGAAACTCGCCGATTTCCGGCGCAATCGGCGCCATCTCGGCGGCCTGGTCCTGCGGAATAGAGACGGCCTCCTGGCTCGCCAGAATGTAAAACTCTTCCGGGTCGAGGACGAGCTGCCCGTCCGGGGCGGTCAATGGCTCCCAGTAATCTCGGGCATTATGACCGGCAATATCCCTCAGATCGACGAGGCCAGAATGCCGCCGTGCGCGCCAGCCGACAATGCCCGTCTGGTCCACGCCCTTCAGGTCAATACTGACCGTTTGCGTATCCAGAACTTCCGGCTCGCCTGTGCGAAAGCGCAGCTGAACCAGGCGGTCGCCCGGCCGCACCAAAATCGGAAAGGTTCGCGGCGCGACTTCGACATAGAGCGGGCCGTGATAGCCGCGCGGGACCGCGTCAAACCGCGTCGCGCCGTCGCAAATCACGCGGGTAAACACATCCAGCCGCCCGGTCGAGCTTTTCGGATTGGCCGCCGCGCTCAAATGCTCCGGCAAGGCCAGAGCCTCTCTCAGCGGGATAAGATAGACGCAGCCTGTTTCCAGCACCGCGCCATTTGTCATGTCAATACTGTGCAGGCAAAGCGCGTCGCGGGTTTCCTCAATCGCCTCGCCCTCTCCGGGGAGGTAGCTCGCCCGCATGCGATAGGCGATATTACCAAGCTGCAAATCGAGACTGGCCGGCTGCACCAGAGGCGGCAGCCCCTCCTCACCGCCTGCCCCGAAGGATTGCGTGATGACGCCGTCATCAATCAAGCCTTTGATGGCCTGCTCCGGGAGAATGCCCTTTTTCACGCTGTTTGTCATGGAATTTGAGGTAGCACGCTATTCCCGTCTGACAAGAAAAGACTGTAAATTTTTGGGGGTTAATGGGTAAACCGCTTGCGAGTCGCGCAATCACACCGCATTGTCGCAGCAGAGAGAACGACGAATACGGGCCGATAAAGGATCCGGGCGTCAATTGAGAGGAGTGGGGGCATGGCAAGAATGGATTCGGCCATTTCGAACAGTATCAAAGTCAAAGAGACAGTGGCCTCCCCATTGTTTGAACAACGCACAAAGGATGTCATTGTCCGCGTCGAACCCGAATTTCTCGCCGAACAATCTTCCGTCTCCGACTCTCGCTTCATCTGGGCCTATACCGTCGAAATCGACAATCAGGGCGATAAAGACCTGCAAGTCACAGAGCGTTTCTGGCAAATCGCGGATAGCCGCGGCCAGGTCCAGGAAGTACGCGGCGCAGGCGTTGTCGGCGAACAGCCCACTATCAAATCCGGCGAAGTTTTTCGCTATACAAGCGGCGCGCCGCTCACCGCCCCGTCCGGCATGATGCTCGGGACGTACCGCGTCGAATCTCCTGACGGCGAGAGCTACGACATCGACATCCCGGCCTTTGTCCTCGACAGCCCGCATGAAGGCTTGGGCGCGAATTAATCAATCTGTTGACCCCTCACCCGTTTCTACGGGTGAAAAAACCTACTGTTTAATCCTGTTTCCCTTAGAATCTGGAAAAATTGACGGCGCTGTCATTCGCCGTTAGTTTTGCGTGAGCCCCTTACCCCGAGGACCATAAACCCTAGATTTTCAGGACCCCCGAATGACATTTCCCAAACCTTACACGCCCGCCGAGACCCGCTACGATTCAATGCCCTATCGTAAATGCGGCCACTCGGGGATAAAGCTACCGGCGATTACCCTTGGCCTCTGGCAGAATTTCGGCGGCGAAGATGTGTTTGAAACCGGCCGCGCCATTTTGCGGCACGCCTTTGACAATGGCATTAATCATTTTGATCTCGCTAATAATTACGGCCCGCCTTACGGATCGGCGGAAGAGAATTTCGGCAGGGTTCTGGCGAAGGACTTCAAAGACCACAGAGACGAGCTGATTATCTCGTCCAAAGCTGGCTGGGATATGTGGCCCGGCCCCTATGGCGGAATCGGCAGCTCCAAAAAATACCTCATCGCCAGCTGCGACCAGAGCCTGAAACGTCTGGGCGTGGATTATGTCGATATATTCTATTCCCACCGCGTCGATCCCGATACCCCGCTCGAAGAAACGATGGGCGCGCTGGCGCAAATTCACCGTCAGGGCAAAGCGCTCTATATTGGCATTTCGTCTTATTCGCCGGAACTCACCCGCAAAGCGGCGGAAATCCTCAGCCGCGAAAACGTCCCGCTATTTATTCATCAACCCTCTTATTCCATGCTCAACCGCTGGATAGAAGACGAGCTACTGGACACGCTCGAAGATCTTGGCACGGGCTGTATTGGCTTTTCGCCCTTGGCGCAGGGCCTGCTCACCGAAAAATATCTGGACGGGGTGCCAGATGATGCTCGCGCATCCAAGGACGGCTCGTTCGGCAAAGACATGCTGACCGACGCCAATATAGAGCGCATTCGCGAGCTCAACAAAATTGCCAAGCGGCGCGGACAATCTCTCGCCCAGATGGCCATCGCCTGGGTCCTGCGCGACCCGCGCGTCACCTCCGCCCTCATCGGCGCGCGCACAGTGGACCAACTCGCAAACTCCCTCGCCAGCCTGGAAACGCTCGACTTTTCGGATGAAGAACTGAAGGAAATAGATAAATACGCCAAAGACGGCGATATTAATATCTGGAGTGAATCGTCTGATTTGTGAGGGGCTGCGATGATACTTTCTTCCCCTGTTTACGGGGGAAGTCCCTCGCGAATGCGAGGGGATGGGGGGGGGGGGGGGAAAACCCCCCTTTTTTTTTTTGCGGCTCCCAGAAGCACGACCTCC
>CAXATH010000015.1:0-50494 GCA_963972195.1 uncultured Hyphomonadaceae bacterium | reverse complement strand
CTATTTCTGGAGAAATAATGATATCAATCGGCATGTTTTCGCGACTGTAAAGATCATTCCACTGGCTATCGAGATAGCTTTGCGCCCTGACCCGGGCGATTTTGGTCGGAACATCAAAAAGCGAATGTGCCACTTGGCAGGAAATCATATTGACCTCGTCCGCATGGGTGACGGCAATAATCATATCCGTATTGCGAATGCCGGCGCGCACAAGCACGTCCGGATGCGCGCCATTTCCAATAACGCCGCGAACGTCCAAATCTGTGGTGATTTGTCTGATGAGCTCCGGCGAAAGATCAATCACCGTAACCGTATTGTTTTCAGCCGCCAGACGAGATGCAAGGCCGTAGCCAACCCGCCCTGCGCCGCAAATAATGACCCGCATGAGTCCTCACAAAATGATAGGGGCTAAGCCCCGGCAATTATCAAGAGGCGTCGTCGCGCCCGTTCGTGCCCAAACCTAGCGACTTTAGCTTTCGGTGCAAGGCTGAACGCTCCATCCCGACAAAACTCGCCGTGCGTGAAATATTCCCGTCGAAGCGATCAATTTGAGCCTGAAGATATTCACGTTCAAAATGTTCCCGGGCGTCCCGTAATGGCATTGAAATCATTTTTTCGGACTCCGCGGCGCCTCCGGAAGAGCGGACAACAGAGACTTCAGGCGGAAGCGTCGCCAAGGTAATAGGCTGACCTGGCTCCCCCGTCGCCAGAATCAATAATCGCTCTACATTATTTCGGAGCTGGCGAACATTTCCCGGCCAGTCATGGGCCTGTAAAGCTGCCATGGCGTCGGCGCCGATTTCTCGCGCCGGGAGACCGGTAGAGGCGGCAAGTTGCGAGATAAAATGTTCGACCAGTAGAGGAATATCTTCTCGCCGCTCACTCAAGGAAGGAGCCTCCAAAGGCATAACGTTCAAACGGTGGAATAAGTCTTCGCGGAAATTTCCGGATTCGACGTCCGTCAGCAAATCATGCGAACTGGAAGTAATCACGCGGACATCAACCTGAACGTCCTGGCTTCCGCCCAATCTGTGAAAACGCTGCTCGACCAAGAGACGGAGCAATTTTCCTTGCGTTTCGGACGGCATGTCCGCGACCTCGTCCAGATAGAGCGTGCCGTTATGCGCCGATTCCAATAGGCCGGTTTTAACCACTGTGCCGTCTTCGTTCTCGACCCCGAAGAGCTCTTCCTCGACCCTTTCAGGCACCATAGACGCCGCATTTACGGCCTTAAAGGGCCCTTCTGCGCGCTTTGACTGAGAGTG
The DNA here is from genome assembly GCA_963972195.1 of uncultured Hyphomonadaceae bacterium. GTDB lineage: Bacteria > Pseudomonadota > Alphaproteobacteria > Caulobacterales > Maricaulaceae > Litorimonas. The sequence goes on along the minus strand of CAXATH010000015.1, from coordinate 49,229 downwards.
CAGGAGTCGGGCGATGAGTTCTTTTCCAGACCCGGAAGGCCCGGAAATCAGAACCCGTGAATTTGTCGCGGCGATCCGTTCAATTTTGGAGCGTAATTGCTGAACGAGTGTCGACGTGCCGACCAGTTTCGTATCTGTTTGCGCGCGCCCTTTCAGGTCCTCATTTTCCTGTCTAAGGCGAGCATTTTCCAATGCTCTGGAAACGGTCACGATCAGTTTCTCCGACTTAAAAGGCTTGACGATATAGTCGTAAGCCCCCTTGCGGATCGCAGAGACCGCCGTCTCCACCGTGCCGTGTCCGCTGATAATGATAACTGGAAGATTAGGATAAGAGGCTTTCAGTTTATCCAGGAGCTCAATCCCGTCCATGCCGCTTCCCTTAAGCCAGACATCCAATACGACCAGAGAGGGTTGCCGTTTTTTGACGGCGTCCAGCGCCGCCTCACTTGTGCCTGTCTGACGGGTCACATGACCTTCATCATCCAATATACCGGCAATCATTTCCCGGATATCACTCTCATCTTCGACGATCAAAATGTCATTTTTCATGCTCAGTCCTTTAAGGGTTTACCTTTTTTCGGCGTGTCATAATCTTCGTTGGTCTCAGTTTTTGAGGTCAGCGGTGCATCAAGCCCAAGTTCAGGCGAGAGGGATGATTTCTTCTTGGCAAAACGGATTTCGACACAGGCGCCAATTCCGCCCATCGGGGGTTCGGCGAGGGTCAAACTTCCGCCGTGATCTTCCGCGATCCGCTTCACGATTGCGAGACCGAGTCCGGTCCCGCTTTCTCGAGTAGTTACGTAAGGCTCCAGCAGACGCATTCTGTCTGTCACTGGCCAACCTGGGCCATTATCAAGAATTCGAATGAGTACGCATTGCTCTTCGATGACGAGTTCTGTCACTATCCGTCCTTCAATAGCCTCTTCCCCGGATTGATCATAAGCCCTTAAAACCGCTTCCCCGGCGTTTTTATAAATATTGGTCAAAGCCTGAGTAATGAGCCGCTCATCTCCCCAAATGAGTGGGGCCATGCGCGGCGGTTTTTTCTGAACAAATTGGATATCGGGAAAAGCGACGCCTTGTTCAAATAAGACCTCACTCAGCAATGACGGCAATTCTACATTGGCAAATTCGGGCGCTGGCATGCGGGCAAACGCAGAGAACTCATTGACCATTTGCTCCAAGCTCCCGACCTGACGAATAATTGTTTGGGTGCAATTCGCAAAAGTCTGAGGGTCGCTCGTAATTTCCTTACTGTATTTGCGTTCAAGCCGCTCGGCGGAAAGCTGGATTGGCGTTAGAGGGTTCTTGATTTCATGGGCAATCCGGCGCGCAACTTCGCGCCAAGCAGAATGTCTCTGGGCTGAAACGAGCCGCGTCATGTCATCAAAGGTCAACACCCAACCCGTATCTTTCCGCGCGCCCTGATAGGCCGAGACCCTAAGATCAAAATTTCGTACTTGTCCGTCAATTTCAAAACTGACCTGATCTTCTGCCGAGGCTTGGATACTCTCTCGCCCTTTTTTAAAAGCGGGTGCAAATGGTGACAAAACCTGATCGATCGGACGACCCAGCAAGCTTTTTTCGTCCAGCCCCAATAATTGTTCAGCGGATTTGTTGATGAGAGTTATCCGACCGGTTTGCGCCAACCCGATAACGCCGGCGCGGACGCCGGACAGGACGGCTTCTGAAAACTGTCTTCTTTGTTCTGAAATGTCATGCTCCTTGACGAGGGCATCCCGTTGAGAATCCAGCTGCTGGGTCATACGGTTAAAGGCACTGCCTAGGTCAGAGATTTCGCCCCAATCTTCGCTAACATTAACGCGCGCGGTCATATCACCGGCCCGAACCAGCTCCGCCGCGGTAATGAGCCGCCCCAAAGGCTCAATAATGCGATTTCCGAGTACGAGCCCGAGCCAGATAGCTGCCATGAGAATCAGCAGAGCTGTCTCCATGAGCGTCAGAACAAATATGTTTCTCATCTTTGCCTGCTTGCGGTTAAAGCTGGCCAAAGACTGCGTCGCCCCTTCAATGCCGGAAATACTGGACAGCACTTGACTGTCCGAGCGCAAAACCCGCCCGACATATAGATAGACATTCGTAAATTCCGGGAGCGGAGACAGCGCGATGAGATAATCTAAGTCGTCTCTTTTCTGATAGGCAATTCTGCCTTGGCTCATGCTTTGAAAAACACTATCGGCGGGCACCCGAAAATCTGGTGCGAACGGCGTTTCGACCCGGGCGAGAACATCGCCTTGATCACTCAGCATATAGACAGCGTCGAGGTCTCTCACACGCGCCTGAATTTGAAGTTCGGCTGTGAGAGATATCCTTTGCTCAACCATTGTTGGGTCGGCGTCAATCGCCGCAGATAAAATATTGATATCCTTACCTAAATCTGAAAGCTCCTGATCGACATAATCATCCAGAATAGACCGGGCCTGCTCCATATTTTTCCGAACATCGGCCCCAAAAATATCGTTGATGTTCTGGCTGATGAAGGAAAGAGAAAAGACACCAACAATGATGGCTGGAACCAGAGCGGCGAGACTGAAAATAAAAACAAAGCGGCGGTGCAAGAGCGGCGCCGTGCGTCGCCGCGCTTTTGTAAAGAGCGTTCCCCAAACCCGATATCCCAGATAAATCGCGAGTAAAGCGATGAGAACTAGATTAGCCCGTAAGACGTCAAATGAACGGTCAATCTGTTCTGACTGATCTGAGAATGAAAATAAGGCCCCTAATATTGTTACAAACATCGCCGTCATGAAGAAAACGCCGAAAAGGGCCGAGCGGGCTATTCTCGGCGCTCTCTTGATAAAAGGCTGTTCTGGGTAACGATAAGATTTTTGCGCGTTAGGCTTTGTAGATTCGGCAGACAACGTCTCAGGGCTGACCACATCAACCGGTCCTGTCTGTTCTGGCGTTTGGCCCTGAATGGATTTAATTTCAGTCACGCTATCCGAATGTTACGCGCCTAATAATGGCGCAACTGTCACTCTTTTATCGCAGTGTTGCACAAAATCAACACTAGAAAATCTTTCCTTTTTGTCAGACCTTTTTTGCTTTGACTAAGAGATATCCAAGGATTTCAAACGCGTTCTGAGTGTGTTTCTGTGTATGCCTAAACGCTCTGCAGCTCTGGCGCGATTCCCGCCGGTAAGACGCAACGCTTCGACAATTAGAGGCCGTTCCACCCAAGAAAGGGCGGTTTGATAGATCGTCTCTTCAAGATCCGCATTTTCATCATTCAATAGGCTCCGACAGGATTCCTCTAGTTTTTTATCAAGCTTTTCTTGGGTATCACCTTCGGCATTGCGCGGGCGTATGTCTTTCGAGAATTCTTGCAGGACCATATCGGCTGTAATGATGTCATCCGAATAAAGAACAGAAAGCCGCCTTACGAGGTTTTCCAACTCACGCACATTCCCGGCCCAGTTATGACGGTGTAATATGTCCAGGGCGTCGGATTCAAATCGGCGGGGCTGGCCCGGGGACGCCTGCGACAGGAAGCTCTCCGCCAGTTCGTAAGTGTCTTTATCACGGCCTGACAGAGGCGGAATCCGAATCTCCGCCACATTAATGCGAAACAGCAAATCATCACGGAAGGCTCCACTTTCGGCCATTTTTCGAAGGTCTTTGCGCGTGCCGGATAAAACGCGCGGACGTTTGGACGCCGGTATCAGTTCCGCTTCGGTCATCAGAGAAAGTAAACCTTCCTGTTGCGTGAGGCTGAGCTCGGCAATTTCATCCAGATAAATGTCCCCGCCATTGACTTTTTGGAGCGTCAAAGAGGTATTGGAAAAATCACTCGTGCGTAGGAACGGACGGTCCGCCCTCGGACCGCCGTCATGGAGGAGCTGGGCAACCAAGTCCTTACCCGTTCCCACGGCGCCTTGAATAAGAACAGGCAAATCGCTTGAAGAAAAACGTGACACCGCCCGATAGACGGGCTGCATGGCTGGACTTCGGCCAATCATCGGCAGCCGCTTGGTTTTCGGGTTCACCCGCCCCCGGCGCGGATTAACGGATTGACCGGCCCGCGACACCGCATTGGTAACGTCCTCCAAATCGAACGGCTTCGGGACATATTCAAACACCTTTTGCTGTCCGGCTTTCAACGCCGTGTTCACTGTGTTGTTCGCGCTGATAACAACGATTGGCATTTTTGGCCGCGCCTGCGAGATTTCCGGCAGCGTGTCAAAGACTTCTCGCCCGCCCATCATCACATCCGTTACAATAATATCGCCTTGACCGGCTTCCGCCCATTTCAACAAGGTTTGCGCGTTGTCAGTGGCTTTCACATTATGTCCCGCGCGGCTTAGAGCTTTGGACAGAACGAGCCGGACGCTGTCATCATCATCTGCCAATAAAACTTCATATTTCATTGTCTGAACTCTCTGTTTTTAAACGTGGGACGGGAAGTAAGAGGGAGAAAACTGTATGGCCGGGGTGTGATCTGACTTCGACGACGCCGCCATGTGCTGCGGCGACTTTAGAAACAAGCGCCAAGCCTAGCCCCTGTCCGTCCTGTTTTGTCGACACAAAAGGCTGGAAAACCTGATCCACCAAATCGGCTGGAATTCCGGGGCCGTTATCAATCACCTGAATTTCTATGGGCAGGCTTTGCGCTTTTTCTTCGCCCTCACCTGTCGCCGAAACACCGCTTCTGAATTTTGTCTGAAGAGTGATTTCTGTTCCGGCTTCCGATGCGTTTTTAATCAGGTTCAAGACGGCCTGCATCAGTGTATCCGGATCCCCGGCCGCATGAGGAAGCGAGGGATCATAATGCTCGGTAAAAACCAGCTCTTTATCTGCAGACTGGATAATTTTGCGGGCGCGCCTGAGGACTTCGTGAATATTCACCTGCTCTTCGATTTCAGGGTCGCTATCACCGAGCGTTTCCATCCGGTCGGCTAAGCGTCGAATTCGGTCAATTTCTGAAGCAATAAGATCAATCAGAGACTGGCCTTCTTCACTGGCCACATCTTCGCGCAGGAGCTGCGCCGCCCCTTTAATTCCCGCCAAAGGGTTTTTAAGTTCATGCGCAATCAGCCGCCCCATGCCGGACACGACGTGACCGCCCATGGCGTTGTTACGGGGCTGGGCTTTGGCAAACCGTATCCCGATACCGATATGTTCTTGAGTTGGGAACGCGGTTAAATGAGAAAGATGAACTTCGGAATCTTTTCGGTGATTGAATTTGATTTCGCAATCCCGGACAGTGACCGCACTTCCCTCCTCAAAGGATTGAAGAATGCGGCCCTTGGGAAGATCCTGAATATTCAAAACCACCCAGATATCTTCTCTTCCAAGACGTTTAATCGAGAGGCCTGTCCAGCTCTGCGCGGCATCATTGGCCCAGACAACTTTTTGCGTCGCGGGATCAATCAGAAAACAGGGATAAGGAGCGTCTTCGCCCACCATTGCTCCAAGAGACAACTTGCTCATGCCGCCTGCTCCTCATCGCTCTCAAACGCTTGAGCTAGAATGGATAGAACTTTGTCTGTGTCTTTTGTCGACAGAGCCAGACGCCGCTGAGCTTCCGGAATCTCGCCCGGCGCATGCTCAAGGTACGCAGCGACATGTTTACGCGCGACCCGAAGCCCTTTGCCTTCCCCATAAAACTCCAAGACGTTTTTATAATGATCGGTCGCAATATCTGACTTTTCAGACTGGGAAAAAACCGGCGCTGGAATATCATCAACGGCCTTCATGACATCTGAAATGAGCCAGGGTCGGCCCGTGAGCGCGCGACCGATCATGACGCCGTCAGCCCCGGACTGCTCTATCGCGCGGCGCGCCGTAGCGCCGTCATGGATGTCCCCGTTGACAATGACCGGGACTGAAACAGCCTCTTTGACGGCTTTAACTGCCGCCCAGTCGGCCTGCCCTTCATAAAACTGGCACCGGGTTCGGCCGTGAACCACAATCATTTGAACGCCTGCGGCCTCGGCCCGGCGGGCCAGTTCGGCCGCATTCAAACTTTGCTCATCCCAACCCAGTCGCATTTTCAAAGTCACAGGCAAAGAGGTCGCCGCGAGCGTTTTCTCGATCATCGCCAAGGCATGATCCAGATCCCGCATCAGAGCAGAGCCCGACTGACCGCCGACGACTTTACGCGCCGGACAGCCCATATTGATATCTATGATATGGGCGCCCGCTTCTTCGCATAATTTTGCGCCCACCCCCATCCAGTCCGGGTCGTGACCGACCAGTTGAATAGCAAGCGGGTGTATGTCCGACGAGCCAGCGGCGCGGGCGAGGCTTTCCGGGTCTCCGCTGGCCAAACGGTCACCCGCCACCATTTCCGAAACCACCAGGCCGGGTCTGAATTTCGCCAGAACTTTCCGAAAGGGTAAATCCGTCACACCCGACATGGGCGCAACTAAAACGCGTGAGCGTAGTTCGAACTTGCCGATATGAAGTGAATTTGCCATTACCTTCTCTTATAGCTGCCAAATTGACCGCACAATAATTCACCACACGTTTTGAGGGACTATGCCCCGTACCGCCTTAATTTTAGTCGCTGCCGGCAAGGGCGAACGCGCTGGAGGTGATAAACCGAAGCAATATCGGCATGTCTCAGGCAGACCTCTTATTGAGCACACCCTCTCAAATCTACAAAAAGCCTATAATTTCGACATCTATTGCGTTGTCGTCAGCCAAAATGATCCCTTTATACAAGCTGTTCTTTCAAATATGGGGCTTGATGCCAAAATCGTCATTGGCGGCACAAATCGCACAGAATCTGTGCGCAACGGGTTAGCCACGCTAGAAGCTTCCAATATTGATCACGTCTTCATTCATGACGCCGCCCGCCCCTTTATCTCTTCTAAAATCATTTTTGACTTATCCGGAGCGTTACAGACAGGCGCTGCCGCCGCGCCGTCCCTCCCCATTCCAGATGCGCTCAAAACGCTTTCCGGCGAAGCCGTTGACCGGGAAGGCCTGCGCCGCGTTCAAACGCCCCAGGCTTTTCACTATCAGGAAATCTGGCGCGCTTTTAAAGCTCTACCGAAAAACGAAAGTCGGGCCGATGATATTGCAGTTGCTCAGGAAACTGGTCTCGCAATTACCCTTACTCAAGGAGATGAGCGAAATTTTAAACTGACCTATCCGGAAGATTTCGCTAAAGCCGAACAGATGATACAATCAGAAAGCTACATCGCAACTGGGTCCGGATTTGATGTCCATCAGTTTGAGGATGGTGGCACGTTATGGCTCTGCGGCGTCCCGATAGATTGCGGATATAGTTTAAAGGGCCATTCGGACGCCGATGCAGGGCTTCACGCTCTGACGGATGCTTTGCTCGGCGCTTTGGCTTTCGGAGATATTGGCGATCATTTCCCGCCATCTGACCCAAAATGGGAAGGCGCCGCTTCGGATAAATTTCTGCTTTTTGCCTTGGAAAAACTCACCGAACGCGGCGGAAAATTACAACATGTCGACGTCACCCTGATTTGCGAGAAACCCAAAATTAAACCGCACCGTGAAAAAATGCGCGAGCGAATTGCCGCGCTTTGCGAACTTCCTCTAAACCGCGTGAGCGTCAAAGCGACGACAACGGAAAAACTGGGCTTCACTGGTCGGGGGGAAGGCCTAGCGGCGCAAGCGACCGCGACTGTAAGGCTCCCCTCATGAGCGCCGTGACGCTGAAAGATATTTTTTCTCTAGCCCGGGAAGTCGTGACTCTCGCTACGGACAAAGAGGTAAGTATCGGGACAGCCGAAAGCTGTACAGGCGGGCTAGTTGGCGCAGCTATCACCTCTATTCCTGGCTCTTCTACCCCGTTCAAAGGCGGGATTATCGCCTATGACAATTCAATAAAGATAAGCCACCTCGGCGTTGGCGAAGACGTTTTGGCAGATCAAGGCGCCGTCAGCGAAGCGGTTGCCAAGGCTATGGCGGACGGCGCCATAGCTGCGCTCAAACTAGACTTGGCGGTTTCTGTCACAGGTATTGCCGGACCAGGTGGAGGCACAGGCGAAAAGCCCGTGGGGACGGTCTGGATAGGGCTTGCTAAAAAAGGGAAAGACACGACGGCGACGCTTCACAATTTTGGTGACATTGGCCGTAATAAAGTCAGAGATGTCACTTGCTTTGAGGCGCTAAAAGCGTTGCGGCACGCTCTAGGCAATTCCTAAACGGCTCTTCTCTTTCTTCAAATTCAAATCCGGGTCGGCTTTGACGGGATCGCAGACTTTCGCCGCTCTCTCCTCAAACACTTTCATAATGTGCCGGCTGGCTTTCTCGAACTTGTCCTTGATAAGAAGGTTAAGCGGAAAAGCTTTCAAAGTCACATCTACGTAAAAGTCCACCAAGGTCGTCCCGTCTGATAACTCATGAAAGACCCAGCGGTTTTCGAGGTTCTTAACAGGCCCGCCCTTTTCCGCTTTGGTGACGCGGATAACCTTTTTCTCTCGGTCAACATGGACAAGAGACTTAAAACTTTGACGGATGGATTTATAAGCTGCCACAGCTTCGGCTTCGAAATCTGTTTCACTCAGCTGTTTAGTAATGCGCAAGCTGGAAATCAGGTCAATAAATGTCGGATATTCTTCAACATTTGCGACCATATCCAATAGGTCGTCAGACCCGTGTTGGATGCGTTTGGTAAAACTGGCGGAAGGCATTAGGCGTGCTGTGCCTGTCGGGCCGCTTGAAGTTTTGTGAAATCACTGTCCGCATGATAGCTGGAGCGCGTAAGCGGACTGGCAGAAACGACCAAGAAACCTTTTGCTTTGGCGATCGTCTCGTAAGCTTTAAACTCTTCCGGCGTGACAAACCGCTTCACGGCCGCATGTTTGCGGGTCGGTTGCAAATACTGGCCAATTGTTAGGAAGTCGATTCCCGCAGAGCGCATATCGTCCATGACCTGCATGACTTCTTCTTTGGTCTCTCCCAATCCGACCATCAGGCCTGATTTTGTAAATTGGGAGGGATCGCGTTCCTTGACGCGCTCCAAAAGACGAAGGGAGTGGAAATAACGCGCGCCGGGACGAATAGACAAATAAAGACGCGGCACGGTTTCAAGGTTATGATTGAAGACATCCGGGCGGGCATCAATAACAGTTTCGGCCGCGCCCTTTTTGCGAAGAAAATCAGGCGTCAGAATTTCGATCGTGGTCTTTGGCGATTGGGACCGAATGGCGTTTATGACGTCGACAAAGTGCTGGGCTCCGCCATCTGACAGATCATCCCGGTCCACTGATGTAATAACAACATGTTTGAGGCCCATTTCTTCAACTGCCTCGGCAATCTTTTTGGGCTCATAAGCGTCGACGTCTTGCGGCAGGCCAGTGGCCACATTGCAAAAGGCGCATGCCCGCGTGCAAATCTCGCCGAGGATCATAAAGGTCGCGTGCGATTTTTCCCAACACTCGCCGATATTCGGGCAGCCCGCTTCTTCGCACACAGTTACGAGGCCTTTGTCTTTCACGATTTTGCGGGTTTCGGCATAGCCCTTCGAGGTCGGGGCTTTTACCCGAATCCATGACGGCTTGCGAAGCACTTCCGTGTCGGGCCGGTTGGCCTTCTCCGGGTGCCGCAATGCGGGCTTGGGGCGAATATTCTGCGCAGTATCAATAAGCGTAGCCATGTGCGTTAAATGGGGGTTTTGACCGCTAGGGGCAAGCTCAATTTCAGGCTTTCACTGCAAGGCAGAGCCCGCAAATCTGCATTCTAGCGGAGTTGGCGTATTTTTTGCTTATATTAACACGATTACGTTAGAAATATTGGCTTCAAAAAGGAAAACAAACCCTGTTCAAGGCAAATACCATCGCTAAGCCTCGGTTTTCGCTGTTTCAGCGCCTGATGACGCCTGTGCGAATTCGGGATGGTCACGACAACTTTTTCACGCCCTTACGTATCATGATGGCACTGTTGGTGGTGACAGAACATGCCATGATTGTCGGTCTACGCGACGTCACTGCAGGCGCCTATATCTTTTTTGATTACGGATTAAGCTATCTAGCCGTGAATTTGTTCTTCATCACTTCCGGCTTCCTGGTCACCAAAAGCATGACTTACCGCGGGGATTTACCGGAATATGGATCAGCCCGTATTCTCAGAATATATCCGGCCCTAATTGTTCATGTCGCTTTCGTTCTGTTATTAATCGGCCCTCTCGCTACAACCCTTCCCATCTGGGACTATCTAACCCATCCTGATGTTTGGAAGCAGCCTTTCCTTGTCTTAAGTTTTATCAATTCGGATATGGTTCTGCCCGGCGCGTTTCTCACCAACCATGAACAGCTTGCCGCAGCGCCTTTATGGACCCTTCGATATGAGCTTCTCGCCTATTTCGCGACGGCCCTGATTTTCTCACTCGGTTTGATGCGGCGTAAATGGATGATATTGGCGCAATTTATTTTACCGAGTCTAGCGTGGGTGATTGCAAAAGAGACCGGACTTTATGACAACCTTCCCGGCACCGCGCAAAATGCTTTGCGTTTCGGCATCGCTTACGGGTTAGGCGCGACGATCTTTGCCTATCGTGAACGCCTGAATTTTCATGTTTTCGGCTTCGTGTGTATGAGCCTTTTGGCGGTGTTATGCAGCCAGCTACACGCGATGGAAATCGCCGTGAACTTGATGCTCGCTTACGGCCTCATGCTTGTTGCCTTCGTAAAAACCCCTCGTTTCAACCGCTTGCAAGAACTCTCTGATGTCTCTTACGGAATCTATATTTACCATTGGGGCTTGCTGCAGCTCGCCTTCTATTGGTGGCCGCAATTAAACCCAATAGCGCTTTTCATCCTTATCGCGCCGCTCTCATATGCGATTGCATACGCGTCATGGCATATCGTGGAAAAGCCTGCTCTCAAGGCGAAAAAGCAATTTGCAAAACATTTGAGATTCGGCCGAAAGCCCTCATCCCTTGAGGGCGCAAAATCTTACTGGACTAAACCTTAATAGTGGATTGTCCGGTCATAGGCATCGAGGACGGCCTCGTGCATCATTTCTGACAGGGTCGGATGCGGGAAGACTGTTTCCATCAATTCATGCTCTGTTGTTTCCAGTTTCTGCGCGACCGTATAGCCCTGAATAAGCTCGGTCACTTCCGCGCCGATCATATGCGCGCCGAGCAGCTCACCAGTCTTGGCGTCAAAGATGGTTTTGACCAAACCTTCCGGCTCTCCCAAAGCAATCGCTTTGCCGTTGCCAATGAAAGGGAAACGCCCGACCTTAACCTCATAGCCCGCCTCTTTCGCTTGCGCTTCGGTGTGTCCGACAGACGCAATTTGCGGATGGCAATATGTACACCCGGGAATAGCATTGGCATCGAGTGGGTGCGGACTTTCCCCCGCGATTTTTTCGATACAGATAATGCCTTCATGCGAGGCTTTGTGCGCAAGCCAAGGCGGCGTGGTTACATCGCCAATCGCATAAAGACCCTTCACGCCCGTAAAGGAATATTCGTCCACCTCGATATGGGTTTTCTCAATTTTAACGCCCAGCTCTTCGAGGCCCATATCTTCGGTATTGCCGACAATGCCGATAGCCAGAACGACGCGGTCAAACTCGACCTCTTCCGATGTATCGCCTTTGGTCAAGGTCGCTGTAACGCCATTTTTTCCTGTTTTTACAGAAGCCTGCGTTTCAGTCTTGATAGTAACGCCGCGCTTTTCAAACGCCTTGCGGGCCATTTTGGAAATCTCTTCATCTTCCGCCGGCAGGATGCGATCTACCATTTCAACGACCGTCACATCGGCGCCAAAAGCGTCAAAAAAGGAGGCGAATTCCATGCCAATCGCGCCCGAGCCCACAACGAGAAGCTTTTTCGGGATGCTATCCGGCACCATCGCTTCGCGGGCCGTCCAGATATATTTTCCGTCCGGCTCCAGACCCGCCTGAGGGATATGACGGGCGCGGGCCCCGGTTCCCAGGATGACGTGTTTGGCCGTATAATCCGTCCCGTCCACGACAACCGTCGGGGCGTCTTTGCCTTCCTTCAGTTTAGCAAAGCCGTTGATCACGGTGATTTTATTCTTCTTCATGAGATGCTTGATACCGCCGGAAAGCTGCCCGGCGATTTTGCGGGAGCGCTTGACGATTTTTTCAAGGTCAAAGCTCGGCTCGGCGGAAAGGCCATACTCATCCGCATGTTGCATATTGTGATAGACTTCGGCGGAACGCAGAAGCGCTTTGGTCGGAATACAGCCCCAATTCAGACAAACGCCTCCCAAATCTTCCTTTTCAACAATCGCAGTTTTAAATCCGAGTTGGGCCGCCCGAATGGCGGTCACATAGCCCCCGGGTCCGGATCCGATTACGATAACGTCAAAAGCTGTCTCAGCCATAATTATGGGCCTTATTGCGGGAATTAATTCTCGCAAGTCTATGACAGATTTCAGGGCGCATTAGAACCCATAATTAGGAATATCTAATTTGTCGGAATGTTAGAGTTCGCCTGGTTTTGGGAGGGTGCGGTCATGGCCTCTATCACTTGAAGGCGAAGCACATCGGCGAGCGCCTGTGTCTCTACATTTTCCAGAATGGCGAATGCCGCATCGCGTTTTCCGAGGCGGGCAAGACCCACCGCAATATTGCTCCGCGCGGTATCGCGCAGCTCAGGCTGGCTGATTTCGGTAATAACAGCTTTGGAACGTTCAAAATCCTCTTTGCGGATCGTGTAATCAATCAAGCTCAGATAAGCGCGGTCACGAAGCTCCACAATATTTATGTCTTTCGTCTCCGCGAGCGCCGTCTCATAAACCGCTTTGATTTCCTCTCCGGAATTCATCGCAGGCAACATAGCTGTTTTCTGCGGGCCGGCCTCAGAGCTTTCTATTGCCTGAATATCTTCGCCGGACTCTTTTTCTTGCTCGGCCGAGGTTTCTCGCTCTTTTTTCAGGATATCCCGGACAGCGCCGTCCACGTCAGACGTGTCCATTTCGTCCACATCCACGGGCGCTTGCTCTGATGCATCTACATCAGAATTATCATTGTCGCTTTTCTTTTTCAGATAGCGGTCCAGCCATTTTCTTTCAGATTTGTTTGTATCTTCCGCCTTCGAATTATCTGATTTTGGCGGCTGCGCCTCCTCTTCATCCAACAAACTCTCTTTCACTTTTGCTTCGAGAGAGTCAGAAGCGTTCGCCATTTTCTCTATCGTCTTGGACGCTGACTCGCTGACGTCATCCGCAACAGATTTAGTGGCTTCTTTTGTATTCGAAACAGCTTGTTGGAAGTCAGACTTCACGCCGGCCGTGGCAATTTCTCCGCCCGTCCCAAAATAAACGACTGCTCCGGCAAGTCCTGCAAGGAGGGTTCCGGTAAGTAATGATTTCCAAAGCATAATCCGCTCCGCGAACTTAAGTTTTTATTAAGTATAACTCGAGGCAGCCGAAGGGCAATGCTCCTCCCCTGTAGGGAGAAACTTTGCTCAGTTATTACAACATCATTGTAATCGGTTGCTCGACATAGCGTTTGAAGTGCTGGAGCCATTTCGCGCCCATCGCCCCGTCCACCACGCGATGGTCACAGGTGAGCGTCACTGTCATGACTGTCGCCACTTTAATCTCCCCGTCTTTGACAACAGGGCGCGGTCCGCCTGCCCCAACCGAGAGGATCATGCCGTGTGGCTCGTTAATGATGGAGCCGAAAGATTTAATGCCCATCATGCCAAGGTTGGAAATAGAGAATGTCCCGCCCTGATACTCATTTGGCTTGAGTTTCATATCGCGGGCGCGGCCAGCCAAATCCACCATTTCAGTGGAGATTGTCGACAAGCCTTTATTTTCGGCTTCGCGTACAATCGGGGTAATCAATCCGCCATCAATGGCGACCGCTACGGCCACATCGGCGTGTTTGTGATAAGCGATTCCGTCCGGTGTATAGCTCGCATTGGCTTCCGGCACGAATTTCAGAGACAAGGCGCAGGCGCGGATAAGCATATCATTGACGCTCACTTTTACGCCTTCCGGGGCCTGAGCGTTCAATTCCTTGCGGAGTTTCAGCAATTCGTCGATTTCGCAATCAATCTGCAGCGGGAAGTCCGGCACATTATTATTCGACTCTGAAAGGCGCCTTGCAATGGTTTTCGTCATCCCGCTCAAAGGCTCAAGATCGTAGGTTCCGGCCTCAATACCCATTTTGGACAGATAATCCGCACCGCCGCTGCGAACCGCGCCGACTTCTTTGGACTCTTCTTTGGTGTCCTTTGGCACTTCAGATTTTTTCTCTTCGGCTTTAGGCGCTTCGTAATTTTCAATATCGGCCTTGATGATACGGCCTTTAGGGCCGGAGCCCTTCACTGATGCCAAATCAATCCCAGCTTCTTTCGCGAGGCGCTTCGCCAAAGGCGAGGCTCTCAACCGATCGCCGTCTTTATCCGACCCCGTTTTCGGGGCAGGCCCGTCGTCAGGTTTTTTGTCGTATCGCGTGGACGGCGCTTTATCCGCTTCCGCTTTTTCTTCTTTGGGTTTGTCCGGTGCGGGCTCGCTTTTAGGTTCAGCTTTTTCCTCTTCCTTATCACCCGGTTTGGACACGTCCGCCCCTGTCGGCTCATATCCATCCAGAGCGCTTTCATCCTCGTCCTCTTCGAGCAGCAGCGCGATAGGCGAATTGACTTTCACGCCATCCGTTCCGGCTTCCACAAGGATTTTCGCGAGCGTCCCTTCTTCGACGGCTTCAACTTCCATTGTTGCCTTATCGGTTTCGATTTCCGCCAAAAGGTCTCCGGACGACACCGTATCGCCTTCTTTCATCAACCATTTAGACAAAGTCCCCTCTTCCATTGTGGGGGACAAAGCGGGCATGAGAATTTCAACAGGCATATAAGTCTCTCCTAGACCCGCTCATTCCGGCGTAGGCCGGAATCCAGATCTAATAGGTCAGAATTTAGAGTTTCAAAGCTCTGGCCCCCGGCCTGCGCCGGGGTGAGCGGAATTAAATATTGGACTGTTCCAAAAAACATTTGCCAAAATATAGAGAACAGTCCGGTCATATTATTACTGGTTCACAAAGACTTTGGAGGCGATTTCCCACTCTCCATTGACTTTTACAAGAGTGAGCACATCATAGAAACGGTCCGCAGAGCGGAAATGCACCGTGGCAATCCGGCCATCAGTGACGGCCATGCTGATAATATCGCTGTCCCGTTCCCCTACCGGATTGGGATTGCTGGCCCAGTTTTCGATGACTTCGTTCATATCCGGCCAGACGCGAATATAGTCATCGCCATTCTCATCTGTCGCAAGACCGAACATAGAAGCGTTATCTGCAAAAGCCCTATCAAGTCGGCTGAGCGAGGCGTCGCCTTGCCCGTCGAAATAATCATAAACAGCCGCTTTGATTTTGCGCTCATCAGATTTTGTGACAGGCGCATAGGCGGTGGTCACGCCGGAATAATTCTGGCGGTCATTATTCCCGGCTTCGACAACACTAATGCAGCCGGTCATGGCGAAACTCGCTGCTATCATAGCCCACGTGGTCAAAAATTTTTTCATGTCGTTCTCTCCTTTTGTTTCGACACACTTAAATGATGGCACTCATTTAATCTTTATAACAAACCTTCTTCGCCGCTTTCACGACATCCTCGGTTCCTGGCAAGCTCAGCGCTTCGAGGTTTGCCGCATATGGCAGCGGCACATCCGCTTGGTGCACTCGTTCCGGCGGGGCGTCGAGATAATCAAAGGCTTCTTTTACAACGACAGCCGCAATTTCCGCGCCGACGCCGTGCTGTCCCCAGCCTTCTTCGGCGCAGACCAGACGGTTGGTTTTCTTGACGCTCTCAATCACGGTCGCCGTGTCCAGAGGACGGAGCGTTCGCAGGTCAATGACCTCGGCGTCGATACCCTCCTCAGCCAGTTTTTCGGCGGCTTCGAGGCAGCGTCCGACCATACGGGAGTGAGAAACAAGCGTGACGTCCGCGCCTTCGCGGCGGATTTTTGCTTTGCCAATCGGGATGAGGAAATCATCCATATCCGGCACGTCGAATGTCTCGCCATACATGAGTTCGTGTTCCAGGAAGACGACCGGGTTCGGGTCGCGAATGGCGGCCTTCAAAAGACCTTTGGCGTCCGCGGAGTCATAAGGCGCAATGACTTTCAGCCCCGGCACATGCGCGTACCAGCTGGAATAATCCTGGGAATGCTGCGCGCCGACGCGGGACGCCGCGCCGTTCGGGCCGCGGAAAACAATCGGGCAACGCATCTGCCCGCCGGACATATAGAGCGTTTTCGCTGCAGAATTGATAATATGATCAATGGCTTGCATGGCAAAGTTAAACGTCATGAATTCGACAATTGGCTTCAGACCGCCCATCGCCGCGCCGACACCGATACCGGCAAAACCATATTCTGTAATCGGTGTATCAACCACGCGCCGCGCCGAAAACTCCTCCAGCAATTCACGCGTGACTTTATAGGCGCCCTGATATTCCGCGACCTCCTCGCCCATGACGAAGACCTTTTCGTCGCGGCGCATTTCCTCGGCCATGGCATCACGAAGCGCGTCACGCACGGTGGTTTCGACCATCTTAATATTGGACGGAACGTCCGGGTCTTTTTGAATAATTTCGGCCAGTTTGGGTTTGCCGGGCTTTTCTTCGGGCGCGGCTTCTTCGCCTTCGCGCTCTACATCCTTGGAAGAGGATTTCTCTTCCGTCTTCTCTTTCTTGTCAGCCTTCTCTTTGTCTTCGTCATTATCGCCCTCACCTTTTGAGGCGGACGGGTCAGATAGATCCTCTTTGCTGTCGCCCTCTTCCAAGAGCTGCAAAATCACTTCGCCGACTTTCACGCCGTCTGTTCCGGCGGCAATGACGATTTTACCGACAGTGCCTTCGTCAATCGATTCGACTTCCATCGTTGCTTTGTCGGTTTCGATCTCGGCCAGAATATCGCCCGAAGTGACGCTATCGCCCTCTTTGACGAGCCATTTTGATAGCGTGCCTTCCTCCATAGTCGGAGAAAGCGCCGGCATTTTAATATCGATTGCCATAGGTCGGGGCCTCTAAACGGGTAAAACTTGAAGAAAAATCAGGATGAGTCCTAATAAAGACACAGCCCAGGTCAGAGTGCGCAACCACGGCACGCCAAACCAATACATGAACGCGTAAACAATACGCGCAAAAACAAATAAGGCCGCTCCGGTCACCGCTAATGTGCCGGTCGGATTGGTATGCAAAGCTACAAAAGCGAGAGGAAAGAATAAGAGCATGCCCTCAACCATATTATGATTGGCGCGGCGACAACGTCCTATAAAGACGCCTTTATCACTGATATCGTCGCGGGGTCCGGCGAGTGTCGACAAAGATTGTGTTCGCCAAGCCGCCACGACTTGAACGGCGATCATGATAAAATAGACCGCGACCGTCAGGACAATATAATCAATTAAAGACATCAGGCAGGCTCCCTTTTAAGCAAACGCAATAGGCACTCACTAAGCTTCGAGAAGAACGTCCGTCCAAAGTTCTGACGGATCAGGCTCTGGCGAGTTTTGTGCAAATTCTGCGGCGTCCGCGACGATGGCTTTGATTTCCTTATCAAGTGCTTTGAGTTCGTCTTCATCCGCCCATTTCTTATCAAGTAATTGCTTGCGCACGGCGTCAATTGGGTCGCGTTCTGTCCGGGTTTTTGTCACTTCGTCGCGAGAGCGATATTTCGCCGGGTCGGACATGGAATGGCCGCGATAGCGGTAGGTCTTCATCTCTAAAATCATTGGACCCTTGCCGGACCGCGCATGTTTGATGGCTTTCGCGGCGGCGTCGCGCACCTCGAGGATATTCATGCCGTCAACCTGTATACCATCAATCTCGAAACTGCTCCCGCGCTTGTACAATTCGGTCTCGGCGGAAGACCGCTCGACCGAAGTCCCCATAGCGTATTGATTATTTTCAATCACAAAGACGACTGGCAGATTCCAAAGCTTCGCCATATTAAAGGTTTCATACACCTGGCCCTGATTTGACGCGCCGTCTCCGAAGAAAGCGAGGCTCACCGCGCCGTTGTCCAAATATTTATTGGCAAAGCCAATTCCGGCGCCAATTGGAACTTGCGCGCCGACAATGCCGTGACCGCCATAGAACTTCTTATCCGTAGAAAACATGTGCATTGAGCCGCCCTTGCCGCGGGAATAGCCGCCTTCACGGCCCGTTAGCTCGGCCATGACGCCCCTGCTTTCCATTCCGCAGGCAAGCATGTGACCATGGTCACGATATCCTGTAATCATCTGGTCGCCGTCTTCCATCGCAGCTTGGCAGCCAATGACGACAGCTTCCTGTCCGATATAGAGATGGCAGAAACCCGCAATCTGGCCCATGCCATAGAGCTGTCCGGCTTTTTCCTCGAACCGGCGTATCAATAGCATTTCGCGGTAATAGCCTAACAGCTCATCCGCATTTGTTTTGTGATTTGACTTTTTCGCGGCAGGTTTCTTTGACGCTGTCTTTTTAGAGGCAGATTTACCGGATTTGGTCGCCATATGGGTCTCGATAGTTTGGATGCGAATTAAAAAACGGTCAAGACCGTCTGTCTAACTGCACAATCACCAAAATCAGCCCTTTGGGTCAAGCCAAATCGTCATATCCTTCGGATGTGAATAATGTAATTTTTCCCGAGACAGGGCATCCAGTGCATCTAGATCCAGGTGAGCGACATCAAGAGCGTCCACCCGCGTCTCAAGCGCCATGCGTTTTGACTTCACACTTTCGAGCTGAACTCTCAGCGTAACAGCGTCGTCTTCCTTGTTCATCCAATTCATCAAGCCTTGCGACCCAGAGAAAGCATGGAAAGCGAGATAGGCATAAAGGATCATGATAGCCATGACCGGCCACCGAACGCGGCGCGTAAATGCCTGAAGAGCGACCAGAGGCGGAAAGCCCGGGGTTCGATCCGGCGTAATGGGCGGGACGTAGCGCATACCCCGCTATTACGGATCAGGGTTAAGACAGAATTAAGACTCTTAAAGAATCAGTCAAAGACTCAGGTGATTTTGCGCAGGGAAAGGCTTGATTAGAGCTTGAGGATAGAGCGGCCGGCATATTCCGCCATCTCGCCCAATCCTTCATTGATCCGCAAGAGCTGATTGTACTTTGCGAGCCGGTCAGAGCGCGCCAGAGACCCCGTCTTGATCTGACCACAATTGGTCGCAACCGCAAGGTCTGCAATCGTCGTGTCAGACGTTTCGCCTGAACGATGGCTCATCACAGCCGTATATCCGGCGCGGTGCGCCATATCGACAGCGTCGAGCGTCTCGGAGAGCGTGCCGATTTGATTGACTTTGACCAGAATGGAATTGGCCGCGCCCATTTCAATACCCGTGCGCAGGCGCTTCGGATTCGTCACAAACAGATCATCACCGACCAGCTGTACTGAATTGCCAATACGCTCGTTCAGATTGACCCAACCTTCCCAATCGTCCTCGGCCATACCGTCTTCAATGGAGAAAATAGGATATTCTTCCGAGAGCTTTGCCAGATAATCGACAAAATCATTGGAAGACAGCGTCGCGCCTTCGCCTTTCAAATGATATTTCTTATTTTTGAAAAATTCGGTGGAGGCGACATCCAAAGCGAGCATGACGTCATCACCCGGCTTGAATCCCGCGTCTTCCACGGCGGACATGATATAATCCAGCGCAGAGCGTGTGGAGGCGAGGTTCGGGGCAAAACCACCCTCATCTCCAACGTTGGTATTGTGTCCGTCAGATTTCAGCTTTGATTTTAGGCTGTGAAATATTTCCGCGCCGGTCCGCAGCGCTTCGGGGAAGCTGTCTGCGCCAACAGGCATGACCATAAATTCCTGCACATCAATCGGGTTGTCGGCATGTTCGCCGCCATTGATGATATTCATCATAGGAACGGGCAGGATACGCGCATTCGCGCCGCCGACATAGCGGTATAGCGGCGTCTCAAGAGAATCGGCCATAGCTTTGGCAACGGCAAGCGAAACGCCCAGAGTAGCATTCGCGCCGAGACGACCTTTATTCTCTGTTCCGTCTAGTTCGATAAGGATTTGATCAATGCCGCGTTGGTTCTCGGCTTCCAGACCTTCAAGCGTATCCGCGATTTCTGTATTGATATTTTTGACAGCGTTTAAAACGCCTTTGCCGCCATAGCGTTTCTTGTCGCCGTCACGAAGCTCGACCGCTTCATGGGCTCCGGTGGACGCGCCGCTAGGAACAGCCGCGCGGCCAAAAGCGCCGTCACTTAATGTAACGTCAACTTCTAATGTGGGATTGCCACGACTATCCAGGATTTCCCTGGCGAAAACTGTTTCGATCTCGACCATGGGTATCTCCCGGCAGCTTATAATTAATCAGAAAGACTTAGTCTTTTGGGGTCAGAACCTGACGGCCCTTATACATACCGGACTTGAGGTCGATATGGTGTTGACGACGCAGCTCGCCGCTGTCTTTATCTTCGACATAGTTGACAGCCGTCAAAGCGTCATGGGCGCGGCGCATACCGCGACGGGAATTCGAAATTTTACTCTTAGGGACAGCCATCAGGGCCTCCATTAAACCAATAACAAAGCGGCCTCACCTATGTGAGCCGCTGATTTGAACGCGCAATTAGCCGATTAGCCTTGCGACTTCAAGCGCAATATGTAGGCATTATAGGCTGTAATACACAATCGGCACGGCAGGGACCATGAAAATCTACTATACAGACGACCATTTGGCTCATCACCCCAAGGCGGAACTTCACCGCGGAGAGATGGTGACGCCCCATGAAGGGCCGCACCGAATGGATCTGCTCATGGCCGGTATGAAACGCGCTGGCCTGACGGATTTCACCGCGCCGCCGGCATTTGACCCTGCCTGTCTGGACGGCGTTCACACGGAGGATTATGTCCACTTCGTTCAAACGGCTTGGGCCAGATGGAAAGACGCTGGATATGCGGGCGACGTCCTGCCCATGAGTTTTCCTTACAATCCCCGGCGGGCCAAACCGCCGATCGAGATTGACGGCGCAGCCGGGTATTTCTGCAGCTCCGCCGACACGATGATTACAGAAACAAGCTGGACAGCCCTCGCCTCCACCGCCGCTTGCGCTTTGGGAACTGTTGAGTCGGTCGCAAAGGGCGAATCGGCTTTTGCCCTTATCCGTCCGCCGGGCCATCATGCGGGGGCGGATTATATGTCGGGCTATTGCATCCTAAACAATGCGGCCATCGCAGCTCAGGCGCTTTTGAATATGGGTATGGACCGCGTCGCTGTTCTGGATGTGGATTTTCATCACGGGAACGGCACGCAGGATATTTTCTATAACCGAGACGATGTCCTCTTTGCCTCTCTTCACGGAGAGCCCGATCACCACTTCCCCTATTTTTGGGGACATAAAGATGAAAAAGGCGCGAGCAAAGGAGACGGCTATACATTGAATTACCCCCTGCCCGCAGGCACGCATTATCCGGCATGGAAAGAAGCCTTATTGGACGCGATTGCAAAAATCCGAAAGTTCAAACCAGACGCCCTCATCGTTTCTTTGGGCGTAGATACTTTCGAACGCGATCCCATCAGCAGCTTTAAATTAAAAGTCGAAGACTATCCGGCCTATGGCGCGGAAATTGCCAAGCTCGGCCTGCCCACCAGTTTTATCATGGAAGGCGGTTACGGCGTGCCGGAAATCGGGGATAACACCGCCGGCGCCTTGAAGGGATTTATGGGGGGTTAGGGTTCATTCCTGTCATTCCGCACGACGCGAAGCGGAGATACGGAAGGTCGAGAGGTTATATATCAA
Organism: uncultured Hyphomonadaceae bacterium; assembly: GCA_963972195.1. GTDB lineage: Bacteria > Pseudomonadota > Alphaproteobacteria > Caulobacterales > Maricaulaceae > Litorimonas. The sequence continues at coordinate 27,541 of CAXATH010000015.1, read as the reverse complement.
ACTTGCTGAGGCTCTCAAACTCTCGGCCTTCCGGGTTCGCTGCGCGCCCCGGAATGACAGAAAAGTGTGTCACCACTTCGCGTCGCGGCTTACTTTCCCTCTTAAAGCTTTCTTCTCGCCGCGTATTTTCTTGGCTTTCAATCGCCGCCTGACAGATCCCCGCGTCGGACGGGTCGGCTTGCGTTTTTTCTCTTTTCGGAAAGCCGCCTTTAACAAGTCCTTGAACCGCTTGAGCGCCTCGTCCTGATTTCGCGCCTGTGAGCGGTGGTTTTGAGCCTTGATAATCACCACGCCGTTTTCGGAAATATGATTGTCCGAATAAGCAAATAAACGCGATTTCTGAGCTTTGTCCAACGAGTCCGAAGCCGGGATATAAAAGCGCAGCTGGATAGCAGAAGACGTTTTATTAACGTGCTGACCGCCCGGCCCGGAGGCACGGATCGCGGTCAGCTCTATCTCGCTCATCGGGATAGACAGACGCGGCGTTATATACAGCGCGTCAGGCATGTTTAGATAGCCGCTTTTATCGCGGCGAGCGCGTCATCGGCGCCTTCGGGTTTGGAGCCGCCCGCCTGCGCCATGCCGGGCTTGCCGCCGCCGCGGCCATCCACCAAGGGCGCGCCGACATTGACCAAGTCGGAAGCAGAGTATTTTCCGACCAGGTCATCGCTGACGGCCACGCCGACCGCGACTTTGCCTGAGTCCTTTGCGACAAAAGCGACAATGCCCGAGCCAAGAGCGTCGAGCTGCTCATTCATCATAGAGCGAAGGTCTTTCCCGGAGACGCCATCGAGAACCTTTGCCATGACTTTAACGCCGTTGATCTCTTCAGCGCTTGCCGCGCCTCCGCCGCCGCCGAGCGCGATTTGTTTTTTCGCCTCAGCCAGTTCGGCCTCAAGACGTTTACGATCAGCCAGAAGCGTCTCAATCCGCTCCGGCACGTCTTCGGGCCGCGTTTTCAAAGTATCCGCCGCCTTGCGGGTCAGGCCGGCCTGGTCTTCTAAATAGCGGCGCGCCACTTCACCTGTCACAGCTTCGACGCGGCGAATGCCGGCCGCCACGGCGCCTTCACTGACGATTTTGAACAAGGCAATATCCCCTGTTCGCGCGACATGTGTGCCGCCGCAAAGTTCGACGGAATAGGCTTGAGCTCCCCCTTCCGGATCCTCACCAAGGCTCAACACCCGGACTTCCTCTCCGTATTTTTCGCCAAACAGGGCCAAGGCACCCGCTTTGATCGCCTCGTCCGGGCTCATTAATTTTGTCATGGCCGGAGAGTTTTGCTGAATGATTTCATTCACCTGATCCTCGACTTCGGCAAGTTCTTCACGCGTAATGGCCTGACCATGCGAGATGTCAAAACGGATACGTTCGCCGTCAACCATTTGGCCTTTTTGCGCGACGTGATCCCCGAGCACGCGGCGCAAAGCTTCGTGTAAAAGATGGGTGGCCGAGTGATTATGTTTTGTGGTTTCGCGGTTCTTTGAGTCCACAGAGATTTGAGCGCTGTCCCCGACATCGACGGATCCTTCAAGGTCGCCGATATGAACGTGCAGCCCGCCTGCTTTCTTTTGCACATCTTTAATGGTGATTTTGGCGCCGTTCTCGAATGTTGCCACACCCTTATCGCCGGCTTGTCCGCCGCTCTCTGCGTAGAACGGGGTCTCGGAGGTCAGGAACATAACCGGCCCGGGCTGGGCGCTTTGCACGCGAACACCGTCCTGCACCAGGACCTTTATCTCCTGCTTGGACGTCAAGAATTCATAGCCTGTAAACACGCTGTCGCCGGCTTCATCCTTGGCCTTGTTCCACACATCATCCGTAGCGTGATCACCGGAGGCAAAACCGCCTTCGCGGGATTGTGTTTTCTGACGCTCCATAGCTGCGTCAAATCCTTCCAGATCCACTTCCAAACCTTTGGCGCGAAGCGCGTCTTGCGTCAGGTCAATCGGGAAGCCGTAAGTATCGTAGAGTTTGAACGCTGTTTCGCCGTCCAGTTTGTCGCCTTTTGAAAGGTCGGAAATCGCGCCTTCCAAAAGCGCTGTCCCCCGGCCAAGCGTCCGGCGGAACCGTTCTTCTTCCTGTTCGAATGTCGCGGTGATAGAAGCTTTTGCGCGGTTAAGTTCGTCATAAGCCCCGCCCATTTCCTGAACCAATGTCGGGACAAGCCGGTGCATCAGCGGATCTTTCGCGCCCAGCAAATGCGCGTGCCGCATGGCGCGACGCATAATCCGGCGAAGGACATAGCCGCGCCCTTCATTGGACGGCGAGACGCCATCCGCCATCAGGAAAGAACAAGACCGCAAGTGATCCGCTATGACGCGGTGCGAGAATTTCGCTTCGCCTTCGGCTTTCACACCTGTCAGGTCAACCGACGCGCCAATCAATGTTTTGAACAGGTCGATATCGTAATTATCATGGACGCCCTGAAGAATGGTCGTAATCCGCTCTAGGCCCATGCCTGTATCAATGGAGGGCTTTGGCAGGGACTGCTCGCGGCCATCCGCAAAGCGCTCATATTGCATAAAGACCAGATTCCAGATTTCGATGAAACGGTCGCCATCTTCTTCCGGCGTTCCGGGAGGGCCGCCCGGGATGTGATCTCCATGGTCATAGAAGATTTCCGAACACGGGCCGCACGGCCCGGTATCGCCCATGGCCCAAAAATTATCAGAGGTGGCAATGCGGATGATGCGGTCTTCCGGAAGGCCGGCAATTTTTTTCCAAAGGTCATAAGCCTCGTCATCCGTATGAAAAACGGTGACCAATAGCTTTTCTTTCGGCAGGCCGAATTCTTTCGTGACAACGTTCCACGCATGGGAAATGGCTTGCTCTTTGAAATAATCCCCGAAAGAGAAGTTCCCGAGCATTTCAAAAAACGTATGGTGGCGGGCCGTATATCCCACATTATCCAGATCGTTATGTTTGCCGCCTGCGCGAACGCATTTTTGCGAGGTCGTGGCGCGCGTCGAGTCCGGTTTTAAGGCTCCGGTGAAATAATCCTTGAACGGTACCATGCCCGCATTGACGAAAAGAAGCGTCGGGTCGTTATCCGGCACAAGCGGGGCCGACGGCCAGATCGCATGGTCATGCGTTCCGTAATAATTGAGAAACTGCGATCGAATATCATTCAGACTGGCCATGAAACCACCGGGGTAAAATCTTATTAAGTGAACTACCCGCCCCTATAGAAAGAGCGCTTGGCAGTGCCAAGCGCTCTTTTATGCAAATCTGCCGTCAGACCAAAGAGACATCCTCAGTCAAAACCACAATAAGGGCCAAAGTGGTTTGGAGGGCAGGCTGCGCACCGAAGGTTCTGTATAAGGGGAGAGCCTTCGGGTGTTCTAAATTTGGGAATTATTCTATGTAGGACTAAGCCGACGCGCTTGCCGCATCTCCGTCATCCTCGACGCGCTCTTCTTTCGGCATAAGAAGCTCTTCGTCGATAAGGCCTTCATTGGTGCGAATGCGGCGTTCAATATCGGCAGCAATATCCGGATTTTCCTTGAGGAAGGTGCGCACATTTTCACGTCCCTGCCCGATACGTTCGTCGCCGTAAGAGTACCAAGAGCCGGACTTCTCAATCACTTCAGCTTTTACGCCCAGATCAATCAGCTCGCCCGTTTTGGAAATGCCTTCGCCATACATGATATCGAATTCAACCTGACGGAAGGGCGGAGCCACTTTATTTTTGACGATTTTGACGCGGGTCTGGTTGCCAATCACTTCGTCGCGATATTTGATCGCGCCAATACGGCGAATATCCAAACGGACGGAAGAGTAGAATTTCAGTGCATTTCCGCCTGTTGTCGTCTCGGGAGAGCCATACATAACGCCAATCTTCATCCGAATCTGGTTGATGAAAATCACCATACAGCCGGATTTGGAAATGGAGCCCGTCAATTTGCGAAGCGCCTGGCTCATTAACCGCGCCTGAAGGCCGGGAAGTGAGTCGCCCATATCGCCTTCCAGTTCGGCGCGCGGGGTCAAAGCCGCCACTGAGTCGATAACCAGAATATCAATCGCGCCGGAGCGAACCAGCGTATCGGCAATTTCAAGCCCCTGCTCACCTGTATCCGGCTGAGCAATCAAAAGCTCATTCACGTCAACACCGAGCTTTCCGGCATAAACCGGATCGAGCGCGTGTTCGGCGTCAATAAACGCGGCCACGCCGCCTTCTTTCTGCATTTCCGCCACAGCGTGAAGCGAGAGCGTTGTTTTACCGGAACTTTCAGGTCCGTAAATCTCGATAACCCGCCCTTTAGGTAGGCCGCCTATGCCAAGCGCAATATCAAGACCCAGCGAGCCGGTAGAAACGGCGGCCACGTCCATTGTGGTCTTCTGGCCCAACTTCATGACGGAGCCCTTACCAAAGGCACGATCAATCTGGGACAGAGCCGCATCAAGCGCGGCGGATTTGTTTTTGTCGTCTGCTTTACCAACGACTTTGAGAGGTGTTGAATTTCTGGCCATGTTATAAACTCCAGTGCGATCCGTCGGAGCCCTTCGATGGATCTGATAAAGTTACGGCTGCTTCGGACTGCCGTGATGGGTATAAATGTTATGTTTCACATTTGTTCTCTTTGCGCAAGAACAAAAACAGAACAAATTAACATTTTTTCTAAGTCACTGACTTTTTTACTCTTTATTGAGCCTCGCCGATCTCTGTTTTCACTTTTTCGGCCAATTGCACCAATGTAAACGGCTTTGGCAAGAAAGTGACGTCAGGTTCCTCGGACAGCAAATCAGAGAAATGTTCTTCTGCATAACCGGAGATAAACACGATTCTAGCTTCGCCTAAAAGCGATCTTCCTTGTTTTAACAAAGTCGGTCCGTCCATACCCGGCATGACGACATCAGATATCATCATATCAAAGGTATGGTCGCCGTCTTCGAGGATTTCGAGTGCTTCCTCTCCGTCTTCCGCTTCTATCACGGTATAGCCGCGCTTGCGTAGGGTCTTGGCCGCAATGACACGTACGCTCGCCTCATCCTCGACAAAGAGGATCGTGCCCTGCCCCGCCAGATCGGCAGGTTTGCGCGGCTCAAGGGGCGTGGAGGGTTTAACCGGTTCCACATCAGCAGGCAGTTTAGACGGGTCAGCAACAGGCAGTGTAATCCGGAATGTCGTGCCTTTACCGAGCTCACTCTGAACGTCCAGATGACCGCCCGTCTGCTGAACAATACCATAAACCGTCGCGAGGCCCAGCCCTGTCCCTTTGCCCTGTTCCTTGGTTGTGAAGAAAGGTTCAAATATCTTGGCCTTGACCTCATCGCTCATGCCCGTGCCGGTATCCGAGACTTCAATTGTTACAAAGTGATCTCCGGGCAGGCCGCGAAGCGAACCCGCTAAAACCGGATCTTTAATCTCGCTCCGAACCAACTCTGCGCTTTTGACGGTAATCGTGCCGCCGCCCTGCTCGGCCATGGCGTCCCGTGCATTCACGCAGAGGTTCATCAACACCGTGTCAATCTGGCTTTTATCCGCGATGACGGGCGGCAGGTTTCGGCCATGCACCATGATCAGCTTAGCTTTCTCGCCCAGCGTCTGGCGCAAGGTTACGACCATATCCGACAGGGTGTCCGTGATAGAAAGCATTTCCATGCGACGCGTTTGTTTACGCGAAAACGCCAATAGCTTTTTCACCAACGCCCCGGCGCGTAAGCCTGTAGAATTGATGTTTTGGAGTTCTGGGTAGGACGGGTCCCCGACCGGATGACGCTGCAGCAGCTCGTCAGTATTTAACCGGATCGCGGTCAAAAGGTTATTGAAATCATGGGCCACCCCCGCCGCAAGCTGTCCAATCGCCTGCATCTTCTGGCTCTGGACCAACTGATCCTCAAGCGACTTGCGCGCGCTGACATCGACCAGAAAAACCCAGACCGTCTGGCTTTGGGGCGTTTCCGGGCTCTCATCCGATAGAAGATTAACCTGACGCTTATCCGGCACGATATAAACGCTAACCGGCAGAGACGGGCCGCCGAGCAAAATCGCTTCGAATGGTTTATCGGCGTCTGTTTGCTCTGGACTCAAGTCGAGGAAACGATGCTCTGTGCCATGGGGCGCGAAAAGTTCTCCAAAGGTCTTGTCCGACCAATCCAACCCCTCACTCATGCGGCCAAATGCCGGATTGGCTTTCAAGAGCTGTGCTTCCGCCAGAGGAGTCGACAAAGTAGGAAGCCTAAGCTCAAGCATTCCGACGGGGGCCGAGGCAAAACCTGACAAAGAGCCTTCTTGGCTCTCCTGCCCGGATCTTCTGTCGCCTGTCTCGGCGAGACTGGCATTTCGTGTTTGGCTGATATTTTGGAGGGAGCTGGCGGAGGTGGTCTGCGGCTGAGCCAAAGTAGAGTGACCATAAAGAGCCACGTTACAAATAAGCCCACCGCTTCTCAAGGACTCCCACCCTCCGACCATAATTGTTGGCGTCACAACATTCTTATGCGTGATCAGGCGGGTATCCGTTCTTACTGTTCGGCCAGGCAGCGCGGTGCTTTGCAAAAGGCTATCGGGATTTTCTATGAAATCGCGTATATGAGACGGCGCCGGCTCGTCTTCGACCCCCAACCACCGCAAAAGCACTTTGTTCGTCGCAAGGACCTGTCCGTCAGGGCGAATGGAAAACAGACCCACCGGTGCATGTGAAAGGAGGTTTTCGCCATCCCCATCTTTCTGGGTTACGTCGGATATTTGCCATAAAAAAGCCGCTCCGGACCGATTACCGTTATTTCCGCCTAGACGACGGACAGAGACCTTGAACCGCCGCAGGCCATCCTCGGCGCTCAAATACTCGACAGTCTCCTCGGCCCCGGAACTCTCGGGGCTGATGTGATGCAGACGGAAAAGGGCAGACGCCATATCATCACCGCCCGAAGAAAAAATACGGTCAATCCCTGGCGGCAAGGCGCTATCAGACATAGCGTCCGAAGATGTCTCACTTAAAGAGCGGGCAAAGTCAAAGTAAGCCTGATTGGCATGAACGGGGTTGCCATTCAGAGTGATTAATGAAGGGTCCGGGCTGTCGAAAAAAGCCTGAGAGTAAAGCGTTCCGCTTCTAGCTCCGCCTCGCTTACCAGATGGCGGAGTCTTCTGAACGGAAAAAATTCCGACCACGGCGATAAAAGAAACAATTGCCAAAGCTGCAATAAAGGAAATTCCTATCCATCCCAATGTAGCCGCATTGAGCACAACGACCACGGTGCAAATCAGGGTAAGGAAGGAAAGCCCGATGACGAGAGCCCAGAATCCACCGGACCTTTTATCGGGACGTCCTGAGACCATCTGATCTGACAGGCTCTCCCTCATTGAGCGGACACCCAAAGACTTGTCGGACGAATTTTATCTGAGTCTAAATACATCATCACGAATCACTCTCTTAGTCTTACGACCTAACAGCTTTTTATGGCAAGGCTCACCCTAAATTCTGCCACAGACCTGTGAATAGTCATTCGCGTCAGAATATATTTTGCCTAACCTACCTGTCATCAGGATAAGACTGTGTTATCTGCTACAGGATGAATAGCACCTCTCGTTTCTTGTCTTCAGTTTCGCTTGTTCTGGGGCTATCGCTATCCGCCCTCACATTGACGGCCTGTTCGCCGGGCTCAGATAGTCCCTCTCGGGAAACGCTAGTGCGAGAGCAGAGCACAGCTTTGAATGACTGGTTCAAAGCTCGTTATGAGGAGGATCTGGCCAGATCCCCTCAGACTCAATCCTACCTCGGAATGGAAACCGGTAAGGACAAGCTAGACGACATCTCTGACATGGCGATTGAAGAAGACGCCGCCCTCCGTAAAGCCTGGCTGGACGAGATGCGCAGAACCTTTGATATTGACCGTCTCGACCCTCAAACCCGGCTTTCATATCGTCTCTACGAATATGAAGCCGAAGATGAACTCGCTCTGCATGAATTCGCCGGATATGAGTATGTCTTTCAACATATGGGCGGGCCGCATTCAGACCTGCCCTCCTTCATGATCAATTTTCATCCCATCAAAAATGAGGCCGATGCGAGGAGCTATATTTCCCGCTTAAATCAATTCGACAAATATTTGGGACAAGCTGCAGACCGCGCCGAAGCTCAATTTGCATCCGGAATAGAACTACCAAAGTTTGTTTATGAGAAAGTCAGGTCCGCCTCGGAAAATGTTATCTCCGGCTATCCTTTTGATGAAGACCCGCCGAGCCCGCTCTATGCCGACTTCAAACAAAAGGTCGAAGCCCTCGACCTGAGTGATGACGCCAAAAACGACCTTTATACTCAGGCAGAACTGGCGATGGGCGCCTCTGTCAAACCGGCCTATGACCGGCTTATCGGATTGTTCAACGCGCAGGAAGCCAGCGCCAGTTCCGAGGACGGCGCTTGGAAACTCCCCGATGGAGGGGATTATTACGTAGCGCGGTTAAAACATTATACGACCACAGACTTAACCCCCGAGGAAATCCATGAAATCGGGCTTGTGGAAGTCGAGCGTATTCAAACTGAAATGAAGTCTATCATTCAGCAGGTCGGTTTTGACGGAAGCCTGTTAGAGTTTTTCGACTATTTGCGTACGGACGACCAATTTGTGTACGCAAATTCGGATGCGGGACGAAATGATTATATCGCAGACGCAACCGCCATTATTAATGAAATGAAAGCCCGCCTAGACGGACTTTTTCTGACGAAACCCGAAGCCGATTTGGTCGTTAAACGCGTCGAACCCTTTCGCGAAGACACGGCTTTCGGCGCTTTTTACAACAGCCCGGCGCCTGACGGATCACGTCCGGGAATTTATTACATCAATTTGAAAGATGTCGGAGAGCAGCCGAAATATCTCCAACAGGCTCTGGCCTATCACGAAGGCATTCCCGGTCATCACATGCAGATCGCTCTCGCGCAGGAATTAGAGGGACTGCCGCGGTTTCGGACATTAGGTGGTCACACGGCTTACATCGAAGGCTGGGGACTTTACGCGGAAAGCCTGCCCGACAAGCTCGGACTTTATACTGATCCCTATTCGAAATTTGGGCAGCTCTCTATGGAGATTTTCCGGGCTGCGCGCCTCGTCGTGGATACAGGCATTCATGCGAAGAAATGGACCCGCGAAGAGGCTGTTCAGTATTATCTCGATAATATTCCGAATCCGGAAGGCGACATCCGCGCAGAGATTGACCGCTATATTGTTTGGCCGGGACAAGCCACGGCTTATATGATCGGGAAGTTGAAAATTCAGGAATTGCGTGAGAGAGCCCAAGAAGCACTGGGCGAAAAATTTAACATCGCCGAATTTCACGATGTCATTTTGATCAATGGTTCTGTGCCCCTAGATATATTGGAACAAAACGTAGATAATTGGATCACGGATAAAAAAGAAACCTAATCTCCAAATTTAAGAGGACAATTTATGACTTTGAAAAAGACCATCATTTTAGGAACGAGCCTTTTGGCGCTCGTGGCTTGCCAAGGCGAAACTACCACGAGTGAAGCAAACCAGACATCTCAAGCCACCGAAACCGTGGCGGCAGAGAGCAACATTAACGAGCGCCTTGACGAGTGGTTTGCTGAGGACTTTGATATTTATCTCAGCCAACGTCCTGAAATGCTGGCACAGCTTGGCCGCAAGGAAAAGATGGATCAGTGGAATGACGAGTCCAAAACTTTTTACTTGAATGAACTCGACCGCCGCCGCCGCGCTATGGAAGAGATGAAAGAAAACTTCCCCCGCGCAGATCTCGATACGGCGCACCAGCTTTCGTATGACCTCTATGTGGATACAGTTGAGCGCGCTTTGGACGGTGAGCCTTGGTATGACCACTCCTATCGCTTTAACCAGATGTTCGGAGCCCACGCCAATATTCCGACCTTCCTCCTTAATCAGCATAAAATCGATACAATGGAAGATGCACGAGCCTATATTGCCCGCCTGAGAGGGATAGAAACCAAACTTGGTCAGGTGGTTGAAAACTCAAAAACCAGCGCCGATAAGGACATCTTACCTCCAAAGTTCGTTTATGCCCACGTCCTGCGTGATGTTGATAATATTATGTCCGGAGCGCCTTTCGAGGATACGGAAGAGCTAAATTTAATGCTAGCGGACTTCAAAAAGAAGGCCGAAAAGCTAGACCTTTCTGACGAAGACAGAGAAGCCTTATACTCTGACGCTATCCAAGCATTACAGGATCACGTTCAACCCGCCTACGCCGAACTGAAGACAGAACTCCTTCGACAGCAAGAGCTTGCCACCGAAGATGACGGCGCTTGGAAACTCCCAGAGGGTGGTGATTTTTATGCTTACCGCCTACGTCAAATGACAACGACGGATATGACCCCAACCGAAATTCACGAATTGGGACTTTCGGAAACCGACCGCATTCACGAAGAAATGCGCGAGATCATGGCAAAGGTCGAATTTGACGGCACGCTGAATGAGTTTTTCGACTTCATGCGCACGGATGAGCAATTTTACTACTCTGGCGAAGAAGGCAAGGAACGTTATCTGAAAGAAGCGACTGAGCTTATTGATATCATGGAAGACGATCTTGATTCCGTCTTCTTGCGAAAGCCAAAAGCCGCGCTTGAAGTTCGCGCGGTAGAGCCATTTCGGGAACAGAGCGCCGGCAAGGCGTTTTACTCTCGCCCGGCCGCAGATGGGTCACGCCCAGGCTATTACTATGCCAATCTCTATGAGATGAAGGATATGCCAACCTATCAGATGGAAGCTCTGGCCTATCATGAGGGCATACCGGGCCATCACATGCAGATCGCTATCGCGCAGGAACTGGACGGCATTCCGGACTTCCGCAGATTTGGCGGCTATACACCTTACTCCGAAGGGTGGGGTCTGTATTCAGAGTATCTGCCAAAGGAAATGGGATATTATGAAGATCCCTATTCCGACTTTGGCCGTCTCGCTATGGAACTGTGGCGCGCAGGCCGTCTGGTCGTCGACACAGGACTACATGACAAACAATGGACACGCGAAGAAGCGATTGATTGGCTCGTCGAGAATACGCCAAACCCCAAAGGTGACGCGATCAATGCAATCGAGCGCTACATTGTCATGCCGGGTCAAGCGACCGCCTATAAAATTGGGATGCTGAAAATTCAGGAACTCCGCGCCCGCGCTGAAGATGCGCTCGGTGATGACTTTGATATTCGGGAATATCATGACGTTGTGCTCAAAAACGGTGCCGTTCCGCTCAACATTCTTGAACAGCTCGTTGATGACTATATTGAGGAAACTCTAGCGCAATAAAGCACATTACAAAATACAGTTGCAAAACTGGGTTTTTAAAAGGCGGTTTTCCACGAAACCGCCTTTTTCTTTGGAATTTTTACCCTCTTGGGGTTCCCTATGGCTTCCAACATCTATAACGCCGCGGGCTGTTGGATATCCGGACGACCCAAAAGTGAGACCTCATGCCAAAGCTCCAAAAAAGTAATTATGCCGCCCCGCTCTCCCTTGCCGCACTCATGCTGGCGGCCCCTTCCGCATACGCGCAGACGCCGGGTGATGAAGTCATCGTAACAGCCACGAAGATTGAGAAATCCGTCCAAGATCTTGGATTAAGCGTGACCGTTATCGATGGGGAAAACCTGTCCGAGCTGAACGGCGCAGAAGAGTTGTCGCAAAAAGTCCCCGGCCTTCAAGCGGCCGTTGCGAATGGCAGTCAGGTGGCTTTTCAAATTCGCGGAATTGGCGCGGTGGATCATCAGGCCCTCACCCCCACCGCCGCAGCTGTCTATGTTGACGGCGTTTACCAAGCCACCAATGTTCAGACCAGCCCGCTCCTTTTTGACATAGACCGCGCCGAAATCCTGAAAGGCCCGCAAGGTTCGCTCTATGGCCGCAACGCCTCCAGCGGCGCGATTAATTTCAATTCCGTCCTGCCCGGTCAGAAAAAGACGGGCTATCTCTCTTCTGAGTTCGGAAATTTCGAGCGGATTAACCTGAACGCCGGCGCGACTCTCCCGGTCAGTGATATCTTCTCTCTCCGCCTCTCTGGACGATATTTGTCGCAAGATGCGGCGCTGGATAATGTCGTGACAAACCCAGACGTGACGGTCCCCAATGCCGGCGGCGGCAAAAAAGATGAATTCGGGCTTCGCGCCATAGGACGCCTTACGCCTTCCGATCAGACCGAAATTTTGCTGAATGTGCACTACGCCGAAGATAACGGCATCAATACAGCCCCGCTTAATGACAGCCTGGACGTCGGCAAGCATGAAATTTCCGTTGGGCCTGATGGCATACAAGACACCGACAATGCGTTTTATGGCGCTTCGGCGCAGCTTCGTCAAAGTTTCGGAAAACTCGATTTTGTCTCGCTCACCGCTTATACGGGCTACACTCAAAATTACGGTTTCGATTTTGACGGGACGCCCGCACCGTTTGGTACGCCGACCCTCAACTCCAACCTTCGCTATGACCGGGATTTCACCCAAGTCAGTCAGGAATTCCGCCTCAGCCATGTCGGCGAGAGCGCAGAATGGATGGTTGGCGCTTATCTGGAAGCCGAAGACTTGGATCAGGAATATCTGATTTATTGCGGCCCGCTTGACCCGGTGGCTCTTATCGGCACTTGCTCTTACGTCGGCGCGCCCGGCCGGGTTGGCCCTTCACCTGTTTCAGATGGCACAGCTTTTTCGCTTCAGTCTTTGATTACGCAATCGCGAAAAACGGCCGCTCTATTTACTTATAACAGTTTCGACATCACCGACCGATTGGAAGCGGTCATTGGCGGACGGCTTTCTTATGAAAACATACAGGGCCGCGGAGAAGGCCGCCATTATTTTGATGACGGAACGCTTGGTTTGAACAATCGGGATGGATTGGGCCTCGCTATCGGAGACAATGAAATCAAAGACACACGCCTGTCCGGAAATTTGGGCCTGAATTATCATATTTCAGATGACACGCTTCTCTACGCGTCTTTTGCCAATGGGTATAAAAGCGGCGGCTTTAACGGCGAAGTTATCAATAATGCGACCCACTTCGCAGATGAAGGCCTATTCGGAGCGGAGACCGTAAACGCTTTTGAACTTGGTTCAAAATTCACGCGAGACAGCCTCACATTCAACCTCGCCGGATTTTATCAATTTTACGATGACCCACAGGCCCGTATCTTTGTGCCGTTTGATTTGGATGATGGCGGGAGCTTTACATCAAACTCCCTTTCAAATCTCGACAAAGCCACATCATACGGCGTGGAAGCCGAAGGACACTGGACGCCGATTGACGGACTTGATTTGAACGGCGGCGTAACGTGGCTGCAAACGGAAATCCAACAGGGTGAAGACCCGAACGTACCGCAAAATGCCGATATTTTTGACGGCAACCCCCTGCCCTTTGCGTCAGAATTTTCCGCGACTCTATCCGCCAGTTACCAATGGCCTGTCAGTAGTAATCTTTCAGCGAGAGTTAGCGGCAGCGGGAAATACCAAAGCGAATTCTTTCTGGATGCCGAAGGCTTGGAAACACGAAAGCAGAACGGGTACGAGACGATAGACGCCTCAGCCGACTTACTGCTGAATAACGGAATTGAAGTCGGTGTCTGGGGCCGGAACCTGTCCAATTCAGACTACGCTGTCTCCGGCTACGGTTTTATCGGCTATAACACTTTCCGCGGCCAACCCCGCACATACGGGGTCGCCGTAAAGTATAGCTATTAGAGCGAAGGCGGCTTTGGCGCCGCCTTACAAATACATTTCAGTGTGTTTCAGCATATTTCTTGAAATTATCTAAGATAGCTTGCCAACCCTCTCGTTGCATTTCGATAGAGTTTTGGGATTCCGGATCAAACCGGGTCGTGACACGGGTTGACTTAGCCTCTTCTTCAAATGTGGTTTCGACCTGTCGGCCATCCGGCATGGAATAAACAAGCTTTTCAGAAGGTTTTACCTCCTCGTATTCACCCTCAAAATCGAAACCAAAACTACCATCTTTGGCTTCCATCCGGGATTTATATTTTCCTCCAACCCGGAGTTCATTTTCTGCTCTAGGGCAGCACCAGTCATCCGAGGCAAAGTTCCACTTTGTTATATGTTCAGGCTCCGTCCAAAGTTGATACACTTTGTCGGGAGACGCTTTAATAAGGGCTTCAATTTCTACTTTCTCAGCACTCATAATTTATATCTTTTCTGGCTTAAACAAAGACGAACCCAAAAGCTTACCCTTCGACGATCTGATCAAACCCGCCGAAAATCATCCGTTTACCATCGAATGGCATATTATGGGCCTCCTCCATGGATTCCATATCCTGCATCGCCTTGGGCATGCCTTCATTCCGAACCTTTTTGGACGGCCAGATAATGTGGGAATAGACAACGACCTCATTATCCTCTTTTTTCACGGCCATAGGCAGAGAGGTCAATTTTCCGTCTGGAACATCATCTCCCCAAAAATCCGCCGCTGAGACCGCTCCGTGTTTTTTGAACAGACCTATAAAACTCTCTGAATGCTGGATAAATTCTTCTTTGTTCTTTTCGGGCACCGCGCAAATCATAACATCGACATAAGTCATTTCACTCTCCTGCAAAGGCGGCTTCAATGGCCGCAATGTTGATCTTTTTCATTTTAAACATGGCGTTCCTGGCACGCTCGGCGGCCTGCTTGTTTTCGTGATTAATAAGCTCCACCATACGCTTAGGAGTTATCTGCCAGGAAATTCCGTATCGGTCTTTTAGCCACCCACACTGGCTCTCCTCACCTTCTCGGGTGAGGGCGTCCCACAATTTATCCGTCTCGGCCTGGTCTTCGGTCAAAACACTGATCGACGCCGCTTCGGAATGTTTGAACATGGGACCACCGTTCAGGGTCATCATCGGCGCGCCGGCAAGTGTAAATTCTACGACAAGGGGTTCGTCCTCAAAAGCCGCAAATTTTTCATCTATATAACTGTTTGGTAACAGCGAGACATAAAATTCCGCCGCCTCGCGGCCATTCCCCTCAAACCAGAGGCAGGTTCTGACTTTTTTCTGTAACCCGGCCATGACTTATAGTCTCCTCACAAAGAGCACCGTTCTCCTTCACCTTATTCCTCTTATAACTGAGGTTAGAGGCCTATTACTTTGACATTACGTTGATGTCAACATATATTCATATAATGAGAGACAACCTTCCCCTTTCCGTGACGCATGAAGTGCGCGACAGATGTCTCTGTCTGCATGTTCAGCGCGCGGCGCGGGCGCTTGCCAGACGGTTTGACGAGGCGCTTCGTCCCCTCAACTTAAAGCAAGGACAATACTCTTTATTGGTCTCCCTCAACCGCCCGGAGGCGCCCCGAATTAGTGACGTTGCTTATCTTCTTGCCATGGACAGAACGACCCTTACGGCCAATTTAAAACCCTTGCAAAAACGGGGGTTGGTTGACGTCACAAAAGACCCGGAGGATAAACGCAACCGCCGTCTTTCCCTGACAGAAGATGGGCTGGATCTATTGATCCAAGCCGTTCCGATTTGGCGTAAAACTCATGACGAAGTGGATAAGGTCTTAGCCCGTCCGTCCCCGGAGGCATTGAAAGAAGATTTGATCTCTTTGGCGTTCAAACTTTAAAGCGCCTCCCCGCAAAGACCGGGAAGACTGAAATTTACTCTGCCGCCACCATAGGCGGAAGTTCAACGGGCTCATCCGCTTCTTTGAGGGATTTAGTAAACGTCTCATACTCCTTGCCATTTATCAGATAGACAAAGAAGCGACGGATATCGGCCCCAATACCGTAAAGCGCCGGCACAAAGAACAGCGTTACGAACAGGGCAAAGATAACCCCAAAGGCGAGGCTAATGCCGATCGGAATGAGCCATTGCGCCTGCAGGGATTTTTCCATCATTAGAGGCAATAGGCCGACAAAGGTGGTAAGCGAGGTCAACAATATAGGCCGGAAGCGTCGCGTGCCCGCCTCGACCAGAGCCTGCGCCCCGTCCATGCCTTTTTCGCGGAGACGGTGAACATAATCCAGCAGAACCAGATTGTCGTTCACCGCCACACCCGCGGCCGCGAACATCCCTAGGAGGGACAGGAGGGACATTGTCGCGCCCATGGTCAGATGGCCTATAATCATGCCGCAGTAGCAAAACGGGATCGCTGCGAGCAAAATAAGGATCGGTTCAGCGTAGGATTTGAACGAAACCGCGACGAGGAAATAGGCAACGCCAATCGCAATGAGCATAAAGATCATGAGCTCTTGCTGGAACTCCGCCTCACCTTGCGCTCTCCCGATATTACCGCGCGTGACATTCGGGTGGAGGGTATCAAATTCGTCAAAGAAGCCTTCATTGAGCTCTTTGCGAATTTCATCAATCCGTTCCGAGACAACTTCCGCCGAAACGATAATTGCGCGTTGACGTTCTCGCCTTAAAATCTGGTTCGTGCCTCTTTCAAAGCGCAGGTCAGCCACGGCGTCCAGTGGAAGCTCCCGTCCGTCACTTGTTCGAATACGAATAGTTTTGAGGAAATCGAGCGATTCACGGTCAACGCGTGGATAGCGGACATACACCCGCACATCTTCGCCGTCGCGCGGCAGTCGCTGAACTTCTTCGCCGAAGAATCCCTGCCGGACCTGACGCGCGACATCCGCCGCTGTGACGCCGAGACTTTCCGCGCCGGGTTTCAGGTCAAACTGAACCTCTTCGGTCGCGCTCTCCATATCGTTGACGACGTTGAACACGCCTTCATAGCTACGCAGACGGGTCATCAGATCGTCGGCGGCCGCTTCCAAGTCATCAAATTCCTTGGCATTCAGAACATATTCAATGGGCGGTCCATTATTGCCGTTCTGGTAGTTCACGTTAATGGTTTCTGCGTCCGGAATTTCGCCGATGAGGGCGCGTAAGCGTTCGGCTGTTTCCTTTGCCGAGAGGGCGCGCGTTTCCGGCGGCACCAGTTTGACAAGGGCAAGGACGTTATTGTCGCGAGACCGCGTGTACCAATTCTCAATCAGATCGCCATCTTCGGACTTAATCTCTTCCTTCAAGGTCTCTTCGGCCGCCTGAAGCTGCGCAAGAACTTCGAGCGTGCGCGAATAAGGCGTGCCTTCCGGTAGCTCGACGGAAATTTCGACCTGATCAGACTCGCCTTCTGGAAAGAAGGAAGATTTCACCAATCCATTTGCGACAACGCCAATCGTCAATATCATCATACCGAGGAAAAGTGACGCCGTCAGATATCTGTGACGCAAGGCTGCCGTAATGGTCGGGCGATAGACCTTCTGCGCAAATGTCATGAGGCTGTCTGAAATTTTGCCCTGCATTTTCATAATCCGGCTTTGCGGATTGACGGGTTTCAGATGAGCCAAATGCGCCGGAAGGATAAGGAGCGATTCTATCAAAGAGAAGAAAAGAGCAAAGATAACAACCAGCGAAATTGCGCGGGTAAATTCACTCGTTCCGCCTGACAAATACATCCACGGGGCAAAGAAAATCATCGTGGTGAGAACCGCGAAAATGACAGGCTTGATTACCATTTGCGTTCCGTTCACCGCCGCGTCCAGGCCTGTCTCGCCCTCTTCGGTTTTGAAATGGATCGCTTCGCCGACAATAATCGCATCATCCACAATCACCCCAATCACCAAGAGGAATGCGAAGGTCGAAATCATATTAAACGAGACATCGAAAAGCGGAAGCAAAGCCAAGCCGCCGGCAAAAGCCGCGGCAATCCCGGCGCTCACCCAGAAGGCGATCATAGGCCGCAAAAAGAGGAACAATGTCGCCCCGACGAGGAGCAAGCCCATGAGAAAGTTTTTCGCGATGGTCGAAATACGCCCGACATATTGATCCGCGTCATCTTCCCAGGTCGTGATCGTTATTCCGGGGGGAAGAGTGTCGGCTTTCTTCGCCAGATATTCTTTTACATTTTCGGACATTTTAACGATGTCCATACTTGGTCCGCTTTGGATCTGGACTAAAACTGTCCGTTTACCGTTAACGGTCGCCATCAGATTGACCTGTTCAAACCCGTCGATCACTGTTGCGACATCTTTAACCCGTATGAGCGCGCCGCCCGCATCCTGGCGAACCACGATATTCTCGAAATCTTCCTGAGTATCGGCCTGATTGCGGGTGCGAAGCTGCATATTCCCGATATCGGTCCGAACCGTCCCGGAAGAGGCGTTCACAGAGGTGCCGCGAACAGCTTGAGCCACCTCACCTAACGTCAGTCCGTATTGCCGAAGCGCATCCTCGGAAACTTCGATCGAGACCTCTTCGCCCCTGACGCCGAACAATTCGACCGCCGGAACATTTTCCAGCAGCGCAATCTCACGACGTGTCTTCTCGGAAAAGCGTTTTAGCTCTCGCTCGGACACCGTGTTATCACCAGATACGGCTAACCGAATAATTTCATCCCGGTTTCTGAATATATTGATCTGCGGCTCTTCGGCCGCCGGGGGAAACGCATTAATCGCATCTACCGCACGCTTTACATCAGCCATCAGCTTGGCTTCATCCACGCCGTTTTTGCCAACAACCGTTACAGACCCGCCGCCTTCGCCAGCAAATGCCCACATCCGATTGACGCCTTCCACTTCGGAAAGCGCCTCTTCCATACGAACAATAATTTGCTCTTCGACGTCCTGCGGGGACGCGCCGGGCCAAGACACATAAGTCCAGGCACCGGGAAACTCGACATAAGGGTCAAGCTCGCGTTCGATTTGAAAGTAACTCACAGTACCCGCAAGGAGCAGTGCCAACATGAGGAGGTTGGCCGCGACAGGGTTGCTTGCCCACCATTTGATGATCTTATTCATTATTGGCCTCCCTCAACAGCGACCTTCAAGGCAGCCGTTTTGGTCGGCTTGACGACCTCTATTTTCATGCCGTCCGCAACCCCCCTGATGGGCGATGTAATGACCCTGTCTCCCGTGAGTAATCCGCCTCCCAATATGGCCTGGTCGCGATTTGAAGACATGACCGAAACAGTTTTAATACTCAGCGTCTCGTCTGCATTCGCGATATAAACTTTGTCTTCCCCTCGCAGAGCCGCGCGGGGAATAACGAGGGCGCCTTGTAATTTCTGCCCCGCGATAGCGGCATTGACGAATATGCCCGGCGCGAGCGGGGTACCGTTATCCGCGCCGGCCCCGAAAGGATCCTCAACTTCTACATAGGCGTAGAGAACGCGAGTTCGGCTGTCGAAATGACTATCGGTTCGGACAATCCGTCCGTCCCATTGGCTATAGTTCCCGGCAACATTGGCGGAGAGGATTACGGGCAAGCCGGGATTATCCTTCGAAGCTTCAAATCCGAGCGTCAGGCCAGCCCGGCGCAAGTCTTCATTGGTCATGGGAAGACGAACGTCCATCACGTCCGTTGAATATATTTCTCCCAGCCGCGTACCGACGGAAACGAACTCACCCTGATCAATATGACGAATGGTGACGCGGCCCGTAAACGGCGCATAGAGCGATGTCCGCTTTAGCTGCAGTTCGGCTTCGGCAAGACGCGCATTTGCGGAGGCGAGTCTGGCTTTGGCTTCTGCCATTTGCGGCTCCCGTAAACTCAACGGACTTTGATCTCCGCTACGGCCCAACTCTTCCCAGTCCTGACGGGCAATGAGAGATTCTGATGTTTCCCGGCTAAGCTGTGTTTCGGCCTGCGCCACCTCGGCTCTGGCTTGTGTGACCCGCAAATCAAACTCCGTCGGTTCAATACGCACTAATAGATCGCCTTTGTTAAACTGCCCGCCTTCTATAAATTTTGGCGACATATAGGTGATGAGCCCCCCGACCTGAGGAACCAGATTAATCTTGGTGCGCGGCTGAACTTCGCCTTGAACGTCCACGCTCAAAGTCACGTCTTCTTGCGATGTATTAGCCGTCAGAACCGGAATGGCCTTGACCACATCCTCTTTTTCCTCCGGCGTAGGCTTAAGCGCCCCCATAGCAATAAAGCCGACAATCGCCGCCATCAGCACGAGCACAGGTAGGACAAATACAATAACCCGCCAGACCCAGAGCTTCTTTCGCGGAACTTCTCCGGTCGAGGTGTAAGCATCGGCCTTATATCCGGATGGATTAAGGGTGTTGTTTGAATCGGTCATGTCGTCTCCTTACCGACTGGCACATCGGTTTCTGGCAACTGCATAGACCAAGAATTATTGTTTTTCAATAATATTTTATTGAAAAGGGCTATATGATTGTGGAAAAACGATAATTTATGAGTTTAAACTACCTTAATGTCATAATTTTTCTGACCCCTTGGTATAAAAAAAGGCGGGACAAAGCCCGCCTTGATTCGATTTTTGCAGCCCAGGAATTATCCGGCGCGCAGACGCTCGCCGCGTTCGTGCATTTCCTGCGCTTCCAAGGACAGCGTCGCAATCGGGCGCGCGTCCAGACGGCGCAGCTCGATCGGGTCGCCTGTTTCCTCGCAAATGCCGTAAGTCCCATTTTCGATGCGGCGTAGCGCTTTTTCGATTTTATTGGTCAGCTTGCGAAGTCGGTCTTTCGTCCGTAGCTCTAGCTGACGGTCAGCATTAGCCGCCGCCGTATCCGCCGGGTCCGGGTGAGACACGTTTTCGCCGCGAAGATATTCCACCGTATTGCGCGTTTCCGCGACAATTTCGGCTCTCCACGCGAGAAGTTTCTGCCGGAAGTATTCCTTTTGGATAGGATTCATGAACTCTTCGTCTTCTGAAGGTTCATAGTTTGCCGGCACATTTACCGGTTTTTTGGTTGTCTTTGTCATATTGAAACCCCTTATGACATGATCCACAAACACCCCTCGCAACGCGCCCTTCTAATGGGGCGACTTTCAATTGCCGCGCCGCTATAAAGTGAGTCATTCAGACGCGCAATCTAACAATGCAGAAATATTGATGACAATAATTTGAAGCTTGCGTCACTCTATGTGAGACGTAGAAGACGCCGTTTAGACCGACTGCAAAAGTTATAATGACGAGAGACGATTATGAAATTTGAAGGCACAAAAGACTATGTCGCCACTCAGGATTTGAAAATGGCCGTGAATGCGGCGATCACTCTGGAGCGTCCCCTGCTTATCAAAGGCGAGCCCGGAACCGGCAAAACCGTTCTCGCGCATGAAATTGCCCAAGCGCTCGACACGCCCCTGCTTGAATGGAACATCAAATCCACGACCAAAGCCCAGCAAGGCCTCTACGAATATGACGCCGTGGCCCGCCTGCGCGACTCACAACTTGGCGATGACCGTGTCCACCATATTGAAAATTACATTAAACGCGGTCAGGTCTGGGAGTCTTTCATCAGCGAGAAGCGCCCTATTCTCCTTATTGACGAAATCGACAAGGCTGATCTCGAATTCCCGAATGACCTTTTGCATGAGCTCGATAAAATGAGTTTTCATGTTTACGAGACAGGAGAGACTGTCACGGCCAAACAGCGCCCGATCATCATCATTACCTCGAACAATGAAAAAGATCTGCCCGACGCGTTTTTGCGCCGCTGTTTTTTCCACTACATCCAATTCCCGGATGAAGAGACGATGAAGGAAATCGTGCAGGTTCACTTTCCGGATATCAAAACCCGCATGCTCTCCGCCGCGCTGAAACGCTTTTTCGAAGTCCGCGCCATGCCGGGCCTTAAGAAAAAGCCGAGCACGTCCGAATTACTTGACTGGCTTAAGCTTCTTTTGGTCGAGGATATTGATCCGGAGACGTTGCGCGAAACCGACAAAACAAAAATGATCCCGCCTCTCCATGGCGCGCTTCTGAAAAACGAGCAGGACGTACATCTGTTTGAACGTCTGGCGTTTCTTTCGAGGCGCGAGGGGTAAAACTTATCCCCGTTATCCCCATGATTTATCCCCATGTATAACTCATTTGCTCTAGGAGCCGTTGTTCTATATCTGTTCTAGTGTCGATCCTTTAGAATCGGCCTAGGGGTGAGCAATGGTATTTGCAGAAGAACATAACGACGAAGAGACAACCCTCGACACGACCCCGCATAGTAGTGAGGCCGAACAGGCCCTGCTCGGCGCCCTGCTCTATGACAATGAGATTTACCACCGCGTCAGCGGCATTGTGCAGGCCAAACATTTCTATAACCCCATCCATGTCCGGATTTACGACTCGATTTCGAAACTGATCGAACATGGCAAGCTGGCGGACGCTATTGTCCTCAAAAACCGGTTCAGCCAGGACGAAACCCTGATCGATATTGGCGGCGTGGAATATCTCGCCCTTCTGCTCGACTCGGCCCCGCCCGGCGCCACCGCCCCCGAATATGCCAAGCTGATTTTCGATCTCGCCATGCGCCGCGAGCTGATCCGCCTCGGTGATGAAATTCGCCAAGGCGCGTCCAATCCGGAAAGCGAGCTCGACGCGCGTCAGCAAATTACCAATGCCGAAGGCCAGCTTTTCAACCTGGCCGAAATCGGCGGCACGCAGAGCGGTTTTGTCACGTTCGAATCCGCCCTGATTCAGTCCATCGAAATGGCCAGCGCGGCCTTTACGCGGGACGGCAACCTTTCCGGCACCTCGACGGGCCTTCTGGATCTCGATCGCCAACTTGGCGGGATGCACCGCTCCGATCTTATCATTCTGGCCGGACGTCCCTCTATGGGGAAGACCTCGCTCGCCACCAATATCGCTTTTAATATCGCCAAGAAATTCCGCCGCGAACGCGATGAAAACGGCGTCGAGAAAACCGTTGATGGCGGCATTGTGGGATTCTTCTCACTCGAGATGAGCAGTGAACAGCTCGCCACGCGGCTTCTGGCCGAACAATCCGGCGTGCCGTCGCACCGCATACGTCGCGGCGATATCAACACCGAACAATATGAGCATATTCGCGACAGCGCCGACGAGATCAGCCGCCTGCCCCTACATATTGATGATACGGGCGGGATTTCCATCGGCGCGCTCTCGGCGCGGGCGCGGCGTCTGAAACGCATGGTCGGCCTCGACATGATTGTGGTCGATTACCTCCAGCTTCTGACCGGCGGGAATGCCATGAATAGTCAGGCCAACCGCGTGCAGGAAGTGTCCATGATTACGCAGGGCCTCAAAGCTCTGGCGAAGGAGCTCGACATCCCCGTCCTCGCTCTGGCGCAGCTCTCGCGGCAAGTGGAGCAGCGCGACGACAAACGTCCGCAGCTCTCTGACCTGCGCGAATCCGGCTCGATTGAACAGGACGCCGACGTCGTCATGTTCGTCTTCCGTGAAGAATATTACCTCGCCCGCGCCGAGCCGTCCGAAGGCACGGAAGAACATATGCAGTGGCAGGAAGACATGGACAAGCTCATGGGTAAGGCCGAGGTCATTGTCGGCAAACAAAGACACGGCCCCATCGGCACGGTGAAACTCTCCTTTAACGCCGACCTGACGAAATTCGGCAATCTAGCACCGGAAGAATATGAAGGCGGCGCGTTTTAGGGGCTTGGATAAATTTTCAGTCCCGGAAATGAAATAAGCGCATGCAACTTCCACTCAAATCTCAAACTCCGCCTCCACGATCGCCCTGAACGCTTTCTTCGCCTCTTTGTCCCGATCATATAAGAGCGGGGCATTAGTGCGATTGACCGGATAGCCGTTCAGCCAGGATTGCGCGTCATTCACGCCCCAGGTGGTGACGGAAGTCACGCTCGGCCGGGCGGCGAAGCCGTTATAAAGCGCCCGGTATTTCCGCGCCTGATCATCAAGGACGGATTGCGGAATGTTGCCTCCGTAATCGGCGGCGCAATTGGTCTGCGTGGCAAAACAGGAGGGAGGATCATTATAAATGGAAATATCGAGTTCCGTGACGTGATTTTCCAATCCCATGAATTGATCATCCACAGCATCGATAGCGGCCAGAACATCTGCGGCCGGTGTGGGGGCCTGAATATGCATTTGATGGCCAACACCGTCCACGGGAATGCCGCGGTCCAATAAATCGCGAACCACCTGAAGCACCCTCCCGCGTTTTCCGCTCAGCTCGGTATTATACTCATTGATGAAAAGGAGCGCGTCCGGGTCGGCGGCGCGGGCCGCTTCGAACGCCCAGTCAATATAGTCTGGACCGCCTGCCGCTTGATACCAGTTGGAATTGCGATAAGGCGCGGTGGAACCGTCATCATCGCTGATAACTTCGTTCACGACGTCCCAAGCGTAAACTTTGCCTTTGAAATGGGTCACGACATCGGTGACATATTTTTGCAATCGGGCTTTGACCTCGGCCGGCGACCCTTGAAAGAAATAGTCCGGCGTCGCCCGGTGCCAGAGCAAAGTATGGCCTCTCACCGCGATATTATTAGCCTCGGCAAAGGCAACCAAGGAATCGGCTGCCTCGAATGTATAGCTTCCTTCCGTTGGAGAGAGCGCTTCCGGTTTCATAACGTTCTCGGCCGTGATGGAGCTGAACTGATCTATGAGAATTTCAGCATCAGCCTGCCCGTCCGCAATTTGCGCTGGCGTGATGGCGGCCCCCACAAGGAACTGATTTTGAAACTTGTCCCGAAAAACCCCTTTTTCCGGCAAATACGCCGCAGGTGGAGGCGGCGGAGGCGGCGGAGGCGGAGGTGGAGGCGTTACGCCTACAGAGGAAGCGCCTGATCCCCCGCCGCCGCACGCGCTGAGCGTCAGGCTGGCGACGCCGCCCAATAATTTCAATCGGTCTCGAGCTGAAAACTTCATGGCATTCCCCATTGGCATTGGTCGCAGCGCTTATTGACAGCGCTGTCATTACCTAATGCCTTAGCAGAAACGGCTAACCGGGCGCAAGGCTAGGTTTTCAGGAACAGAAAATTCCAAGCTTCCAATGCCCACGGCGGAGTAATTTAGCGAAAAATTTACCGTCTGAAGCCTCTGAAATTATGGTGGGGCCGCCTTCTCGCTAAGGTTCAGGCCGGACGTGACGATTAGAGCTTGTCGTTTGTCCCTTTCCTACGTTACTCAGACGCGAAGGAGCTCCCTATGAAACTACGTCACTTTGCTATCGCCACATCTATTATCGCCCTAACAGCTGCGGCCTGCAGTCCGAGCCAGAACGAGGCAGAGGCGCCTCAAGCTGAAACCCAAATAGAGTTACCAGCTCTGGAGGGTCAGGAAAATTTCACGATGTTGGTTTCGGGCGTTGATGTCGGGGGCATGGACGTCACCCACGCAGGCGGCAAAACAGTGATTGATTATGAATACCGCAATAATGGACGCGGTCCGACGATCAAAGAAGACATCGTCCTCGGCGCGGACGGCATTCCCGATCGCTGGACGATTAAAGGCGCAACAACATTCGGCAGCAAGGTCGATGAAAGTTTCGATTTTGACGGAACCACAGCAAATTGGACCGACACGACAGGCACAATTTCTCAAGGTGTGGACGGCTCCCCGCTTTATGCCGCGCAAAACCCAAGTCCCTATGCGCTCTGGCTCTATGCCCGCGTGCTTATGGCGGATTCCGACCAGTCTAAATCCGTCCTGCCGGGCGGTGATTTAAGCCTTCGTAAAATAGAGGAGTTTGACCTCTCGAGCGGCGCAGAGACAGAAACCGTCTCTTCCTATGCCTTGTCCGGTATCGGGATGAACCCGTCCTATTTCGTCGTGGATTCCGACCAGGAATTTATTGGCATGATCACGCCGGAAACGGCGCTTTTGAAAACGGGCTATGAAACTCACGAAGCATCCCTACGAGAGCGCGCGACAGAATACTCCGCCCGCCGTTTCGAAGACATTCAAAAACAGGCCGCGCAAACATTTGACGGCCCCGTGCGGATTACAAATGTCCGGGTTTTCGATCCCGAGACGCTCTCTCTGACGGATCCGGCGTCTGTCGTTTTTGAAGGCAACACGATACAATCCGTTGACGCCGCTGACAGTCGGGCAGAGGGCGAAACCGTCATTGACGGCGACGGCGGCACCCTGATTGCCGGTCTTTATGAAATGCACGGTCATTTAGGGCAGAATAATGCGCTTCTGAATGTTGCCGCGGGCATTACTACCGTCCGCGACATGGGCAATGACGACGACGTTCTGGGCGAACTTAATAACAAGATTAAGTCCGGCCGCCTCGCGGGCCCGCGCATCATTCGAAGCGGCTTTATCGAAGGTAAAAGTCCCTTTAGCTCCAATTCCGGCAAAATTGTTTCGACGCAGGAAGAAGCCGTCGACGCCGTCAAAGCTTACGGAAATGGGGATTTCTTCCAGATCAAAATTTATAACTCCATGAAGGGCGAATGGGTGCCCGCCATGGTTGAGGAAGCCGAAAAACAAGGCGTTCGCGTCTCGGGCCACGTCCCCGCCTTTTCAACCGCCAATGAAATGATTGCGGCCGGATATGACGAGCTGACACACATTAATCAGGTTGTCCTCGGCTGGGTTCTGGAAGAAGACGAAGACCCCAGAACCCTTCTGCGCGTGACCGCGATGAAGCGTCTTCAGGACCTGGATCTGGACGATCCAAAAATCGATGAAACCATTCAGGCCATGGTCGAAAACAATGTCGCCATTGATCCGACTCTGACCATTTTCGAGCTTTTCTTTAACGGCCGAAACGGGGAAGACAATCCGGCCATGGCGGATTTCGTCGACAATATGCCGGTCAGCGAACAGCGCCAGAGCAAGACGGCTTTCCTCGACATCGCCACAGACGAAGACGACGAAGCTTACAAAGTCGCTTATGACAAGCTCTTGAAAATTGTGACGAAGATGCATGACGCGGGCATTCAGCTCGTCCCCGGCACGGATCTGGGCGGCTCGTTTTTCCACCACAGGGAGCTTGAGCTTTACCAAAATGTCGGAATGAGCGCTGCCGAAGTCTTGGCGTGGGGCACCCAAGGCATGGCCGACTATGTCGGACAAGGTGAAGAGCTCGGCTCTATTGAACCCGGCAAACTCGCCGACTTCTTCTTGGTCCCCGGCGATCCGACGGAAAATCTGAAAGCGATAAAAAAGATATCCATGGTCGTGAAAGACGGCGTCGTTTACTTCCCCAGCGATATTTATCCCGCCTTTGGAATCAAACCTTTTGCCGAAGCGCCAAAGGTTACAAAACGCTAAAGTGGGAGCATAAGGGATTATAGGTTAAAACAGGAGTATTGAGGTATTGAAAGGCGATTTTGAATATAGCTTTACCCATCCCTTTGAAACCTGGCTCCCAATCTTTCAATACCCGCTCACCCCGCTGAAGAGCGGGGTCCAGTTTGCACGCTTTCGCGGCTTGGCGTAGGTCGACAAATAGAGCGCCTTTCGGAAGAGGTCGCGCGCTCTGCGTACCCTAAAAGGCAATAGGGCAGGCCATAATGTCTAGCCAGTCAAGATTCCTTTCTAACCCCCGTCATTACCCGACTTTGCCCTTCAGGGTACGCAGAGCGGCGGGTAATCCATGCGGTGTGGGTTTCGTTGAGTGGGGTATTAGCAAAGGCATTCCTTCCAACAGTATACGTCATTGCAAACGCTCAAAGATAGAACAGTACCGCATGGATTCCCCGCTCGGGGGCAGGGAATGACGGGGATTGGAAGTTAATCCTCACTTATCCTGACAAACACCCTGCCCTTTCAATCCCTTACAGAAAATCTTAGAGATAGATCCTCACTTTCTATTTTGCCCTTATATTCAAAATTGTTCTTTTGCTCATGGACAGGAAGACGTCACCTTCTGGAGCAAGGGACAGCGAG
>CAXATH010000014.1:0-55759 GCA_963972195.1 uncultured Hyphomonadaceae bacterium | reverse complement strand
TCCGTGAAGGCGGACGTACCGTCGGTGCCGGCGTCGTCTCTAAGATTACTGATTAGGGCTTAAGATTTCATAGCGGGTTGGGAACGCCCCGACCTGCCGCCCGATCGGGACTGCTTTAGGGGTGTAGCTCAGTTGGTAGAGCATCGGTCTCCAAAACCGAGGGTCGTGGGTTCGAGTCCCTCCGCCCCTGCCAGCTTCGCCCGACCACTTTGTGATTAACGAGGTGTGTTCAGTTCGTGGCAATCATTAACGCGAACAGCTTCTAGGGCTGTTTCGCGTTTTGGAGTTTGAGGAAAGAATGGCCAAGAAAAAGCCAGTACCAGCCAAAGCCGGTAATGCCAAAGACGATAAGTCGTCTGTTGGGCCCGTTCAATATCTTGGACAGGTTCGTCAGGAGGCTCGAAAAGTCGTTTGGCCAACTTGGCGTGAGACTCTCACGACGACGGCGCTTGTCATGGTCATGGTTGTTTTGATGGGTGTGTTCTTCTTCTTCGTGGATTGGGCGCTGGCGACAATCGTCAGACTTGTTCTGAGCATGGGAGGCGCGTAACTGTGGCAGCTAAATGGTATATCGTACAGGCTTACTCGAATTTCGAAAAGCATGTTCAGCGCAGCATTGAGCGTGAAGCGGAAGAGAAGGGCCTTTCCCATCTTTTTGAGGAAATTCTTGTTCCGACAGAAAGTGTTGTTGAGGTTCGTAAGGGCCGCAAGGTAGAATCAGAGCGCAAGTTCTTCCCGGGCTATGTCCTTGTGAAGTGTGACCTGACGGATGCGGTTCACAACATGGTCAAGAACACCCCGAAGGTAACGGGGTTTTTGGGCTCCACTTCCAAGCCGCTCCCGGTGAGCGAAAAAGAAGTAGAGCGCATTGTTGGGCAAATTCAAGAGGGCGTCGATAGTCCTCGTCCTATGGTCCAGTTTGATCTCGGCGAGACCGTCAAGGTTGTCGACGGACCGTTTCAAAGCTTTAACGGCACTGTTGAGAGCGTGGACGAAGAGCATGCGCGCTTGAAGGTCTTGATTAACATTTTTGGGCAGGGAACACCTGTCGAATTGAATTACACCCAGGTCGAAAAACAGAGCTAGGTGAATATCGTCTGTGGGAGGCGCGGCTAAGTCCAGTCATCGCCTTTCTGTCTTCTGTTTTCAGGAGGCGCACCACGGACACCACAAAGCAGACAGCATGAGGCGGTCTGCATCAATCCTTCCGTTAAATCGGAAGACACTTGAAGGAGTGGAACATGGCAAAGAAGATTCAAGGCTATATCAAGCTGACAATCCCTGCGGGTTCAGCCAATCCCTCACCGCCCCTCGGCCCTGCATTGGGTCAGCGCGGTGTGAACATTATGGAATTCGCAAAGGCATTTAATGCCAAAACGGAAGAGCTTGAAAAAGGTATTCCAACACCAACCATTATTACTGTCTATCAGGATAAGAGCTTTACGTTTGTTACCAAAACAGCCCCTGCTTCTTATTATCTGAAAAAGGCTGCGGGCGTGAAAAAGGGCGGAACACTGCCTGGGTCCGAAGTCGGCGGAACAGTGACGATGGCGCAGTGCCGCGAAATTGCAGAAGCCAAAATGGTAGATTTGTCTGCA
Source organism: uncultured Hyphomonadaceae bacterium (assembly GCA_963972195.1). Lineage (GTDB taxonomy): Bacteria > Pseudomonadota > Alphaproteobacteria > Caulobacterales > Maricaulaceae > Litorimonas. Next base: position 54,161 of record CAXATH010000014.1, on the reverse strand, counting down.
AATGATTTGGATCAGGCGACAAAGATTATTGCTGGGTCCGCCCGGTCAATGGGCTTTGAGGTGACAGGGTAAGATCATGGCTAAAACAGGTAAAAGAATGACAGCGGCGAAAGCCAATGTTGACCGCGATAATAATTACAGCGTTTCAGACGCCGTAAAGATTGTTAAAGACAATGCAAAAGTGAAATTCGATGAAACTATCGATTTGGCTCTAAATCTCGGTGTTGATCCTCGCCACGCTGACCAAATGGTCCGCGGCGTTTGTCAGTTGCCGAACGGTACCGGTAAATCTATCCGCGTTGCTGTGTTTGCAAAAGATGCAAAGGCAGATGAGGCGCGTGAAGCCGGAGCGGATATTGTCGGCGCCGATGATTTGGCTGAGCAAATTCAAAATGGCGATATGCCTTTTGATCGCGTTATTGCCACGCCGGACATGATGCCGCTTGTTGGCCGTCTTGGTAAAGTTTTGGGCCCTAAGGGCATGATGCCAAACCCGAAGGTTGGAACTGTGACAATGGATGTCGCCAAAGCTGTTGGAGATGCTAAAGGCGGCGCTGTTGAATTCCGGGCGGAAAAAGCTGGGATCGTTCACGCTGGCGTCGGGAAAGCAAGTTTTTCTCAGGACAAGCTCGAAGAAAACGTAAATGCGTTTTTGACCGCTATCCAGAGAGCGCGTCCTTCCGGGGCCAAAGGTACATATATCAAGCGCATCACGATCAGCTCTTCAATGGGCCCGGGTGTGAAAATCGATTCGTCTGAGGTGTCGACTTAGGCGATTAAAAGAATTTGAGGTCGCAGACTTATCGGTCTGCGGCTCAATACCGGGCATTTTCCTAAAGATTATGTTCGGTCTGTCCAAGACCACCGGTGCTCCGCAAACGCAGGGCTTAATTTCCGGCGCAGACAGAGTAAGGCCGGTATAATTGTGCGCCCCGCGTGCACTTGCGTCTCGGTTCGAGCCCTGTTGACCTGAAAAGGGACAGAAAAACCGCTGCGTCCTTAACCGGCCGCGGCACTTGTCGGGCCCCGCATGGTGTGAGGCCCATTAAACAGGGAGACCGCAAATGGATCGTTCTCAAAAAGAACACACCGTTAAAGAACTCACAGAGATCTTTGATGGTGCAGGCTCCGTGGTTATGGCTGCTTATTCAGGCATGACCGTTGCGGAAATGGAAAATTTGCGTGCCAAGCTCAGAGAGCAAGGCGCGACTTTCCGTGTTGTACAAAACCGTTTGGCAAAGATCGCTATGAAAGGAAAACCTTTCGAAGCGGCGGGTGAAAAATTCACAGGTCCTATCGCAATTGCGTGGGCTGAGGATATGATCTCTGCGCCAAAAGTGACTGTTGAATTCGCCAAGGACTCGCAAAATCTCGAGATCATTGGTGGCTTCATGGGTGAGGATGTCTTTGACACATCAGGTGTTGAAGCTCTGTCCAAACTTCCAAGTCGCGAAGAGCTTATTGGTATGGCGGCTCAACGTCTTATCGGTCAGGCTTCTGAGGTTGCTAAGCGTCTTACTTCACAAGGATCAAACCTCGCTGGTGCGATCAAGGTGATAGAAGAAAAAGCGGCGGCATAACACTTTCCATTCTCGCAAAATTCGAACTGAAACCTAAAAGGAAACTAAAAAATGGCTGATGTAAAAAAGCTAGCTGATGAGCTGATGGGCTTGACCATCCTCGAAGCAAAAGAATTGAATGACATTCTCGAAGAAAACGGCATCAAAGCCGCAGCTGCTGTTGCTGTTGCTGGTCCTGCTGCTGGCGGCGAAGCTGCTGCTGAAGAGAAAGACGAATTTGACGTTGTCATGACGTCTTTCGGCGGCAACAAAATTGCTGTCATTAAAGAAGTTCGCGGCATCACAGGTCTTGGCCTGAAAGAAGCTAAAGAGCTTGTTGAAGCTGCTCCTAAAGCCGTCAAAGAAGGCGCGCCTAAGGCAGAAGCTGAAGACATCAAAGAGAAACTCGAAGCCGCTGGTGCGACTGTCGAGCTTAAATAGTCTCAGTAGTCCGGGGCGTCCTCGCTCCGGACTATCCTCTTTTCGGCCTGTAGAGTGAACAGTCCGTCTGGTGAAAGCAGGTTAAAACTTTCACGGAATTTTAAAAAGCGAAACGCGCTTCGGGACTGCAGCCCGGAGGCGGATTTTTGCTTTAAAAGAGAAGGTGTCTTTGATGTCGCTTACATTCACAGGTAAAAAACGCATTCGTAAAAGCTTTGGCCGTATCCCCGAAGTCGTTCGGATGCCAAATTTGATCGAAGTTCAAAAAAGCTCTTACGATCAATTCCTGCAAAAAAGCATAGAGCAAGCCGATCGCGGCAAGGATGAGGGGATGAACGGCGTGTTCAACTCTGTTTTCCCTGTGCGGGATTTTTCTGACCGTGCGGTCCTAGAATATGTGTCTTTCGAATTCGAGACACCAAAATTTGACGAAGAAGAGTGTCAGCAGCGCGATATTACATTCGCCGCGCCGCTCAAGGTCAAAATGCGTCTAGTCGTCTTTGATATTGATGATGATACAGGCGCGCGGTCTGTAAAAGACATTAAAGAACAGGACGTTTATATGGGCGATATTCCGCTCATGACGGACAAGGGCACATTTATTGTCAACGGCACAGAGCGCGTTATCGTCTCTCAGATGCACCGTTCACCCGGTGTGTTCTTTAGCCATGACAAAGGTAAAGGTCACAGCTCAGGCAAGTTCCTGTTCTCAGCCCGTATCATTCCTTATCGCGGGTCTTGGCTTGACTTTGAATTTGATGCCAAAGACATTTTATATGCCCGTATTGACCGTCGCCGGAAATTACCTGCGACCACCGTGCTCTATGCATTAGGCATGTCCAAGGAAGACATTCTGGACCAGTATTATGAGTCCATTTCTTTCAAATTCGACAAGAAAACTAATGGCTGGGTTCGTCCGTTTAACGCCGAAGATTATCGCGGCGCAAAACTTCTACGTGACCTTGTTGATGCCAAAACCGGCGAAGTTGTGGCCCCTTCAGGCCGCAAGCTAACGAAACGCGGCGCCAAGAAACTGGCGGATGATGGTTTGAAGAACATTCTCATTTCTAATGAGGAAATGTCAGAGCGCTTCGCAGCTGAAGATATCGTCAATACGTCTACCGGTCAGATTTACGCCGAAGCGGGTGATGAGCTTTCCGTTGAGTCCATGGAGCAAATCAACGAAGCTGGTATCAACGAGTTGTCCGTGTTGAACATCGATTACGTCAATGTCGGGCCTTATATTCGCAATACGCTCGCGGCTGATAAAAACGACACGCGCGAAGGCGCCCTTGTCGATATTTACCGCGTCATGCGTCCGGGCGAGCCTCCGACAGCGGAAGCCGCAGAAGATCTGTTCAATTCACTCTTCTTTGATGGAGAGCGCTACGATTTGTCCGCGGTTGGTCGTGTGAAGATGAACCTGCGTATGGACATGCAGGATGTCGGCGACGAAATCCGTGTCTTGCGCAAGGAAGATATTCTGGCTGTCGTGGATACACTCAGCAAATTGAAAGACGGCATTGGCCAAATTGACGATATCGATAACCTCGGTAATCGCCGCGTTCGCTCTGTGGGTGAACTGATGCAAAACCAGTATCGCATTGGTCTTCTTCGGATGGAGCGCGCCATTAAAGAACGCATGCAGTCCGTCGATATTGAAACAGTTATGCCGCATGATCTTATCAATGCGAAACCGGCTGCTGCTGTTGTGCGTGAGTTCTTCGGATCTTCCCAGCTGTCCCAGTTTATGGACCAGACGAACCCGCTGTCAGAGATTACGCATAAGCGCCGTCTCTCAGCGCTTGGCCCCGGTGGTTTGACACGGGAGCGCGCTGGCTTTGAGGTCCGCGACGTTCACCCAACCCATTATGGCCGTATCTGTCCGATTGAAACGCCCGAAGGCCCGAACATTGGTCTGATTAACTCACTCGCCACGCATGCGCGCGTGAATAAATACGGTTTCATCGAAAGCCCGTACCGTAAAATCAATAACGGCAAGCTGACGAATGAAGTTGTTTATCTTTCCGCTATGGAAGAGGCGCGTTACACCGTGGCTCAGGCGAACGCCGAGATTAACGACAAAACAGAGCTTGCCTCTGATTTCGTAACTTGCCGAGTGAACGGCGAAGTGACCTTGGTCGCGAGAGAAGATGTTGATTTCATTGACGTGTCTCCAAAGCAGCTTGTATCTGTTGCGGCTGCACTTATTCCGTTCCTGGAAAATGACGATGCGAATCGCGCCTTGATGGGATCGAACATGATGCGTCAAGCCGTGCCTCTGCTGAAAGCGGAAGCGCCTCTGGTCGGAACCGGCATGGAATCTGTTGTGGCTCTTGATTCCGGCGCTACCGTTGCGGCGAAACGCGAAGGTATTGTCGAACAAGTCGATGCAAAGCGTATTGTTATCCGCGCGACGAAGGAAACTGACCTGACCCGTTCCGGCGTTGATATTTACAACCTGCTGAAGTTCCAGCGCTCTAACCAGTCCACTTGTATCAACCAGCGTCCTTTGGTGACTGTTGGCGACGAAGTGAAAGCCGGCGATATTATCGCAGACGGTCCGTCCACTGATTTGGGCGAACTGGCTTTGGGTAAGAACGTGCTTGTCGCGTTTATGCCTTGGAACGGCTATAACTTTGAGGACTCGATCCTGATCTCAGAGCGTATTGTGCGCGACGATGTCTATACATCGCTTCATATCGAAGAATTCTCTATCATGTCGCGCGATACGAAGCTCGGCCCTGAAGAGATTACCCGCGATATTCCAAATGTCGGCGAAGAGGCTCTGCGGAACCTCGACGAAGCCGGTATTGTGGCTGTGGGCGCCGAAATCCATGCCGGAGACATTCTCGTCGGTAAGGTGACGCCTAAAGGCGAAAGCCCGATGACACCGGAAGAAAAACTTCTCCGGGCTATCTTCGGCGAAAAAGCCTCTGACGTTCGCGACACCTCCTTGAAGCTCCCTCCTGGAGCTTCCGGAACCGTCGTCGAAGTCCGAGTCTTTAATCGCCATGGCGTCGATAAAGACGAGCGCGCGATGCAAATCGAGCGCGAAGAGATCGAAGCCTTGGGCAAAGACCGTGATGACGAGCTTTCAATTCTTGAGCGCTCCATTTACGGAACCGTTCAAAACACCTTGATGGGCAAGAACGCTGTTTCCGGCCCACGCGGATTTAAGAAAGGCCCTGTCACAGAGGAAACTCTGAACGACATCCCACGCTCCGATTGGTGGCGTATTGGTGTTGATGATGAACAGGCAATTGGCGAATTGGAAGCTCTGAAAGAGCAATATGATTCTTCCAAAGCTCGTTTGGACGCGCGTTTCGAAGATAAGGTTGATAAGCTACAGCGCGGTGACGAACTTCCGCCAGGCGTCATGAAGATGGTCAAAGTCTTTGTTGCCGTGAAGCGTAAGCTTCAGCCGGGTGATAAAATGGCCGGTCGTCACGGAAACAAGGGTGTTATCTCCAAGATTAACCCGATTGAAGACATGCCTTTCCTCGAAGACGGTACTGCCGTTGATATCGTACTGAACCCTCTGGGCGTTCCGTCGCGAATGAACGTGGGTCAGATTCTCGAGACCCATCTGGGTTGGGCCTGTTCCGGTGTCGGTAAAATGATCAATGAAGCTTTGGAAACATACAAAGCGGAAGGTGACATGTCGGCGCTGAAAGATACGCTTCAACATGCTTATGGTGAGGATGAACAACTTCCTCGTAAGAATGATGAGCTTATCGAACTGGCGGGTAATTTGACCAAAGGCGTTCCGATTGCCACGCCCGTCTTTGACGGCGCCCGCGAACCTGATATTGTAAAAATGCTTGAGAAAGCCGGACTACATAGCTCAGGTCAGGTCACATTGCATGATGGCCGGACAGGTGATCGTTTCACCCGTCAGGTAACAGTCGGATATAAATATCTGTTGAAACTGCATCACTTGGTCGATGACAAGATTCATGCCCGTTCTATCGGTCCATACTCACTTGTTACCCAGCAGCCGCTGGGCGGTAAGGCGCAGTTCGGCGGACAGCGCTTCGGTGAGATGGAAGTCTGGGCTCTGGAAGCTTACGGCGCGGCGTATACGCTGCAAGAAATGCTGACGGTCAAATCTGATGACGTTGCGGGTCGTACGAAAGTGTATGAATCCATTGTTCGCGGTGATGACGGCTTTGAAGCGGGTATTCCTGAGTCCTTCAATGTTCTGGTCAAAGAGATTCGCTCTCTCGGCCTGAACGTCGAGCTGACAAACGGATAAACCTTAAGACAGGGCAGGGGTGTTGACATCCCTGCTACACTGACTTGTCGGTGAATCGTTCTTATATACGAATTCACCAAAGAATTTTTAGAGAGGCGGGACGCCGTCGCTCACTTTGAAAGGAAAATCCCATGAACCAAGAGGTCATGAACATTTTCAACCCCGCGCAAGAAGGTCCGACCTTTGACCGTATCCGTATTTCACTCGCCAGCCCGGAGAAAATTCTCTCCTGGTCATTCGGGGAAATCCGGAAGCCTGAAACCATTAACTACCGGACTTTCAAGCCAGAAAAAGACGGCCTGTTCTGCGCCCGTATCTTTGGTCCGGTCAAAGATTACGAATGCCTCTGCGGTAAATATAAGCGTATGAAGTATAAAGGCGTCGTCTGCGAAAAATGCGGCGTCGAAGTGACTGTCACCCGCGTTCGTCGTGAGCGTATGGGCCATATCGAACTCGCTGCGCCAGTTGCGCATATTTGGTTCTTGAAATCGCTCCCATCGCGTATTTCAACCATGCTCAACATGACGCTGAAAGAAGTCGAGCGCGTTCTTTACTTTGAATCCTATGTGGTCACAGAGCCAGGTTTGACCTCTCTCGAAGAGCGTCAAATCCTGTCCGAAGAAGAGTATATCGACGCGCAAGCCGAATTTGGTGAAGACAGCTTTACTGCCGGTATCGGCGCGGAGGCTGTACGCGATATGCTGCAAAATCTTGATCTCGAAGCCGAGATTGAGCGCACACGTTTCGATATGACCGAAACCGGTTCTGTGCTGAAATTGAAAAAATTCCGCAAGCGTTTGAAGCTTCTTGAGGCCTTTGTTCAGTCCGGCAACCGTCCGGAGTGGATGGTTCTGACTGTTGTTCCGGTTATTCCACCGGAGCTCCGTCCGCTTGTCCCTCTGGATGGTGGCCGATTTGCAACGTCTGACCTGAACGACCTTTATCGCCGCGTTATTAACCGGAACAACCGTTTGAAGCGTCTGATTGAGCTTCGCGCGCCGGATATCATCATCCGGAACGAAAAGCGGATGCTTCAGGAATCCGTTGATGCCTTGTTTGATAATGGTCGTCGCGGCCGCGTGATTACAGGCGCCAATAAGCGTCCTCTGAAATCCATGTCCGACATGCTCAAAGGTAAACAGGGTCGTTTCCGTCAAAACCTTCTTGGTAAGCGTGTGGACTATTCCGGACGTTCCGTGATCGTTGTGGGTCCAGAGCTTAAATTGCACGAATGCGGCCTGCCGAAGAAAATGGCCCTCGAGCTGTTCAAGCCGTTCATCTATGCGCGTCTCGACGCCAAAGGTCTGTCCGGCACAGTGAAACAGTCCAAGAAATTGGTAGAAAAAGAGCGTCCTGAAGTTTGGGATATTCTCGACGAAGTTATTCGCGAGCATCCGGTCTTGCTCAACCGTGCGCCGACTCTTCATAGATTGGGCATTCAAGCGTTTGAACCAAAACTGACAGAAGGTAAGGCAATCCGTCTTCACCCACTCGTCTGTTCAGCCTTTAACGCTGACTTTGACGGGGACCAGATGGCTGTCCACGTGCCGCTCTCAATCGAAGCACAGCTCGAAGCCCGCGTTTTGATGATGTCCACCAACAACATCCTGTCTCCTGCCAATGGTAAGCCTATCATTGTGCCGTCTCAGGATATTGTTCTCGGCTTGTATTACATGTCTCTGATGCGCGACGGCGAAAAAGGTGAGGGCATGATGTTTGCCTCCATCGAAGAAGTCGAAGCCGCTCTGGACAACGGAATTGTCAGTATTCACTCCAAAGTGAAGGGGCGCTTCCCGGTTACGGATGCAGAGGGCAATGTGACTTATGAAGTAGCGGAGACGTCCCCTGGACGGTTGAAACTAGCTGAATTCCTGCCAAACCATCACCTCATCCCTTATGACGTCATCAACAGAATTTTGACGAAAAAGGAAATCGGCAAGTTGATCGATACCGTTTATCGTCATGCCGGCCAAAAGGCGACGGTCATCTTTGCTGATAAAATGATGGGTCTTGGTTTCCGCGAAGCGGCGAAAGCCGGTATTTCCTTCGGTAAAGACGACATGGTCATCCCGGACGAGAAATATACGCTCGTTAATCAAACTCAGGATCTCGTTTCTGATTTCGAACAGCAATATGCTGATGGTCTCATCACCAAGGGCGAGAAATACAACAAGGTTGTCGACGCTTGGTCCAAATGTACCGATAAAGTGGCTGACGCCATGATGGGTGAGGCCGCGCGCGAGCGTAAGGTTATCAACTCTATCTTCATGATGGCGGATTCCGGCGCTCGGGGTTCTAAAAACCAGATGAAACAGCTTGCGGGTATGCGCGGTCTTATGGCCAAGCCATCCGGCGAAATTATTGAAACACCGATTACGGCGAACTTTAAAGAAGGTCTGACCGTGATGGATTACTTTAACTCGACCCATGGCGCGCGTAAGGGCCTAGCCGATACCGCTCTGAAAACGGCGAACTCAGGTTATCTGACACGCCGCCTCGTCGATGTGGCGCAGGATTGTATCGTGACCGAACAGGATTGTGGCACAGAGCAAGGCATCGAGTTCAAGCCTGTTGTTGACGGCGGTGAAGTTGTTGTTTCTCTGGGTGAACGGACATTGGGCCGGACACTCGCCGAAGATATTCAGGACCCACGCACGGGCGACCTTATGTTCCCAGCCAACACATATGTTGACGAAGACATTGCCGCCGCCATTGATGAGTCCGGTTTGCAAAACCTTCGCTCCCGTAGTGCGCTGACATGTGACACCGTTACCGGTATTTGTGCGACGTGTTACGGCCGTGACCTTGCACGAGGCACCAAAGTCAATATGGGCGAAGCTGTCGGCGTTATCGCGGCCCAGTCCATTGGTGAGCCGGGTACGCAGCTTACAATGCGGACCTTCCATATTGGTGGTACGGCGTCTGTTTCAGACAAATCCGTTATTGAATCTTCGAACGAAGGTACACTTCAATACGACAAGGAAGACGCCATTGAAGCCGGTAAGGTCTTTATTGCGAAATCCCGTAAGTTGGAGCTCTCTATTGTCGATAAAGACGGCAAAGAGCTGGAAACCCACAAAGTCGATTACGGTACGCGTTTGTCCAAGAAATCGGGCGCGAAAGTGGCCCGTGGCGACCGTCTGGCGGAATGGGATCCATATGCGACTCCAATTCTGACGGAAGTTGGCGGTACTGTCCGTCTGCTTGATATTGTCGACGGCGTTTCTGCCAAGGAAGAAACCGATGAAGAAACCGGTATTTCCTCCAAAGTGATTGTCGACTGGCGCGCCTCTTCCAAATCCGGCGATATTCAGCCTGTAGCGGTTATCGAGGACGAAAACGGTGAGCCTATCAAGCTGCCAAACGGGAATATCGCCCGTTACATGTTGGCTGTTGGCGCGATCTTGTCCGTTCAGGACGGTGCAAAAGTCAAGCCGGGTACTATTCTGGCCCGTATCGCGAAAGGCGGTGCGACCCAGCGTGATATTACCGGTGGTCTGCCGCGTGTGGCCGAGCTCTTCGAAGCCCGTCGTCCGAAGGACGATGCCGTTATCGCTGACATGGATGGTAAGATTGAATTTACGCGTGATTACAAAAACAAGCGTAAAATCCAGATCACACCTGAAGATGAAACCATGGAGCCGTCCAGCTTCCTTATCGCCAAGGGCAAGCACATGCTTGTCTCTGATGGCGACAAAGTGAAGAAAGGTGACTTCATCATCGACGGCAACCCAGCGCCGCATGACATTCTGGCCATTATGGGTGTTGAGGCCTTGGCGGAATATCTCGTGGACGAGGTTCAAGGTGTTTACCGTCTGCAGGGCGTTCCGATTAACGACAAGCATATTGAAGTTATCGTGCGTCAAATGCTGCAAAAGGTCGAGATCACGGATCCGGGCGATACGACGCTGCTCAAGAATGAGCAGATGGATAAAATCGAATTTAACCAGGTCAATAAGGCTTTGCTCGAGCGCGATAAGAATGCGACTCCTGCCACGGCTGATCCGGTTCTGCTCGGTATTACCAAAGCGTCTCTGCAAACACGCTCCTTCATCTCCGCTGCGTCCTTCCAGGAAACAACCCGCGTTCTGACCGAAGCGTCAGTCCTGGGTAAGGAAGACATGCTCGAAGGTCTGAAAGAGAACGTCATTGTGGGCCGTCTTATTCCGGCCGGTACAGGCGGTAACCTCCGCAAGTATCAGAAGCTGGCAAATGACCGCGATGAGAAGTTCTTGGCAGATAAAGCGGCCGCCGCGCCGCAGCTCGAAGAGTTCCCAACGGAAATCGAAGAGGGCGCTGCTGAATAAGCGACGCCACATAGATAATAAAAAAGCCGCTCCATCCGGGGCGGCTTTTTTAGTTTCGGTGACTGATCAGGTGGGCTTGTTTTATTTCTTTATTTGAGCCCTAGGACTTTCAGATTTTCATCATAGTCACTTAAAAGTTGAGTGTTTCGGTCCACGACGGCTTGCCGCGCATCAGGATCATTGAAGACATGCAGACGATTACTTTCCACAGCGTCCAGACAAAGTTCTGCATACACATCTGCGTCCATGCCGTTCTCAATCAGCTCTTTGACCGCTTGATAATGTTTTGAGCTTCTGATGGCGTCTACAAATTTTCCGGCGACGGGCGCTTTCTCCGTTGTGTTGTGAATATTGGATTTTACCCAGGTGGGGCAGAGACAGGAAACACCTATCCCGACAGTCGAGAGTTCCTTCGACAGAGCCTCGGAATAACCGACCACGGCAAATTTGGTTGTGAAATAGGGCGACATCCCCATATCGGTCGAATGACCGGCCATAGACGCCGTGTTGATAACGTGCCCTCCTTCACCTTGCTTTATCAATGTGGGTATAAAAGCTTCGCATCCATAGACGACGCCCATCACGTTGATATCGACGATCCATTTCCAATCTTCGAGCGCGATCTTACCGGGCCTTCCGCCAAGACTGACGCCTGCATTGTTGAATATCAGATTGACTTTTCCGAAAGCCTGCAGCGTAGCTTTAACAGCGTTTTCGATATCACTGATTTGTGCGACATCGCATATAACCGTCGCCGTTTGTTCGGGCGCGTTCAGCTTCTTGTGTGCGGCCCTAAGGCCCTCGGCATCAATATCTGCCATCATTACCTTCGCGCCCCGTTTTATCAGAGCTTCGCATAGCGCGTAACCAATGCCTGAGGCGGCTCCGGTAACAAATGCAATTTTATTTTGTATTTCGGTCATGGATTTCCCCTTTTAGACCTGACTATAGCTGACCCTGCGAAGAGAAAGACACGAATATGTTTAGCGCACATGCATATCCTCATTCCCGACTCGTAAATATCAGTAAATATGCCTATCTCTAGGTCATGAGGTTCGGCGAAGCATTTTTAGATGAAATAAAGGCGCGTGTCCGTCCGTCCGATGTTGTGGGCCGTCACGTAAAGCTTAAACGTCAAGGGCGGGAATTTGCCGGTCTCTCTCCGTTTACGAGCGAAAAAACGCCCAGCTTTTTCGTCAATGATGAAAAGGGCTTTTATCATTGTTTCTCGTCAGGAAAACACGGAGACGCCATATCTTTCTTGATGGAGGTAGAGGGGCTGACCTTCCCGGAAGCCGTTGAAAAACTCGCGGGTCTTGCGGGTTTGGAAATGCCCAAGTCTGACCCCCAGGCGGAGGCACGGGCGGCGCGGAACAAGGAAACAATATCGTGGATGGAGCGTGCAAAGGAATTTTTTGAACGCTCTCTTTACAGACAGGTCGGTCAGACGGCGAGGGACTACCTATCCAATAGAGGGCTCTCCAAAACGGCGGCGGAGTATTTTGGTATGGGATTTGCGCCAAATGACTTCTCTGCGCTGAAGTCAGAATTGATCCAGCAGGGCGCGACAGAAAAACAACTTATAGAGGCGGGGCTCATTATCGAATCTGATGACCGTTCTCGTGACAGCTGGGACCGGTTTCGCAATCGCATCATGTTCCCTATCCATGACAGCCGCGGGCGCTTGGTGGCGTTTGGCGGACGGGCCATGGAAAAGGGCGCTAAGGCGAAATATCTCAATTCCCCTGAAACCCCGGTTTTTTCAAAAAGCCGGTTATTGTACAATTATCACCGCGCCCGCAAAGCGCTTGCCGCGCCTAAAAACGGGGCGCGGGGCATGATTGTGGCCGAGGGTTATATGGATGTTATTGCTTTGTCCCGCGCCGGGTTTGAACACGCCGTCGCGCCGATGGGAACCGCTTTAACAGAAGAGCAACTCGAGCTTCTCTGGCGTGCCGGACCGGAACCTGTGCTTTGTTTTGATGGCGACCAAGCAGGGCTGCGCGCGGCGTACCGTTCTATCGAACGGGCTCTGCCTTTACTGAAGCCGGGCTATTCTCTCCGTTTCGCGCTTTTGCCGGAGGGCCAGGACCCGGATGATTTGATTCGCGCAGACGGGCCGCCGGCTATGCGAACTGTCTTGGATAATGCTTTGCCGCTCATAGATATGCTCTGGCGCCGGGAACGAGAAAAAGAGCCTCTCTCAACACCGGAACAAAAGGCCGGGTTTAAATCGAGGCTTTACGCTGCCTTGGATGAGATTGAGCATGCGGACGTAAAGTCTCTTTACAAAACCGAGCTCCTGGCCCGTTTTGAAAAAGCCTATGGATGGAAGCCTAACCGCCGCCAGAACCGCTCAGAGGAGCCCAAAGCGGATAAATTGGCCATGAAACGCGACGCTGCCGCGCTGACGAAGAATATTCGGCGGGAACGCGCTCTGATCGGCGCAGTTTTGCTCTATCCCGAACTTTTATCGCGCGTGGATGAGACCCTTTTCGAGCTACCTTTTAAGAACGCTGATTGTGCCCGTCTTCAGCGCAGTCTTTTGTCATATTGGCGAGTCACAAAAGCGGTTGAAATCAACGCACTTAATACGCATATATCAGAAGAGGGACTGGAAGCCTTGCGTAAGGATATTCTCCGGGACCGATTATTGATAATAGCGGCCATGGGTGGTGCGTCTTCGGATTTGGATACACGAACAGCCTTCTGGGAAGCAGAAGCTACCGCTCTTTTAGAGCAAGCCCAAACAAGTGACGAAACACATGGCACAAGACTGCGAATGGCTGACACTATTCGTGAAGATAATTCGGAAGCGCTTAGGCGCTTGATGCGGGCCGCCAAGCTGGATGATGACAGCTAACGGCACGTGAAAGAAACTTATGGCCGCGTGTTACCTTAACGTGCGGCTAAGACTATATTAAAGCCTGTTGTTTATATCTTCAGTCTTTGACATTGGAAAGGTGCCTCTATGGCCGGCACAGCCACCTCTAAGAAAAAAGAGTCTTCTGAAACAACAGAAGTCACCAAAGATGCAAATGCCGCCGTGATAATTCCCGGCAAACGCCTTGATATGGAACATATCGAGGTTAAGCGAATGCTTGCCAAGGCGAAGAAGAATTCCGGTCTTCTTCCGGTTGATGAACTTCGCAAGCATATTGATATGGACGGTATCTCGGCAGACGAGATTGAAGTCGTTTTGGCGGCTTTATCGGAGCAGGGCATTTCCGTCTATGATGATACCGAAGAGCCGACACTTGGCTCCAAAACTCTGGCGCGGGCCGAAACAACGACCGTCAAAGGCGGTAACTCCAAAGAAGAGCTAGACCGTACTGACGACCCCGTCCGCATGTATTTGCGCGAAATGGGTGTTGTTGAACTTCTCTCGCGGGAAGGGGAAATTGCGATCGCCAAACGGATTGAAGCCGGGCGCGATACAATGATCAAAGGCCTGTGTGAGTCCGCTCTGACTTTTGAAGCGATTATGATTTGGCGCGAGGAACTAGAAGAAGGCCACATCCTGCTTCGTGATATTATCGACCTCGACGGAACCTATAACCAATCTATCGGCAATATTCAGGAAGACCGCTCTCAGGCGGCGGTTCGCCGAGAGAAAATCGAAAAAGGTGAAATCGAAGCCACAGAGGATGACGACCTCTCCAAACCGGTTCATCCACCACGCAATAAAATGCCCGAGCGCAATTACAAGCCGGGTGAGAAACCGATCGAGGATGATGACGAGGACGAGGATGATAAGACAAACCTCTCCATGGCAAATATGGAAGCCGCCCTCCGTGAGACGATCATGGACAAGCTTGACCGTATTTCCGAGGACTTTGGCCGCTTTCAGAAACTTCAACAAATGCTCATCAAAGCGCGTTTGTCTGGTAAAAAGCTGCGCAAACCTCAAGCCGAAGAATATGACCAAATTCAGGAAACCATTATTGAGGAGATCAAATCCCTTCAGCTCAATAATGCGCGTATTGATGCCCTGATTGATCAGCTTTATGCAATTAACCGCCGCTTTATTAGCCTGGAAGGCCGCTTGATGCGTCTGGCGGACGGCAATGGTGTGCCTCGTCACGAATTCCTACAGGCCTATTTGGGCTCCGAGCTTAATCCGAATTGGATGGAAGATATGGCCGGGACCTCAGATGCCTGGGATCGCTTCCTGAAACGCGAAACAACTTCGATTGAGAAGTTACGCGCTGAAATCGGCGGACTGGCTCAGGAGACCGGGGTTCCTGTCGACGAGTTCAGACGCATTGTCCAAACGGTTCAAAAAGGCGAGCGGGAAGCACGTCAGGCGAAGAAGGAAATGGTCGAAGCCAACCTCCGCCTTGTGATTTCTATTGCCAAAAAATACACTAATCGCGGATTGCAATTTCTTGATCTAATTCAAGAAGGTAATATCGGCTTGATGAAGGCCGTTGATAAGTTCGAGTATCGCCGGGGTTATAAGTTTTCGACTTATGCAACGTGGTGGATTCGTCAGGCGATTACGCGCTCCATTGCGGATCAGGCCCGGACTATTCGTATTCCGGTGCATATGATCGAGACAATTAACAAAATTGTTCGGACGTCACGTCAGATCCTTCACGAAATCGGGCGTGAGCCGACACCGGAAGAGCTTTCGGCTAAACTCTCCATGCCGCTTGAAAAAGTCCGCAAGGTTATGAAGATCGCCAAAGAGCCTATCTCTCTTGAAACGCCGATTGGCGACGAGGAAGATAGCCAGCTGGGTGACTTTATCGAAGATAATAATGCGATCCTGCCGATTGAATCGGCCATTCAATCCAACCTGCGCGAAACAACCACTCGCGTTCTGGCCTCTCTCACCCCGCGCGAAGAACGGGTGCTGCGGATGCGTTTCGGGATTGGGATGAATACGGACCACACGCTTGAAGAAGTCGGTCAGCAATTCTCGGTCACCCGCGAACGTATTCGCCAAATCGAAGCCAAGGCGCTACGGAAGCTCAAACATCCGAGCCGAAGCCGCAAATTACGATCTTTCTTGGATCAGTAAAATTCAATCAAACCGCCTTCGGGCGGTTTTTTTGTGGGCAGGACTCTTTAAAATTCCCACATTGATTTTGCATGGATTTCGCTTCACGCTGTTTATAATGGGCAATTGCCATTATAAATATATTTCAAAATAGATTTGATGCGAGGACGATTATGACATTCAAACAATACACACTTTCAGGACTTTCGGCTTTGACGTTGGCGGCCTGTCAAACGACGGCCCAGGCGCCAGCCTCTGCGCCAGAAATGAGCGCCGCAGAGGTTCATGACGCTACCCTCACACTTGATACGCATATCGATATCCCTTTGACCTATATGAGCGAAATTGATCCGGGGCTGGCGACCGAGCTGCAAGTTGACCTTCCCAAACTTGTCTCCGGCAGGCTCGATAGCGGCTTCTGGATCATCTATACGCCGCAGGGTGAGCTAACGGCTGAAGGCTATGCAGAAGGCCTTGAGATCGCAGAGACACGTGTCAAAGCGATTACCCAAATGTCTCAAGCCTATCCTGAAAGCATAGAGATGGCGAAAACAGCAAACGACGTCCGCCGCATAGTGGGAGAGGGAAAACATGCCGTCCTCATCGGTATGGAGAACGCCTATCCCTTAGGAGAAAGCGTCGAGAACATTCCGTCTTGGGCGGAGAGAGGTGTCCGTTATGTCGGACTGACCCACTTCGGACACAACCAGTTCGGTGACAGTTCTAACGCTAACCCGGAGCGGGATTCAGGGCCGAAATGGAACGGGCTCTCGCCGCTGGGCAAAGATCTGGTTCGGGCATTGAATGAGAACGGGATCATGGTCGATGTTAGCCATACCGGGAAAGCCACAATGATGCAGGCTGCGGATCTGTCGACAACGCCGATCATCGCGTCACATTCGGGCGTAAAAGCAATTGCTGACACGGAACGGAACCTGGATGACGAACAGCTCCGAAAAATTCGTGACGTTAATGGCGTCGCGCAAATGGTGGCTCTGGGCAGTTATGTAAAACTCCCGACACCGGAGCAGCAGGCCGCACGTGACGCGTTAGACGAAGAGTTTGGCGACCGCAGCGATTGGGATCAGGCCAAGCGTGACATTTATGGAGAGCGGAGAGCCGAAATCACAGCCATGGCTCCGGAGGCCAACGTTTCCGATTTCGTTGATCATATAGATCATGCCGTTTCCGTTGCCGGTATTGACCATGTCGGTATTGCTTCTGACTTTGATGGCGGCGGCGGCATTGACGGATGGCAGGACGCTTCCGAAACAGAAAATGTGACGGCAGAGCTTCTTAGCCGCGGCTATTCCGTCGAAGAAATCGAAAAGATTTGGGGCGGCAATCTCTTACGAGTTTTAGCGGCCGTTGAAGCCGAAGCCACAAATTAGGCCAAAACAATTAGCCTATGGCTCGCATGACGAGCCAAACTAAATAAGCGATATAGGCGGCCACCATCAGGCCGCCTTCCCATCGGGAAATGCGCCGGCGCGTCGCCGCAAAAGCGAACATCGCAATCGTTGCCGCCACGAGGACCACCCCATCCCAGATCGAAAAACCGCCTAAATCAGTCAACGGGAAGAAAAGTCCCGTAATGCCCAATACGGCAAAGACATTGAAAATATTCGACCCAATAATATTGCCGAAAGCGATCGCATTTTCTTTCTTGAAACTCGCCATAATAGAGGCAAACAGCTCTGGCGCGGACGTACCAACGCCCACAATCGTAATCCCTATGATGGCTTCGGGAACATTATAAAATGTAGCGATACCTGACGCGCCTCTAATCAGAAGTTCCGCGCCTGCAATTAAGAGCCCTATTCCGAAAATACTCAATATTAGCGCCACCGGTACGGAATGGGCGACCACGGATACTTCACTTTCAAACCCGCCCTTATCCGAGCGAAAGAGCTGAACCATATAAACAATAAATATCACCATCAAAATTCCGGCCATCCAGACGGGCAATCCGCCAAGATAAATGATGAGCAGGCAAATGAGGGAGGCCAGCATTACGAAAAAGAAATCCAGCCCGAGTCGCCCGCGCGGGGCGGCCATAGGGTAAATGAGAGAGCAGACGCCCAAAATCAGCAACAGGTTTACGGTGTCGGACCCGATCACATTCCCCAGTGCGATGGCGTCTTCGCCAATGGCAGCGGCTCCAAAGCTGGCCACAAATTCCGGCATAGAGGTTCCAAAACCGACAAAAGTGGCCCCGATGAGCGCTTTTGAGAGCCCCATTCGGTCCGCAATAGCAACAGACCCGCGTACGAGAAACTCACCACCGCCCATCAACAAGCCCAAGCCAATCAAGACAAAAACGATACTTAAAAACATATATTAGGCAGATTTCTTTTTTCGGCGGCGCCAAAACCAGCGCAGTAAGAGGAGTCCCGGCAGGATAACAAAAATTAGCCAGGGAAGAATGAAGGCAAAGAAGCCGATGACACCCGCCAAACCGTGAGACAGTTCGCCAAAAAAGTTTTTCAGGGCGGCAATTATTGGCGCAAAGGCACTCCGGCTCACCGCGACGCTTTGGGATTGGTAATTGATATTCACCTGAGACATCGTTACGCGTTGCCGCAACACAGCGAGCGTTGTTGTTGCGCTCTCTATCTCGGATTGAACCCGGGCGAGTTCACGTTCCAGAGCAAGCAAATCCGGAAGTTCGGCGTTGCGTGTGGCGAGCAAACCTTGCAGGCGATCTCGTAAGGTCGTCTGCGCTTTAAGCCGGGCATCGGTATCCAGGATTGACCGGGTAAGATCTTCGGCGGAAACCGAATTGGAAGTCATGCGTCCGTCATTTTCAGAAACAGAAGATTGGATCTGGACAATAAATGTCTCGAGCCATTCGGGCTCAGCGCGCAGGCTTAAATTGGCGCTGACATACTCATCATTGGAGTCGGCTGTGGAAGAGGAGAGAAGTTGGCATTTATTTGCGCCGGCGCTTTGGCACATTTCGGCGTGAGACTTCGCTGTCGCGGCCACTGTCCTTGCCGGAAGTTCAAACCCATAATTATATCGGTAGGCAAGATAAGATTGACGGCTGGGGTTATCCGAGCTCTGCGGCACTGGTTCGGACGAGGCTTTGCTGTAAGCCATATCGCTTTCCATGCGCACAACCGGGGTAGGCGAAGGCTGCGCCCCTTCATAAGACGGTGCAGCCCTTTCCTGAGTGCAGCCTGCCACAAAGAGCAGGCTCGCAGCTATGAACAATGAACGCATTTATTCAGCAGGCTCATTGAGAAGAACTGCTTCGCCAAAGCCCAGATCATTCAGGCGGCCAGCCTGGGAGCTGGCATCCCCCACAACGATGATGCGCATGGCGTCGGGTCGGATAAACTGTCCCATCAGCTCTTTGGCACCCGCAAGATCCATCGCCTTGACCTGTTCCATGTTCTGCTTGTTCACATCATCAGGGAGGCCGTTACGGCTTATTTCCTGAACCAGACGCAATTTATCTCCAAGCGTCTCATTTTTAAGAGCCTGACCGCGAAGGAGCGCGTCTTTTGTTTCAGTCAATTCTTCCTCTTCCATCGTTGTGGCATGGTCTTTGAGGATATCACGGATAAGCTCGAGGCTTTCTTTAGTGGCATTAGTTCGCACAGACGTTTGAACGCCGAACGTGCCGTCTTTCGCGTTTCCGTTGGCATAGGAGCGGATGCCGTAAGTATAGCCCTTATCCACGCGTAAAGTTGTATTGAGTTTGGATGTGTAAATGCCGCCAAGTGGAAAGTTCAAGGCCTCGAGCTTGGCATAATCCGGATTGGTTACCGGGAGCGCGGGACGCTCCATTCGGATAACGGATTGTTTGGACTCCGGAATATTGTAAAAATAAACTGTGCTCTCCTCGACAGGTTTCAAATCCGGCAACGGCTTTGGATCCGGTGAGGTATCGACGGGGTCTGCAATGCCCCCAAACAAGGTCTCCACATTTGCTACTTCAAAATCTCCGACAATATTTAATTTCGCGGTAGACAGATCGAAATATTTGCTGTGGAAGTCTTTCACGGCCTCCAGGGTGATTGCGCGAACCTGATCTTCAGATCCCGAACCGGCTGTCGCAAGAGGGGTCTCTTCCGCGTAGGCCAATTTTTCTGACTCACGTAGCGCGATAAAGTTCGGGTTTGCCAAAGACGCAACGGCGTTTTGAGCGTAGTTTTCCCGCAAAGTTTCAAATTCGGTTTGATCAAATTTGGGAGCGTTAATAATGTCAGCCAAAAGCGCCACCGTTTCCGGTAAGTTCCGTGCCAATGTTTTACCGCTGATGGTCGTGAATTGATCGCCTGTTGAGACGGACAGTTCAGAACCCAGCTCCCCTAAAGCCTCTTCAAACCCAGCCGTGTCATAGTCTCCGGCGCCCTTCAGGAGCATGTCGCCTGTAAATGACGCCAAGCCGGGCGTTGCCAGCGGCGCGCGGTTTTTACCTGCGTCGAAATCCAAGGAAAATTGAATTAACGGGACTTCTTCGGACTTAATTCCATAAATTTCGACACCGTTTACTCCTTCGGCGTGGAAAATTTGAGGAGATGGGAGCGTATAGCTATCACCAAAAGGAGGTTCGGTTGTGCGATCAAAAGCCGATGGCGTGGGGTCAAAGACGCGGGCTTCCGGGTCATAAGGTACATCTTTTTCTGCGCCTTGTACGACCACTTCTTCAATAACTTCGGCTGTTTCAGCGCCTTCCAGGCCGAGCTCAAGCGCTCCTTTGGGCACAAAGCTGGTTGCGACATAGGGTTTGTCTTTTATGTAGCGATTATAGACCTCCATCACATCATCAGCAGTCACGGCGCGAAGGCGCTCTACATCTTTTGTAAAAAAGCCCGGATCCCCGGTAAATGTATTATATTCTCCAAGCGCGATGGATTTTCCAAGCGCGCTTTGGACCTGGCCATAAACGGAGACTTCGGCTTCGGTTTTGATACGGTCCAAA
Organism: uncultured Hyphomonadaceae bacterium; assembly: GCA_963972195.1. Taxonomy (GTDB): domain Bacteria; phylum Pseudomonadota; class Alphaproteobacteria; order Caulobacterales; family Maricaulaceae; genus Litorimonas. The sequence continues at coordinate 33,658 of CAXATH010000014.1, read as the reverse complement.
GCGTCTTGTGGAATTCCGTTTTCCTCGAACCGGGCGAAGGCGGTTTGAATGGCGGGCAACAGAGCATCTGTATCTTCACCTGCTTTGGAAGAGATGAATAAATAGAGTTCCCCGGCTATTTCTTTAACATAATTAAAACCGTCGACACTGGTTGTCAGCTGCTCCTCGTCAATCAACACTTCGTTCATCGGGGCGCGTTTTCCGTCTGTCATATAATCCAGCAGAACGTTCAGGGCGTAAGAGTCGGGGTGGTATTCCGGAACCGTTGGCCACACCATGGTCAATTGCGGGACGGTGGCGAAGTTGTCTTCGTGAACAAAGGTTTTTGTCGATTCTAGTGCAACAGGCTGGGCCTCGATTTTAGGGATAGGGTCCCCGGCAGGAATTTCGCCGAAATATTTTTCAACCATTTCTTTGGCGTCTGAAATGTCGAAATCTCCGGCTACGGTGAGGGTGACATTATTGGGCTGATACCATTTGGCGAAAAAGTTTTTGGTGTCTTCCAACGACGCGTTCTCGAGATCCTCAAGTGACCCTATCACCTGATGGTTATACGGATGACCTTCCGGATAAATCGCTTTACCGATCACATAGAGGTTATGCCCGTAAGGCTGATTGTCTACGCGTTGACGTTTTTCATTTTTGACGACCTGTTTTTCGCGGTCGATCACGTTTTGATTGACGGTGTTAATGAACCAGCCAAGCTTGTCAGCTTCTGCCCAAATTATTTTTTCCAGCCCATCTTTCGGAACGGCTTGGAAATACTGGGTCATGTCGTTTGTGGTAAAGCCGTTCGTGCCTTCGCCGCCAATGCGAGTGTTCATTTCATCAAGGCCGCCATAGCCAAGGTTTTCAGAATCAAGAAACAGCAAATGCTCGAATAAATGGGCGAAGCCGGTCTTGCCGGTCGTTTCCCGTCCAGACCCAACATGAGCGGCTAAATCAATTGCGACGACCGGGTCAGATCGGTCCACGTGGAAAATTACATCCAGGCCGTTATCAAGAGTGATTTTTTCATACTCGAGTTCAGGAAGCGCACTAGTTTCTGTTTCGATTGAGGCCTGAGTCGGAGTTTCAGAGTTTGTGGCCGTTACCTCTTCAGAAGAGTTACACGCCATGAGCGCCAATGGAGCCAAAAAGAGAGCAGCATTTTTAAAACAGAGTGTCACGTGAAGTCTTTCTGAAAAACGAAATATTATTTCAAATTACGCTATGGCTACCCGCATGTCGATAAGTAAGGCGGCGTGATGTATTGCCTTTTTGTAATGTTCACTGGTCAATCGTCGAACCGCCCTGTCTCGGTATTTTTGTGAAGCTCCTGCGCTTTGAAAACTCGGCCATTCATAACCCCGTAAACTCCGGGCGAAAGCGTTTGAGCAGCGATCATGGCGCCGCCAACATTGAACCCTGCATCAGACCGTCCAAGAGACTGCGGCCGCATGGCGCCTGTCAGAATAACCGTCTTATGTTCCACCTTGCCTTCCAAGAACTGCGCCGTCAGTTCCATGGTTCCTGTGCCGTGGGTCACGATAATTTGGTTTTCGGGCGCGCTTTTGATGGCTTCTAATATTTGGTCCCGATGGGCGTCGTTCATTTCCAGACTGTCTATTTGAAAGAGGATCTGCCGCCGCACAGAACGGCTCCGGCCCTGTTTCAAAATAGCCCCAATTCTCGTCTTCCCATTTGGGTCAAAAATGAGACCTTCCGTCTGGGTATCATGGACCTTGTCCATCGTGCCGCCAGTAATCAATATTGCAATTTCCTGAGTCATAAGCGCTCTTTAATTCAATTTTCGTCCGCTCCCAAGGGCCTGACGCTTCTCGCAAATGTCAGGGCAGACTTGCATTTTTGTGCCTTCACCTTTTGTAATGCTCCTGTCATCCCTATATAGGGCGTGAAGACAAAGGAGAGCGCTATGCTTCTAACAATGATGAAAGGCAAGATTCACCGCGCGACGGTGACGCAAGCCGATCTGCATTACGAAGGATCTATTTCAATTGACCAGGACCTCTTGGAGCGCTCCGGAATCCTGCCAAATGAACAAGTGGACATTCTGAATATTACCAATGGGGAGCGATTTACGACCTACGCCATTACCGCCCCTAGGGGCTCCAAGACGTTCGGTTTGAACGGCGCAGCGGCGCGGCGAGTTCAAATCGGCGATAAGATTATTATTATCTCTTACTGCCAGATGGAAGCAGAAAAGGCGCGAAATTACGCGCCGGATGTGGTTCTTCTGGACGAAAATAATGACGTGATTATTCCGCCCGTCCATTAGGTTTTAAGTGAAAGCGCAATTTAAAGCGGGGCCGAAGCCCCGTTTTTTTATGGCTCAATTGCGTAGCTTAGATTAACGGTCACTCGAAGAGATTGCTCGCCGCCTGCAATAGGCGTCGGCGCACTTTCTAGAGAATCGCTGGCATAACGCGCTTGCATCATGGGGCGCGGCGGATTGCCCGCGTTGGATTCGCTCATATTGAGCAGTGGCCCAAGTTTCACGCCCGCAGCCTCTGCCATGCCTTGCGCTTTAACCTTCGCCTTTTTGATCGCCATTTCTCTGGCACTGCCTAAGGCTTCGTCTGGGTTATCCACTGAGAATTCAATCCCGCCAATATTGTTCACTCCGGCTTTGACGAGAGCGTCCAGCATAGCGCCGACGGACTGTATGTCTTCGCTTTTGGCTGAAACATTGTTGCGGGCTTCATATCCGTCGATTGTGGGTGTTTGGCGATCTTGATAATTATAACGCGGCTGGAGGGACAGTTGACTGGTCTGGATGTTTTTCTCTTCGATTCCGGCGGCGATCAACTCTTCGAAAACAGAATTCATTTTCGTGGCATTGGCCATCATGGCTTCGCGCGCCGTCTTCCCTTCGGTGACGACACCTGCGCTTACTGTGGCGCGATCCGGCGCAGTGGAGACATCTCCTGTGGCGCTGACATCAAGGCTCGAGATTCGGTTACTTGAGGGGCCCACTTGTGTGACAGGGGCAGGGGTGCAGGCCGCAAAGCCTAAAGCGGCGACGGAACTGAGTACCAATAAACGCATAAAATCTCCTTTATTTTTAAGCCATTATGTCGGGGTTGCGGCGCAAATCAATGCTGAAATTCTGTCTAAATTAAGTCATAAATTTTACTTTGAGCATTAAAGTTTATTGTTTTTCAATAAAAAATTGACATTTCCCTCCATATGTATTATCGAAAAACAATAAAAGGAGAGTATCATGACCCACATGCAGAATAAGAAACGATTAAAAGCCATTTTTGCGTCTTTGATAGTTGTTGCCGGTGCCACGGGAACTTCATTCACCGCGCAGGCTCACCCAGATCACGATGAAAATGAAAGTAAAAAACGCATTGAACAGAGTTTTGATTATCGGGATTTCGACAAAATTTCTGTCGTCGGCGTCTATAATATGGATGTAAGCGTTGGCGAGCCTGATTACACAATCAATATGTCGGGTGAAGAACGGTACATGTCTAACGTAAGAGTCTATGTCGATGATGATACGCTTTATCTCGAGAATGACGAAGACGAGAAAAAACGATCTTGGAGAGGAAAAAACAATAGGGGTATTGATATTACAATTACCCTTCCATCCCTAAGCGGTTTAGAGATAACAGGCATCGGAAACGGTGAAGTCTACGGGATAAGTAGTGATGAATTTGAGGTGGAATTTGCCGGACTAGGCTCAATGGAGCTATCTGGTAAATGTGGAAAATTCGATGCCGATTTTGCCGGTATGGGAGACTTGGACGCTAGTGACCTGGAATGTGAAGATGTCCGAATTGATATGTCGGGCATGGGGTCTGCCAGTGTTTTTGCTTCGGAAAGCATTGATGCCGATATATCCGGAATGGGGAGTATAGATGTTTTTGGTAAACCTAAAAACGTGAAGAAAGACAAGGGCTTTATGTCCTCCATTGATATCCGCTAATAAAGATAATCATACGTCAAAAAGGAAGAGCGCGCTGGCTCTTTCATTTCAGGGAAGTCGTCGCGGAAATGTCCGCCGCGGCTTTCTTCGCGGGCGAGTGCGGCCGCCGCAATAATGCGGGACGTAACGAGCGGATTAGCCCTTCCGACTTGGGAAATTAATTCATCAATATAACTGATAAGCTCATTCAGATCATTCGCATTACGCCTGACACCGCATTTCAACGTCATGGCCTGGCGCAAGCCCTCGCTGACCCCCTTCGTCATGGACAGCCAGGGCTGGGATCGAATAGTCGTGGCCCGCTTCGGGGATATTTGCATATTATTTATATGCGCCGCGGCACGCCCGCCAAATACAATGGCCTCAAGCAGGGAATTGCTCGCCAAACGATTGGCACCGTGAAGACCAGTTGCGCTACACTCCCCAATAGCAAATAATCCGTCGAGACTGGTTTGCCCCACACTGTTCGTTGCCAAGCCGCCCATATGGTAGTGGACGGCAGGTGACACAGGAATAAGCTGCGTGCGCGGATCAATTCCGGCTTTCATACAGCTTTCAAAAACCGTCGGGAAATCTTTGTCGAAATGCGTTCCGATGGCCTCCCGGCAATCCAGAAAAGGCTGTCGACCCGCTTGTATTTCTGCGAAAATTGCCCGGGCGACATCGTCTCTGGGGGCGAGTTCACCTTGTTCATGATAACGGTGCATAAACCGCACGCCGTCGGAATTAGTCAGGGTTGCGCCTTCTCCGCGTAAGGCCTCTGTGGCCAGTGGGGCCGGATCGCGTCCCACATCAATAGCGGTGGGGTGGAACTGGACAAATTCCATATCGCGCATCTTCGCCCCGACAACCGCCGCCATACCAAGCGCGTCGCCGCGAGCGGTTCTGGGGTTGGTCGTAACCGAGAATAATCCGCCAATTCCGCCCGTCGCCATAACGGTAATATCGGCTTCAATTCCAAGTAAAGCGCCGTCGTCGCGGCGCGCAAGAGCGCCCGCAATGCCGCCATATCCGTCCGTTAAGAGGCTCTCTGCGCGCCACCCGATTAGGCCCGTAATATGATCGGCGGTTTGAACCTTTTTGACCATGATATTGATGATTTCGCGGCCGGCTGTATCGCCTTTTACGCGGGCGACACGCGGCATGGAATGAGCTGCTTCCAGTGAAAGATAGAGCCGCCCTTGGTCGTCCCGGTCAAAGGGAACGCCCATTTCGGCTAGGTCGTGTACCCGCGCAGGGCCCTCTTCGGACAGGATTTTGGCGATGATCGGGTCAACTAATCCGTCTCCGGCCGCAATGGTATCGGCGGCGTGGCTTTCCGGCGTGTCATCCGGTGAAAGCGCAGCAGCGATACCGCCCTGCGCCCAAGCGGACGCCGCCCCGACCGTAGAGCGGCGCGAGGTCAGAACGAAGACGGGCCGCGGGGCGAGCTTTAAAGCAAGATACAATCCCGCCAGACCCGCGCCCACGACAAGGACTGCGCCCGGCGGCAGGCGTTTCGTGTCGAGGGATACCGACAAACCCTATATCACTTTCACATTTTCTTCGGGTAGGGTGGGATCGAAATGGCCTTTGATAGGGTCAAACTTTACATTTATCATCCGCATTACGGCGTCATAGGCTTTGACGCGCATGTCTTCGGGGACAAGCACTTCATTGGTTTCGTCGCGAAGACACTGATACATATTTTCCAATGTGATGCGCTTCATGTGCGGGCAGAGGTTACACGGCCGGACAAAATCCGTGTCAGGGTTTGCCATCGCTACATTATCCGACATGGAGCATTCTGTCAGAAGAATAACATTTCTCGGGCGCTTATCAGACACGTAATCGCTCATCGCTTTGGTCGAGCCTGTAAAATCAGATTCGGCGACCACTTCGGGCGGACATTCGGGATGGGCGAGAACGGTCACGCCTGGATTGGATTCTCGCATTTCGCGTACGTCTTGAGCAGAAAAGCGCGCGTGAACCTCGCAGCGTCCATGCCAGGCTATGACCTCAATCTTGGTTTGCTTGGCCACATTCTTCGCCAGAAACTCATCGGGTATCATAATGACTTTGTTTACGCCGCGTTCTGCAGCAATATGTTCGACAATCGCGACGGCGTTTGAGGACGTGCAGCAAATATCGCTCTCTGCTTTCACATCCGCAGAGGTATTTACATAGGTTACGACCGGAATTCCGGGGTAGCGCTCTTTGATAAGTTTTACGTCTTCACCTGTTATGGAAGAAGCGAGGGAGCATCCCGCGCGCATGGAGGGGATAAAGACTTTTTTATCCGGACAAAGAATCTTAGACGTCTCAGCCATAAAGTGAACGCCGCCCTGAATAATCATATCGGCATCTGTTTTAGTGGCTTCTATGGCGAGGCCCAAGCTGTCGCCGCGATAATCCCCGACTAAGCCAAAAATATCCGGGGTCATGTAATTATGAGCAAGAATAACCGCGTTTTTTTCTTTTTTCAGCTTGTTGATAGCGTGAACAAGCGGGGCATAAGCCGGCCATTCAAATTCGGGGATAAAGTCGCTGACTTGTTCATAAAGGTGGTCCGTTGCTGCCTTGACCTCGTCATCATACGGCAGATCTTTTCCAGGCACATCCGGCACGGCACAAACGCCGTTCTCGACCTCAAGCGTTTGGCCGATCCAACGACCATTTTCCCAATTGACGAGTTCTTTGCCCATAGTCCTGCTGACCTCCTAAAAATGTTCTATGACGTATATAAGGACGTGGCACCAGCGATGCTATTGAATTCCTGGTATTAAATCCCTTTACAGATATGGGAGGGCAAGCACGATAAGGCCGCCCACAAAGCCCAGAAAGATACCAAGATTACTGACGCGGGAGACCGGGAGCGGAGCTCTGCGGTCCATAAAACGTCCGATAAAGCCAAAAATGAGCGCCACTAATGCGCCTGTCATCGCCATGAGCTGCAACGCCATTTTCGTTGTTGAGTCTTCCACAAATAGGCCGGTTGTCTGGCCGAAAAGCAGATAAGCAATGGCAAAGATTGCGAGAGCGATACCGATAATTGTAAGCGTATTAATGAGTCTGCGCATAATGATCTAACGTGTTGTCTTGTTTGAGAGTTCCTCAAAACGCTTGAGAAATGCCTGTTCAGCCTCTCTGACGGGTAAGGGCGAAAGGGTCAAGCTAAGACCTTTTGGAGGGCGCTTGAAAAGTGTGTTGGCTTCGTCCTTTTCGAATCCGGCGATTTGCGTAGCCTCAAACCAAGCGCAGTAAATATCACAGCGTTTGATCCGTTTTTTCAGAGCTGCCGGCATTTTTGCCGGAAGGCCAAATCGAAGATGGATGGCCTCTTCCAAACGGGACTCAAAAGATTTGTAATCCAATCCGAGGGCGTTTTTAAATGGACTTATCATATCCCCAATGACGTATTCTGCTGCGTCATGCAGAAGGGCGGTCAGGCAATGATCCGGTGGGGATTCGGGATAAACTTCCGTCAGCAATTTTTCGACTATGACGCTGTGTTCGGCGACTGAAAAGGCATTGTAACCTGTCGTTTGTCCGTTCCAACGGGCAACTCGCGCCAAGCCGCGCGCGATATCTTCGATCTCTATATCAAACGGAGAAGGATTGAGCAGGTCTAAACGCCGACCCGAAAGCATTCTTTGCCAGGCGCGTTTCGGAGGGGTAGCCTTCGTCACGCCACCTTCCGCACAAATATAGCCCCTGCGGAATAACCTGCGCCAAAACTGCAGATCAGGCCTGTATCGCCGGCTTTGAAGTCTTCGCTATATTTATGGAAAGCGATGATTGATCCGGCGGAACTGGTATTGGCGTATTCATCCAAAACGACAGGCGCTTGCTCTATTTCGACATCTTTGCCGAGCACCTTTTTGGCGATCAGAACATTCATGTTGAGGTTGGCTTGATGTAGCCACATGCGTTTCAAATCATGCGGATCAATTCCGTTGACTTCACATTCTTGCGTAATCATTTTTGCGACAAGTGGCACGACTTCTTTAAAAACGCTGCGTCCATTTTGAACGAAAAGTTTATCCGTCAGACCTTTGCGGCCCCGTTGGCCGTGGAGCCCGTCATCCTCCGGTGCGGCCGTGTTGAGAAAACCGAAATTGTTACGAATATTATTGGAAAATTGTGTCACTAATTTCGAGCCAATAATTTCCCAATGCTCCGCAGGGGCCACGTCGTCGGATTCAACTAAAAGCGCTGTCGCAACGTCACCGAAAATAAAATGCGCGTCCCGGTCTTTGAAATTCAGATGGGCTGTGCAGATTTCGGGATTGACGACTAAAACGGATTTGGCCTGCCCTCCGAAAATCAGGCCGCGCGCTGTTTCAAGACCGAAAGTGGCAGAAGAGCAAGCCACATTCATATCGAATGCAAACCCGGACGTTCCCAAAATAGATTGTACTTCAACGGCGATAGCCGGATATCCGCGTTGCAGGTTGGAGCAGGCGACGATGACAGCGCCGACATCCTCTGCGCTCCGCCCCACCGCATCCAGAGCCTGCTGCGCGGCTTTCGCGGCTATTTCGGCCAGAATAGAGGGCTCTTCATTCGGACGGGCCGGAATACGCGGCGCCATAATCTCGGGATCAAGAATTGGGTCTTTGGAAATCACGTAGCGCGATTTAACGCCGGAGGCTTTTTCTATGAACTCTGCGTTGGAATAAGTCAGTGCGTCAAGCTCGCCTGCTTCAATCGCTGTAGCGTTTTCCGCATTCCACTTATCGACATAGGCATTAAAGCTTTCGACCAGCTCTTCATTTGAAATTGATTTTTCCGGCGTCCAGAGACCTGTCGAACTGATAACGGCTTTCATACCATAACCCTTTGTAGGTTTTTATTTATCACATAGCTATGCAACGTTCCGCGCATGTAATTCAAGGGCTAAGAGGCAGAACATTTCCCCTCGTGAATACTTACCTTTTTCAATACGCTTTTATTTCAATAGGCAAGGAGGGTCCTCAACTTCGCGGTCTTTATCCCTCAGGCAATCCACATACCGTTCCATTCGAGAAGTTTCATCCTCATACGGATCGGGAGATTTATCCGGTTTGGGGTCAAAAAGAGAAGCGCAGCCAGTCAGTAAAAGCGACGACAAAATGATTGTCAAACCTCGAGAAAGATTTTCATTTATAACCGTTCCCGACATTTCAAACCCGCCTGGTGTTTTTGCACGCTTCGTTGACGTGACAATTAAGGCTGTGATCATTGACCATCCCGACGGCTTGCATGAAAGCATAAAGGATGACCGGGCCCACAAATTTAAAGCCGCGCTTTTTCAAATCTTTCGACATGGCAATTGAGGCCGGGGTTTCGACCGGCGCATCTTTAAATTCCTGCCAGTCATTTTGAACAGGTTTGCCATCAACATAGCTCCAGAGGTATTCCGAGAAATCGATATCTTCTTCATCCCGCATTCTAAGGTAGGTTTGCGCATTTGATATAGCCGCATTTATTTTCAAACGAGATCGAATGATGCCGGGGTTGTCGAGCAACCTCGCCCTGTCTGCATCTGTGTAATGCGCGATAATGTCCGGATCAAACCCGTCATAGGCTTTGAGCAAATTATCCCGTTTTCGCAGGATAGTAATCCAGGCCAGTCCGGCTTGCTGACCATCTTGAATTAATTTGGAGAAGAGTGATTTGGAATCGTAAAGCGGCCGTCCCCATTCCTCGTCATGATAAGCGCAATAAAGCGCATCGTCGGATGGTACCCACCCACATCGCGGCAGGTCAGGATCATGATTTGGGAAATCCGTCATCGCATAAGTTCCCGTTCTGACAGTTCTTCGTAACGAGACTGTCCGTGAAATGTATCACCGGATTGGCCGGTCTGCGATATCCATTCCCAATTTAAATCCATAGCCACACGACCATCCTCAAATTTGGTAAATTCTGCAACAGCTTTACCAGCCTTCAGGTCGCGGTCGGTCGTTAAACAATGATAGAGCATATGCCCGCGGCCCGTTTCGTCAAACTGGCCGATGATGTGACCTTCCCGAACATCGCCGCCAAAATAATCCGCGAAAAAGACCATTCCCTCTTGCCAGAAATGAAATCGAGTGGTTCCGCCGACGACCCCGTTATCGGTGTTTTCAACCGGAACAAATACGCGATTGTCGAGCGAAAGCCGGCTCACAGGATTTTCTCCATGCCGATATTGGCGCGCGCGTAAACCGGGTGGGGGCCCTCATGATTTACGGTCCAGCCATTACGAGCATAAAGACGCAAAGCTGCCGCATTTTTTGTATTGGATAAAAGGAAAATAGTCTTCAATTTCAATTCTTCCTTGGCGTAGCTCTCAACCGCATCCATTAGAATCTGGCCGATGCCTTGCCCTCGAAACTGTTCATCGACCGCCATTTTTGTGAGTTCGTATCGACCGTCTTCATGACGCTTCAGAGCCACCGCTCCGGCAATATCGCCTTGGTAATGAGCCGAGAAAACGTGACTGCCATCTTCAATGTAAATTTCAGGACGCGCTACCATTAACTTATCTGACTCTTCCATATGGTGAAGGTCTTCGATCCACTGCGCATTCAGAGCCGCGAAACGGGGAAGGGCGCTTAAGTCATTTCGTCTAATTTCGATTTCATCCGGAATGGCCATCTACCGAATCCATAATTTCAATATTCATATCATTTATTGTGGGCTCGACTTCGGCTTCTTTCCAGCGATTAAGCCGGATCATGGCCATGCCCATTTGTTCATGAACCGAGAGCAGTTCTCCAATAACCCGGTCACCCCCCATTATTTTGTCTCCTGCTTGAGCTGACCCTTCCAGGATGACGCCTCGCATCCGTTTTTTGACAGTCGTCATCCGTTTCATCCGGCTAACGACTTCTTGGCCGATAAAGCATCCTTTCTTAAAATCCACGCCGTGCATTAAATCCATATTGGCATCGGCAGGAAAAGTGGTCGACGTTTCAAAATCCCACTCACTCTCTACCACCCCGAGCGAGAGACGATGGGCATTATAATCTCCGTCGCTGGGAATATCTGATTTAGAGATAACGCGCCGTCCCAGAGAGGCGTGTCTCGGGTCGTCATAACCTTGAAAGGTTACTTCCTGACCTTTCTCATCGCCCCATATGGCGTAAACCGAATATTCGTCTGATATGTTGTCGATTTGAATTGGGGCGCGCAATTTGTAGAGCGCCAAGCGTTTTTCCAGAAGCGATCCAAATTTCTGCGGCGTATCCAGAATGAGTCCCGTCTCGTCCTTTGTGACACAGAAGTCAGCGATGATTTTCCCTTGCGGCGTTAGTAATGCCGCAAAATTCATATCCTGAGTCAAAGTATTCGTGACTAAGCCAGAGAGCCACTCTTTGACATTGTCACCGGTGAGACGAAGCAGGCTACGATTGAGGCGGGAAACAGGCATATTCCGAAGCTAATCCTTTGTCCCAATTTTACAAGGCCGGAACCTTTTCAAAAACTGCGGATAGCAAAGATAACGATACTTTTCAGAAAGGAAGTTTTGTATGTCTATTAAACGTTACGCGTCTGCCCAATGGTCCGGAGATTTGAAAGGGGGCGACGGCACCATTTCAAGTGATAGCGGCGCTCTGTCGAACCAGCCTTTCGGGTTTAACACGCGGTTTGAGGATAAGAAGGGTACAAACCCGGAAGAGCTCATCGGCGCTGCGCATGCTGGTTGCTTTGCAATGGCATTCGCAAATGAACTAAGCAGCCTGGATGTCATCCCCAAAGATGTGTCGACGAAAGCGACTGTGCATTTGGAAGAGATTGAGGGCGGATTTAAAATCTCGCGCTCCGATATTGATGTCACTCTGGACGCGCCCGGGGCGGATAGAAGCGATATAGATAAAGCCTTTAAAGCAGCGGAATCCGGTTGTCCGGTTTCCAACGCCTTGAATGCCGAAGTTAAAGTGACTTTAACGGTCAAATAACAGGGCAAAAACACCCAATAAAAAAGCCGCCCAATGAGGCGGCTTTTTCTTTTTTCAAGTTACGAGTGATTTAGCACTTGTAATACATGTCGAATTCGACCGGGTGAGGGTGCATGGCGAGGCGGTGAACCTCTTCCATTTTCAAATCGATATAGGCGTCAATTTGGTCATCATCAAAAACGTTCCCGGCTTTCAGGAAGTCACGGTCTGCATCGAGCGACTCCAGAGCTTCGCGGAGCGAGCCGCAGACCTGAGGGATTTTGGACGCTTCTGCCGGAGACAATTCATACAAATCCTGATCCATAGGATCGCCTGGGTGGATTTTGTTTTTAATGCCGTCGAGACCCGCCATAAGCAGAGCTGTATACGTCAAATAAGGGTTGCCAGCCGGATCCGGGAAGCGGGCTTCCAAGCGTTTGCCTTTCGGAGAGGCTGTCCAAGGAATACGGATAGAGGCAGAACGGTTGCGGCTAGAATAAGCCAGCATAACGGGAGCTTCAAAGCCGGGAACCAAACGTTTATAGGAGTTGGTCGAAGCGTTGGAGAAAGCATTAATTGCTTTGGCATGTTTGATCACGCCGCCAATATAATAAAGGCAGGCTTCAGAAAGTCCGGCATATTCATCACCGGCAAATAAAGGCTTTTTGTCTTTCCAGATGGACATGTGAACATGCATGCCTGTGCCGTTATCGGCATACATCGGCTTGGGCATAAATGTCGCCGTCTTACCGTAAGCATGGGCGACATTGTGCACGAGATATTTATAAAGCTGCATATTATCGGCCATGGTCAACAGGGTGTTGAACTGCATACCGAGCTCATGTTGAGCGGGCGCAACTTCATGGTGATGTTTTTCCGGACGCAGGCCAAGCTCTTCCATTACGGAAATCATCTCGGACCGCATGTCCTGAGCGGAATCAACAGGGGGAACAGGGAAATAACCGCCTTTTGGTCCCGGACGGTGGCCCATATTGCCGCCTTGATACTGCGTTCCCGTGTTTTCCGGAAGCTCCGTTGAATCGATAGCGTAGCCAGTGACGTTTTTGTCTGTATTCCAACGAACATCGTCGAAAACAAAGAATTCGGCTTCGGGTCCAAAGAACACATCGTCACCAACATTGGCCGCCCGCATATATTCTTCGGCCGCTTTCGCTGTGCCGCGTGGATCACGGTTATAGGCTTCGCCCGTATCCGGTTCCAGAACGTCACAGAAAACAGCTAGAGTGTCTTGCTGATAAAAAGGGTCCATTTTGGCCGTCGATGCATCCGGCAACAGAACCATGTCAGATTCATTGATTTCTTTCCAACCGCCGATGGAAGATCCATCAAACATAGTCCCGTCGGAAAAGAGATCTTCGTCGACAAGATCTGTATGGAACGTCACATGCTGCATTTTTCCGCGCGGATCGGTAAAGCGCAGATCAACAAATTTGATGTCCTCATCTTTAATTTTTTTCAGTAACGTATCTGTATCGGACATTGTCCAAAGTCCTTTCCCAAAAGGTTTTTAAATTTATTTAAGTCGCACTATTCGACGAAATTAAAGCGCAGCGTCGCCGGATTCGCCTGTCCGGATACGGATAGCTTGGCTAACGTCGGAGACAAAGATTTTACCGTCGCCGATTTTGCCAGTCTTCGCCGCTGTTTGAATGGCTTCTAGGGCTGACTCGACTTGATCGTCAGCAACAACCAGCTCGAGTTTCAACTTGGGCAGAAAATCCACAACATATTCTGCCCCGCGATAAAGTTCCGTGTGACCTTTTTGGCGGCCAAAGCCTTTGGCTTCAACAACGGTCATGCCTTGCAGACCAACACCTTGCAGGGCTTCTTTGACTTCATCGAGTTTGAAAGGCTTGATGATGGCTTCGATTTTTTTCATGGGTTCCTCCTAAATACCGTCCTGATGTTCGTCAGGACGGTTGAAAATCGACTCACTTCTGAAATCTGAAGGCATCAGAGTCGAGTCACGCGAACGGGCCAGTTTGATAGAGTGACTGGTTAAGGAATTATTGCACTTCTATTGGGCAACAACAACTGGTCGCGCCTCATTTTTAATCAGCAGATTTCAGTATAATCGCAATTTTGGGTAGGATTGGAACGCAAACGGCGTTATGAGCCTGCAAATTTAAGTGACAAACAAATATATTGTTCCATTGACTTTAAGACCTCTATTATCGTGACCTAGAAATAGAGCGACGAATTAGGGACAGAGCGAGAAATAAGAATGGCAAAACTCGAACCACGTCCACCGAAACGGACTTATATCACTGACCAACAGGCTTTGGATTTTCACTCCAAACCCTTTCCCGGGAAATTATCGCTCCAGCCGACAAAACCAATGGCGACACAACGTGATTTAAGTTTGGCTTACTCTCCGGGCGTCGCGGTTCCGGTCGAAGCCATCGCAGCAGATAAAGACACGGTTTACGATTATACGTCCAAAGGAAATATGGTCGCTGTTATCTCAAACGGGACAGCGATTCTGGGCTTGGGCAATCTGGGCGCGATGGCGTCCAAACCCGTCATGGAAGGTAAATCTGTCCTCTTTAAGCGATTCGCGGATATTGACAGTTTCGACATTGAAGTTGAGGAAGAAGACGCCCAGAAATTTATCGAATGCGTTCAGCGCTTTGGCAATACGTTTGGCGGCATTAATCTGGAAGACATCGGGTCTCCGGAATGCTTCATTATCGAGCAGGAGCTTCGCGACAAGCTCGATATCCCCGTTTTTCACGATGACCAGCACGGCACCGCGATTATTGCGACAGCGGGCCTCATAAATGCGTGTCATCTCACGGGCCGGAAATTTGAAGATTTGAAACTTGTTCTTTCCGGAGCCGGCGCTGCCGGCCTTTCTGTTCTCAATCTCGTCAAAGCTATGGGCGTGAAGGATGAAAACACCATCGTCGTAGACAGCCGCGGCGTTATCTATCAGGGCCGCAAAGAATATATGGATCAGTGGAAAGCGCCGCACGCCGTCGAGACTGATAAGCGGACTTTGGCCGAAGCGATGGAAGGCGCGGATGTCTTTTTTGGCTTATCGGTTGCCGGAATTGTGACCAAAGAAATGGTCGCCTCTATGGCACCGAAACCGATTATTTTCGCCATGGCCAATCCTGACCCGGAGGTCCTGCCCGAAGATATTAAAGACGTGCGCGACGACGCTATTATTGCGACCGGGCGTTCTGATTATCCGAACCAGGTCAACAATGTTCTAGGGTTTCCCTATATTTTCCGCGGCGCGCTGGATGTCCGGGCTCGAAACGTAAATGAAGAAATGAAGCTCGCTTGCGCTCGAGCTCTGGCTGATTTGGCACGGCAAGACGTCCCCGAAGAAGTGGCGGCGGCTTATCACGGTAAACGTCCGTCTTATGGACCTGAATATATTATTCCGGCCCCGTTTGACCCCCGTCTTATTTCTGAAATTCCGCCTTATGTGGCGCAGGCCGCCATGGATACAGGCGTGGCCCGCAAGCCGATTGAGGATATGGACGCTTATCGAAAGTCTTTGGCCCGTCGTCAGGACCCTACAGCGGCTATTTTGCAAGGTATCACGGCCACCGTACAGCAAGATCCGAAAACGATTATTTTTGCGGAAGGGGAAGAACCTGCCGTTATTCGCGCAGCCCAAGCTTTCCAGCAACGAGGCCTCGGTAAAGCGATTTTGATTGGCCGCGAAAAGCCGATCTATGACAATATGAAACTCTTGGGCATTGAAAAGCCTGACAGCCTGACGGTTTTGAATGCCCGGCTCTTTGACCGGAACGCTGAATTTACTGACTATCTTTATTCCCGCTTGCAGCGCAAAGGCTTCCTCCGCCGCGACGCTCAGCGTCTCGTCAATAATGACCGGAACGTGTTCTCAGCGTTGATGCTTCATCACGATTTGGCGGACGGCATGGTGACGGGGGTTACTCGGAGCTATGACATCGCTTTGAATGATGTTCAGCTCGTCCTGAACCATGTCGAGCATGAGCGAACCATGGGCGTGAGCGTCGTCGTGAATAAAAATCGTACCTTATTCATCGCGGATACCAATATCACCGAACTTCCCGAAGCCGAAGATCTGGCTGACATCGCCGAAACCACAGCTCATTTTGCCCGTCAGTTTGGCTTTGATCCCCGTGTTGCCTTCTTGTCCTATTCTACTTTTGGGAACCCGATCGGCGAGCGCATGCAGAAAGTCCGCAAAGCGGTAGAAATACTGGACGGCCGTGACGTAGATTTTGAGTATGAGGGGGATATTGCCGCAGATGTCGCGCTCGACCCCCTCCATGTTCTGACATATCCATTCTCGCGTTTGACGGATGCGGCAAATGTTTTGGTCATGCCGGCGATTCACTCGGCATCGATTTCAACGAAGCTGCTGGATTCGCTGGGTGGCGCTACTGTGTTGGGACCTTTCCTGACCGGATTGGAAAAACCTGTGCAGATTTGTTCATTGGGGGCGACAGCATCTGAAATCGCCCAAATGGCAACTTTGGCGGCATTTGCCCCGTCCCATCGAGATGAGTAACGATTGACTGACGATAATAGATCCGAGCCCAAAGAAACGCTTGATGCCAAGCTTTCGGAGGTATTGCCGGAAGCGATCACGCCGCCCCTCACATCAGGAAAGGGCAAGGTTGATCTGACTGAAGGGCCCGTTCAAGGGCATATCTTTCGGATGTTGGGCCCGTTTGCCATTGCGGTGATCGCGCTGCTCTCTGCGGGTATCGTTGATACAATTTATCTGGGTAATTTAACTAGCGCAGACGGTGACCCGGCGCTGGGCGTGTTGGCACTCGCCGCAGTCGGTTTTGCCTACCCCCTCACATTTTTGGGCAATAGCGTGAATATCGGCCTTGGGGCTGGTACGATGAGCGCGCTCAGCCGCGCCATAGGCGGCGGGCAATATGATAAAGCAAAGCGGCATGCCGCTGCGGCAATTCTTTTCGCTCTTTTTATCATGACGCTGACGGTCGCTTTAATCTGGTCCACCCTGCCATTCGCCCTCGATTTTCTGGGAGCCAAAGGCGAAGCGCGTGAGATGGCGCGGGAATATATGCTGATATCTTTACCGGGTTTGGTGGTGGTTTCCATTGCCATGATATCAAACAACATATTGCGCGCAGGCGGAGAGGCTATTCTTCCGTCGGCGATTATGATCATGGGCGCGATTCTGAATATTATTATAGACCCGTTTCTGATTTTCGGATTTGGCCCGTTTCCGCGACTGGAAGTGCAGGGCGCGGCTATTGCCACTGTTCTGGGAAATTCAATCGCCGCCATTTTCGGATTTTATATCGTTCAATTCCGCCGGAAAGCTGTCGATTTTGCCCATATGACAATTGCTTCTATTCGACATGCTTGGTGGATCATTGGCCGGGTTGGAATTGTTGCGGCAGTCACGAATGTCGTGGTTCCTGCCGGGACCTTTTTAGCGGTTGCGGCGGTGCAGAGAACCGGAGGCGACATCTATAATGCCGCTTTCACGCTAACAAGCCGCGCAGAGCTGATTTCTGTCGGTGTGCTATACGGACTTTCTGCCTGTATCGGCGCCGTGACAGGGCAAAATGGCGGGGCAGGTCTAACGGATCGCGTTGAGGAGACATTCCGCGTTTGCTATAAAATTTGTCTCTATTGGAGCACCGGAATGGCTATTATTCTGGCTGTATTGGCGGGCCCAATCACAGGACTCTTCACGAACGATCCGCAAGTTTATGACCTTGCGAAATCCTATTTCTGGATTGTGCCTATTACGATTGCCGGATATGGGTTCGTTTTCGTCAGCGCGGCTGGCTTTAATGCGCTGGGCCGGCCCCTTTATGGTCTGAGCTTTACAGTCATTAGATCTCTTCTGCTCTACGCCCCATTGGTCGCTATCGGCGTTAGCCTAGATGATCTTAGAGGCGCTTTTATCGGAATTGCAGCGGCCAACATTATCAGCGGCGGCATTGCTTATTACTGGTCACTGCACAAAGCACCAATGATTGCAAAAGACGGTTGACGAATTGAGGATGGGCGGTTAATCCGCGCGCCTACTTACCACCTCTTAGAGGTGAGAGCATCGTGCGGGTGTGGCGGAATTGGTAGACGCGCCAGATTTAGGTTCTGGTATCGAGAGATGTGAAGGTTCAAGTCCTTTCACCCGTACCATTTGATTTCATCAGATTGTATCAGAATTGGCTCATTCCGAGCCTCTTTCATTCTTGCATCGCTCTTGCGCCCTTTTGAAGCGCGCAGGGCCATAGGTCTGCCTGCGCGCTTAGCTATGGGAGAAAGGGTTGTGAAGGACAGGACGTATTTGTCTCTGCCCTTCAATATGTCAGCTCATTATGCAGGGAAAGGATGAGCGCAAAAAAGTAACCGGATTGGCTAGAGCGTAATCATGTTTCCAGTGGCAATCCACGGAACGATAACGGCCAGAACGATACTGACGATAAGGCCGAAAAAGAGTTTGCCCATATCCAACAGAACGTCCCGAACGGCTTTTTTCATAGGGCGGAGGTTCGCAATCAGGCTTATGGCCAATTCACGGCCTGCGATAAGACCCAAGAAAACCCATGTTGTCGACATTGGCACGTCGTTCATTTCCTTGAAATAATACAGGATGAGCGCAAAAATAAGGTCAATTAACGTGGCAGCTCGAACATCCGTCGTATTGGTTTTAGACAGAACAATTCCCTGGATTTTACCGCCTCGTGTTTTGAACACCCAGCCGAGCAAAGCGACCATTATAATGGTCGCAAAAACTAGAGTAGGCGTATTGAACGCAACTTGCGTTACGCCGTCGATCTCGGTTGTCGTGCGGGGTAGGAAGATGAAAATATTGGCAAAGTCCTGCGCGAGCCACTGCCACCAGAGAAAAGCCGTCGACGCCCACTGTATCAAGGTCCAGTAATAAGGAAGTGGCTGGTCCCGTGTATTGCTGATCCATCGTGACCAGGCTCTAGAGATAATGGCGTAGATTATTACGCCTGACGCAAAAGCCACAACATAGCCCATTCCCGACTTTATGAGCATTTTTCCTAAGACGCCTTCTGTCTCCGCGCCGCCCGTTAAGGCAAAGACGGTCAGAACCAAAAAGGTCGTTGAGACAGGAATACCAAAGCGTGTCAGGAATAAGAGAACGATAGGCGGAAGCACGTGATACCATTGAACGCCGCCCTCTGGATAGGGCAGGCGATTTAGGCGTCCAAACGCGATGTCTCCGGCATTAGTGTAGAAGCCATAGATCATGACAATTACGAGCACAGTGGCCGCAAATAGCCACAACACCCACCAAGGGCGCTTGGCGTTGGAGGATAAGAAGGTCCCCAAAGTTTGAATCGCATCATTGGCGACGACAGAATAGGCCGC
This sequence comes from uncultured Hyphomonadaceae bacterium, assembly GCA_963972195.1. Lineage (GTDB taxonomy): Bacteria > Pseudomonadota > Alphaproteobacteria > Caulobacterales > Maricaulaceae > Litorimonas. Next base: position 14,473 of record CAXATH010000014.1, on the reverse strand, counting down.
GACCAAAAAACCTAGAACGGCTAGTACTTCTATGCCCAGAAAAGACATTCAAATCTCCCTCAAGTCTTGCCTGATTCAGGCTTGGAGCTTTTTCTTACGAGTTGTTACAGGCGTATGACAAAGAATGAACAGTTTTATGACAAACACATAAAATAGCTGCTTTGCACACAGATTTATTTTGTCCGCTATAACTATGCCAATACGAATTGATAGGTGAGGTTATACACAAAGGAATATATCGATTTTCACATGAAATCCCGCTGTCCTTATATAGTGCGTAATATATTGAAAGGTCTGAGTTTTTTCATGACGTTAGAGCGCACGTGACTCGGCCCCACGAATTAAAATGCTGAGTTTGTCGTAAATCTGTCGTAAATTATGAAAGAAACTGACACGAAGTTTTGGCAAGGGGCGGACCTTATTGCCGAGTTTCGGTAGCAAGATTGACCGATTTCAATTAAATAGGTGTACTATGAAGATTAAAGCCGTTCACAGTGCAGTTTTTTGTCTGTTCGCACTGACGGCTTGTCAGCCCTCAGAGACAGAGTTTAACCGCGCCGAATCGGGCGAAGTTCGGGTTGTTGGTTCATCAACGGTCTATCCGTTCTCGACCAAGGTGGCGCAGGAATTCAAAAATATCACAGGTTATAATGTCGTGGTCGAAGCGACAGGCTCAGGCGGGGGCCATAAATTGTTTTGCGGGGGAACGGGTCCTGGAACGCCGGACGTGACAAATTCGTCTCGGAGGCAAAAAAAGTCCGAGTTTGAGCTCTGCCAAAAAAATGGCGTCACGGATGTCGTAGAGGTTAAAATTGGGTTTGACGGTATCGTCTTGGCAAATTCGCTGGATGCCCCGGTCATGGATATGTCCATGAAGGATATCTATCTCGCATTTGCGAAAAACATCCCAACATCCGAGACGGATTGCACGATGCGTCCAAACCCTTATGAGAAATGGTCTCAGATCGAACCTGGCTTGCCTGCAACGACCATAGAAGCTTACGGCCCGCCGCCGACGTCCGGGACCCGGGACGCTTTCGTCGAAATCGCTATGGAGGGCGGTGCGAAGGAAATAGAATGTCTGGCAGAGTTGGCTAAGGTGGACGGTGATGCCTTTGAAGTTGCAGCCCACACTGTCCGGGAGGATGGCCATTGGATTGATAGCGGCGAAAATGACAATGCCCTGGTTCAAACTCTCGTCAACACACCGACGGCGCTCGGCGTTTTTGGATATTCTTTTCTGGATCAGAACATTGATAAGATTAAAGGCGCAAATGTTGGTGGCGTTGAGCCAAAATTTGAGAATATTGCATCGGGCCAATACCGAGTCTCACGGTCTTTATATTTCTACCTGAAAAAAGCCAATCTAGAGTATACGCCGGGCCTGAAGGCATATGCTTTGGAATTTACGTCTGACCAAGCCGTTGGAGAAGGCGGCTATCTCGAAGAGATCGGCCTTGTGCCACTTCCCGATGCAGAACGCGAGAAAGTGCGCACGGACGTCGAGGCGCTGCAAACTTACAGTCAATAATAGCCCCGTCCGATCAGCCAACTGTGACCAAGTGACAGATTGTCACAAAAGCATAGTATATCTGTCTTATGCGGGCCCCGAACTTTGGATGAGAGGAAACCCCAGTGGATCAGATCATAATCTATATTCTGATTCTTATGGCTGTGCTGACAGTCGGCGGGTATATCTATAATAAGAATCTGGCATTTGACCGCTATCTGTTGAGCCGCGCTAATCAAAGCGAGCCCTTACAGCTGCTCAAGGGGTCCGGATGGCACTCGCAAGCGAGCTATCACGGATATTACACGGCTTGGCTGGTGGGCTTTGTCAGTCTCATTCTCTTCGTCGGCGGGCTTTACTTTCGAAATGGTAGTCAGGCTTATGACCTGACTTGGCTGGCTTTGATGCTCGTGACAGGGGCTTCGATTGTCTTTTTCCTAAATCGGATGATTAAGCCGGATTTCGCGGCCCGGACATGGGTCGAACGATTTATTCATGCCTGTTTGATTGTTTTGTCCGTCATCGCTGTTTTGACGACATTTGGCATAGTGCTTTCTCTCTTGTTTGAAAGCCTTCGGTTTTTCTCCAAAGTGCCGTTTCTGGATTTTCTGTTTGGCCTACAGTGGTCACCGCAAATGGCTCTTCGCGCGGATCAGGCCGGACAATCGGGGAGTTTTGGGGCGGTTCCGATTTTCGCGGGCACGTTTTTGATAATGCTTGTCGCTATGGCGATTGCCGGGCCCGTTGGTCTGATGATTGCAATTTACTTGTCGGAATATGCCTCAGCAACAACGCGGAAATATGTGAAGCCGCTTATAGAAATTCTCGCCGGTATTCCCACGGTGGTATATGGCTTTTTTGCATTGCTCACCGTTGGCCCAACCATCAGAAGCTTTGCTGAGAGTATGGGCTTTGCCGTTCCAACCCAGAGCGCTTTGGCGGCAGGCGTTGTGATGGGCGTCATGATTATCCCTCTCATTTCCTCCTTGTCCGATGACGTAATTAATGCCGTTCCGCAGTCCCTCCGAGACGGGTCCTACGCTTTGGGCGCGACCAAATCCGAAACAATGAAGCAGGTTGTATTCAAGGGCGCTTTGCCGGGCATAATTGGTGCGTTTCTTCTGGCCGTTTCGCGCGCGATTGGCGAGACCATGATCGTTGTTATGGCGGCGGGGCGCGCCGCTAATCTGACGGGTAATCCGTTTGAAGCGGTAACGACAGTGACGGTTCAGATTGTCGCCTTACTGACAGGCGACCAGGAATTTGACAGTCCGAAGACACTGGCAGCTTTTGCTCTGGGCTTGGTTTTGTTCGTCATCACCTTGATCCTGAATATGATCGCTTTATCCGTCGTCAGACGCTACCGCGAGAGATATGATTGATGGTAACGCAAACCGATATCACCGAAAACGAGGCCCGCAGAGAGTCGCAAGAGACTATCGCGCGGGCGAGTAAGCGTCTGAAATCCAGACGCGGAAAAGAGTGGCGATTCCGGCTCTGGGGCCGGGCAGCGGTGTTGTTCGCACTGGCAGCTCTGGCATGGTTATTGTTTAGCCTCGTCGGAACAGGTTTTACCGCATTTCAGCAAAATTTCATGACCCTAGAGGTGAATATAGAGACCTCTGTCATTTCCCCCGACGATTATAGCAATCGACAAGAGCTCCGAGGCGCGAATTACCGCCGGGTCATGCAAAACGCCATGTATGAGCTTTTTCCAGACGTCACTGAGCGCCGAGAAAAACAAGAGCTTTTCGCGCTGACATCGGCGTCCGGAGCGACGCATCAAATTCGGGAAATGGTATATGAGAACCCATCTTTAATCGGTCAGACCGTAACGGTTAGCGTTCCGACATCGGATCAGGCAGACCAACTTCTCAAGGGCTATATTGACCGGGACCAACCCGAATCACGTCGACAGGTTTCAGACAATCAGATTGCCTGGATTGATTCTTTGAAAGAGCGTGGAATCATTGAAAAGAAATTCAATACGGTTTTATTCACCCAGCCTGATAGCCGAGACCCGGAACTGGCGGGTATTGCCGGCGCGGTGGTGGGCTCTGTCATGATCGTGGCGATCGCCTTTCTATTGGCACTACCGATAGGAGTTGGCTCCGCCCTCTATCTGGATGAATTTGCTCCTAAAAGCCGCTGGACCGACCTCATTGAAATTAACATCAATAATTTGGCGGCTGTGCCGTCTATTGTTTTTGGCCTTTTAGGACTCGCGATTTTTATTAACTTTTTCGGACTGTCGCGATCCATCCCCTTGGTAGGCGGTATGGTTTTGGCATTGCGGGCCTTTCCGACGATTGTGGTCGCCACGCGGGCGGCGCTTCGTTCTGTCGGTTCGGGCATAGTCGATGGGGCTCTGTCACTCGGCGCGTCACATACACAGGCTGTTTTTCAACAAAAACTCCCTCTGGCTGCTCCCGGCATTCTGACTGGTTCTATCATCGCGATGGCCCAGGTCTTGGGCGAAACAGCTCCGCTGTTGATGATAGGTATGGTTGCCTTTGTGACAGAGGTGCCCCAGAGCGTGACAGACCCGTCAACAGCGCTGCCTGTGCAAATTTTCCTTTGGTCCGATAGTGCCGAGAGGGCATGGTCAGAGAGAACGGCTGCGGCCATTATCGTCCTCTTATTTATACTTGTTCTGATGAACGGATTGGCGATTTGGCTCAGAAACCGCCTTGAGAAACGCAGATAGAGACCCTTCGATTATGGAAATTCAAGATCCAAAATTTATTTGTCGAGACGTCCGTGTTCACTACGGCGAGTTCGAAGCGCTTCACGGCATAAACATGGATATTCCGGATAGAGGCGTCACCGCTTTTATCGGCCCGTCAGGTTGCGGAAAATCCACATTTTTGCGCACCTTCAACCGAATGAATGACACTATTGAAGGCGCTCGTGTGGGCGGTACCATCACCATGGATGGACAAGACATTTACGATAAAAATCTGGATCCCGTCTTACTGCGTGCCAGAGTCGGCATGGTTTTTCAAAAGCCGAACCCGTTTCCTAAATCGGTTTACGACAATGTGGCTTACGGGCCGAAAATTCATGGATTAACCTCCAGCAAAGCCGAAATGGATGCCTTGGTCGAAAAATCACTGCGTCGGGCCGGTCTGTGGGAAGAAGTCAAAGATCGCCTGAGACTTCCGGGGACGGGACTATCCGGTGGGCAGCAGCAGCGCTTAGTGATTGCCCGGGCTATTGCCGTCAATCCCGAAGTCATTTTAATGGATGAGCCCGCCTCTGCCCTTGATCCGATCGCGACAGCCAAACTCGAAGCTTTGATACAAGAGCTGAAAGAGCGTTACTGCATTATCATTGTAACTCACTCTATGGCGCAGGCGGCGCGTGTATCCGATAATACGGCTTTTTTCTATATGGGCGAATTAATTGAGTATGATGCCACCGAGAAAATATTTACAAATCCGGGAGACAGCCGGACACAGGATTATATTACAGGTCGGACTGGGTAATGCGCGAAAATGAAGGCGGCATAAACTTCCTACAAAACCCGATAACCTACCAGCTTCACATCTTGGCTTAGATAGTTGTCTTTTACGGGTTCAACCTTAGTCAAATCGGTCGATAGATATTTCTTACTGTCGTCACAGAAAACCGTAGAGACTTTTGCCTCGGGGCCCATTTCCAGCTGAACTTTGAGCGCCGCAATTAAATTGGCGCCTGAGGAAATTCCCACTCCAAGTCCTAACTCAGAGCTGAGCTTTTGCGCCATAATGATCCCATCACCGTCATTGACGCAGATCACTTTATCAAGTGTATCTAAACAGACGATGTCGGGAATGAACTCATCAGAGACGCCTTGTATACGGTGTTTGCCTACTTTGTGCCCTGTTGACAGGGTTGGACTTTCGGCGGGCTCCATTGGATGAATTTTGGTGTTCGGGCAAAGCGCTTTCAAGGCTTTACCGACACCCATAACGGTGCCCCCTGTGCCAACACCTGCAACAAACGCGTCCGGGCAGGCTCCGAGTTGGCGCGCGATTTCCGGTCCAGTGGTGCCGAAATGGGCCTTGCAATTATCTTCGTTAGAGAACTGTCGCGGTAAGAACACATCATTGCGGGATCGCGCTAAATCTTCGGCCATTGCGATAGAGCCGACAAAGCCGCCTTCCTCGTGAGTCACAAGCCGAACTTCCCCGCCATAGCTCTTCATCAGAGAAATGCGCTCTTGGCTCATCCAATCTGGCATATAAATCCGAACGGGATGGCCCAAAGCCCGGCCCAAGGCGCAAAAAGCGATGCCGGCATTTCCGCTCGTCGCTTCGACAATCAAATCACCCGGGCGCAAAGTACCGGATTCATAAGCGCAGCGAAGCACTTCCAGCGCCATTCTGTCTTTAATGGAGCCTGATAGGTTGAAATATTCCAACTTGGCATAAACTGTAACGGGAGCGCCGAGATAGAGCATATCTACCGCAACCATGGGCGTGTTTCCGACCAGACGTTCTAATGTTTGGAACATCGCCGGAAGGGTGAAATCCATTATGGGTTTTTCTAGCGTCGGAGTCATGGCGTCCCTTTTCAATTTGTTAAAAGAGTATCGCGTCTGGCTTCAAAACACTTCATCATGAAACGCTAAATTTAGTGGTAAAAAGTAAAAAATTTTGATATAATGAGTCTATGGTAGAAAAAATTACACATCATGATGTAAAAATTTTAGAAATTCTTCAATCAGATGCGACTCGCTCCCTTGAGTCTATCGCCGATGGAATTGGCGTTTCTTTAAATACATGCTGGCGCCGCGTTAGAACTCTTGAGGAGACAGGGGTGTTAGAGCGCCGCGTTGCTTTGGTTGATAACGAAAAGGTTGGACTCCCTTTAACGGTATTTGTGTCCGTCCGCACGGATGACCACTCTAAATCTTGGTCAGAAGCTTTCGACAAAGCTGTTCGGGATATGCCGGAGATAGTCGAGTTTTACCGCCTTGCCGGTGATGTGGACTATATTATGAAAATGTTGGTTTCGAATGTCGCGCATTATGACAGAGTTTATCAACGTCTCATTAGCCGGATTAGTCTTTCGGATGTTTCGGCGAGTTTTGCCATGGAGAAGCTGAAATTCACCACGCAGCTACCTCTGTCACAAATAGAGACTAAGTAAATCAAAACGGGCAGGGAGAATGATACTCAACCCAAGCCCCGCCCGTGGGCTCCCGAAATTTCAAGGTTTCTGCGTGGAGGTGTAATCGCTTGCCGTGTTGAAAGACCTCATCCGCCGCATAAAGTCTGTCGCCGATAATGGCATGGCCCAAGCAGAGCATATGTAGACGTAATTGATGTGATCGTCCCGTTACGGGGTGAAGGCTCACATGGGTTGTGTTTGAACCCTTTTTTATAACCGCCCAATCTGTGACAGCGTTTCGCCCCTGCTGGAAATCAATTTTTTGTCGGGGCCGGTGCGGCCAATCTGTCCAGATCGGCAGGTTCAATCGTCCGCTCTTCGCATTTGGGTGCCCGGCTATTTCTGCCTGATAAGTTTTGACGGTTTGGCGATTCTCAAATTGCAGGCCGAGATGGCGTTGGGCGTGCCTATTTTTGGCAAATATCATAAGACCGGAGGTGGCCATATCAAGCCGGTGAATTGTCAGGGCAGTTGGGCAATAGGATTGAACCCGCGCTTCCAGACAGTCCGGCTCAGATTTACCGGGGACACTTAACAGACCGGCAGGCTTGTCCGCCAAAAGATAATCTTCCGTTTCTGCAATAACGGAGAGCGTTTTATTCGGCGGGGAATATTCGAACGGTCGGTTGTAGACCAGAAAGTCATACATTTTCCGGCTCACATTTCGTCGGTTAAGCCGAGCCGACCGGCTCAACGACAACGTCTTCTCCGTCCAGTCGCAAGGCGAGTTTGCCGTCCAGTAACGCCAAAGCATCTTCCCCAAAAATTTCGCGTCGCCAGCCTTTAAGCGCGTCGATATCCGCGTCCTCGCCAAAGGCGGCGAGTTTGTTGATGTCGGAAGAGTTAGCTACCAAACGTGTCGCAAGCCCGACGACTTCTGTTCGAAGCCTTAAAAGGGTCCGTAACATTTCGACCCGCGGCCCCAAATTGGGCGGCATGTGCTGCACTTTAGGAGCAGGCGGAGCATATTCGGCCGCATTATCCACGGCGGCGCTGATTGCGTCCACAAGAGGCTGAGCCGAACGGGACTTTTCGAAACCGCGCGGGATACCCCTTAACCTTTCAAGGGCTTTAAGGTCTCGAGGCTTTTGCTGTGCCAGGTCGTACATGGCGTCATCCTTGAGGATTCGCCGGCGCGGAACGTTTTTTGCGATGGCCTCACGCTCACGCCAAGCGGCGGCTGCCTTGAGCGCCGCGAGATATTGTTTCTTCGGGTTGCGGACTTTGAGCCTTTGCCAAGCCTCTTCCGGCTCAAATGTGTAAAGACTCTCCTCCATTTGCGGAAGCATTTCTTCTTTCACCCATTTCAGGCGCTCTCTGTCTTCCAACTCCTTTATCAGGCCGGGATATAGATCGCGTAGATGTGTGACATCTGCTAATGCGTATGAAAGCTGTTTTTCGGATAATGGCCGCCGCGCCCAATCAGTAAAACGCGCGCCTTTATCAAGATTTATATTTAATCGTCCTTTTACAAGGGCGCCATATCCGGCGCTATCACCAAACCCAAGCGCCATAGCCGCAATCTGAGTATCAAATATTGGGCCGGGAACGGCGTCACACAGCTGATAGAAAATTTCCATATCCTGCCGCGCGGCATGGAGCACTTTGGTCACACCCTCATCCATGAGCATTTTGCAGAAAGGCTCTAGGTCTATCCCGTCCGCGAGCGGATCTACAACCACTTCGCGCTCACCGGTCGCCATTTGTATCAGACAAAGTATCGAGTAAAATGTGCTCTCGCGCATGAACTCCGTATCGACGCAGACAAAGTCTTGCGCCGCCGCATGCTCGCAAAATTCAGCGAGCGCTTCGGTGGTTGTAATTATTTCCAAAATATAGATCGACGCTTAGGCCGATTTAACTCCATGATTGCCAAAGACTTCTGCGAGTAAATCCTGCGCTGCCATGATGGAACGACGCTCGCTGTCCGGATTAAAATGTAGACCCAACTCATCATTATCAGCCCCGGGGACAGTAAAGGCATGAGAGGTGTTTCCGTAAGCATGGAGCTGCCAATCGCAACCGGCTTCTGCCATTTCTTTGCCGACACAGACCACATCTTCAGGAGGCGCCATCGGATCATCCCAGCCATGAGCAATAAGAACTTTGGATTTAATTTTGTGTTTAGGCAAATTAGGGGCGTCCAATAGACCATGAAAGGAAATGGCCGCTTTAAGATCCAGGCCTGCACGCGCCATATCAAGGGTGCAAAGCCCGCCAAAGCAGAACCCAATCGCCGCCATAGCCTTTTCATCTACTTCATTGAGTGCCGCCGCGGCGTTATATCCCGCTTTGAGGCGTTTTAGAAGTTTAGCTCGGTCTTCCTTTAAAGGAGTCATGCGCTCCATTTTGTCTTCAGTGGTTTCCGGCTGTTCCCCATTGCCGTAATTGTCCAGACAAAAGCCGACATATCCCAGTGCGGCCATTTGTATTGCTTTGTCCTGTGCGAAAGTGTCCAGTCCGCCCCAAGCGTGATTGACTAAAACGCAGGGTTTGGGGTCGGCGTAACTTTCATCCCAGGCCAAATATCCAATACAAGTCAGGTCTCCGTCCTTATATTCAATCGGGCGTGTCGTGATCGTCATAAGAAACTCCAGCAATAATTACGTGCAGAGTTTATCGGTCACACCAGTCTCGTCAACTGGTCAGGTCCCGAACTGCATGGGATTAACGAAACATTAGTCATAAAATGCGATTCTAACAGTTAAAATGTGGAGGAAATTATGATGATCCAGAAATTATTTTTATTTGGTAGCTTATTGGCTTTGACGGCCTGCGCCACTGCGCAGGAGAATCCGAACTATCAATATTCTTCAACATACGAAGAAGACGGACAGGTAAACCGGATGGCAGCAAATTCTCAAAACTCAAAAGTGGTCTATGTCAGCCCGGATATGAGAGCGTCTGAACTGGACCAACAAGCCGGACATCCCTCAACCGGAGCCAATGTTACTTTTGCAAATTCGACGGCACCACAGAATGACTATTCTGACGAGGGGACAGTTGTCAGGCCTTCCTCGGTCGGCACGCCTGGCTATGGCGTATATGTCCCAGAGACCGTTGAAGATTATGATTATTCGGACAATGTATTATCCGTCAACAATACGGTTCAAGCTGGTCATGGATCGCAAGGCGTAGAAACAAGAGCGGTTCAGCCTGCATACACAAATCAACCATCCGCCAATTATGTCGTTAGTAGCGGAGACACCGTGTATAATATTTCGCGGCGTCTTTGCGTAAATGTTGAAGACGTCCAAATGCCAAACGACCTTGGCAATGACTTCGCGATTAATATTGGACAGCCTCTCTATCTACCGCCTTCGCGCTGTTAAACCTGTGCCAGTCTAAAGGATTTGCTTGAGGGGCTTCGTCATGCCCCTCTAAGAGAATCTGACCTATTGCGGAGATTAAGGGTGCAATTTGGCCTTTATCGGACTATAGGCGATTGCGAACACCTATAGCGAGTCAGTCATGCGTAAACGCTTTGCCAAAATTTTAGCAACTCTTGGGCCAGCCAGCCGCTCTCCGGATACGCTGCGACTATTGCATGATGTCGGTGTCGACGCATTTCGTCTGAATTTCTCGCATGGGTCTCATGAAGACCATGCCCAATCGGTTAAGAATATTCGAGAAGTCGAAGCCTCGACGGGTAACCCCATCACGATTGTGGCGGATATGCAGGGTCCGAAACTTCGCTGCGGCCCATTTAAAGACGGCTCAATAGAGTTGCGCTACGGCGAGACGGTTATCATTGAAAAATCGACAGAGCTTGGGGAAGCGGGCCTGATCCGTATGCCGCATGCCGAACTTATCGAAGCGCTGGACCAAGGCCACATTCTGAAATTTGATGACGGTAAATTGCAGGTCACGATTCTAGAAAAGAAAGAAGGCCGCCTACACGCCAGGGTCGACGTTCCAGGCACGTTGTCAGACCGCAAAGGCATTAATGTCATCAATGCCGTCCTGCCAATGAGCGCGATGACAGACAAAGACCGGGAGGACATGGCTTTCGCCCTGACCCAAAGCGTGGATTACATCGCCTTGTCATTCGTGCAGACCGCCCAAGACGTCATCGACGCCCGTAAAATTATTCAAGACCATTCAGGCGATATCAAGCCTGGAATTATTGTGAAGATCGAGAAACCGTCGGCCGTCGAGGATTTGGACTCCATTCTGATGATGGCGGATGCGGCGATGGTGGCGCGTGGCGATCTTGGCGTAGAATTGCCGCTTGAGCAGGTTCCGGTGGTCCAGCGCAAAATTATTCGCAAGTGCCGCGCTCTTGGAAAACCGGTGATTGTCGCGACCCACATGCTCGAGTCCATGATTGACGCGCCGACCCCAACCCGGGCCGAAGCGTCTGATGTTGCGACGGCTATTTACCAGGGCGCGGATGCCGTCATGCTTTCTGCAGAAACTGCCGTAGGGCGTCATCCCGCGACGGCTGTGGCGATTATGGACCGCATTATCGTAGCGGCAGAAAACGACCCGGAATATTGGCAGTATTTCGAGCAGATGGCGCTGCCTCATGAACCGACTGCCGAAGACGCGATTGGCCAGTCCATCGGCGGAATTGCCCGTACATTGGGATGCAAAGCCGTGCTCGGCTTCACCTTTACGGGATCTACCGTGCAGCGGATCAGCCGCGAGCGCCCGCCTTGCCGGATTGTCGGCCTGACCCCGCAAGCGCGGACGGCGAGCCGCCTGGCGCTTTCCTGGGGCGTCTTGCCGGTCGTGACAGAAGATCCGGAGAGTTTCGATACCATGGTGGCCAGTGTGAATAAGCTGGCCAAAGATAATGTTGGCCTCGTCAAGGGGGATCGTATCATGATCACCGCCGGCGTGCCGTTTGGCCGTCCGGGCACGACGAACACCCTCAAGATCGAAACGATTGATTAGATTCTAATTTGTTTTCATCTCTTAAGGGTCGGAAGTCGTGTTGGAGCGTAAAAAGCTTGGCGCAAGTCGCGACGAATAATATCCAGGACAGGCTGTTCTGCTGAAGGATTGCGCTCTCTGACATGGAAAATCCGATATAAGATAAGAGCATCAGCACGACCCAATAGGTTTCCCGCCCGCCGTTTCTGATGTTGTAAACGGCGAAGCCTAGGGTGACGAGGATTTGCAGCGCAAATAAAATAACGATTCCGATACCGGCTGAAAGCCATATTTCTATCCAGCCATTATGGGCTGTCGGGACTCCCCATTCCAGAACCTGCCGGACAATATAGGACGGCCCCAAAGGGTCATCCCAAAAAATACCATATCCGTAACCGAGCCAGAATTTCTGCTGGATAGCCTCGCTTAAAAGCGCCCAAATATCTGTCCGTCCCGTCAAGGACGGGTCCTTGCCGATGAGTCCGAACATAACCTCCGGGAACATGGCCAGGGCGATGGAGAAAAATCCTACGGTCATAACCAGAGTGAAAATGAGCGGGATGCGGGTGACGGGATTTGTCCGATAGAGTTTCAGGAAAATGTAAGTCCCTATACACAACATAGAAATCAGAAGCGCCGTCTTGGAGGTTGAGGCGATCACGAGTCCAAAACATAACAGGGCAATCGGCAGATAAAGCCATCCGCGTTTGGGGCGCAGGGCGAAGGCGCAAAGGGCGGCAATCAATCCCTTCGTCATCATTCCGCCAAGCTGGTTTTTCTCGGCAAATGGTCCGCGCCAGGCTCCGGCATTGACTTCCTGCATAATGGCTCGGCCCGGATCCATGACAACGAGGGCAATTGTAATCAGCCCAATGAACAAAAAGGCGATCGCGATGATTTGAACGAGGCGGCCCCAGCTAAACCACGCCGCCAAAGTCAGGCCGATATAGCTTGTAAGTAATAGCGCGATAGAGCGCCGCAAAGTCGTCGGCGGGTCAATCGACCAGAACATTGAAAGACCGCAGAACAGAACGCAAAGAATGAGAATTGGCGAGAACGTCGCCAGACGCACAATTTCCATCAGTTTTGGCAGGCTGAGGATCAGGACTAAAAGATAAACCGGGTACCAGACAAATCGCGCCAGAGGACTTTCTGCGGCCAGTTGATCCGTGCTGGCAAATAGCTCTGGGAAAAGGATGCCGACTCCCGCGCCGCTCGCAAAAATCACAATGGCAATAAATAAAGAAATGACCGCGAATTGACCCAAATCACCGAGCGCGCGGTTGCGCGTGCGAAGTTGCAGTTCGGAATAGGGAACAGTGACCATAGGGCGGGGGTAGACAATTATAGTTAATGAAGATTTACGTTTGGCGCGGCAAAATCGTCAGGCCCTTAGAACAGGATAGGGGAAAACAATCTTAAACATTTTGGCTTATGGCTTTGCCATGTTTAAGCGATTGACATCAGAGGCCCCGCTCACGGCCAAGGCCCGATACGGATATATTCCGGGGTTGGACGGCATCCGGGCGATTGCCGTTCTGATCGTCATCATCGCGCATTTCGGTCTGACGAACCTCATTCCGGGCGGCTTTGGGGTGACGGTTTTCTTTTTCATTTCGGGCTTTCTGATTACGCGGCTCCTCTTGGCGGAGGCGCGAACAAAAGGAAAAATCCATCTCAAGGATTTTTATATCCGGCGAATTGTCCGGCTCTATCCGGCGCTGATTTTTATGGTGGTCGGGAGCACAGCGCTTTATCTGGGGTTAGGGCAGGGCGGCCCGAAACCTCTCGAATTTACGGCCGCGCTTGGTTATTTCACCAATATCTATCAAGTCGCCGTTCGGGCCGGGGGGGAGCTGCCCTTTATGCCATGGACACATCTCTGGTCGCTGGCCGTGGAAGAGCATTTTTACCTCATATTTCCGCTCCTTATGGTGCTTTTCGGAGTCTTTAAACGGCGTCTGGTTTGGGCGCTAATGGGGCTTCTCGCGCTTGTGCCTTTATGGCGCTTATTTACCTACTCCACGTTCGAAACCCTCCCGGTTGTTGATTATAATTATATGATGACGGACGCCCGAATTGACTCCATTGTTTGGGGCTGCCTCCTGTCTGTTTTGCTTGATAAAGATATTTGGGAGGGGCTGTTTCAGAAACTCATTGGCTGGCTTCCGATTATCGGGGCGGGGGCGATTTTGCTCCTTTGCTTTGCCCTGCGCGATGAAAGTTTCCGCTATATTTGGCGGTACAGTCTCCAAGGCGCCGCGCTTTTCGTGCTCGTCTTAAATCTTTACTTTTTCCGGCCTGTGCGGTGGAGCCTTGGTATTTTGGAGCTCTGGCCGCTCGTCTGGATGGGACGGCTCTCCTATCCGCTTTATCTCTGGCATTTTCCCGTTCTGGATATATCCCATAGGTTTATGGAGCCGGGACTGAAGCAGCTCAGCGTTGCCATTGTCGGCAGTTTAGGCATTTCTATTTTCTCCTTCTTCCTCGTCGAAAAACCCTTCATGGCGCTTCGTAAACGCTTCGGCGCGCATATTGTGAAGAGGCCCGCCATTACGAAGGGTGCCCCGCCGGAGGCGAGAAAACCCGATCCGGCATTGACGTCCTGACGCGAGAACGAATTATTCATTTTCCCTGTCATTCCGCACGGAGCAATGCGTAGATGCGGGCGCTCTGCGTACCCACAAGGGGCAAGGTCGCGAGTTTGCGGACTGATTTAGAGGGGGCTCACAACCTCTCGGCCTTCCGCATCTGCGGCCTATCGGCCATGTGCGGAATGACAGGTAAAAATTGAATTGTGCATCAGCCAAGCGTCCCTTCCCGCTTGCCATCGAGGGCCAAGCCTTTTTCACGGTTTCCAGATAAGATGGACGGCCCGCGGGGTCGGCCCCCTTGCCGGAGACCGTAATAACTATGTGTTTCGCAAGG
>CAXATH010000013.1:0-76869 GCA_963972195.1 uncultured Hyphomonadaceae bacterium | reverse complement strand
TTTTACCCGTCGCTGGACTGGCCTCTTGCCGCTTCCCCCCGCCCCCCTGCGGGGGGAACGTGCCGCGTCCCATTCTTTCGTCAAGGGTGGGCGCGGGACGCGCCCGATTATGGAGCGGCATTGGAGACCAAACCGATGACACCGAAACTAGCCGAGACCCAAGCCGCCTTTGACCATGAGCCGCCGCGCTTACCGCCGCCAGCCCCTGATGATTTTACGGCCCCACAGCCAGACCCCATTCGCATTTATGTCGCTTGCCTTGCCGCTTACAATAACGGCCATTTGCACGGCGAATGGATAAGCGTCACCGACGAGGCAAGTATTTGGGAAGCCGTTCAGGCGATGTTATTCGCATCTCCCATTGAGGAAGAGGCCGAAGAATGGGCCATTCACGACTATGAAGGTTTTGAGGGGGCAGATGTTGGCGAGTATTACAGCTTTTCAAATGTCGTAGAACTTGCCGACTATATCCGAGAGCGCGGCGAATTAGGGGCGCAAGTCCTGAATTATTACGGAGGTAATATTGTAGACGCCAAATCCCGCTTTGATGAATATGCGGGAGAATATGACAGCCTCGCAGACTATGCCGAGGAATTGACCGAGCAGACAGGCGAGACAATCCCCGAACGCCTTGCGCCTTATATCGACTACAAAGCGATGGCGCACGACTATGAGCAGTCAGGCGACTTTTTGACCTTTGAGGTCAGCGGTTCCGTTCACATTTTTTGGGCGCATTAGGATGGCCCGTTATCAAGTTAAGCCCCGCGAGGATGGACATGGCCCGTATCGGTGGAGCCATGTGGTCAAACGTCATGCCCAATTAAGACAGGGCACAATCTACACTCAAATGGGCGACGACCTAGACGCCCAAGAGGCCGCGAATTTGCGGGGTCTATGTGACACTGCAGGTTTTGAGATGCGGAGGGTGGCATGACCTTTACGCAGAGATTTGACGACTTTGTCTGTGAGGGCGACAGCACCACATGCGAGGTTGATGGCTACACCATCACAGCCCGTATTACCCATGACGAAACGCCAGACGCACCCGACGAAAGGCAGGATGGATTTTGGCCAAGTCTATATCCCAATGACGCGGGGTTCATCGGCGCGGGCAATGGATGGCGAGATCGTTTTGAAAAAGCCCAAGCCAAAGCGGAAGCGGTCATGGCCGCATGGAAAAATGACGAGTGGTTTTATTGCGGCGTTATTCTGTCAGTCGCGATTGATGGGATTACATTGGACGACCACGCGGCAAGCCTTTGGGGCATAGAAGCGAACTATCCTGATAGTGACAACGCCTATCTGTCAGAGGTCGTAAACGAGCTTTTGCCCGAAGCTATTGCCGAGGCGAAAGCAGAACGGGCGCAGCAATGCGCCATTCTTTGCCAAACTGAAAGCGCGGCATGACCCGCCAGTTTGAACCTACGGACGTTGGAAGCCAAAGCCTTATTGATGGAGTGCGCCCCGTCACTTTGGGCGACAAACTGACCGCCCAAACCGCGCACCCCATGACTCCCAAACGCAACCCCAATGCAGGGCAGAAGCCCTGTGACCACGGCTTATTCGACGAGGTCGGCCGTGCGCAAATTGACTTGTTAGACCTCATTTCAAATCAAACCTAAACCAACAGGAGGCTCCCATGAGCAAACCCTTCGACTTAAAATTCATCCCGTTTAGCGCTTTGCATATTTCAGACCTGAATATGCGCCACAGTGAAACGGCTCCCGAGATTGACGACATTCTGCCGAGCGTAAAGGAACGCGGCATTCGTCAGCCTCTTATCGTGCGCCGTGAAGGCGGCACAGCCAAGAAACCAAAATACGGCATCGTTGCAGGACGCCGCCGTCATTTCTGCCTTGCCGCTGTCGCGGCAGAAGGCAAAGAGATTGCTGATGTGCCGTGTTGCGTTATGGACGCGAAAGATGATGCACTAGCCATTGAAACAAGCATTATTGAGAATGTGGCACGATTAGCGCCCACGGAGATGGAGCAATATGAAGCCTTTTCAGCCTTGGC
Source organism: uncultured Hyphomonadaceae bacterium (assembly GCA_963972195.1). GTDB lineage: Bacteria > Pseudomonadota > Alphaproteobacteria > Caulobacterales > Maricaulaceae > Litorimonas. The sequence goes on along the minus strand of CAXATH010000013.1, from coordinate 74,853 downwards.
TGAGAAAGGCCAGAGCATTGACGACATTGCCGCAGTCTTTGGTATCACGGCTAATTCTGTCAAACGCCGTTTAGCCTTGGGAGCGCTTATTCCCGATGTGAAAGAGGCATACACCAATCAGCAGATTGACGCCGCAAGCATCCGCGTTCTGACGATGGCAACAGAAGAACAACAGGCCGCGTGGTTGGAATTGTTCAATTCCGATGACTACTGCCCGACTGGAACGCATCAGCTTAAAGCGTGGCTGACAGGCGGCGGCGTCATTACCACCGAAGTCGCACTGTTCGATGTGACGGAATATACAGGCACAATCCTGACGGATTTGTTTGGAGAGCATGGTCAATTTGCGGACGTTGAGCATTTTTGGGAAAGTCAAAACGCGGCTATCGCCAAAGAGGTTGAAACCTATAAAGCGGAGGGGTGGAAAGAAGTCATCTTAGGAGAGCGGGGTCGTCACTTTCCGACCTATTGCCACGTCCATCACCCTAAAGAGCAAGGCGGCAGAGTCTATATCGAGACGCGCGATAACGGCGAAGTGCTATTCCATGAAGGCTATATCACAGACAAAGAAGCGCAGACCATACGCCGTGCTCTATCAAATGGCGAGGCCGAGGGCGCGAAGGCGTCCAAAACGAGCAAGCCAGAAATGTCAGGCCCGATGTCCGACTATATGAGCTTGCATCGCCACAGCATCGCAAGAGCCGAATTGATTAAGCGGCCAGACCTCGCGCTTCGCTTAAGTGTCGCGCATATGATTTGCGGGGCGCGGAAGTGGAAGATTGACGGGATAAGCCCGCGAAGCCGCAAAGAAGAAACCCGCGCGAGTGTGGAGGGCAGTAAAGCGGAAGGCTTACTTGGGGAGGAACGTAAAGCGGTCTGCGACCTACTTGGACTGACGGGTGACCATCCGCAAATCTATCACCGCCACTATAGCCCGCATAATCTCTGCGAGATATTTGCGCGGCTAATCACACTTGAAGATGCAGACGTTCTGCGCGTCCAAGCCTTTTGTCTCTGCGAGACATTGGCCGTGGACAGTCCCGAAGTTGAAGCTATTGGCTTGCTGACCAAGCCAGACTTTGGTGACTATTGGTCGCCCGACGATGCGTTCTTTGACATCTTGCGAGATAAGCCGACCATCAATGCAATCGTCAAAGACATTGCAGGAAAGTCCTGCGCTGATGGCGCAGTGACGGACACGGCAAAACTGCAAAAGCAGATTATCAAGAACCGCATTGCAGGGCACGGCGTGGACGAGGCCAAGCCAGATTGGCTTCCAAGATGGGCCGCTTTTCCTGCCAAGTCTTATAAAGCGGTGAAGGGTTGCGCCCCTGCGGAAGCCTCGCGCGGCCTCGAGAAGCTGTTCAGCCCTGCTTGAGCAGACAACCGAGGTAGTAAGGAAAAGCCCCCGTCAAATGGCGAGGGCTTTGCTTTGCAGGGAGAGAAATTGAGGCCAGAGAAAACCCGCATCAGTCATAGGCCAATGCGAAGGTATGTCAGCGCGGATTAGTCGTCCTGCGCGTTCCAGAGGATTGGCAAATTCCCAAAAATATCGTGGGCCTGTTTGTCATAAGCCTAATCAAGATTGGAATGAAAATTTGTGCGGGCCGAGGATCGGGATGAACGAAGGTTGGCGAGACATAGTCTTTCAGTGCCGACTTCGCGGGTCTTAAAACAGTCGCCAAGAATGCCAAGCTCCTGACCGCGACTATCAACTATCCTTCAAGTATATGTGCTGTTTGCCGCCCTCTATATTGTCATCATAGCGGCAATGCGGATGAGGTAACCAAGGCCGCCAAGGGTCAGGATGCCTCTCAAGTGATCCCCTTAAGATTTAGTTATGAGCGTATCCAAATGCCTGCACCAGACCCACGGCGTCTCCAAACCATATCAACAAAATGGTAGGGGGAGCCAAATTCCCTGCTGATGTCAAAATAACCTGCACAAAACCTGCTTTACCGAATAGGCGTCGTGTCACTCTTTTCCTCTCTGTGATTTTGAAGGAAATCACATATTCATCGCGAAACAAAAGAGCGCCCCTTTGGCCTATCTCCACTGCGTTCCGGAGGCGTTGCCCCTCTGCAAATCAGAACTTGAGCGGGCGGTTCTTGTCAGCAGGGAGATTGGCTCCCAAGATTTCGCTGACATAATTTGGAGACTGAAACATGGCACAAGCACTTGGATATGTAACGAAGACTGAAGTGGGTAACTTCTCCGGCACCCTAAACCTCGGCGGCGCAAACCGCATCAACATTGTCGCAAATGACAATAAAGAGACCGACAAACAGCCCGACTTTCGGATTGTTGATAGCCGTGGTCAGGAACTTGGCGGCGGCTGGTTCAAGACCGGCGAAGTCAGCGGAAAAGAATATATCTCGCTCACCTTCGCCCACCCGACCCTCGGCCCGCGTAAAGTTTACGCCAATCTCGGTCAGGCTTACGGCAAAGAGGCGGATGAATTTGCGATCCTCTGGAACCCGCAAGACGACTAATCCACGCTAACACACCCCGCATCGGCCTTTGGCGGATGCGGGTTTTTTCATGCCTAAATATCGGAATAATAGGTGTCAGGTTTCAAAATCTTGACCCTTTTTTGATTTAGCTGTTTACTTTTACAGGAATATGTTCCTATTTTGTTCTGCTAGGTTGCAAAGCCTTGTGGAGGCTGAAATGGACAAAAATGATAGAGTTATAATATCGGATGCGGCTTGGGCATGGGAAGGCTTACGGCGCAATCGAGTATATCGGAGAGCATGGTTAAGGCATGAACGAGCGCGTCCTCGCATCTGCGATGCGCGCGCAAGTCTTCGTTATATTCGTCTTGACCGTCCCTATATTGAAGCCGAGACTTTTGGTCTCATTAGCTTCGCTGATCCCGACCATTCCGCTAGCGAAGTTCCCGTGTTTTGGCGTCCGAACTTATTGCGCCGCGCGTTGCAAGTCTCGCTGACAGTAAAGCTAGAGACTGAACAAAACGGCTTCTCCTTATCCAGTCTGAAGTGCTGCCCAACAGTTCTCGATACTGTGGATGGAGAACGACATATTCGTCTCGGGGGTCATCATTTTTGGATACAAATGGTCAGTCAAGACATAACGCAGTTAGATGATGACACGTCAATCGAAGTGAATTTGACAGGCACAAATCATCTTCCGCAGCGGATTTCCAGCATAGAACAACTCTTCTCACTGCATAGGTCTGAGGATGGTATGCCATCGCCCGTCAAGCGGCCTCCCAACCGTGATAAATTGCTCGAGGGCTTGTTGGCATGGGACATATATTATGGACAAAACGATGACACAGGCACACTCAAAGATATAGCGATTGCGCTCTTTGGTGAGGGCCGGATAGCCCATGAATGGGGTCACAATCGGTCTCTTAAAGACCGCGCCATTCGCGCGCGCGACCGAGGCCAGGCTTTCGTTCAGGGTGGTTATTTTGAGCTGTTAAAGCGAGCATCATTTTAGGGGTGTCGGAATCGCAAGTCCCGAATTCGACACTCCCGCAATCTCTAAAATAGGAATATATTCCTTTTAATGTCACTGTTTTCACATAGTGGGGAGGCAAGAATTGAAAGGATTACACGATGTATGATCATCCCAAGAGCCCATTTTTAACAAGTCAAGAAGCCGCAGATTATTTACGCCTGAGCTACAAAACTCTCAACAATATGCGCTGGCGCGAAGAAGGTCCTAACTACCGAAAGCATGGCGGACGGGTTGTCTATCATATCAAAGACCTTGACCATTGGTCCACCAACCGGGACGCTAATGATCACCGCGTGCCGCCTAAAGATGAGGCCGAGACATGAGTGCGCGGCTTACAGCCTTACATGAGCACTACCGTAAAAAACGTTATAATCACCGCGTCGTTTTCGGTCAGCCTGTGCGTTTTGTGCGCCGGGGTTGGCGCTCACGCTACGCCGTTTTTGCGGCGGGTCAGGTCTTTGGATATGAGCGGTGGAACGCTAATAAATATGGAACCAAACACTGGACATTGACTATAGGGCGGGCTGTTCAAGGTGGGCGATTTACGCGTCTACCAGGCGTGAAACCGGGCGCTGATATTTGGGTAACGGCCATTGGCGAGACACAAGTAAGGCGGCTCTTCAAAGCGTTGGATGACATCAAAAAAGCCGGGTTTAAGCCTGAAGATATATGCGAGCATCGGTGGCGAAGCATTGGAATAATGCTTGGTCCTAATGGCGACTTTGAAGGCGTGATAAGGAGCTGGGCATGTTAATACGCGCTCTTGGCTCCCTCGCATTAGCAGCGCTTTGCACCGCTTCACTTTTGCAAATTGCGCGGCCATCTGTGCCGCGCCTGCTTTATAATCCAAGCCCAAGCGCGCCCATCGGCTGGTATAGATTACGCCCTGATTCCTATGCGCATCGAGGTGATTTAGTGGCGGCTCGAACCCCTGAAAGCGGGGCGGCGCTCGCTCTTGAAAGAGGCTATCTTCCGCCGAATATCCCCCTTATTAAAACCGTTTGGGCAGTTTCAGGAGAGGAGGTTTGTCATGTCGATGGACAGGTTTTGGTACAAGGACGGCCTGCGCTTGTCGTGTTAAAACACGATATGCTGGGCCGCAGCTTACCGTCGCGCAGCGGCTGTTATGAGATCTCGAAAGACGAAGTCTTTCTCATTTCAAATGATGTGCAGACCTCTTTTGATAGCCGCTACTTTGGACCTGTAAAACGTGAAAACCTTCTGGGCCGCGTTAAATATCTAGGAAAATTAAAAGGGCGGTCAGAGCGGCGTAGGGCAGGACACGGGGGATAGGCGTGGAGGGCCAGATAAAGAGGGGTGGAGTCACACCCCGGCTAAAGCCTTGTCTGCACATCGTTTTTTATGCCCCCAACGCCAAAAGGCTTGGGGGCATGGATTTTACGCAAACCCCCGTAAAACCTAAGAAAAATGGTGGGGGCACCTTGTATTTTACCCCCGCAATGTCCCAGGAAATTTATCATGGCTAAAGGGGATGAAAATCAATTTGAAGTCTCTCTAGGACGACTGCGTTCACCGTCAGGCAGTCGGCGCGCTGTTGGTTTCTTTGAACAAGTATCGCGAGGGGCGAGAGCCACACGGCGTAAAGCGGCTTATGGTCAATCCAATCGCTCGTCTGTGAAGGCCATGAGCTTTCATCGCCGCGTCATTGTTAAAGCCTCGATCAAGACGATGGCGAAATCCGGGATTGCCCCGCTTCGAAAGCACATAGATTATATTCAGCGCGACGGCACGGATGAAGACGGAAAACGGGCGCAAATTTATGGAGGCGGCGTTGAAGAGCCAGACTTGCTAGACATTGATCAAACATATCTTGAGAGCGGCGAAAATCAAAAAGAGGCACTGCGAGCTTTCACTGATAGTTGTAAAACAGATCGACATCATTTTAGGATTATTGTTTCGCCGGAGGATGGGCAAAAGCTGTCAGACCTCAAAGCTTACACGCGGGACCTCGTCTCGCGCATGGAAAATGATCTGGGCACCAAGCTCAAATGGGTTGCGGCAAATCATTATGATACGGGCCAGCCTCATACGCATCTCATCATCAGAGGCGTAAGGGATAACGGCAAAGATCTCGTCCTTCCGAAAAAATATATTGCTCATACTTTGAGGGAGCGCGCCCAAGAACTCGTCCATGAAGAGCTCGGCCCGGTGAGCCAGATGGAAGGGCGCGTTCGTATGGCACATAGCATTCAGGCGAAAGGCGCGACTGGACTAGATCACTCATTGCGCAAAAGAATTAAGGACGGCGTTATCGATATGCGTCAGCCTGCTGCGAAAGGGCGGGTCTGGCATCGACAATTACAGGTCAGGCGATTGCGTGTTTTGGAAAAGATGGGCTTGGCAGAAAGGCTAGGCTCTGGCCGCTGGGCTGTTGACCCCTCATTCACAAATACATTGCGCGATATGAATGAGCGTTCCCAGATGGTGAAAGCTATCCACCGAAGCCTCGAGCAGACTGGGCACTCGGTTGGCCTTGTCACGGAACGCAACCGCTTTGATCCGAACGGCCTGACGGCTCAGTCTATTACCGGCGTTGTGCAGAATTTTGGAAGGCCTGATGATACGCGGGGCGGCGGGTTTGTTGTTATCCAGTCACTTCAAGGCGAGCCTATTTTTGCGAAGGTCTCTGAAAGCGAAATATTTGAAACTTTGAAAAAAGGCCAGATGATAACTTTCCAGCCCCATCAATTGGGAGCGAGAAAAATTGATCATTCAATTTCAGATTTCGCCAAATCCCATAACGGAACTTACAGCGAAGTGCGCCATATCACAGAAGGCGGGAATGTCTCTCCGGCCTATGCCCAGGCCCATGTCAGACGGCTCGAAGCTTTAAGACGAAAAGATCTCGTAACACGTCATCAAGATGGGACATGGCACATTCCAACAAACTATCTTGAGCGCGCCTCAGATTATGAAGCCGATAAAGCTATGAGGCTCCCAACACAAATTCATAGGCAGAGCACTCAGACTTTAACTGAGATGCAACGCGCGAGAGGCGCGACTTGGCTAGATAAGAGGTTAAGCGAAAAAGGCATAAGCGGGCTTGGGGATACTAGCCTTCAAGATGCTTTGAAGAAACGCCAAATGATTTTGGAAAAAATGGGCCATAAGTTTTCACAGGAAGGACGCCTACCTGAAACAGCATTGAAAGACTTACGGCAAATGGACCTTCGCGATGCCGCAACTCAATATTCGGGGTTCATGAACAAGCCTTACGCTGCATTAGGAGATAGCCGGACTGTGGAGGGTATCTACCGTGAAGCCATTGACCGCCCGAGCGGTAAGTTTGCAGTTATAGAACGCGCGAAAGACTTCACCCTCGTGCCTTGGCGCCCCGTAATGGAGAGGGGATTGGGTAGGTCTATAAAGGGCCGAATCTCTGCATCAGGAATTAGTTGGGACGTTACGAAGCAAAGAGGACTTTCGCGTTAAGAAAAGTCTATTCCTGTCTCTTCGTCTGTTTATATTACTCTATGAGACGTCAAGAAATCCCGCATTATCACGTGCAATCTCGCGGGGACTGTCTTTCACTTTTTTGGTCTCTAAACCCTCTAATTTCCATACGCTTTCCTACCTAGATAATTTTTGCTTTTGCCCTGACCTTGAGTCTCGAAACAAACACGAGGCTTTTCATGTCACCCAATTCAATTCTCATCGGCCAAGTCGGCGTCGTGTTTACGACGATCGGCGCTGGTTTATGGGGCGCAACGCAATGGGTGGCAACGGAGCTAAGGTTTGATCCTTATTTGGGCCAGCCTTGGTTTATGCTTAGCGATACGCCTGTTTACTATCCGTGGCGCTTGTTTGAATGGTGGTATGCCTTCGAACCCTACGCACCGGAGGTGTTTGCGCGCGGCGGGCAAATTGCCATTGGCGCATCTTTTTTAGGCGTCGCATTTTCCGTCATCGGTTCTGTTTGGCGCGGACGCCAAGCCAAAAAGCTGACGACCTTTGGGTCATCCCGCTGGGCTAATGATAAAGATTTGAAAGAAGCTGGGCTATTTGAACAAGACGGCGTTTTTATCGGATGCACTGACAAAAATTATATTCGTCATTCAGGTCCCGAGCACGTTATGACATTTGCGCCGACACGTTCCGGCAAAGGCGTTGGGCTTGTTATTCCGACATTGCTGTCTTGGCCTCATTCCACAGTCGTTCACGACATAAAGGGCGAGAACTGGCAGCTAACCTCGGGGCATCGTTCTAGCTTTTCACACTGCATCTTGTTTGATCCGACCGATCCAGCATCCGCAAAATATAACCCACTTCTGGAAGTTCGTAAGGGCCGCAATGAAGTCCGTGACGTCCAAAATATCGCAGATATATTGGTAGACCCAGAAGGCGCTCTAGAGCGACGCTCCCACTGGGAGAAAACGGGTCACGCTTTGTTAGTAGGAGCAATCCTTCACATTCTTTACGCCGAAGAAGAGAAGACTCTCGCCCGCGTTGCCTCCTTTCTATCTGACCCTACGCGCACGTTCAAAGAGACGTTGATCGCGATGATGTCCACTAATCACCTCGGCTGCAGTGATGCAGCCACCCCAAAAGTTCATCCCGTTGTCGCGCAGGCGTCACGTGAACTTCTCAATAAGTCTGAAAATGAACGCTCTGGCGTGCTCTCAACGGCGATGAGTTTTCTGGGATTGTATCGAGACCCGACTGTAGCCGAGGTGACCTCATCTTGTGATTGGTGCATTGAAGATCTGGTAAGTGCAGACAAACCTGTTTCGCTTTACCTTGTTGTGCCGCCCTCTGACATTTCAAGAACAAAGCCATTGGTGCGTCTAATTCTCAATCAAATTGGCCGCCGCTTAACGGAAAAACTCGATGGCGAGATCGACGGCAATGCGCGCCGTCAGGTGCTGCTTATGCTTGATGAGTTTCCAGCGCTTGGGCGGCTAGAGTTTTTTGAAAGTGCTCTCGCCTTCATGGCAGGCTATGGCCTTCGCGCATTTTTGATTACCCAAAGCCTAAATCAGATTGAGAAGGCTTACGGGCCCAATAATTCCATTCTTGATAACTGCCACGTCCGCGTGGCTTTTGCGACTAATGATGAGCGTACGGCCAAGCGGATTAGCGACGCGCTTGGAACAACAACTGAAATGCGCGCCATGAAAAATTATGCAGGTCATCGCCTCGCGCCTTGGCTAAGCCACGTCATGGTGTCTCGTCAAGAGACCGCCCGCCAACTTTTAACGCCGGGCGAGGTCATGCAATTGCCGAGTGAAGATGAGATCGTTCTAGTCTCAGGTATTCCGCCAATTCGCGCGACTAAAATCAGATATTATGCAGATAAGAATTTCAAGAGCCGCGTTTCCCCTGCGCCGGTCTTGAATGGCCCCGATCATCCTTACGGCGATTGTCCTTCCCCGCGCCAAGATGATTGGGGCCGCATGAATGCGGAAGTGCACGATCATCTTTTGAAAGTTTTTAAAGCTGAGTTAGTCGGTAAGGACGAGAGTTCTGAGGATAGCAAAGAACGAAAAATCGAGATTGAAAAACAAAGTGAACTAAAAACTGATCTAGAGAATGAGTCTCTGGTATCCTTTGGAGATGTTGACCTTGAGGAACAATATGAAGCGGTCACCAGTACTACAATTGCGCGAGATACTGACATTGTAGACCGCGCAACACCCGGTCAAGATTTTGCGGGGTTGTCACGATGAAAAAGAACCTTACTCGCGTCACGGCTTATATCCCCAAAGCACTTTATCAGCGCCTGGAAAATGCGACGACACACCCCAAAACAAGCAAGTCTGAAATTATAAATAATGCGCTTCGGCTTTATCTTTCGCCAGAACAAGAAGCCGTCCGTAATAATCCTCTCATACGCCGTTTGGACCAAATGAACCGAGAGCAAGAGAGGCTGCGTCAGCGTTTAATCGTTCTTACAGAAGGTCACGCACTTTTTGTCCGTTACTTTCTGACAATGGTATCTCCGCCGCCAGCCGATAAACGAGCAGCCAGTAAGGCTGAAGGAGAAATCCTTTTTGACGGGTATTACAACGCGCTCAAAGTCATTCTGTCCAATAAAAATCGTCACCTTTTCACAGGGATTGAAGATGTCTTCTTAGCGGAAAGTGACTTCTTCACCGAAGCGGACTTGGACGCTTTAGAGGTGAGCCCTCCAAAAAATACAGTGGGGGTTCATCATGACACAGCGTAACTCTCAGAGTCGCTCCCGAACCGATGCCATGCTAAAAACTGCTCTTGGTTCTGCAATCTGCGACGCACTGGCTGATCCAAGCGTGGTCGAAGTCATGCAAAACCCGAATGGGGAGTTGTGGATTGAACGGGCCGGAATTGGCCGTGAGTCCCAAGGTCTTATCTTGGCGCCTGAAAAAGCTGAGCGGATAATTCGGTTGATTGCATCCTTATCTGATTTTGATGTGACGCGGGAGCATCCCATCGTCAGCGCTGAACTGCCTATTGGCGGGCAACGCTTTGAAGGTGTAATGCCGCCTGTCGCCTTACAGCCTTCATTCGCCATTCGCGTCCCTGCCGCAAAGGTCTTTCGGCTTGAGGATTATGTAAGCAGCAAAACCATGAGTAAAGCCGCCGCTAGCGCTCTACGCAGGGCCGTTAAATCTCGCCAGAATATTCTTGTGGTTGGCGGAACAGGGTCAGGCAAAACCACACTGACCAATGCCCTTCTCGCTGAAATCGCAAATGAAGATCACCGCGTTCTGATATTGGAGGATACGCGCGAGCTGCAATGCGCCGCAAAAGATTGCGTCTCTCTTCGCACGCAAGCCAGCGTGACCATGCGAGACTTAGTGCGGTCAACTTTGCGCCTTCGACCTGACCGCATTGTTGTCGGCGAAGTTCGCGGCGGCGAAGCGCTAGATCTTATGAAAGCGTGGTCGACGGGACATCCCGGCGGCGTTGCAACCGTTCATGCCAATAGCGCCGCAGACGGTCTTGACCGTCTCGAGCAGCTTGTCGGCGAAATCACGGCCAATGTGCCGCGTAAACTTATTTCAACAGCGGTGAATGTCGTTGTCGGAATCCAGAACCATGGAGGCGTTCGGCGCGTGTCGGACATACTTGAGGTTCTCGGATGTGATGGAGAAAACGGAACCTATCGGCTTCGGCCCATGGTGCCTGACCCTCCTTAGCATATCGCACTGAAGCGTAAGCCTCAGTTTTTTAACACTTAATAATCAACCTTTAAAAAGGAGTCTGTTTTGACCCTATTCTCTAGTCATGCCTTGAGCTCACATGTTCTCGGCAACCCTCACTTCCGCCAAGCCGCAATTGGGGCTGCGTTTGGCCTGGCCTTTATCGCTTTGGCCAGTCCTGCTTATGCTGCCGGTTCCGGTATGCCGTGGGAGGGTCCGCTCACTCAAATCCTCTCATCCGTAGAAGGCCCAATTGCCAAAATCGTCGGCACAATGGCCATCATAATGGCAGGTCTAGCTTTGGCCTTTGGCGATACGGGCGGCGGTTTTCGTAAGCTGATCCAGATTGTCTTTGGACTTTCGATTGCCTTTACGGCGACCAGCTTCTTCCTGTCCTTCTTTAGCTTTGGCGGCGGGGCCGTCATCTAATGGACACGGCGCAGCACATAGATGGATTTAGAATCCCGGTTCACCGTTCGCTCACCCAGCCCATTATGATGGCAGGTGCGCCGCGTGCGGCCACAATTCTGAACGGAACGCTCGCAGCAGCTCTGGGTCTGGGGCTTCAGCTCTGGCCCATAGGCATAGTCATTTGGGCATTGAGCCAAACGGCCTGCGTGTTTGCGGCCAAACGTGACCCACTCTTCCTCGATGTGCTGCGCCGTCATCTTCGTCAAAAATCATATCTTTTATAGGAGCCAGCCTTGCTGAACCTTTCAGAATATAGAAACAAACCTGCTCAATTATCAGATCACTTGCCATGGGCAGCTCTTTTCGCGCCCGGCGTCATCTTAAATAAAGATGGCAGCTTTCAGCGCACAATGCGTTTTCGCGGGCCTGACCTTGATAGTTCCACGCCTAATGAACTCGTCGCGACCTGCGCGCGCGTCAATAATGCGCTTCGCCGTTTTGGCTCAGGTTGGGCGCTTCACTTTGAAGCCACGCGCCGAGAGGCCCGTCCTTATGCGCATTGTGATTTTCAAGATCCCTTGGCTTGGCTAATTGAGCAAGAACGTCGCGGCCTTCACAAAGCTTCAGGTTCGCTGTTTGAGTCAGATTACCACGTCACTTTCACTTTCTTGCCGCCAGCCGATAAAGTCGGAAAGCTCGAACAGTTTTTTGTCGAGACGGATACGCAAGACGATGACTCCGTTGGTGCCAGCTATAATTATCTGCACGCCTTCATTCGCGACACTGACGCGGCGCATGACTTGTTCTCCAGCGTCTTTCCTTCAGCTAAATTCTTATCTGATGATGAAACGCTGACGTTCTTGCAAAACTGCCTGTCGCCTGATGCCCGTCAGTTTGTGCGGAGACCTGATATTCCAATGCACCTTGATGCTGTTCTGGGCGGCACCCAACTTGTTGGCGGCTTAGAACCGCGTCTGAGCGAGCAACATATTCGCGCCATTACGCTTATGGGGTTTCCGAGTGCGACTGAACCTGGAGTGCTGGATAGTCTCAATGCGCTTGGCTTCCCGTATCGATGGACGACGCGGTTTCTGCCGATGGATAAGCCCGAGGCGACAAAAGTTTTGGGGCGCTATCGCCGCCAGTGGTTTGCCAAACGCAAAAATGTTATGGCCATCCTCAAAGAGGTGATGACTAATGAAACGTCAGCGCTTGTTGATACAGATGCAGATAACCAAGCCGCAGACGCAGACACCGCTCTTCAATTGCTTGGGCAAGACCATGTGTCTTTTGGCTATGTCACTCAAACCATTATCGTCTCTGACGCCGATATAACCGTCGTCGAAGAACGCGCAAAAGCCATTGAGCAGATTGTCAGCGGGCAAGGATTTGTAACAATTCGCGAGAGCGTGAACGCCGTTGAAGCATGGCTTGGCTCACTCCCGGGACATGCCTACGCGAATGTGCGTCAGCCGCTTATTCATACACTGAATCTCTCTCACATGATGCCAGTCTCGGCAATCTGGGCAGGCCCCAAACAGAATGAACATCTTGGCGGTCCGCCGCTGCTTCACGCGACGACGCAGGGGCATACACCGTTTCGTCTCGTAACTCATCAAGGCGATGTCGGGCATACTTTAATTGTCGGTCCGACAGGTGCGGGTAAGTCAGTCTTGCTCTCTTTACTGGCGCTTCAATTTCGCCGTTATGCGGAAGCGCAAGTCTTTCTCTTTGATAAGGGACGTAGCGCCAAAGTCGCAACGCTCGGAATGAACGGTGAGCATTATGAGCTGGGCGGCGAAGCCGGGCTTTGCTTTCAGCCCTTACGTCATATCGATAATGCCTTTGAGCTGAATTGGGCCGGAGACTGGGTTCTGGATTTACTTCGGCATGAAGCCGTCGAGATCACGCCAGATGTAAAAGAGATTGTCTGGTCAGCGCTTTCTTCACTCGCAACGGCCCCTGCGGAAGAACGTACACTGACGGGTTTATCGGCCTTGTTGCAATCGGGTGAGCTTCGCCAAGCTATTCAGCCTTATACGCTCGAAGGTCCGCATGGCTCCGTTTTGGACGCAGATACAGATAGCCTGTCTAATGCTGACTGGCAGTGCTTTGAGATGGAAGAGTTGATGCACTCTAAAGCGCTTGCCTTGCCGGTTCTGACATATCTTTTCCATAAGCTCGAAGCCCGTTTTGATGGCAAGCCAACATTGCTTGTGCTCGATGAAGCTTGGGTCTTTTTAGATGACCCAGTTTTCTCAGAACGCATAAGAGAATGGCTTAAAGTTCTGCGTAAGAAAAACGTCTCGGTTATTTTCGCAACGCAGTCGCTGGCCGATGTCGCCAATTCATCTATCGCGCCCGCACTGATTGAAAGCTGTCCGTCTCGTATCTTTCTGCCCAATGGCCGCGCGACCGAGCCGCAGCAATTAGAGGCCTATCGCCGCTTTGGTCTCAATGACACGCAAGTTCAGCTCATTGCTTACGCCACGCCGAAGCGGGATTATTATTTCCAAAGCCGCACGGGTAACCGCGTCTTTGACTTAGGCCTTGGCCCCATCGCTTTGAGTATTTGCGGCGCGTCCTCAGTCGCCGACATCGAGGACGCTAGCCGCATTCACAAGAGTTCTGTCTTTCCTGATTTCGCCAGTGAATGGCTGATCCGGCGTGACCTCGAATGGGCCGCAGACCTTCTCAAAACACACCCCGAATTTTCAACCCCAATACAGGAGCTGCCTAATGCGCCGCACATTTAAAAAACTACGTTCACTCGTTCTTACCGCCGCAATCATTCCCATGGTTTTTGCAACGCCCGCACATGCTATTTTTGGCTTTGGCGATATCGTGATTGATCCAACAAATCTCATTCAAAATGCACTCACCGCAACGCGGACATTACAGCAGGTCACAGACCAGGCCCGCATGCTACGCAATCAAGTCACGCAAATGACGCGGCTTGGCATTTATGTCGGTGAAGACTTTGAACGCACTCTCTCGGAATTAAACCGCCTAACACATCAAGCGCGCGGGCTAACTTACCGCATTGATGAAATCGAGCGCGTCTTTGAGATGCACTTCCCTGATGCTTATGCGGACTGGTCGGTGACTGAGCAGGCGCAAATTGCTGATGCCCAGCAAGACGCCGCCATCATGGCCTTTCGCGATAGCATTCAAATGCAGGCGCAGGTCACTCAAGCTGTTGAGCAAGACAGTCGCCAGTTAAATGTGCTGATGAATGCGTCGCAAGGTTCAGCCGGAGAGCTTTCGGCTGTTCAGGCAGGCAATCAAATCACAGCGCTCTCCGCCAAACAGACCATGCAGATGCAAACGCTCATGGCTGCTCAATATCGGGCTGAAGCGATTGAACGCTCCCGCGCGCTTTACGCTGAGCAAGCAGGTGCAGCGCGCCACGAGGCTTTCATGGGCCGGGGTGGTTAAGATGCTACCCATTTTACAAGTTACGCCCCCCGTGCCGCCACCTTCAGACATGTCGGTGATCGATACCTTTATGGATACGTTCGCGGGCTATATCGATTCAGGCTTCGGCCTTCTCGGGTCGGAAGTCGATTTTCTGGTAGCAACCCTCATTGTCATTGACCTTGTCTTGGCAGGCGTATTCTGGGCGATGTCGTCAGACGGCACCATCATGGCGCGCTTCATCAAGAAGGTGCTCTATATCGGCGTCTTCGCCTATATCATTGGTAACTTCGCATTCTTGGCGACGATCATCTTTGATAGCTTCTCAGGACTTGGATTGCAGGCAACGGGAACAAGCCTAACGCCCGCTGATCTCATGCGTCCCGGCTTTATTGCGAGCACAGGGTTTGATGCAGCATCTCCAATCTTAGACACGATTAAAGACCTGACTGGTCCCGTGGCGTTCTTCGTCAATATTGTTCTAATAGCCGTTCTGTTTTTGGCTTGGCTGATTACGATATTCGCCTTCTTCTTTTTGTCGATACAGCTTTTTGTCACGATCATTGAGTTCAAACTCACCACACTTGCAGGCTTTGTGCTCGTGCCCTTTGCGCTCTGGAATAAGACATCATTCTTGGCCGAGCGCGTGCTTGGCAATGTTGTCTCCTCCGGCATTAAGGTGATGGTGCTGGCTATCATAATTGGCATTGGTTCGACGCTCTTTACGGAAGTCACATCTGGCTTAACCGGTGATGTGTCGCTCGAAGATGCGGGCGGCGTTATTCTCGCAAGTCTGGCGCTCTTCGCTTTGGGACTATTTGGGCCGGGCATTGCCACAGGCCTTGTGACGGGTGCGCCTCAACTGGGTGCTGGCGCTGCGGTTGGAACCGTAGCCGCTGTTGGCGCCGCGAGTGCGGCTGGAGCGGCAGGTGCGATTGGTGCGTCTAAGGTGGCAGGTAGCGCCGCAATGGGCGCGACGAAAGCTGGCGCTTCGCTTGGCGGAGGCGCGAGTATGGCGTTTGCTATGGGCAAAGCGGCGAGCGGTGCAGGCGGTATGAAAGGTGCTGCGGCGGGCATGAGCGCGGTAGTTCAAGCTGGAGCCGGCACGGTGACCAATGCCGCTAAAGGCCAAGTCTCTAAAGCGAGCGGAGCAATCAAATCCGCCTCTACCAAAGGTGCCCGAGGCGCAATCACAGGCACGGGCGGTTCTATGGGGCCTGCCAAGGGTGCGGCTTCAGCGGCAGCTGATGCGGCAAGCGGCGGTGCTGACCAAGCCCCTGATTGGGCGAAGAAAGCCAAATCCTCTTCCAACTCTCACCGCGCGGAAAGCGCAGCCCTTCATGCCTTGCGGGGCGGTGATAGCGGCGGCGCATCCTCCGGTCCCAAACTTAAAGATGATGAATAAACAAAGGAGACTAAAATGGTCTGGAAAAGACAACAAAATGCGTATGGCAAAACCCCTGTCGCAACCACCCCTTATCAGAAGGCAGCCCAAGCCTGGGACGAGCGAATTGGCTCAGCCCGCGTGCAAGCCAAGAACTGGCGACTCGCTACACTTGCATCGCTTGGCGTATCGGCAGTTCTTGCCGGAGGAATGCTTTGGCAAGCCACGCAAAGCTTAGTCACGCCTTATGTAGTTGAAATTGACACAACGGGCGAAGTGCGGGGCGTAACGCCGACTGTTCAGGACTATGTGCCGTCTGACGCGCAGATAGCGTTTCAGCTCGCGGACTTCATTCGCAAGACACGGGGCATTTCATCTGACCCCGTTGTTGTTCGTCAAAACTGGTTGGACGCTTATGACTTTGCGACGAGCCGTGCGGCCGTCACGCTGTCAGATTATGCGGCGGCAAATGATCCCTTTGCCGAAGTCGGTGTGCGGTCTGTCTCGATTGCTATTGAGAGCGTTGTTCGCTCATCAGACTCGACATTTGAAGTTCGCTGGCGAGAGACAGAATTTCGCACGGGCGTAAAGCAGCGAAGCTCGTCTCACACGGCGCAGCTCACCGTTGTGACTGACCCGCCGCGTGATGAAGCCACGCTTCAGCGCAATCCCTTGGGCCTCTACGTCCACGCAATCAACTGGTCTCAAGACCATTCCACCACACCCCAAACAGAAGGAGCCAAGCCATGAGAGCTTTAGCCTTAACCCTTATCCTGTCTTCAGCCGCTTTGAGCGGGTGCTCGCACTTATCAAAATCAACCATGCCGGGTTTTACGTTGGATGATGCCGTTTTTGAACCTGCCATCATTCAGCCTGAAATTACGGAAACAGCCAAGGAAGCTCAAAAGCCTGAAACTGTAATTGTCGAACGCTTCACGGCAGTACCGCTGCCGGGGCAGCTAAAGCTTCGAGAGAGCTATATTCCGCGTCGCCAAAACACGGGTAAGCCGCATGAGGTCATTGATGCTGCCAATGCAGGCGCTAAGGTCGGGCCTAATCCTGATGCTTATGTAAATGCGATACAGGTTTACCCCTTCACAAAAGGCGCTCTCTATCAAGTCTTCACAGCTCCCGAGCAGGTGACCGATATTGCGCTTGGGTCTGGTGAGCGGCTTATCTCTGTGTCGGCAGGAGATACGGAGAATTGGATTTTAGGGGATACGCTTTCCGGCGAAGGGGATACTGAGCAAGTCCATATTCTCGTTAAGCCAATCAAAAGCGGCCTAACAACCAACCTTATCATCACGACATCTGAGCGTGTCTATCACGCTGAGCTAACCTCTTATCGTGAAACTTATATGGCGGCAGTTTCTTGGCGCTATCCGCGTGAAGGTCTTATCAGTCTGTCAAAGTCATTGGTGGTGAAAGCGAGGTCGGCTTCATTCTCTGGTTCCAAGGCAGCAACTCTGCCTCAGTCTATTCAGGCGGGGCTATCTATCGATGCTTTGAAATTTAGATATCAGATTGATGGTGATACCCCGCATTGGCGTCCTTTGCGAGCCTTCGATGATGGGCGCAAAGTCTATATCCAATTCCCTGCGCGTATAGACCAAGGCGAAGCGCCGCCATTATTTGTGGTCAGCAGCGAAGGCGAAACTCAGCTTGTCAATTATCGCGTCAAAGGTAGTTACTATGTCGTGGACCGTCTCTTTGCGCGGGCTGAACTTCGCTTAGGCGAGAAAGACCAGCAAGTTGTCCGTATTGATCGGACCCAGTCATGAGCGGGGCAAGTCAGCAGAAGTCAGCAGCCCTTCAAATCAAAGGCAATCCGCCATCAGCAAAGCGTTTTAACAAACGTGTCTTAGGCACGCTATTGGGTGGGTCAGCACTGGCCATTCTATTGGCAGCAGGCTTTGCTTTGCGCTCACCAGAGAGCGAAACGGTAGCGCCTCAGGAGCTGTATAATACCACAAGCAAGGCTTTGCCTGATGCTTTGAGTGCGCTTCCTGAAAGCTATAGTGACGTTGAGACTAGTCCACAATTTGGGATACTCGGGCCGCCGCTACCGGGAGATATTGGAGCTGGTCTTTATGGAAAGCCCAAGGACATCCCAACGGATAACCCTTTTCGGTATCAGCCATCGTCTTCATATGCACCAGCTCCGGCGCAACGCTATGGAGGTACAGCGCATCAAACTTCATCAAACGCCCCAACAGGTAGAACTTCGAATTTGTTCTTTATCGCGAAGGATGGCGGGAGTGATAGCGCGAAGGCCGCTCAAGCTTCGGCACCAACATTTGCTGATCCTGGAGTAGCTGCATTGGCTGCATTACTTGGACAAGGCGGAAATGGTTTGGTTCCTCAATCGCCTTCAAAAGACTCGCTAGGCCAAGGCACGCGCAATGATACACTCTCGCCGGATTTGACTGATGCGGAAATTTACAATCCGCATAGTTTGCGGACGCCCGTATCGCCTTATCAAGTTATGGCAGGAACAATTATTCCAGCTAGTCTTGTTACGGGTTTGGATTCGGATTTGCCGGGACAGGTCATCGCGCAAGTCACCGAGAATGTTTATGATACGCCAACGGGTAAGTATTTATTGCTGCCGCAAGGCACACGGTTATTAGGGCGGTATGATAGCGATATCGATGATGGGCAGTCTCGGGCGCTTGTTGTTTGGAACAGGCTCATCCGACCTGACGGCTCCTCACTCGTGATCGAGAATTTACCCGGTGTAGATTTGTCAGGTCAGGCGGGGCTGCGTGATAAAGTAGATCGCCACACAGGCAGTCTTTTCAAAGCCGCAATTCTCTCATCTGTTTTATCCATTGCCGCCGAACTCGGAACTGATGAGGAAGATGAGCTTGCGGAGGCCATTCGTTCAGGCGGGCAGCGCACCGTCAACCAAACGGGGCAACGGGTGGTCACTCGGGCTATTTCGCGAAAGCCCACTCTAAAGGTTCGTCCCGGATGGAGGCTTGGCGTCATCGTGAATCGAGACCTCGTCCTATCACCCTACAATTTACCAAATGGAGGCCACTAATGGCTAAGCAAAACAAGCCCACTTTGCGCATTGCGAAGTTACCAAACTTGACGCCCGTTAAGCTGACTGTGAGTTTAGATCCTGAAGTCCATCAAATGTTGGAAGACTATGCTTGTATTTACAGCGATAGTTATGGCGAGGCCGTCAAACCCGCCGAACTCGTACCGTCTATGATTTCTGGATTTCTGGCAACAGACAATGGATTTAAGCGCGCTCGCAAAGCACTCGCATCCACTTAAAGGCTTGCTTGGCACTATGAGTGGATACCTACGCTAAGTAAAATCGCTACTTCTGCAATGGGGGCTTAGGGGGCTAAGCGGACTTCAGGTGAGCGGCTTAAAACGTCCAAAAACGGACGTTCGCAAAAGTCTGAACTTGGCTCTTATTTGACATTTGACGTGCTCGTCTGAATGACAGCTTGATTCCAGCGGCAGCCGAAACGGGCGTGACTCTAAGCTCCTAAAAGCAGAGATTCGAGCCATGTTCTCGCGTAGTCGTGCCCATCGACCTGCGGCTCCTATAATTAAGAATGCGAGTATGCCTCCGTAGTCGGCGGATCGGGCTCATGATCATTCTGATAGCTTTTGAATCCGCTTTAGCAGCGTTTCTCCTGCTGGCACACCAGCCGCCGAAATCGCGACCGCGATTGGGTGCCAAGTCTCCGCCTGGAGCTTTGAATGTATGTGGTCCCTTGCGAATTTTGCAACGCGCTCCCCAATTGTCGCCGTGCTCCAGAATCCATCCTCGGCTTTGCCATGCCATTCAGTTGCAACGCTTTCTAATGGCGCGGCTGAAACCTGTGTCGGGAGAAGATCTAAGATATCTAGATAAAGCGTTGCAATAGTGGGGCAGGGACCAGCATCAACGGTCAGTTCCGTCAATGTGTCGGAAAATGCGATCAGTTGCGCTTCGCTAAACTCATGCGCATAAGAATAGCGGTCACGAAAGCCTCGAAACTGTTTCATGAAAAGAGTGAAGAGCAAGTCATTTAGATGGATTTCAACCCGACCGTCACGCGACCATTTATGACGTTCCCATTGCTTTCGTAATTTCATCGATCTCCAAAGCCGCGCTCTGAGTCTAGCAAGATGCTCTGTGTCTGTTGCGCCAGCTTTGAGGTGTTGGTCATCACTCTCAATCAAGAAGGCGGAGGCGACACTAAAAAAGACATCAGAAGAAACCTGATCGAGCAGTGCGAAGACCTGCTCTTCTTGTTGCGTCTCTGTCCAATGCGGGGCGAGGAGTGCTGCGCATTCAAAGAGCGTCTCTGTCCAGTGATTTTCCATGTCGGATGCATCGGCATCCTCATCCAATCCGCCATTTGCCTGCAAGAGCCAATCCCGATTGGCGAGAAACAGAGCTTCGAGGGCACCAGGGTCGCCCACTCGCTTGAGGAACCCGATCCATTTGTCGCCAGTATGATAATCGAAATGGTATTCGGTATATTCGGTTTGCGATAGTTTTGGCGGTGGTGGCGCAGCGCCGCTCGGTAGAATGATCCTGCGTCGTTTCGGGCGCTGGCGCGTGGGCGGCGGGACGACCCAGCTAGGCTCTTCGCCTCGACCTGCGAGCCATGCCCGTTCGGCTCCGATATGAGCTTTGAGTTTCTCCTGTAAAGCTTGATAGCGTTGTTCGAATACGCCGTCAGCTTCTTCATAATGCGCGCGTCGAGGAGTAAAGCATGCCTGCAATCCCGTGCGAATACAGGCTTTGAGACTGTCTAAGCCCAACGTCTGTGCGGTTTGCAGATGATGACGGAGGGCGGAGACAGCGCTCGGCCCATTCTTTACGATGGCATTGAGCAAGTCCTGATTGGATTGCTCTGTCTCTTCAAGCCGGGAGAGATGGAGCAGGCCCACCAAACCGAGGGCGGCGGGATCATACATAACATCATAGCGCAGGTTGAGCCGTGGCTTGTCTGCGGAAGTTAGCGCGCGATCAAAAATTGATCGAAGTTTTGGCGCTTCAGTGCGCAGCTGTTCCGGTGAATACTGACGAGCGAGAAACGCTGCTGCGCCAAGGCGAGCAAGCCATGGGTCATTTGGATCATGATCGAGCACGTCATCAGAGGTAGGCTCAGCGTTTTCGGTCTCTGCGAGCAAGCTTTCAGCATCCTCAATCGATGCGCGGACGTCGTTAGTCTCATCATCCATCGTCATGCGGATCGCAAGGGAGCGATTGAAGGCCTGATGCTCCGCCGCAACCGCGGTGGATGTGGTTTTCATCCAGGCGGCCTGGTCTTCTGGCCAGTCATAGACCCAGCCTTGACGCGGTTTGCCCTCCACCATCTGCGTCTCTGTGCGATAGTTTTCCTGGTCCGCCGCGCGCCGGGCATAAGACGCCATAAAAGCGGGGTCTTTCCAATCGACTTCTGGCTGCTCCCACGCCCCGAGGCGTTGAACGCTATCATCAAGACGTGCTTTCAGATCGGTCAGCTCTTCGGATGGCACATTCACGGCGATTTGAATCAGCACGCCGTGCAGACCGGTGCCACGCGATGCGCGTGCAGCAAGGTCCTGTTCAATTGGTCCATCACTTTGCGGCCCCTGACGCAATCGGCCAAGACCGACGCCTCTCTGGGTCTCGAGATAATCATACTGATGGCGTTCAAAATCCACACTGAGCAAATCAGGGGAGGCAAGGAGATCATGCAGGAGTGCGCCGCCAAGGGTTCCGTGACACAGCGTCAAGTCAGTGATGATGAGCAAGAAGGCACCCGAGATTGGCCCATCGCCTGCAATTCGCTTAGCAACGGTTTCAAGGTCTGCGCCGTTTTCGATTTCTTGGTGGGCCCAGTATTCAAGAGCCGCGAGGGCTTTACCAACCAATTGCGAAGGTCCGTGCCCGCGCGGCCAGCTATAAGAATTGCTCGGTTTGATGAGACGTGTCTGCCCGAGCAGTTCAAGCCCGAATTCGCCGCCAGTCTGAACCACGGCTTCTGTCATCCCGGTCAGCGTGCGGATCAAGGCAATGCCTTGGTCGGCATCAGCGGCTAAAAGATCCGAAAACAGCGTGATGCCGCATTTGCCCATTGTAAACGGGTGATCTAACCGCGATAGCCCGAGCCCCGTGCGTCGTATACTGTCATCGTCGGCGCGTTTGTTATACTCCTGACGTGTGGCTTCTATTATGGCCGTGGCAAAGGCAGCGGGGGCGGCTTTGGGTAGAGCGAAGGGAAATTCGAATAGCTGAGAGAGTTCATCCACGGCGCGATCTGAGGCAGCGATTGCCCCCAGATACCGTTCCGCTGCATTGAGATTTTTTTCCGCAAACGCGGCGAGAGTCAGGCGTGATGTATCGACCGTATTGCGACCTGCTGGGTACCGGATTGTTGGCAGTGGTTCGCCTGCGGGAATGTGATCCAGCGACCGGTCCTCGATATGTGCGACAAGAAGGTCGGCGAAACGGTCAAGCAGAATGGGCGTTAGTTTCAGCTCCGTAGCTGCAAAGTGCGCAACCCATTTGTGCATGAGTTCGACCGCACCGCGCAGCGCTTTAGACGGAAGATCGGCAAATCGCAGAGCCGACGAAATGATGAGGGGCATCCAATAGCCCGGGTCTGGCACGGCGACGGTTTTAGAAGTCATCGTCCCACTGCCAGGGGTCGACGGTACAGGAACTTCAACTTCAATAGAGTGCGCGCCAATGACGAGCCGGGTGAGGCGTTCGGCAAGTTCGCCTTTATCGGCGAGCAAAACGGTCTCATGCCGTTCTAACAATTCAGAGGCGCGCTCGGATCGCACCAATGCCAGAAGCGCCAATGCGATCCAGCGTTCATCGGTTTTGCCTGACTGCATCTTCTTTACGGCGCCCGCCCAAGGTTCCGGATCGTCTTGTTCAGCGAGATGACGAAAAGCGAGTTCACCCCCCCGTTCGAACCAGAAGGCAGGGACAACGGTTTTCGCTAACGTGTCCAATCGATCCGGATCTTCGCTGAGATACGTAGCGATCGCCCAGTCGAAGAATAGATCGTGCTTAAACTTGACGCGGTCGGTCGCGAGTTCGATCAGCACCTCGTCTTCGATCAGCGAAGAGACCGCTGCCGCGTCGGCGGCCTCTGGTTTTAGATCCACCACGGATGCGCCGTCCAACTGCGCGCGGACCACAGCGAGCAGAATTCTGCGACGGGCACGTGCTTCGCCCTTGTCGTCTGTAGCCGCATGTCCTCCCGATCGCCACCAGCCTATCGCAAAGCTAGCTTCACTCACTAACGCGCCGGGGTCGGATTTCGCCGTAGCGAAGCGTTTTAGAATGAACGGATTGCGGGCCAGAGCCGTTGCGGGGTGATCCGGAGCGAGGATGGCGGCGAGCGCCGGAACCGCCTGCGACAAACCAGCGGCTTCGTCATCGTCCAGACTTTCAATTGTAAATGTCTCATGCGCCTCCAAGGCTCGCATCACGCTTTCACTGAAAGGGTGCGCCTCACGCCAACCAAGGCGGGCTGTGAAGACCAGCGTGATGCTAGGGGTTTTCGCCACCGCTAAGATGATATCGGAAACGGTTTTGCGCTCAGCTTCAGATAGAAACCTATCCAGGCCGTCAATGTAGATTATAGCGCCGCCATCGCTGGCGAGATCGGTCAGGAACCGTTCTGCGTTGACTGACAGACCCAGCTGATGTTGCAGCGCGCTCCAGCCGCCGCCTGGTACCCGGTCGGGCGCGAGGATCAAAGTGGGTGCGTGTTCGGTTTGCGCGTCGGCGGCGGCCTTTAAAAACGCAGATTTACCCGAGCCGCCCGTTCCGGTGATTTCTAGAACGCCGCTGCCAATCTGCGCTATTTCGAGAGCACCGAGCAGCGCCTCGCGTTTGGCGCTGCGTAGAATATGCACGCCGGCGATTGTGGTATCGATGTCGGCCAAGGCAAAGCCGCTAATTTCGGCGACTTTCGCACGCGCGTCTGACAAACGAGGTGCCGGCCCAATTTCGACGCTGCGTTCGGCGAGCAGTTCAACCAAGCGGGCGCGATCAAGGTCTCCGCCAATCGCGTCGGTGCGCATCAGTAAAGAGACGAGTTCGCCATAAGGATCGGTTTGATCTTTTGTCAGTGCCGCGGCGCGCCAGCGGTCCGCTTGTTCAGCAATTGAGTTTGGGCGGGCATAGTCAAAGTAGAGCACACTGAAGCGTCGCAGCATATCAAATGTGAGGCGGGCAGGATCGCTGCCGGCGTCGGTCAAGTGGTGTTCGAAGGCTGCAACAAAATCGCGCATCGCCTGATTGCTGCGTCCAGGCGTGGCCAGCAATGTGCGAAACGAGTCTTCATCACTTACATGTTTTGCAAGCTCCAGAGCTTCATGAACGCCAATTTCGATGGTCTGGCTGGTGCGCTCTATAGCGACGACATAGCGACGTGTCGGGTCGATATCTTGTGCCGCCACCATGTCGGCGATGATGCCGCCGAAAGTTGCGTTTAAGACCGTGAAACTGAGGGATCGTTTGGCCTGAATTTCAAGAGTCTGAATCCCGCCATCTGCTCGCGCTGCAGTCAGAATGATATCGTCCAGCGGGTGGCCTTGGTCGCGGCGCTGAAAGGCGATTTTTGTGGCAACTGCGCCGGGAAGGCCGAAGCACTCGGTTTCTGCTAGGATCGACAAGGCGTAGTGGACGCCGACCGACACTTCAAACTGCGGTCCAGCCGGACCGGTCATGCGTGGGGAGTCGCCGGATAGCGCGCCGGAAGTGAGAGGAGGGTCGGTCATGTCTCTACAGAAAGTGGGTTCGACATCAGCATACATTGAATCTCTTATTTTTGAAACTGCTCACTCAGTTGAAAAGTGCGGCTCGCACTGCAGATGCGTATCGCACCATAAGTTCATTTGAAGCGAGTAACTCCTTCCGGAGCGCTAGTGGCAATTCCAATTGCACACCGGACGAGGTTGAACCTCGGTTGCAAATGTTATTTGGGTTTTCGGCGGGAAACTCGCGATTGGTAGAGTCGGCAAAAAAACCGCCTTTCGAAAGCTCTCTTTCGATGGATTTTGCCAACTGCTGGTCTAATCCTCCTAGGTAGGTCGTCTTACTATCTTCGCGATTTTTCCGACCGTGGATGCCAATCACTTTAGCGCAACGCTCGGCCAGTTTTAGCGCGGTAGGTTCATCAAATCGGTGAGATGTGATGTGAAGATCTTTGTTCTGTGCAGGACGAATACCTTCGAAAACATAGAAGCTGAGATCATTCCGAGCGATTGCTCTCGTTAATTCCGATGTGCCACGCTCAATCTTTCCTCCGTGTGGAGCCAATACAAGGAAGGTTGAATCAGGCCGCTCTATGGAGCTGATCCGAAAGTCCCGATCTAAAACCATCTCGTGAACAAGTTCCGAGAAAGAAGAAAACCGATCAGCCATAATTTTTTTATCCCTAACTTGGTTGTCCGCAATGTCGGCTTTTGCGCCATTGAGACTTCAAGCATGAGATGTCGGGCGTCAAGTATTGTCGAGAAACGGACTTATACTCAGCGTCCTAAACTCGCGCAAAGTAGGACACTCGCTAACGTCCGGTATGGGGATTGATCTTCTCTAGAGGAGGCATAGCGAACTCTAGATGAAAGGGTTGAAACGCTTAAAGAAGGCTGACCGCAGTTATCCTGCTCTCGGCTTTCAATCTTTAACAGTGCTCTTTAAGAACAGAAGCGTACTTTTTACGACCCTTTATTTTCATAAAGCTTCTTCTGAAGACAAAGTGAATATTAGTGAAATTCCTGCTGGCAAACCAGCGTGGCCTTCAAATCCGGTCAAGAAATTAGCCTGCTCGCCTTCTGTGGCGGTAATGGATTGGTTGATCAAGATCTGTTCTCTACCATCTATATTTTTAATGATTTGCACGTTCACATCAAACTTATTTTTTGAATCGGAGAGAGATGAATGTTGGGAAGGTGAGAGCCCACTAGTTGACAACCTAAGAATTATGTCTTGGTGTAAATCTGCCTCGACCAAAGACGGAAAGTTTAAATCAATAGCCTCTCGGGATTGCAATGTTATGAGATGTTTATACTCCCGAGTTGAATGCGAGCTTCGATCTTCTGTCGTCAAATAAGAAATCTCTTGTTTCAAATCCAGATGAACTTCTTCAGCCCCTGCGGTTGGTGTTAGAATGATGCTGGACGTCGTTATTAATGCAACAAAGGTGGCGAATATGTTCTTTGGTTGTTGCACTAATGTTTTTAAGAACACAGCAACGTTCTGTCGGTTCGAAGTTGCTACGCTTGGCAATGGCGCGATAAGATAGTTATCGACGAGGCTTCGCAGAACATCGCTAACGGTTCTGCCCTCAAGCTTAGCTTTTCTACAAAGAGCCTGTTTCACTTCGAAGGAAATACGAACTTCTATATTCTCTGACTTCTTCGATTCGCGGTTTTTCATGTTTGTCTTGTATCACGCCTATAACGATTAATGCCAATAAACTATATTTCGCACTAGTTCGCTTTAAAGTTCAATATGTTTAGTGTCCCGACACGGGTAAAAACTCATTTTTTTTGCCGGGACAAAATTTATTGGGGTGGTTTATAATCCAATTAGGGAGATGCTCTGAAAGCTTAGTGAACATTCATTCGGCTATTTTACCAAAGGACAAGCGGCTAAAAACGCCCGTTGAGGACATTCGCAAAGTCCGCTCTACTCAGTAGGCGGGAACTATGAAACTATCCAGTAGCGACCGGTTTGGGGATTATTCTGATGTCGAGAGGAAATCTATTAAAGCACTTACCGTTTGACGTAGACCTAAGGGATATTTAAATTTTTCGGCGCGTAGTTTCACCAAATAGTTCATTGAGGTTTCTCCTGCCTTGCGGCAAAGGGCATAAAAAATATGAGATCCCACTATAAATACAAGGTCTCTCTAAAAAGTGTCTGACAGGCAGGTTTGGCGGTACCTTGGCGGGTAGCTGACACCTCCATGGCGTTGTATATTTCTATATTCGTTCCCACTCTAGACCCTGTTTAATCAAGGGGTACTCCCGACCAAACATGAGGAATTTAGGAATGTCATTCAAAGCAGACGCAGCAAAGATCAAGAGATGGCGAGAGGAGCGATACTGGTCACAGGAGCATTTGGCAGAGCTTGCAGGGATAGGGCTGCGAACTGTCCAGAGAATCGAGAATGGTGAAAAAGCATCGCAGGAGTCTGTCATGGCTTTGGCAGCTGCCTTTAACTTGGATGCTATGGCGTTATCCGTTGACGTTGAATTAGAAGCGAAACAAATTGCAGAACTCAAAGCTGCGGAGGCTGAGGCCAGCATGCGGTCGAACTTTTACATACACCTTGCTAGCTTTATCGTTGTGTTGGCTATATTTGGGTTTCTCGCTCTGATTGAAGGCGACTTGGAAATTTTGAAGATAACGATCTGGTTTGCCTTCCCCCTTGTTATTCATGGTGTATTGGTTTTCGCCTTTCAGTTGAACGAGCGGCATGAACGAAAACTCGCTAAAAAGTGATATCTAAGCCGCCGAGGCTGGTAAAGATCACGATAGTGATGACCTATTTTCGCTAAAAATCAGCTGCTGAGCTAAAAGCTGCTAAGGGGATAAAAACAACGGGAGCTCTAAGGAGTGAGACAAACAATGTATTGATGTCTTACTCCCCAGCGCCCACACGCTGTAAGCGGCACGCACTGCGGGGAAGGCAAGTGGCGCGTCGCCATTTATAAATGAATTAAATAAGTGAAAGTTCCCAGTTTCTCTTAAATGGGAATATTCATCGTAGCGTTGAAACGCTGCGTCGGTTATCAGTGGGTCATGCTAAACAAAGCCTTTGCCGCGATAATCTCAATTAGTTTCGTCTTTCCATCGCAAGCCTTCGCATGGGGCAAAACAGGCCATCGGGTCACGGGGGGAATAGCTCAGACCTATCTCTCTGAAGAAGTGCGGGAAGAAGTTAGCCGGATTCTCGGCGTAGAGGATTTAGCGGAGGCATCTACTTGGGCGGACTTTATGCGGTCGAGCCGAAATGAATTCTGGACACAAGAGGCTGGCCCCTATCATTACGTCACAATTCCCGAAGGTGAAACCTATGAAGCCGTAGGGCCGCCCGAAGAGGGAGACGCAATTACGGCTTTGAACAAATTCAAAACCGTTCTGAAGGATGAGACTGCTTCGCTAGAGGAGAAGCAACTTGCCCTTCGTTTTACGGTCCACATTATCGGAGACCTTCACCAACCTCTCCATGCAGGGAATGGAACGGACAAAGGCGGTAATGATTTCAAGATGACCTTTTTCTGGGAGCAAACCAATTTGCACCGCGTTTGGGACTCGCAGCTTATCGAACAGGAAGAGCTTTCATATTCAGAGATGAGCGACTGGTTATCCCGTACGATAACTGAGGATGACGTGAAGGCTTGGTCGGCTACTGACCCTGTCGTTTGGGCTGAAGAAAGCGCTTCTATCAGGGACGATATTTATCCCGAGGGAGATGCTGAGGAGGCGTGGGGTTACGTCTATGAGCATCGCGAGACGATGAGACAAAGGCTATCTCAGGCTGGAGTAAGAACGGCTTTATATTTGAACCAACTTTTTGAAAATTAGATTTCTGGCCCGCGAGCTTTCGTGTTTCCAATTTGACGTCGGCAGGCTTTATGCGCAAAAGTAAACCCCTAAGAAAAACAGAGTCTAGAATACTTTTAGTGGTCACGATCATTACGATGAGACTTAGACACTTCAATTCAAGAACTTAAAGAAGTATTCAGGTAATGACTTGGACAACAAAATACTGGGACATCGTAGACCGATACTATTGGACGCTACATAATCTTGGGTTAAAATCGTACAAATTGAAATCATTTGCCGAGACGGAAACCCACTACTTAATTCCAAAGAAATCTTTGCCGAATAAAAATCCCATTTATCAGAGGGTCAAGAAAGACGTGGAAGTAGTTCACACTTTGCGTGGTGATGAAGAAGCTTTAAACGATATATTTGACTTAACTTTCGGGATTGCGCCCGATCAAGTCATTAAGCGATTATTCTTCGATAGACTTTCGATTGAGGATGACGGGCCGTTTAAGAGCCTAGGCTTGGAAGTCCGACAGCGATACGGCTGGCCGCAACACGCGAACATTACTCAGCAAGACGGCTTATTTGTATCTGAAGATTCAGCACTAGCGGTGGAAATAAAGCTAGGTGCGAAAACCAATCCGTACCAAATCATAAAATATGCGATGTTGCTGTGCTATGAAGAACAGTATTCCGGACGAAAAAGAAATTTGGGGCTAATTTTTATAAGGCCTGAATCTTGCTCCAAGCTTTTAACAAAAGAGTCGGGTTTTGAATGGCCGGAACTAGTTGATCCTGAGAAGTTTTTTGATAGCATTCCGATCTCAAAACGGTCCAACAAACGCGTGAATGATTTTGTTGAATTGAACGGCGGACATTTCCTTTCAGTTCTAGAGCGTATGAAATTCGGTTGCGTCTCATGGCGTGATTTTAATTCCTCCCTCTCAAAGATTCTGGGTGAGCTAGATTACTCCAAGCAGGGCGACCAAACACTTCAGAGATTACTAGAAGGCTTTCAACGTCAAATTCTTGACCATCGAAATACCGGAATTTGAAGTATGGAAAAGTTTAACAAGAACTTTGTCTTGAGCAGAATAAAGCCTGACTATGCTCAATATTTTGCTTGAGAAGCTAACATGGAAATATGGCAACCTTGCTTAGCTCCTTAAAAATATCCTAGTAAGCTGAAAATGTGTAACCTCTATCACCATTCCCCCAGCGTCGCTGAAATGGCGAGCTTTTTTGAAGGCTCTCTGTTTAAGTTTTCAGTTAAGAGCCGCGCCGCAAATTTGGAAAGCGGCTATGTGGGGGCGGATCAGGACGGGCTGGTTTTAGTCAACAGTGCTAACAAGAGCGAATTGGAGTTTTCCATCAAGCGGTGGGGCTTCCCAGCGGTTAGAGAAAAAGCCAAGCCAATAACCAATATACGGAATCTGAATAGCTCATGGTGGACTGGCATTAACGGCGACTATGTCAGACAGGCTGAATATAGGTGCCTTGTTCCTTTTAACCGTTTCACGGAATGGGATGCAGCCAATAAACGTAATGCTTGGTTTGAGATTGACGCACCACAGTCATTCTTTGCGGGCATTTGACGACCGTGGAATGGTGAACGGTTAGCTCATATCGAAGGCAAAAAAAGACGTGAGCGCAAGACGCTAGATTGGGAGCTATATGCGTTTCTAACGACAGAACCAAATGCGACCGTTGCGGCCATTCATCCAAAGGCTATGCCTGTAATTCTGACAGAGCAAAAGGAATGCGAAGACTGGATGGCTGGCGGGGAAGAAAGCTTGGCGCTTCAACGGACTTTGCCAGATAAACTAACGCAGCTACGAGAA
Source organism: uncultured Hyphomonadaceae bacterium (assembly GCA_963972195.1). Lineage (GTDB taxonomy): Bacteria > Pseudomonadota > Alphaproteobacteria > Caulobacterales > Maricaulaceae > Litorimonas. Next base: position 44,646 of record CAXATH010000013.1, on the reverse strand, counting down.
GCAAATTAAATGCTGACTTTGATTGTCCCCGGCCTGTTAGGTTTTGCTCTTGGCGTAGTTTTGCTTTTACCACCTATGCAACGTCGTGCTGTGGAGCGCGGCGTTTCTTTCCCGCTGGCCTTTCCGTTAGTGGTTTGTGCAATAGGGTTTGCGGCTTTCGTGACGGGCATATTATTTAATGGGTGAATCTAGGGTCGAGACAGAAACTTTCGCTCATTTAGACGCTAACAAACCGGGGGAAGTCTGGCAGTTTGTAAATTCGCATAGGTTAAAAGAAGACTGCCTAGATGTGGTAGTTTTGATCGCTTGGTCAGATGGGCGTAGGTATAAAGGGCTTCTGGGCGGTGGAATGAGACCAATTCGCTTGGCAGATGAATTGCTTCACAGAGAACAGTTTATCGAAGCCCCCAAAACAAAAGGCGTAGGTCAGTTTAAGTGTGAGATTAAAGCATTGCCGGACTATCAAGTTGAGCAAATGGAAATGCTTTAGGAAAAGCAAGTTTGGTAAACACAGTCATTCAGAAGATCGGCTGTCACAGAGAGAACGTAAAACCAAACGCCAGCTGCACTCAATTCTGGATGAAAAGGCATCCATTGAGATAGGCTATATAGACTCAGGTAAATTCGCTCCGTTCGTTAAGGTCCAATAAGGCAGGAATCTACACACCGTCTTTAACATGAGAAACGTCAGAAAAATATTCGGACATTAAAAACTGAATGGTCATAGATTTTTATTTAAATTTTTTTGACTTCAATTTTCATGAAAGGGGGGAGGCAAATTTTGCTAATAGAGGTTACTTTCTTTCTCACCCCCTAGTTTAGCAAGTCAGATCCCAGCACATCCTAGGGGAATTCGTAGAGACCCATCGCATTACACTACCATGGGTACTGTATTTGTAAGGGCCCATGGGGGTTAGTGAAAAGCGCAATAAAGATTAGTACGCGTCCTCAAATTCGGCCTTAAGCTCGTCTACAGATTTTACTTTTTTCGGCTTTGTGGGTTCAGGTTTAGGTGCAGGGTTAGTAGAGGGATCTACCGAAGAATTATTCGAGGGGTTTTTTGCCTGTGTGGTTTTGACGGGCACCGCAATTTCCTTTTGAGACCGCGCAATGAGTTTACTTCTATCCGTGAATGAAACTCCATTAAGTGCATTGAAGTTGGCAACAGCCATGCGAGGCAATATCTGGGCGACTGTTGCGCTACCAATCATTGTTTCTTCCTGACCAATAACCTCCCCAGTATAGCTGTCAACTATGTCAATTCCGGTTTTATAAATATCAAATTTATCTCCCATTTCGACAGATTCTGGGCCTACCCCGATATAAGCTTTCCCATTGGATAACTTTTCTACACGCGGTGGAAATAACCTAGTGAGGAAGTTTTCTCCCGCTTGTTTCGCCCCGGCATCGGCTAAGCTTGATAAACTTACTGATTTTACGCCGCTGCGAGAGTAACTATCGGAAATTTCCAAGACGCTGGTGGCCGTTTCGATTAATCTATATGAGATTTTTAGACTGGCGGAAGGTGGACCCTCAACAGTTTTGCCGGATATTTCAAATGTACGGACGTCTCGGGTCACATTTGCCCTGTCTATGGACCCCACCAAAATATAATCTGCTCCAACCATTTGTTGTAAACGCGCCACTTGGTCTTGGCGAATGTTGTCTGACAGTAAGAGGTCTAGTTCCCCTTCGATGTCATCCTGAAATGATCTGTCTACAATAGCGACTCTGCCGGAGTCAGAAAGGAAATCAGTCATACTCGTTTCCCAAGCTTTGGAAACCGCCTTTCCGATATTCGCGCCTACTGCATTGGTGTCGTATCTTAAAGGCGAAACCGCAATCTTGAGACGACGACTTGCTTCCGATGGAGTATAAGATGGGTTTACGACAACTTCTGCAGAAACGTTCACCATCCATTGTGATGTTACTGGATCAAATGAACCCTCCTTAGGCTCACGAACTTCTTCGTTTGCGGAGATGACTTTGAAAGAAGTTAAAGTTTCTGGCATTTTCAAAGTGAATCCTCCATTTGCAGGAGTGCTTGAATAACTCGATCCATATTCGGCGTTGATAATATTTTCCCCAAATTGGCTTTTTAACTTCATCCCGTGTGATGCAATGACTTGGGTGAATTGTTGTTGTTGACCCACATTCAAACGGGTGCCGTTGACCTCACCTACAGCCAAAACTAAAGCGTGGGAGAGCGCAGCGTCGAACGTGGCACCATACCCAGTCGCTTCTACTGCCTCTGTTTTGGGGCCTTGATTTTCGATACCGCCTAAACTGCCTTTATCTACTTGCGGCAAGGAAACACTGTCTTTCGCCTGTGGCGAAGCTTCAGGTGTCTCGCTGCTTTCTAGTCCATTACATCCAACGAACAGCAATAATGACAGGGAGAGACAGGCTCGTTGAATTAGCATAGTAATGTCTTTCGAATGAAAAGGGCAGTCTAGAGAAAACTGGCAGCAGTACGATTAAAATTCTTCATCAAGACTGGCGTCTATTTCTTTAGTATCAATACCAGCCTGAGTCGCGACACGATTGAAATTGCGCGTCGTCTTTTGCCACTGGTTTATTAAACCTGGGAGTTCGGTCGTAACTTCTACAGCTTGTGGGATTTGCTGGCCGATAGAAATCAATTTGCGGATAGCTAAAGGATTAGATTTTGCCCCCTGCATCGTATCTTTTGCGTTGTTAACCCAACTTGAATATTGCTTAGGCAGCTTAACTGCAGATAAGGTTCCCTGTAGATAAGGGTCTACAGCACTTGCGAGAATTGATTTTGACTCTTCAGACAATGTCTCGCTAGTTTCTAGAGCCGATTGAGCCTCACTGTTCGCTTCCTGTGAAACAATGATCGTGTTTTTTACACATGTTGATTTGCAATCCCCCAACGTCATTGAGTCAGCATATTGAGAATATTTTGCCGCTTCTTCTTTCTTGCCTAATGCTTCTAATGTAATTGAATGTGCTCTAAGCATATTTTGGGACGTATAGACAAAGTTTGAAGTGATTTCAGAGTAACCGGCTTTCAATTCTTTTCTCGACATTAGGCCACTATTGTTGCCAACCGAGCTATCAACTAAATCCTTGAATTTTCCAAACTGAGCATGTGCAGGCGTAGCGATTGCAAAGCTACCAATGAATGCTGGCAATATTAGCGCTTTTAAGCAGGCTTTGAATTTACTTTTCATGATAGTCCCCCTAGTGATTTCGGATTAATAACCTTTAGCTCGAAGAGCTGAAACGATTTTAAGTGCTGCTTCTTCCGAAGCAAGAAGAAGTGCATTGTTCAAAGCTTCAGAACGGTCTTTGCCCAGACCAGAAAATTGAACCGGCCCAATTGAAGCAACTGTGCGGGGGAACCTTTTTTCAAGAGTGAAGACTTGGAAACGGACAGCAACATTTACTCTTCGGTTTCCCGTTACTGGATCTGTAGTGGCTCCTCCGGCATCCATAGTTCCGATGGCCAGAATATTGATTTCACAACGTTTTGCCGCTTTAGTAAGCTGAGAGTTTACTTGGGCAGAGAGTTTATCTGCTTGGGCAAATTCACTATGAATAAGTTCTTCCTTTGGCGCTGCACATTCATCATCGGCAATAATGTATTCGTAAGCAACAATATCAAAGTTGTTGTCAGTTAGGACTTTTGACATTGAAGCATTTATCTTAGCGCTTGTCGTTTTTGTATAATTGGCAATATCTTCGGAGACAACTGTTCTACCGCCCGTTTTAGTCACAGTGATTGACTTATTATGCTGACTTTCGGCCGCGGTTTCTCCAAAGTCTGCTGAATTATTTGACAATGAGTTGGATTGAGTTCCGTCGATATTGATGTTGTTTTCCGAGACTGATTCGCTCTCTCTAATTCTCGTGCTTTTATCGCTTATTACATCTTTGCTTGCAGTTTCGCGGGCAACAAACAGGACTGTCATTGTGTTAGACTGGTTTGAACTTCCTTGGGCAGCGGCGTTCAAAACAGAATCTAACTTTGAAGTATTTAGGAAACCTCGAACGACCATACTGTGTACGTCCGATTTCTTGTCATATGTATTTTCTAGAATTGCGACATCTGTAAAGTACCCATGTATGTTAGCCCTAATCGTGGACTGCTTTTGGGAAAACAATGCTTGTTGATTGATCCCGAAATTGGCGGAATATCGAGTAAGTGCATGGTTTAGCGCATTCGATTTGAGCTGCTCAAGCTCAGCCGTTGTTAAAGTTTTTGAATCCTTAACGAGGCTCGCCATTCCCTGAACCGACTGGGACTGAGCAAAAGCAAGGTTGCAGGAAAATAATATGCAAATAAACGCAAATATAGAAGACTTAATAATTTTCATGACCACACTCTTTTAATCAATTTATAGCTGTTTAGCTTTTGCTATTACGCCCAATGCGTCCTTGATCTGCTTTTTGTCGTATTTCTTAATCCCCCACTTATCAAGCCATTTCTCGTTGTGGTTGATTAGGTTATTTGTAAGCTGATCTGAAAGCGCAAACACTGCGTTGTGAAACCACTTTGCAGAGTCGTAGTCTGTTTTGGTTGCGGGGAATGTGGCAACAACGGGTCGGCGATATGAATTGTTTAGATAAACCCTACCGGTTAGAGGCTGGGTAATGGTCAAATCGTAATACACAGCGAAACCAAACGACGTACCTGCTACTTTTTTCTGAAGTTGTTTCTGCCTGAATTCTTGAAAAGCGACTTCAAAGACAAAATCGGGATCAGGAACTGTGAAGTTATAGATTGTTCCATCGGCGAATTTAGCCAACATGGTGTTGTTCAGGGCTTGGTCAGATGTATACGGTAGAATAGGAACCTCAGCATTCGACGATAGATAACGACCGAAAGAAAAGCCAATTAAGTTCCTAACGTAATCTTCCGAAAGGTTAGTCGACTGTATAGTTGCAAGAGCATTAGGTTCGATGTCGGGAACCTTAACCTTTAGATAAATACTATCTTTATTATCAAAATCCCGAGACGTTTTCAGATGAGTCACAAATTGCGAAACTATACCTTGCTCTCCGTAAACGGCTTTTTCAGTGTTATCCCTAATATCAGCTTCGGTAGGAGCATTCTGAAGTATGTCTATTGCTTGAACAGCGAATGGGTAGGCTCGTATAATTCTCTTAGACCTATAATCAAAATAAATCGCCTGTGCGTGTACGTCAGTTGAAATCCGGTTCGATGTATCGACGAGATCTACAGTCGTATTCTCCCAATTAAAGGTAAGCGCAACGCCCAAACTGCTTTCCATATTTTCGGCTAGATCCAAATCTATCTGGATTTTGGGGCTCAATTTTATCTGATTGCTTATACTGTAAGATATTCTCTGCGCTTGGGGCACAGTCATGTCTCTCTCGTTGAGTATATCGGATATTACGGGGAAGTCGGACCCGGAGTCACTCGCATTTCCAACTATAGCAACTCCGGCGAAATGAACAGAGGGCGCATCTGCAAGTGCTAACTGGCTAGTGAATAGACATGAGAATACCGACAGAAAAACGACCATAGGTCGGCATATTGCTTCCACGTTTTTCATGATGCCCCCTAGCTTCAACCCTACCTTGCGTAATGTTAAATTTATTAAAATCAAGTAATAGTTTTGCTTCCGTCACTTTAGCTACAGTTATGGAATCTGGCGCACGTTCAATCTTTAGAAAAGTCAACTCTGGAGGCTTAGCGGACATCCCACCGATGGATCAAGTTAACTGTCGACAGAGGAAGCAAACTAGCGTCTAATCTCTTCTAAGTTGCCTTAATTGCTGTGGGAGCGAAATGACTGTAGGGGTTAGTGAGAGACAGAATGCCATAAGGTTATTGGCATGCATCAATGCCGCATGCGTTCCGGTTGCCGAAGCTGCATATCCAGATGATGTAGTAGGCGCACTATACGCTCAATCGAAGTTACAGGCGTTAGATTTTTGGATGAGAAATCCAGATTATTTAGCAAATGAACTGATAAATGAGTATGAAAAATCGCAAGATAGTGCCCAGTTGCATCTTGCTGAGAAGATATTGAATTCTCGAGAACCCGATTTGCGCCGTGTTCCTATGGTGCGATACCATTTTGGTGCCTTTGAGCCGATCGATAATCCATTGGCGATCTTACGTTCCGTTGACTTTATCAGAATTGAACGCACCGGAAGTCCCGGGCAAATACGGAAGCATAGCTATCTACTTAAAAAACGAGGCCGTGATGCAATCGAAGGATTGGCTCATAAGTCGCCAGAAATCAGATGGTATACAAACCGAGCGAAGGTGGTGGCTGAGTTAGCTGGCGATGCTGGCGGAAAGGCTCTCAAAGATCGACAATATCTTCAAACCGAATATGCCGATACAGTTCTCAAAAGTATCATTGCTCCAATTACTGAAAGAGTTCGTGAACGCTTAGATGCAACAATAATGGAGAATTCTAAATGACAATGGGTTGGTCCGAGAAAGTTGCTAAACGAGCTCGTGTAACGGTCGAAGAGATGGAAGGTGTTCTTTCAAAATATTCTATATCTCCGGATTTATCATCCAAAAGCGTCCATAACATGTATATATCCAGACTACTTTTTTCTGGAGAAAAATCTGGTTCAATTGTCGGAAATTTTAAGTTTGAGTGGGACGGGTTGGGACCAGGCGTTTGGTCAGTTGCTAGTGACGGGACTAATTTAGTAGGCAAGTCCACTGTTTTGGAAATCATACTTTGGTGTTTGCGAGGCGAGCCCAAAGGTTTGCAGGATGATGTTAGGCGCTGGCTCGATCATGTTGAATTAGACTTTGTTATCGATAGTGATTTGTACCACCTCAACTTTGACGTAAATGAGGGAGTTCCTATCGGCGCTTTGTCTATTCATGATAAAAGTGTAATTAAGCCAATAGATAATTTCTCATCTGATGGCGGGTTCTCTGCTGTCATGTCTAGATTCATGATGGAAAAATTTGATCTATCCTTGATACCTACTCGTTTCAAACCCTCTTCAGGCAAAGAGAAAACGGTCCTGCATGGTTGGACAGCATTGTCTGGAGCTTTGTATATTGGCGGTGATCACGCACACCTTCTCGGTGACGTCCAAATGGGAGGGTTGCCTGCAAGATTACTTCAGCTCTACGTAGGCCTGCCTTGGGCACACACTTTGATGCAAGCGAAGACTATCCTTAAACAGTTGGAATATGAGGAGATACAAAGAGTTTCAAAAGTAACATCGCGAGATGCCTCATTGGCAGAACTCAAAAAGAACTTAGAAGCAGACATGAAGGTTGCCCAAAAAGCACTGGAAAAATTGGGAGATGGTAAAGGGGACTTAAAAAAAATAAAGGAACTAAACGATCAGCTATCCTCTCTTTCAAAAGAAATCATAAGAGATGAGAGATCATCCGAACAAACGGATGTAAGTATTCTATCTATGCAAGCTGCGTCTGATGAAGACGAAAGACAATTGAGAAACTTGAAAGAGAATGCTGTTGCTCAAGAGTTTTTCAATGGGATTGCACCTAGTTGTTGCCCCCGGTGTGAAAAGGCTGTTGCGAAAGAAAAGGTAGTCAATGAGGTCAAAACTATGGAGTGCTCGGTCTGCACTGAAACTATAAGCCTCAAAGATTCAGAGAGTGTGAACGAAGCTCAAATTGTAATCTCTGAAAGGCAAGCGAAAACCATTGATGCAATTACTGACCTGAAAAATCAACGAGCCAGCGCAAATAAGGAACTGGTTCAAAAAAAATTAAAACAGACCGATTTAACTAAGGAGATACTCGCTCTAAATTCAAGTGATGCATTTGAAGTGCGTAGAAAAGCTGAATTGGACTTAGCTCGAGTTGAAGGGGCGTTAGCCAGAATTCTACCTAAACCTCTGGGCGAAGAAAAACTCATAAATCCAGATTTAAATATTTGTAAGGCGATACTTAAGGAAGCGCAGGCTGCATACGATGAGCATCGAAAGGATCTAATGAAAAGCTTAGATGTCGAGATTTTAGAAATAGCAAAAAGAATTGGTATCGTCAGTTTAGAAGAAGTTCAAATTTCCTCCAATGCGTCAATGTCACTAAAAAAAGGTGGCGAAAGCAGTTCGTTTTCACGCCTTACCTTAGGAGAAAGACTCAGGTTAAGGATAGCTACAGCAGTAGCATTACTTAGGGTTGGGAAACATACGGGAGCTGGCCGTCACCCTGGCATGATAATCATTGATTCTGCAGAAGAAGCTAATGAGACGGATTTAGCTATTTTGTTAAGTGAGTTGAAAAAGATAAATGATGAAATGGATTACCTTCAAATCTTTTTTGCAAGCGATAACGCGCAAGTTGTTATGAGCACGTTGCCCAAGGAAAATTGTAAAATAGCTCATCCCGGTAGCTACCTTTGGTAGGGTCAACATAGGATGGACATGGGTATTCTAGAAAAAATTGAAATCGTATTAAGCAGCGGCGATCAACTTACAAGTAAATCTATTGGTACGGATGAAGAGCTATCTGCTGAAAAAGAAGCGATCGCCTTATCTCCATTCTTGGACGAGATAGCAAAGCTTCTTGTTAGTTTACCGAAAGGTGAAGTTTCCGTTTTAGTCGAGATTTTGCTGTGCGGACTGAAAGAAAATCAATCACCGATTGTATACCGTGACACATTAGATGTTATCGCCAAAAATTACGAACATGCCCAATTGTACTCAGATGATTTGCTTAAAATACTGAAGTTTCGAATTGAGAATAGAGGGTCAGAAACAAACAGTTTGCTTTCCGTCTATTCATTAGAAATGGTATTAAAGCTAGTTCTTATCGGTGCAGTTAATAAACATCACTTGTTGGCTTTGCTTGAAGACATCGGATCAAACGAATGCAATTTATTTGCGGAGCATGCTGCAAAAATAGTTGGTGTTGCATATCATTATTGGCGAGACCCAAATCTAATCTCGGTTTTAGACAGAATTGGGAATATAGAAAGCGCTAAATCTGAAGCTGATTTTGAAAAAGGGTTAGCAGTCCTTTCGCTAGCCCTTACCTCTCAAGATGAAACAAATGTTAGACAGCAACTATCAGCTAGTAAAACTTTGTTTAAAAGTTCTGCTGCCCATGGAGAAAATAGATCTGATGCTCTGCTATACGAAAAATGTATTGAAGTCGTCGAAGCATTTTTCTCTGAAGAGCCTCAAAGTGTTTTTTGTAGACTGTCAAAAGAGTTAGATGCTGCATCTATTGACCGCACACACTTAATGCAAAAGGCATTAGTGCCAAGCTGGCTTGACACCAGAGCATCTCAGCAGTTTGAATGGCAGAAGCTTACAAATAAGGTTTTATATTTATCTGATAAGTTAGGCCGAGATAGTTGGTTGGATGCCATGGCTGTAATGCAAGAAGTCTTGAGCGTTTACACTGCTCATACGAGTTTAAATTTTGCTAGTGGGTTAAAGTTTCTCCTTCAACCGACAATTGAAGTAAGCTTCATTAGGCATAGCGGTCTTTGTGCTCATTTAAACGACTTAATTAATGACAAGAAGTGGAATGAGAAGTTTGGTCAACTAGCTCAACCGTTGCAAAAGAGTTTAGTCGTTTTAAAAGAATCTGGTAGTTGGCCGGGAAAGCCTACTGAGGATAGCACCAAGAGTTCAATCTTGAGTACTATCCTCGGAGAGCAATATAACGAAGACCACCTGTCCGTTCAGGACTCTGAAAAAATTGAGACTCTGCTTAAAAATTATATTGATGAACGAGAGCAAGGTGGTAACCCAGTAATTGCTCGCGTTCAGGTTAAAATCCATCAACAGCTATCTGTTTGTATTGATTATGAAGGAGCTATAGCAAGGAACTTCAATACTCTTTTGTCATCAATTTTGAAGTTTTGCGAAAGTCGTATTGATAATGGTAGAAAGTCCCTTGGCGAACGAGGGAAATACTTGTTTACCATGGAGGCCAAAGAAAATGACTTGCAAAGTGATCTACATGACTGGCTTAGCGGTAATTTAATTTCTGGAAATATTAAAACTGAAGTTAGCGATGTCAGCTCAGGCAGGACGGATATATACGTAACTTTCGGATCATATAGCTTTGTTATCGAATTGAAAAAGCATGAAGGTGTCGTAGATCAAAGCTCTTCCGAAGTTTACATCGGGCAAGCAGGACAATACCAAGCTACTAATGTTAAGCTTGGCCTATTAGGAATTTTGGAGCTTGTTTCTGGAAAAACGGAGACGCCAAATTTAGAAGATTGCTTTTGGTTTAACAGTTATGTTCCTAAAGGTACTGTGACCCAAAGAAATTTAGTCGTCTTTAGAGTTCCGGGAAATAAGACCGTCCCATCACAACTATAGGAACCGCAGTGTCTCTAAAAGTGTATAGATATTAGGGTGGTTTAATGAATAACAGTCTGAACAGAATTTCGAATTTTGATGGTTTCGAGGAATTACTCAGAAAATTATGTGCATTTAATGGAGGTTGGGAGAACGCTAGGCATCTTCTTATCAATGCGCATGTGCTTCAGACGCAATTGATGCAAAAAAACCTTGAGTGGGTTCCTGATGATATTGAGAAAGTTAGTGGAAGTAAAAGCGGTCAGTTTTTGTTGGAAAAACTAACAAGTGGCAGTAGCGAAATAAATGAAATTTCGGTGCAACTGGCGTACGTAAGAAAGTACTTGGGAGACTTTGCAATATATGGGCTTAAGCTCCAACTTAGCAGCAAAATTTGATTATTCTAATGTCAGTTTTGGGGGTGGAGCAGGACAACATTCTGTGCGCATAAATAAGAAATGGCGGATTTGTTTTTCGTCATAGAGGATTATTTTTAGAAGAATGACTAAGCTGGACAATACAAAGCTTTCAGAGAGATTATCAGATTACATAAACTCCGAGACGCCGGGGTATGCCTTTCTTATTGAAGGGCCTTGGGGGTCTGGTAAAACCCACTTTGTCGATAGAAACACGGTAAGGTTCGAGGGCGAACTAAGTTCGGCCAAATCGAAATTGTTAGACAAAACACGGAAAAAAACCTCGACAGAAAAAACCGTTGAAAGCAAAAACCTCCAGAAGGCACTCTATGTTACTTTGAATGGTTGCGGCAGTGCCGACGATGTTTTGACACGAATGTTCAAGGCTCGTTACCCCGTCGCAGATAAAGGTGGTATTGGAGATCTCGGTCTTCAGGCTCTTCAGAATTTAGGCGGAGTCGACGCTCGTGTATATGCTGTCAAACCAAAAGGTCTCTATATTATAGATGATCTTGAGCGTTGTGAGATACCTGTCAGAGAGACTCTAGGTATAGTGAATGATCTTGTGGAACATCAAGGCTGCCGCGTAATTCTGTTGAGCAATCCAGACCAATTGCGAAAGAAAGCGAAAAAGATTTGGGCTAATGAGAAAGAGAAATTAATTGGTCTGCGCTTTAACTATGTTGCCGAAGCGGATGAGGCTTACATCGCCTTTGTTGGAGGTATAACTGAAAAGATTATAAGCGAGTTTTTACTCGATGCGTCAACAAAGGCACGCCTTTTACGCATCTTTGGAGCAGTAGGTAGAAACAATTTGAGAGCGCTGAAACGCACTATTGATCTGATCGGTCGTGTATTAGAGGTTATCGATGTAAAGTATCGTGAGAATACCGAAGCGATCCAAGATATGGTTGCACAACTGTTTAGTTATACGGTCGCGATACGTTCTGGTGCACTATCTGACGCTGACATCGAAACTTTCCGCAATGGCGACCGGCATTACATTTACACCAGAGGCGATAATGGATCGGTTCGAACTTTCTACAGTTTGTTAGAGTTTGAGAATCTTCACGCTAAGAGTTACTTTCCTCCTAAAGACTTTCACCAGCTATTACGTTTTGACACAATTAACGCGTCCGGTATCAATAATTTTCTTAATAGTCATGCCTCATTTACACCACCGGAAGAACGTCCAGCTTGGCAAACGGTTTGGTGGGGAACACGGGCTACTGACCAAGCCTTCAATGTAGCTTTTCAGAGAATGAAGGAGCAATGGAACGCGCGTAGCTTTACTGAACCCGGTGAAATACTGCACGTCGCGATGTTGCGTTTTCGGCTAGCAAGCGACGGACTATTGGACATGTCTTTAGATCAGCTTGAGGCTTCAGTTGACGAATATATTCGCGATGTTGGGGCAGAGGGTGCGTTTGTTTTGGACCAACCACTAGAAAATGTAATGACTAGAGAGGTCTTTCAGACTTATGGATTAGCCGTTACTGGGGAACGTTCGAGGACTCTGTTCGATATTGTGGCTCCCGAGCTATATAATCGAACACGAGAAAAGATAATGTCTGGCTTGCGATTTGCAGAACAGTTGGCGGCTGCAGATTGGGGGGACAAAGTGATCGCCGCACTGCTTGAGAGCGAAGATGCATTTCGTGATATGGCCAGCTTTAATCCAAGAGGTGCAGGAGGTCGCTTCTGCTCGTACCCAATCCTTGAAGCTCGCCATGCAGCCCCACTTCTAACGGGTATTGAAGGTCTAGATGAGAACGACATTCTCGATAGATTGGGAGTACTCGCAAATCGATATGACAATGGGCATCTTCGGAGGCATGAGCAATGGAACAAAGAAGAAGAATTTTTGGTTTCACTTCGTGATGGCCTGCAAGCTAACACCGAAAAAACATCTGGAATAACATCTCTTAGGTGGAGTCATGGGACGGCATTTTTTACCCGCATTATCGATGATATTAATGATGTTGTATGAACGCGGGGACGATGTTTTGACCTTTTTAACTTAGAAATATCGATAGCTCAGAGCCGCCCAAGCGGACATCCGCGAACGTTCTAAAAACGTCGCAAATATAACACTCGCTAACGTCTCCTTTGGGGATTGATTGCCAATTGTCGCTGATACCGTTACTTCCAATATATGACTCAAGTTTCAAACTTACCAACACTCACGGAACAGTCTCCGCCTCCGCCGTGGGCCGATGCACATTCGCTTATTTCGGAATATAACGACGCAAGTATAGATCGGCGAATTGAAATTATTGAGCAATGTGTCGAATGGTGGGCTCCTACTAGTGTTCAATGGGGACAGAATTGGGAGTATTGTAGGGCATGCAATTATTTAGGTTTGGAGTTACCTACCAATGTTTCTGATCTTATATGGCCACCAGAGCAATTAGCTCGCCAAGGTCGAGCAAATGCAGCAGGCAACTCAATAATGTATGTTAGCGATAGAGAAGGCACGGCATTATCAGAAGTCGAACACAAGTCGGGTTTGGCTGTTGTTAGCAGATATCGGATCCGCAATCCTGGCGGTATCCGGCTTATTCCACTTGGTGAAATTACAGCGATTCAAAGAAGTGGCCACGGTCCGTTTTTGCAAGACCAATCGCATGTGATTTCTGGCATGCTGAGGGCTTGTCATCGAGAAGATGCGCTCACGCTCATTCTGATTGACAGTTTTCTTGCAGATTTGATGGCGAAGCATGATATCAATTATTTAGAAACAGTCGCCCTCGTTAACGCGGTCTACAATAAATGCCCAAATGCTGTTGGAATAGGTTATCCTAGCGTGATGTGCCGAGGTGGTATGAACATCGCATTAAAAACAGATGGCTTTTGGGATGATTGGAATCTCACAATGGTTACAGCTTGTGAATACGAGAGTCCGGGCTACGCAATCCACAGGCCTATGACCCGCCAAAATGTCAAAGGTATCACTAATTCAGGTGATTTAAGGTGGGATGGCCCCGAAACAAATCTTTGGTTGGCAGCGGAATTGAACCCCCCTTTTATTCCAAATCCAAAGTTTCCATTGCGTTAGTTTCTACTTTTGTATGTTCTTTTTTAGCCAGTAGATATTATGTCTGGTTTGGGGATTTAAAAGCCCTTCAATTCTTCTCATTTTACTTATCAGCAGAACTCCTACTTAACTCGCAAAGTCTCGCGAACCTCAGATTACTTTGATTCATTACCCTTAAGAATTTTAATAACATCGAGTAAGCTTAGATATGAACGATAAAGTAGCAGATATCGAAAGGGGTTTAGCGAAACTTACATGGGTAATCGAGACCCATAGCGAGGACGCATGGCCACTTTTCGAGCGCCTTGAAAAGGAACTACTTCAACTAAATTCACGGCAGGACCAATTGCAGAAATATCGTCAGAAATTTGGTTGAGTAAAATCGAGAGTCATCTTTGCCATCTCATCTCGCCGAAATGAAAGTGAACCGCCATCTCCGTATTCAGGCCTATTGTTATAGTGTCCAATCAATTTACACCTAAGCCCATAGTCCAGACCTGCTTCCAGCATCCGTTTTTCGAAAGAATGCCTAAAAGAGTAAATTCTGTGATCCGCCGTCGGCATTAGCTTTCTTGTTTTGAAGTATTTGCCCAGCGTCGCGGAGAGGCTATCTGTTTTCTCTCGATAACGCGGAAAACCAGTAGGGCATTGCTTCATGGCTTCAAGCGACACGCCCAAAAGAGGTATGTCACGTTTAGCCGACTTGGACTTCAGTTGACGATTCTGTTGTGGCCGTATTTTTAAATGAGGGACGTCGTGATCCAGAACGATGTGTTCTGGCTTAAGATTGGCAATCTCACTTGGGCGGCATCCTGTTTCGACAAGCGCAAGAACTATGCATTTCGCTTCTAAATTTAAGTCATCTAGAGCGCCTGGAGCCAATATCTTGTTTTCGATCCAATCGTTCTCGAAAGCAGGAATCTCTTTGTAGACGACATTCTTGAACCTTAGATTACGAAACGGGTTGTCTCGTTGATCTTCGCCTTGGTATTCCCAGAAGCGCTCAAACAGAATGCGTAAGTTGGTGAGGTCTTTGTTTGCTGAATTAGCATGTAGAGGTTTTGACCCATCTGTTGGGTTTACCCGGCCACTCCACCAGTCGAAGATTGACTTGGCGTGAGTGCGCGTAATGGCATCCATGGGCAAGTCTCCGCAGACAGCAACAAAATTATTCACGGCCCGACGTTTCACTTTTGTCCAGTTTGCAATTTGAGTTTTCGATTTTCCCTTCAAGTCGACAGCGCAAATCTTGTCACAATACACACCGAATGCTTCCGTTATTAGGATAGCTGTTGGTTTCACTAGGCCAAGCACAGCGTCAGCATCGGATGTTGCTGTTGGGGCTTTTACATCCAGCTTTTTCAGGCGGTCTAGAATTTCGTCTAAGGTGGCCTCGACGGCAAGGTCTTCAGCGGGAATGTAAACGAAGCCACGCGACATAGCTCGGTGCTTTGCCGCATCATAGCTATCAAGAGCTGTCGGCTTGCCAGATTGCAGCGTTCGCCAGAAAAGCTCATCGGCTTTGGCGAGGGCGTCACGTCTCGCGCGGGCGATTTCAACAGAGGCTGTATCAAGTGCAACGCGAATTGTGCCGCGAGTATCAAGTGATTGGTATATTGAGGGAACTCGTCGGTAATAATTCCAGCGGTCTCCGCGGCGTTTAAGGTATTGGTTCAAGCGTTTCATTACAGGCATGATGTAGCACAATTTGTAGCACAATTTGTGGCACAAAGCGTGTGGAAATCTAAGTGTCGCGGGACAATCCGAGACAAATACATAATGATTTCAGCAGCTTATCTAGTTTGTGATGCTAGAAAATGGTGCCCCCACACGGACTCGAACCGCGGACCCCCTGATTACAAATCAGGTGCTCTACCAGCTGAGCTATAGGGGCACTGGAAGATGCGCGCGGCTCATAGCTTTGTCGCACCGCTCTTGCAAGCCGATTATTGCAGCTGGGGTGAAAAAAATAAGGCGACGCAAAACCTTTCTTGCGTCGCCATCGATTGAAACCTGAATTCAGTCGCCGAGTGTGACTTTGTCTTTCCCGCGAAACGCCGCGAGAATAAGTCCGACCAGGCCGTAGCCAATGGCAATGTGCCCTAAATCAAGAATGTCACCACGGAAACTGGTGCCTTCGTAAAGCCAGCTATAAAGCATGATTGGAAAGCTGATAAAGCTTGCCGTGATCAGGCAGACTTCCAGGCATTTGCGCCAACGGGCGGCGCCTGCCCAATGAATCAACCAGTTAAGGCCGATGACCTGCGCCAAAGTAATCAACAGGCCATAGACAAACATCATAGGCCCGAGCGCATCATTGCGGGCCAGGGCTTCGGCTTCTGACATGCCGGCCAATGCCATCCAAGGCTCTGCAAAAAATAACCCGTACCAAAGGCCTCCTAAAATATAAAAGGCGATCGTGGCCGCGCCTATTCCTAAAACTGAAGTATTGTGAATTTTTGGCATAAATGCCTCCCCCTTCTATCGGGCCATGATTAACCCGAGAGGAGTGTACCAAATTGTCGCATCTTGGGCAATTGGTCGGGCAATCCGATGAAAGCCCTTAAAACGACAGGAGAAAGACCCATTTGGGCTTGCGTCAATTGGGCGCCGCGCTAGAAGGCCAAGATTATGTCTCGTATCCTCATTACCTCTGCTCTGCCTTATATTAATGGCGTTAAACATCTCGGCAATTTGGCCGGGTCTATGTTGCCCGCTGATATTTATGCCCGCGCCATGCGCCTTATGGGACATGAGGTGCTTTATATCTGCGCCACCGATGAACACGGCACGCCGGCAGAGCTGGCGGCCCAAGCGGCAGATATGGCCGTCGCAGAGTATTGCGATAAAATGCATGAGGCGCAGAAACAAGCCGGCGCGCAGTTTGGCCTCTCTTATGATTATTTTGGGCGGTCTTCGGCCCCGTCTACGGCCAAGCTGACCCAGCATTTCGCGCAAGTTCTAGAAAAGAACGGTCTTATAGAAGAGCGCGTCTCCAAGCAGGTTTATTCAAATGCGGACGGTCGATATCTGCCGGACCGTTATGTTGAGGGAACCTGTCCAAATTGCGGATTCGAGAAAGCCCGGGGCGATCAATGTGATAGTTGCGGAAAATTACTCGATCCGGTCGATTTGATTGATCCCTATTCGGCCGTTTCAGGCAGTCACGACGTCGAAGTGCGCGACACCAACCACCTCTATCTTTTACAGTCGAAAATGAGCGACCGTTTGCGGGAATGGGTGAACGACTCCACGGGTTGGCCGCCCTTGGCGAGCTCCATCGCGCTGAAATGGCTGGATGAAGGCCTGCGCGACCGCTCAATTACACGCGATCTCGACTGGGGCATTCCTGTCACCGACGCCGACGGAAATGTCCGCGATGGGTTTGAAGGCAAGGTCTTTTACGTCTGGTTTGACGCGCCCATTGCCTATATCGGCGCAACGCAGGACTGGGCGACAGAAAATGACGGCGACTGGGAAAGCTGGTGGCGCACGGATAAGGGCGCGGATGACGTGCAATATGTCCAGTTCATGGGCAAGGACAATGTCGCTTTTCATACGCTTTCCTTCCCTACGACGATTATGGGCAGCGACGAGCCGTGGAAGCTCGTTGACCAACTCAAAGCCTTTAACTGGGTCACTTGGTATGGCGGCAAATTTTCGACCTCTCAGGGCCGAGGCGTGTTTATGGATCAGGCGATAGAAATTGCGCCTTCCGATTACTGGCGCTGGTACCTTATGGCGAACGCGCCGGAAGGCTCTGACGCGGCCTTTACGTGGGAGGATTTCCAATCTTCGGTCAATTCTGATTTAGCCAATGTGCTCGGGAATTTCGTCAACCGGATTACAAAATATTGCGTTGGTAAATTTGACGGCGTGGTACCGGGCGGCGGGGAGCCGGGCGAGGCGGAAGCTTGGCTCGAAAATGAACTCTCTGACCGCCTGCCAAAACTGATAAAGTTTTATGAGACCCGAGACTTCCGCAAAGCTATGGCCGAAACCCGCGCTATCTGGGCGGCGGGGAATGAATATCTGACGCAGGCTGCGCCTTGGACGCATTACAAGACAGATGTAGATCAGGCGGCTATCGGCGTGCGCCACGGCCTTAACCTTGTGGCGCTATTCGGCATTATTGCCCAGCCCGTGATCCCGGACGCAGCGGGTAAAATTCTAGACGCGATTGGCGTGCCGGAGGATCGGCGCAGCTGGAAGTTCGGCGAGGTGAAAGACCTCCTCGACGCCTTGCCTATTGGTCACACGGTTGCTGCGCCTGAGCTATTATTCTCAAAAATTGAAGAGGAGAGTGTGGCGGAGTGGACGGAACGCTTTGGCGGGGGGGTGAGGCCTGAGTGAATATGTTAGAGGCCGTTAGGTCTTGCTTTCGGAAGTATTTTAAATTCAGCGGCCATGCCCGTCGATCCGAGTTTCGCGCATTGATTAAACCCTGTAATCTGTTGGGTCACTTTCGGGTCTGAAGGCGGCCAATCCGATTATTAAAAGCGCACCCAGCAAAGCCAGACCGCCGATCGCTATCGAGTTCTGAGTCACAAAAACCTGTTTGATAAACAGAAAGCTCAGGCCCCAAATGATTGGGAAGGCATAAGCCCGGTTTGCGCCGCTTTTGCGCGTTATGGCTCCGGCCCATAGCAGAGCGATAACGAGTACAAAAACATTCGAGACCAATAACGGAATCTGATTTCCCATGAGTTCCGTGACAATCGGGGCCCAGTTCAGAAATACCGCCAGAGATGTCCACCCGGCAATGAGGCTTACGGGTAGCCAGACACATAGTGTTTCAATCTTATCGAGAGCCTGACGATTCATATTAAGAATGAGCATGGCCTTGACCAAACAGAGCATTGCCGGAACAAAAACTATAGCTGTTCCCAATTGCGCCCAAGAGACGGGCGAATATGCGGAAATCAGTGACCACACACAGATCAACGCAAACCCAGAGCCTGCCCACCATCCGGACGTTCTGAAAATGCCTCGTGTCCGATTAGTGCCAAAGGCTTGCAAAATACCATAAGCGATGCAGCCGACAAATATCGGAAACCAAATTGAAAAAGCGGCTCCCAATGGAACCAAAAGGTTTTCATTGATATCGGAAAAGCCTGCTGGGCTTCTGGCATCTGGATCGAAAAAGGATAAGCTTGATAAAATCCACATCAGTGGGGCGGTGATCAATACGAAGACTTGCCGAAGATAGTCGGAGGGTTTTGTTTTCTCTAACTGAGCTTTTGTTTCTGAATTTTGCGGGGAGAAAGAATTAATCATAACACATATACGCACGGATTTTCAAATAAGTCGCAAACCAACTTTACAAAATTTAAGCGTGAAAAAAAAGTTAGGGGCAGTCACGGCACCTTTTTTATGCTAGCCCGTATATCTATATAACAAATAAGAGAGGTAAATTATGCAAGTCCAAATCGTTTCCAAAGGCATAGATGTTTCCCCAGCGCTTAGAGAGCGCATATCAGGCCGACTAGATGAAATGATGGATAAGTATATTCACCGCGAGGGCGAGGCGCACGTTTCAGTCAGCCGTGAAGGCACTGGGTTCAAGACAGTCTGTTCCGTTCATTTACCCAGCGGTGCCACCATGGAGGGTCAGGGCGCCGCCCAAGACGCCTATGGCGCAACAGATGAGGCGCTCACGCATATTGAAAAGCGTCTACGCCGATATAAGCGCCGCTTGAAAGATCACTCCCAAGCGCAAAAAGCCGCCAAGAATATGAATCTCTTTATTCTGCAGGACCCGACGGGCGGGCAAGATGATGACGATGAAGAGACGGAATATCCCGAGCAAGAAGAACCGATGGTCATCGCTGAAAAGCAAGGCAAAATTCGTACGCTTACGCCCTCTATGGCGGCGTTAGAGCTTGGTTTGGCAGATAGCGGCGTTGTGGTCTTTCACAATGCGCGGCACGGCGGATTGAATGTGGTTTTCAAACGCCAGGACGGAAATATTGGTTGGGTTGATCCGGATGGCGCAGGCGCATAGCGCCTTTGTCTTTGGGCTGAAGCCCTTGATTGACCTTCGGGCGCCGCTCCTCTAAGGGAGCGCGCAACTGAGCGCGAGACCGCGCATTAATGTCACCGGCTTGATTTTTCCCGGTGAGCCAATATGAGTAAAGTCATGCCAACCCCGCCGCTCTTTAGCGCGGAAGGCGTTCTGTTTGATTTGAACGCCGGAAGCCAGAAACAGCTTTTTCAAGAAATTTCTTCGCTCCTCATCAAGAGCCAAAAACTCGATTCTAAAGGTATCGCTTGCCGCGATATCGTCGCGGCCGCCGTGGAACGTGAACGACTTGGCTCCACGGGAGTTGGAAACGGCGTCGCCCTGCCGCATGCGCGTCTGGACGGAATTGATCATGTCACAGCCGTGTTTGTGAAATTGGCAACACCTCTGAAATTCGATTCCGTGGATGACCGCGATGTTGACCTGGTGGCCTTCCTGCTTGCGCCTGAAAATGCCGGCGGCTCCCATTTGAGGGCACTGGCGAAAGTTTCCCGGCTTCTGCGTCGCCAAGAAATGCGTCAGCGTCTTCGTGCGGCGCCAAATGCCGAAGCGCTCTACATGATTTTGGCCGAAAGTCAGGACGCGAAAGCTGCCTAGAAGCCATTTTTCATTTATAAAACTGTCACATGGCAAATGTGGCTTAGGGCTATATTTTACGTCTTCGTCTGACTAAAAGACGGCATGACTCCTCTAGACTCCAGACGTTTTTTCAATCGAGAGCTATCCTGGCTCTTCTTTAACAGCCGCGTTTTGGAAGAAGCCCAGAATCCGGAAGTTCCTCTGTTGGAGAGAGTTCGTTTTCTGTCTATCTCAGCCTCAAACCTTGATGAATTTTACATGGTGAGGGTCGCCGGACTTCGGACACAGGTTCTCGCTGGAATGCATACGAAATCCGCCGATGGTCTAACCCCGGATGCCCAAATTGCCAAAATTGGCAGGCGGGCCGGAAAAATTGTTAAACGCCAAGGCACATGCTGGTCAAAACTCGTGCGGGAACTGGCAACAGAAAATATACATATCCGTAAAATGAGCAATCTGAAAAAAGATGCTTTTGAAGCCGTGAAGTCGCACTTCATCGACTCCATACTTCCTATTTTGTCGCCTCTCGCCGTTGACCCGGCTCACCCTTTTCCATTCCTGCCCAATTTTGGTTTCGGGATGGCTTTGTCCATGGCTGTCGAAGGCCGGGACGATCCAATGTATGGTTTAATCATCATCCCAACCCATATACCGCGGTTTCTCCCCGTTAATGAAAGCGGCAAGGGCCAGAGTTACGTTCTGATTGAAGACGTTTTGACAACTTTTGCGCAAGATCTGTTTCCGGATTTCGACGTTCGTCACACGGGTCTTTTCCGGATCACCCGTGACAGTGATATCGCTGTGGATGAAGACGCGGAAGACCTCGTCCGACATTTTGAATTTCTATTGAAAAAGCGCAGACGTGGACGGGTCATCCGTCTTGAGCTGGGCGAAGGCGTTGTCCCGGAACTCCGTGAGTTTCTCATCGACAGTTTTGAATGCTGGGAGGAGGATATTCAGGACGAGAATAAAATGCTCGGCCTGAGCGATGTTTCCCAAATCATAACCAAGCATAATCCCGAACTTCTCTTTCCATCGTTCAATGCGCGCTTTCCCGAAAGAATTCGTGAGTTTGAGGGCGACTGTTTCGCGGCAATTGCGGCAAAGGATATCGTCGTCCATCACCCCTATGAAGAATTTGATGTTGTTATTCAGTTTCTTAAACAGGCCGCCGCGGATCCGAATGTCGTCGCGATAAAACAGACGCTTTACAGAACGTCGGACGACAGCCCGATTGTTTCGGCCCTGATTGAAGCGGCGGAAAACGGAAAATCGGTGACGGCATTGGTCGAGTTAAAGGCCCGCTTCGACGAGGCCACCAATTTGCGTTGGGCGCGAGATCTCGAACGCGCCGGCGCTCATGTGGTCTACGGATTTGTAGGGTATAAAACCCACGCAAAAGTCTCTTTGGTATTAAGGAGAGAGGGCGCGCGCTTGCAGACCTATGCCCATCTTGGAACAGGCAACTATCATGCGCAAAACGCAAAGATATATACGGATCTGGCCTTGTTTACGGCAAATGCAGATATGGGCGAGGATGTCGGGAAACTATTTAATTATGTGACCAGCTATTCCAAGCCGCGTGATTTAAGCAAATTGGTCATTGCCCCGCTCGGTCTTCGGGACGCGCTTTACAGTCATATTAATGACGAAATAGCACTCGCCAAAGAAGGCAAGCCCGCCTGTATCTGGGCGAAAATGAACTCGCTTGTTGATGCCGACATGATCGACAAACTTTACGAGGCCTCCAAAGCGGGCGTGCAGATTGATCTGGTCGTCCGCGGCATATGTTGCCTTCGCCCGGGCGTTCCGGGCTTATCTGAAACGATACGGGTGAAGTCGATTGTCGGGCGTTTCCTGGAACATTCCCGTATCATCTGTTTTGGCAATGGGTCCGCTATGCCGCATGATGATGCAAAGGTTTTCGTGTCGAGTGCTGACTGGATGCCGCGTAATCTGGATCGCCGTGTGGAAACGCTCATTCCCATTGACGACCCCACCGTGCACGGGCAGGTTCTGGATCAGATCATGGTTGCCAATCTCATCGATACCGCCAATAGCTGGGAACTTGACCCTAAGGGAAAATATCGCCGTTTAAGCCGCGAAGGTGAGACCGGACAATTTTCCGCCCATGCCTATTTTATGAAAAATCCGTCCTTATCGGGACGCGGACAAGCCTTGGACAATGACGCGCCGCTGCCTCTGGAAACTATTTTTGCTGAAAAGCTGAAAGCGACGAAGTGAAGCTTAAAAAAAATGCTGTTGGCCGCGAAATAGGGGTTGTCGATATTGGATCAAACTCTGTCCGTTTGGTGATTTATGAGGTGTTTGGCTCGCATTTCACAGAGATATATAATGAAAAAATTCTGGCGGGCCTGGGACGGGCATTGAAATCGACAGGAAAGCTTTCAGAAGAAGGGAAAGACCTTACCCTGCAAGCGCTCTCCCGTTTCACCCGTATCGCCAAAGCGCGAAATTTACCGCCTCTGATTTTCGGGGCAACAGCGGCGCTACGCGAAGCCGAGGACGCTGCTCACTTTCTCCGAAAAATTAAATCTGAAACCGGCTTGAAGATAGAGCCCATCAGCGGAGATGAAGAAGCGCGTCTTAGCGCAATGGGATTGATCTCCATGCATCCGCGCGCCTCGGGTTTGGCGGCGGATTTGGGCGGGGCGAGTCTGGAGCTGGTAAATATAAAACAAGGTGAGAAGGAGGCTGTCGTCGGCAAATGCCAGTCGCTTCCGCTCGGCCCATTTGACCTGATGGGCGGGAACCTGACCGAAATGACGGTGGATATTATTCGAAATGCCAAAACCGCCATCGAGGTGCATCTCGCAGAGCATTCAAGTTTGCTTAAAAAAGGAAGGGGCCAGTCTCTTTATTTGATTGGCGGAGCTTGGCGGAACTTGGCGTCTATTCATCAGGCTCGTTCGGGTTATCCTTTACGGACATTGCAGGCATATACCTTGCCTCCAAAAGAAGCGATAAAACACGCGCGCTGGGCATATGGTCAGGGCCGTGAGGCGGTCTTTAGCTGGCCGGGCATGCGTAGTCGCCGGGCCGAGACCTTGCCATACAGCGCGATTTTGCTCGAAATCCTGATTGATAAAATTAAACCCAGAGAAATTGTTATTTCTCAGGCCGGGCTACGTGAAGGCCTGGTTCAAAATGCGATTCCAACCTCACAAAGGCAACGTGACCCGTTATTTGACGGATGCCGCGCCTTTGCCAAAGGCTCGCTTCAAACCGAGAACTTCGGTCGGCCATTAATCCGTTTTATTGAACCCGTCAGACCGCTCTTTCCCGATGTCTTCAACTCCGAAGATGATAAGAGAATTTTCGAGTCCGCCTGCCTGATGGCCGGAATTGGCAAGGACTTGCACCCTGATTACCGCGCGGAAGCTATTTTTGCGGCAGTCCTTTATGCGCCTGTGGCCGGATTATATCACGCTGAACGCGTCTTTCTCGCGCTATGTCTGTTCAGGTCTTACACAGCAAGCCGAGATGTACCGGCGCCGGATATAATTGACGCGCTGCTATCGCCAGAGCAACAGGAAGTCGCCGGCATGGTGGGATCGGCGATCCGCTTGGGGATCGTGGCGACGGGCGGATCGTCTGAACTTCTGGATTGTTTTACTCTGGCAAAAAGCGAAAAGGGTCTGACTCTCACCGCGGAGCCAAAAGAAAAAGCTCTTTTGACGGAGCAAGTTGAATTCCGGCTCAAGAAACTCGCCTCTAAGCTCAATATGGATTACGCCGTGATTTGAAAAGAAAAGCTTATCACCTGACGTCTTTCTCTTCGGGTTCAGCTTTGCTTTCTTCAGCTTCCACGCCGTCCTTTTCATCAAGAGAGAGCGGTTCATAGTCACGGATAATCGTCGAGCCCACATCCAGATTGGATCCGCGATTCAAGGCGCTGGCAGACCCAATCTGACTGCCCTCCCGAATTGTCGAAACCTGCATGTCCGGCGGCCCGGCCTGGGCGATTGGTTTTGGAGATTGAGTATCCGGGGGTGCGAGAGTGGCGGGGTCTTCATTTTGTTCTGAGGCGACAGGCATAGGAGCCGCCTTTAATCGATAAATATCTCCATTTTTTGAATCGGCAACGATCAAACCTTCAGTGTCAAAAAGAAGTGGTCCGGGCCTGCCCCAGACGGACCGCCCGGAAGTAGACATAAACCCTGAAAATATTATTTTGGCTCGGAGGTCAATTTGCCCAAATCCGGCCGGGAGCGCCAAGACGTCATAGCCGCTCCCCGATTGCCTGGACACTATGACCTTATTCTCCAATGCCGCGGGCCAATCACTGGTGTCAGTAGTCGCCGCAGAGGCCGGCAACGCCAAAGAATTGACCGAATGAGAGGACGAGATAGGTGTTATATTCTTGAGAGAGGGGCCTATGCCATGCTCCAACGCGAGCCAGGGGGATGCGTCTCCAAAAGAGGTTAAAGCTATGATCTCCTGATCGGTTTCTTTATTTTGAGCCAGAACGGCTTCTCCGGTTTCCACATCCAGCTGTAGAAGTTTAGCTTCGCCCGCTTTCGTGCTCAGGCCAAGATAAAGAGTTTTTCCATTTTCGGTGAGAGACAGGGGGTGATGCGCCCCTTTAGAGCCGGAGTTGACCAATCCAGCGAGTTTTCGCGGGGGATTCATTCCATTCATCACCCAGACGGCATTTCGGTCAGCGATATAAATTGTTTTTCCGCTAATCGCCAAGCCGGATGGCTGATCAAAACGCTGAGGTAAAGCCTGTTTGAATTCATATCGGCCATCTTGATTGCGGTCTCGAAGTCGCCAGAGCCTGCCTGCGGTACGGTCCGCGACGTAAAGCGTCCCGGAGGCGTCTTTTGCGAGAGCCGAAATGACCCCTAAGTCTTGTGATAGTCTTTCAAAAACGAGTCCGTCTCCGACTCTCAGCGCCGCAAAATTACGCCCGCTTTGAGTTTTGATAGAGAGGGTGCTTTCAGATGGCTGGCTGAGATCAGCGTAGAGCCCGGAAGAAGAATTTTGCGCCCAAGCCAAAGACGCGCCGCTGTGCATTACGGTCACTATCATGGCGAAAACTGTTAATCCCGCGAATCGCATGAGCCTTTCTAATGGGGTATTACGCTTGATGACGAACAAAAATTACAGCCATCGCCTCTGAAATCGGCAATAAGTGTTGGCTAAACTTATGTTATGTAAGAAAAATTTCTTCTGCTTGTCACATCTCTGTCTTTCTGATTATCTATCCAAGTATCGAAACAGTTTTTTGGAGTAAGTGGTTTCAGTCATTTATTTTATCAGAATCATCATGATGCCTCCTCGCTGAGGCCAAGACGCGGCTGTTTAATATCCTCCCACAGAGATGAGAAAGCCCGATGAGCCTTGCTGAAATAAATATTTCGGATGCCAAACCTGTTGCTCGTGGAAATTATCCCTGCCTTATTCTGAATGCGGATTATCAGCCTCTTTCCTATTTTCCGCTTTCCCTTTGGTCCTGGCAAGACGCGATAAAGGCCGTCTTTCTCGACCGCGTCAATGTCATCAACCATTATGAGCAATGCGTGCGCTCCGCGACATTTGAAATGCAAATGCCGAGCGTTGTCGCTCTGAAAGACTATGTTCCGCAAAACCGGGCGCCGGCTTTTACGCGATTCAATTTATTTTTACGGGACGGATTTGAATGCGTTTACTGCCATAGCGAAACCGAGCTTACCTTTGATCACGTTATTCCAAGACGGCTTGGCGGCAAAACGACTTGGAAGAATATCGTCGCAGCCTGCTCCAGCTGCAACCTGAAAAAGGGGGGGCGCCATCCGAAAGTGGCCGGCATGCACCCGCTCGTTAAGCCGTTTCAGCCAACCATGCATCAATTACAGGCACAGGGCCGAAGGTTTCCGCCAAATCATCTGCATGACAGCTGGCTTGATTACCTCTATTGGGACATAGAGCTCAAAGAGTAAATTAAGCGTCCAAGGTACCATGGCAGACGAAATAAATTCCCAACCACCGCAATTTGAGTGGCAAAGCCCGAAGCCGCAATTCGAGGTGGGGCGGGTCTTGGGCCGCACGTTTTCAGTTATTAAGCACAATTTTGTAAAGTTCGGATTGTTGTGTTTTGTTGTTGTTGGAATTCCGCTATTTCTGGTCGGCCTTTGGCCCCTCTTTATTTACGGCGGGGAAGGCATGATGTCTGACGGTGAAGTGAGCGGGGAGCTTTTTTTCGCCACAGTAATTGGAAGCGTTATTGGCTTCCTCGTTTATATTGCGGCTTATAGTGTTGTTTCAGCGATACTGACACATGCCTGTTTCAAAGATTTTGCAGATGAAGAAGTCAGCCTAAAGCGGTCCAGTCGTACAGCGCTCGCTCTATTTTTACCGTTAATTGGGGTCTTATTTATTTATTTCTTGGGGCTTATGGTTGGATTTATGCTCTTAATTATTCCCGGCATATTTCTTTTACTAGGATGGTATCTAGTTATTCCAGTTCTTCTCGTAGAAAAGACAGGTGTATTAGAGACTTTGTCTCGGTCTTGGGAATTAACGAAAGGATATAAACGATGGATACTTCTTGTTACGATAATCTTAACCATCATATCATTCGTGTTCAGCATCGTAATAGCACTTTTTTCAGTTCCGTTTGGAGATCCAAATACTGCGGCTTTGACAGGTGCGAGTGTTACTTTTTGGGTTGTGAACTCATTTGTCTCAGCTTTAGCTCAATGTTTCGCTGTTATGATTAATTCAGCCGCGGTAGCGGCCATGTATTTCGAAATTCGGGACTTGAAAGAAGGCATAACGCCAGAGTCAATTGCCTCGGTTTTCGATTGATGTCAGGCGAGCGCTTCGGCTTCCGCCTTTATTCGGGCGACCATCGCGTTCAATCCATTTGAGCGTTGCGGGGAAAGGTGTTCGGACAGACCGAGCTTTCCTAGTATCGATTTGGCATCAAGGCTCAAAATTTTCGACGCTTTTCGTCCTGAGAAAATGACCAAGACTATAGCCACAAGTCCTTTGACGATATGGGCGTCGCTATCCCCCTGAAAGCGCAGAACCGGATCTTTTTCGCCCTCTTGCTCGCTGATCAGCCACACCTGACTGACGCAGCCTTTGACTTTGGTCGCCTCTGTTTTCAGGGCTGGCTCCAACGGGGGCAGCGATTTCCCCATGTCAATCACGTGCATATATCGGTCTTCCCAATTGTCGAGAAATTCGAAATCGGAAATCAAATCGCTTATGTCGTCAGGTAAGGTCTCGCTCATACTCTTGAAATAGGAGGCTTTGACGGTTCTCACAAGGGCAAGGCCCTATCCGAAGGCTGTGCAAAAATTACACCTCTCACGCGAATTGACTGGTCAAACGACTCAAAAAACGTGTTCTATACCCTGTTAAAGGTCGAAAGGATTGCATTTGACTTATGCAGATACCAAACGCGCGATTTTAGTGCCCAGCTTGATATGGCTTGCGGTTATAGCGACCGCTTTTGCCGCGGCTCTGTTGCGCGGCATTGATCCACTGGATTTGGCCGGGCCGGCTCTGATCGGGGCCTTGCCGGCAATGCTCTCCGTTTTGCTAAGTTTCTTCATAGAAAAGGAATGGGCGCAAATTCTGGTGCTTCTGAGCTGGCTGGCCCTTGCGATTATCACCTGCCTATTTGTCGGCGTTGTGCCGCTTGCGGTATTGTTTTTAACGGCGCCGATTATGGCCGCTCTGTTTCGGCAGGAAAAAATTGTTGAGGCATTGGTTATGTCCGCCATTCTGGCCGGACTTCTTTATTTTGCCACTTTGCGCGGCGCTATCCCGGAAACGCCTCTTGACGAAATGCAACGTCTCTGGTCGACCCAAACCGGGCTCGTCGGTTTGATCGCGCTAATTATCGGAACACTTTTCGCGTCAGCCCAACTTAGAGGGCGCGGTTCTTTAGATGAGGCTGCGGGCTTGTCTCACCCGACTCAAAAATATGCGGGCGTTCAAGGCGGAGTTTTAGAGTTCTCCAAAAAAGGAACATTAATCACTGCCAATCAAGACGCTCGGCAAATATTTGATATTGCGCCAGAGCATTCGAAGGTGAGATTGCAAAATTTGTTGACCGATGCTGCTGAGCAAGCCGCTTTGATGGGCGCCGTTGAAAAGGTCCGCGAAACGAAACAGCCTTGGTCCACCCGTCTGAACTTGCCAGAACGAGACAATTCAGCTGCGGTTATCGAATGCTACATTGCCCCGAAAAGTGAGGGCCGGCTTGTACTCCATGTTATCGACCGGACAGCCGAAGAACAAAGAATAGAGGATTTACGCCGCAGTCAGGCGCTGGCTGCGCGTGAAACGGATGACAAAACCCTCTTTTTTGCCGGGGTCAGCCACGAACTTCGGACGCCGCTCAACGCCATTATCGGCTTCTCCGACATGATGCGCTCTAGGCTTTTCGGACCCTTACCGTCCAAATATGCGGAATATGCTGATCTTATTCATGATAGCGGCCAGCACATGCTGGATTTGATCGGGGACGTCCTGGACTTATCCAAGGTCGAGGCCGGAAGATATACACTTCAATATGATACGTTCGACGCCGCAGATGTCATTCGCAGCTCAGTTAAAATGATCCGTCCAGCGGCAGATGCGGCCGAAGTACGTCTGGACGTGGCCGTCGAAGTCGACGAGACACTCCTCATCGAAGCGGATCGCAAAGCCGTTCGCCAAATCCTTTTAAATCTCCTCTCCAACGCGATTAAATTCTCTCATAAGGGCGGCCGCGTTTCTGTCTCTGCCTTTGAGGAAAACGGGGCTTTGGTTCTGTGTGTCGAGGATGAAGGAGAAGGCATCAGCGCAGAAGACCTGGTCACGATCGGCACGCCATATACGCAATCGGCCAGCGGGCTATCCTCTGAGGAACGCGGAAGCGGTTTGGGACTGTCCTTGGTAAAATCTCTGACGGAATTACACCAAGGCGAATTTGATATTGAGAGTCAGCTTGGGGAAGGAACGCAGGTCACAGTATCTCTTCCGTCATCCCGTGCGGAATGAAAATTCAAATGACCATAGGAAATTTCTCAATTCGTGATGCTTGTTTTAGTATGGTTTGTCGGCCCGGTTACGCGGCTTTGATAGGCCGACTGAAACCATGATCATCCCCAAAAGAAGTATTAGCAGAAAGCCCGCCGCGCTTATTTTCTGCAAACTCCAATTTTCAACATGGCGTCCAGAAACAGAGCTGCGTTTCCAATTCGCGCGCCACGTCGTTTTCAACTGGTGAGCGCGGCTCTGTAGGCTTGAAATTTTCTCGTCCAAACCTAATCCAGAGACGGATGTTTTTAAGGAATCCCATTTATTCGATATCCAATTTGCGCCGTTTGGCGTAGTTCGCAACGTCGTCTCTTTTTCGACAATAGAGAGTCCTCTTAGGGAGACTGCTGATTGATGTTCTTTATCAGTTACAACATCATCGTTTTCCCAAAAGGTAGCTTTCTCTTTCAGCTCTCCCCAATTTACGGAGGGCCATTTTAATTCGGGCAGCGCAAAGCTTACAGGCGCGAAATCAATTTCAGGCCAATCTAATTGATAACCTGAGGACGGAGCCGGGGAAACGGATCGAACAAACTCCGGCAGAGGAGAAGACAGTTCCGTCATTAAGACTGTCTTGTCATTCCAGCGGGCAACACTGCCTTCCAATCGATTCCAATGCGTTGGCTGGGATAAATTCTCAAGGGCAGTTTCGAACGAGTCCCCCGGAACACTTGTGATAACTCCCGCGATTTTATCGAACTGATAAGGCGACGCGTAAAGCGCGGCCACGCCCCCATTTGCGATACGGTTGCGCTGCGCGGATTTAAAGGCAAAGCCCCCGCCCAGAGACGCCGCCGAGGCGTAGCGCTCGGCTTCTGCAGTTAACAGATTCTCTCCGTCCTGCGATTTACCAGTTAAAGCGGAAAGGAATGATTTGGGGGCTGCAGACTTTGCCTTCTGGGGAATGTCCTCAGCTGGCAGAATGAAAAGAACATTCCGCTGTCTCGCTAAAGCTTCAACTTTTGTGTAATCTCGCGTCACTTCCGCTTCTGTCCAGCCTGTACCCTGTTTTGCCGCGAGCTTGGCGAGCAGACCAAGCGCCGCTTGATAATCAGCGTTATTTTTCGGCAAAACTAGTAATGTCTCTTTGCCATTTGCATCGGAAAAAGGCGCGCCCGTCGCCGTCAAGCGGGACAAATCAGAGAGAGGCGTTTCAGTTTCGGAGGTCAACGTAATCCGGGAGTGCTTGCCGAATGTCGGGCTGTTTTGACTATAGCTCTGACCTAAACATCCGTTCAGGTTTTTGGTTTCGATATCCGACGTCACTTTCAGGACGTTATCCTGTCCCTGCAATGCGCCCTGCGGAATTTGAAAAGCCACAGACTTACTCCGCTTATCCAATGACGTTTGACCGATAGATTTTCCATTCAAGGAGAGGGTGAGTGTGTTTTCTGTGTGCGCGACGGCTTTCGGCGCGGCGAGGCGGAGCAGAATATCTCCCCGGCTCGCGAGCGGGTCTTCCACATCAAAGCGTAGACCCACATTATTCGGATTCCAGTTATGATGAATGTCCATCGATCCCAGATCAGAGAGCTTGGTCTGACCGGACCGGAGCGCGGTGTCTTCCGAGAGAGGCCGCTGCATTTTTAGCTCACCCGTGCTGGTGAGAGTCCGGCGCGTTTCAGGAAGTTGGTACTGAGCAAAAGCCTGCAAAAGATTTAACACCTCCTCATCCGTATCCCCTGTCAGGATAACTCGTAAGGGTCGGCCCTCATCCAGGGCGAGGCGCGGCCCGCTCACCTGTAGAACAACTTCGTTTTTTATGTGTCGCGATATGACTTCGCGTCGCCCTGCGATGAATTCAATATCGCCTGTTCCAAGGGACAGCGTAAATTCGGGCATCTGTGCTGATCGCAACCCGACAGCTTGAGCCAGAAGGGATTGGAATTGTGTTTTTTGATCGCCAAAAGCAAGAAGACTGACGTTTTTGGGCGCATTTAAGGGGTTGGAAAACGCAGCCTCAATATCGCCAATGTTAAAAGCGCGGGATTTGGTCCGGCTTCGTAAAGTAAGAATAGATCTGTCTAGATTTAAAACCCAGGCCCCGTTTTGGGGTTGGAGGCATTCAGCCCCGGCTGGCACGCCGTAAAAGATGTTTAGAACATTATTGCGGGGGCGGATGCTGGCCGTTTCAAGCGTTAAAAGAGCATCAAAACCCCGACCTTTTGTGCTGATTTTGACAGGAGACTCTTGATTAAGTTGCACATAGATTTCTGCGTTTCGGGGTATATTTCCCACCGGGTCGGCGGAGAGGCTTAACCGAAGCGAAGATGTCCAATTCATATCAGGAATATCAAATGTCAGGGAAAAATTCGGATTTCGCCAATCCAATACGGGTTTTTCAGATAAGCGTGTAAATTCAGAAAGAGCCGCCGTTTGTGTTTGGCTCTTTCCCAAAGGCGTTTTGAGACCGGGATTGTTTATCTCGTTTATGCCCGCCTGTGCCGTGACAGCAGGCCCCGTAGCGGCTAGAAGCGCAAAGGCCGTTATAGACATAAATGTCTTTTGTCGGAAATGGGACATTAATCCGGGCCTCATGTTAATCATGACCCTAACCAAGCAAGCGGGATGCCAGATATGTCTTTTGAGGCGAAATTAACTCAGTCAGGCCCCGATAATCGAGCGACGCTTTTATGAGCCCGAGATTAAAAAGTGAATTTTGGGTCGGGGCCCTTCTGCGGCGGACTCAATCCCAAGGCGGATTTGCGACCATTTTGCGCAAAGGAGATCCTGATGCAGGGATTGTTTTGATCGTTTTCCGGTCCGGACATCAGCTTAAGATCTACGCGCCGGAACGAAATTTTGAGGGGCAAAGGGTGTGGTGGCCTTACGATATGGCGGATCAGGCCGCGCTCGACAGCCGGGTGAACCGACGCGTCGATGACGACCCGGATATCTGGATAATAGAAATTGAAAGTGACGCAGCTCCGGAAGCGCTTATTGGGGAGCCGGTTCAGCAGGAGACCCGGGAGGTGGATCCTGCCGAAGCTGCTGCGCAAGCCTTATTCCGAGGCCGATAGCGGCGCAGGTCAGCCCCGCCATCAAGCCATACCAGACCCCTTTGGGACCAAGCGGGCTGTGGAGGCCAAGATAATAGGCAACCGGAAATCCGACAATCCAATAGCTGACGCCAGTAATCCACATAGGCACGGTCACGTCCTTAAGCCCGCGCAAAAGCTGATTGCAGGCTACTTGGAGGGCATCCGCAAACATAAACGCCGCAGCGATGGGCAGGAAAGTAATGACAAATGCAATCACTTCAACGTTTTCGGCTTTCTCTAGGTTGAGGTAAAGCGCGGCAATTGTTTCGGGCATGAGCGCAATCGGAATTGCAAAAATGCCAATGGCGATAACGCAGGACAATATAGTTGTGCTGGAGGCCCGCTTCTCTGCAGGCTTATTTTTCGCGCCACGCGCGAGACCAATCCGGACAGATCCGGCCATGCTCATCCCCCAAGGCATCATAAACGCGGTTGCAGACGCATTGAGCGCAATTTGATACGCGGCCTGCTCCGTCACGCCGATCAGCCCAACAATGAGAACCAAAGCGTTGAACAGCATGCCTTCAAAAGAGGTGGTGACAGAAATAGGCCAGCCAAGTCTGAATATTTCAATCAGCCTTTCCCAGTCTGGCACAAAAAACCGTTTGAAAATTTCAAAAGTGCGCGCCCGCTTGTCCCATTGAATGTAAGCGAGAAAGATAAAAAATCCGATGATCGTGGCGATAGAGGAAGCAAGACCCGCCCCTACAAGCCCTAAGGCCGGAAAGCCAAACATCCCAAAAATAAGAAGAGCGTTCAAACCTGCGTTGAGAACGACAACAAAAGACACAATCAAAAACGGCACAAAGGTTTTATCCAGCGCTGCTAAGAAGTTTCGGAGCGCCATCGTTGCCAAGCCAAAGGGCAGGCCAATGAGAATGGCGAGAACATAGCTCTGCGCTTTGGCGGCGGCGACCGGATCCTGACCTAAAAATAAAGCCGCGCGCTCTGTCATTAACATGACGGCCAGCATGAAGGGCGTCATTAAGAAAATCATCCAGATCGCCATGCGAACTGTGCGGCGGGAGTCGCGGGTCTCATTTTTATCCGCGCCCAAAGCCTGGGAGACGAGTGGCGATACCGCCATAATGGGTCCGCTCGCAATCATATAGAGAAGGAAAATCATTACGCTGCCAAGCGCCGCTCCCGCGAGATCGGCGGGAGAAAGGCGGCCAATCATGACGGTGTCGATGAAATAAATCGAGAACATGACGAGCTGCGTAAACGCCATGGGAATTCCGAGTCGCAGCAGGGCGCCCATCTCGCCCCACCATGTGTCAGGGAGAGCCGTAACCTCTGGTGAAGTCGGAGCAATGATATGAGCCGTTTCAGTCATGGACGCGGCTGTTAGTCGGTTTTCACATAAAGAAAAAGTTTAATTCGGAAATTTTATCTCGGCCCCATTCCGGCGGCGGCATAAATCGCATCTATGGCGCGCATTGTATGAATTGCGTCCGCGCCGCCGGTCAGCGCCGACGCTTTGCCGGACATCACCTTGACGACATGGTCGAGCTGATAAGCATAAGTTGAGCGGGTATAGCGTTTTTCATCGTCTTTTTCCGTGAAAGTTCTGACGCCGCTTTCGGTCTCAACTGTCAGGGTAAATTGCCGATAAGGGTGCACATATTGATCCAGGGTCGCGGTGCCTTTATCCCCCGTAACGGTAAAAACTATTTCGCGATCTGTCTCGCCCCGCATGTCACAGGCGAGAGTGCCTTTTATCCCGTCAAAACCCATTTCGGCTTTCATCGCGGCGTCGACCCCGCTCTCTGAAAGAATTGCCGTCGCCGATGTCACCTCGGGCTCTTTCATGGAGACAAGCCGCGAAAGGTGCAGCGTATAACATCCCAAATCCATTAAGGCCCCGCCGCCTAGCTCTTTAATATAACGAAGCTCTCCGGGTTTATTGGCGATCGTTACATTGAATTTGCCGTTCATGGAACGGACGTCGCCGATTTCGCCGTGATGTATGAAGGTCAGAAACTCAATGACGGCGGGGTGGAAACGGTAATGGAAAGCTTCAATCAGATAGCCGTCTGATTTTTCGGCGGCGGCCACCATGGCTTTGGCTTCCGTCACGTTCATCGCAAATGGTTTTTCACAAAGGACGGATTTACCGGCTTCTAACGCCGCAATGGTAAGGTCAGCATGGCGGTTTGGAGGCAGGGCGTTATAGATCAGATCAATTTTTGGGTGCGAGATGAGCGCGTCATAATCGTCCAGAGCCTCAGAGATACTATGTTCCTTCGCGTAGGCTTCAGATTTTTCCAAGTCGCGGCTGGCAACAGCCAAAATCTGGCAGTCGTCGCGATCCTGCGCCGGATGAATAATCGCTTTTGGGGCGATATTCGCTGCGCCGAGAATGCCGATATTTATCATCTTCAGTCTCCTAAACGGTTCTAGATCTTGTCTAAAATTAGCTCTGGAGGCTTACGCCGCCTCGCTTGAATAAGTCAGGGACAT
The DNA here is from genome assembly GCA_963972195.1 of uncultured Hyphomonadaceae bacterium. Classification (GTDB taxonomy): domain Bacteria; phylum Pseudomonadota; class Alphaproteobacteria; order Caulobacterales; family Maricaulaceae; genus Litorimonas. The sequence continues at coordinate 9,777 of CAXATH010000013.1, read as the reverse complement.
AAACACATCTTCCAAATCCGGCTCTTCCGTGCGCAGGTCGCCGATGGACAGGCCTGCATCCTTGAACTCATTAAGCATGCCGGAAATTGAATCCGTCCCAGCACGATAGGAAATGACCAGGTCGCCGTCTTCCATGACTTCGGCGTCCAAATGTGACAGGCCTTTTGGGACGGCGCTTAGCGGCTCTGTCGGGGTGATAACCAATTTGCGTTTGTCGAGCCGGGACAAGAGTGAGGACTTGCTCTCATTGGCGACAATTTCGCCCTGATGAATAATGGCGATCTGGTCGCAAAGAGCTTCTGCTTCTTCTAGGTAATGCGTTGTCAGGATAACCGTGGTGCCGCGTTTGTGAAGCTCCTGAACATAAACCCAGAGCTGCCGGCGCAGTTCAATATCCACCCCGGCTGTGGGCTCGTCCAGAATCAGGACAGGCGGATTGTGAACAAGAGCTTTGGCAATCAACAATCTGCGCTTCATACCGCCGGAAAGCTGTCGTACATAGGCGTCCCGCTTATCGGCGAGGCCGAGCGCTTCCAGGATTTCTTCGGAACGGCGTTCTGATTTCGGCACGCCGTAATAACCCGCTTGAATTTCCAAGGCCTGGTAAGGCGTGAAAAACACGTCCATGGTTATTTCCTGCGGGACGATTCCTATAGAGGCCCGCGCTTGCCGGGTGGCTGTTTCAATATCATAGCCGCAAATCTCGGCGGTGCCGGAGGTTTTATTGACCAGTCCGGCGAGAATATTGATCATGGTCGACTTCCCGGCCCCGTTCGGGCCGAGCAGACCGAAAATAGAGCCGCGGGGAATCGTCAAATCTACGCCCTTCAAGGCCTCTTTCGCTGGTGCTTTCCGCGTTGCCTTGTAGGTTTTCTTCAGGTTTTTGATTTCAATCGCTGGAGCGTTCATAATTTTGTCCAAATATTGCCGGTGGGATGAAACCGCCCGTTGACGATTCTATCGCATAAATCTAACAAAGTCCCTCCTACACATCACGCGCAGGCTTTGCATGTCAAATTCAAATGAAATTTCCCAGAACCATGACGACATTACAGTTGTGAAGACGAAACGGGTTGCCTGCGATGGGAGCGGCGTCGCTCTGGGCCATCCGAGAACCTGGCTGGATATGGGGCAGGATACAAAGGTGCGCTGTAAATATTGCGACCGCGTCTTTGTTTTAGACGAAAACGCCGTAGACGACGAGCATTAATAATCGCCCAGCGGAGGCGAAATTACTCCACCCTGAAATGATAGGTTCTTGAGATGCCTGTTTCAGGCACGGGCCGTCCATTTTCAGTTCTCGGGTAAAACCGGGTTCTCATAGCAGCGCGTTCCGCCGCCCTGATGAAGTCGCGTTGATAACTATCCGCCTTGATATTCGCAACTTCTGTCATGACCACCCGTCCCCTTGCATCAACACTCAAGAGAAGGGTCACCCTCCCGGCAACGCCCCGGCGCTCCGCTGATCTTGGATAATGAGGATCGCTCTCGCGCCTGACACGCGCCGGAATAATCTCTATTTTTTCTGTTAGAGACGGGAAGGTTCCGGCCGGATTATTCGAGGAGTCCGGAGCCGCAAAGCCAGGCCCGCCCGCCAGAAAATTATCTGGCACAGTCTCGGTTATCCCGCTTTCCTGTCCCTCCAGGCTTCTGTCGGGAAGAATGGTTGGGGCCTTTGATTCAATAATTTCTACTCTTAAGCGTTCAATATCGTTCTCACGGCCGCCTAATAGTGACCCACCCCATTTTTCCTCATAACGCTTTAACACGCCGAGTTTGATATCTTTAGCAAGCCGTGGATTATAGGCCGTGAGCTGCACCTGTTCCCAATCATCTCCTTCAAACCGGTTGATGACGTCAATTTGCGCCTGAACAGCTGTTTCATGCGCGCCGTTTTCAAAGGTTAGAAGATAGTCGCTCAGCCTTGCGCGGCGAAGCGCCGGGTCTTGCTCGGAAATCGCTGTGAGGTAGGCTTTGGTCGCCGCTTCTGTTTGTGAGAGGTCGGGTTTGGCAGGGGTAGGCGCCTGCTCCCTAAAGAAAATGCTCAGAACGAGAACAAGTGCCAGCAGCCCCAAGCCGGTCAGAGCCATCAAGCCTTTTGGTCGCCGCCAGACAGGCGGTGACGACCCGGCCTCCTGGCCGTCCTCGGCATCTATATCGTCAATGTCCTGATACAAAGTCTGTCCTCATTCCCATTCACTCTTACGGTTTATACAAACCAAACCGCAACTGCACTATTGAATTCCTGCGCCCTTCCCCTCAAAACCCTCTTAGCCTTAAATCCCAGATTACCTTAAGCCTACGGTAAGTGAGTATATGTCCAAATCCGCCCCCGTTGATAAAAATTCCCATGTCGTCCTCGTTGACGGATCCGGATATATATTTCGGGCTTACCATGCCTTGCCGCCGCTGACACGCAAAACGGACGGCGCGCCGGTCGGAGCCGTGGCCGGATTTTCCAATATGCTGTTCAAACTCCTTCAGGGCCAGAACAACGCCGCTCGTCCAACCCATTTCGCCGTAATATTTGATGCGGGCAGCCAGACCTTTCGTAATGATATTTATGACCAATATAAGGCAAACCGCTCCGCGCCGCCCGAAGATCTGGTGCCTCAATTTCCTTGGGTCCGGGATGCAACGCGTGCATTTGGCTCGCCTTCTGTCGAAATGGACGGATTTGAGGCCGACGATCTGATTGCGACTTATGCCCGCCAGGCCGAGGCGAAAGGCGCGCGGGTCACGATTATCAGTTCCGACAAAGACCTGATGCAATTGGTGACGGATAAAGTGGTCATGCTCGATACGATGAAGAATAAGGATATCGGCGTTGCGCAGGTCAAAGAAAAATTCGGTGTTTCGCCGGACCGCGTTATTGACGTCCAGGCCTTGGCCGGAGATTCTGTTGATAATATTCCCGGCGTTCCCGGGATTGGCGTGAAAACAGCTGTCTTGCTTTTGGACGAATACGGCACGCTCGAGAACCTGCTCGATCACGCCGAAGAAATTCCGCAAAAGGGTCGCCGCGAAAAACTGATGGCAAATAAGGAAATGGCCCTGATTTCCAAACAGCTCGTCACACTGAAAACTGATGTCGAGGTCGAGACGGAGCTGGAAGACTTCGCTGTTTCTGACCCGGATGTTGATGAGCTATTTGACTTTCTAGAGCGCATGACGTTCCGCACGCTTACCGCGCGGGTGAGGGCGCAGTTAGGGGAAGGCGAAACCGACGGGCTTCGCAAAGATGATGACGCCGCAGAAGAGATCGCACCAGTTGAGCGAGAAATGCCGGAAAACATCGCTTTTGATAAAAAGAAATATGTCTGCGTTCAGGACGCGGAGACTTTGAAGCACTGGGTAAAGCGAGGCTTTGAAACAGGCGTCGTGGCTGTGGATTTGGAAACAGATAGTCTCGATAGCGCCGCGGCAAAGATGGTGGGCGTGTGTCTTGCTGTCGATGAAAACGAAGCTTGCTATATCCCGCTCGCCCATGTCGGAAAAGACGGGGGCGGCGGGGACATGTTTGGCGGAGACGCTCCAAAGCAAATTCCGGCAGATGAGGCACTCGAGATTTTGAAGCCGCTGCTTCATGCGCCCGGCGTTCTGAAGGTCGGACAGAACTTCAAGTATGATTTGGGCGTGTTCCAACGCTACGATCTGTATCCGGCGCCTTATGATGACACTATGTTGATTTCTTACGCGCTCGGCACGGGACTTCATAATCACGGTATGGACGCTCTATGCGAGATGCATTTCGGTCATAAGCCGATCGCCTTCAAGGACATTGCCGGCACGGGCAAGGCCCAGAAAACCTTTGACCAAATTTCTCTGGATGTCGCTACGCCTTATGCCGCCGAAGACGCCGATGTGACGCTTCGCCTTTGGAAATTCCTCAAGCCCAAACTCGCCGGAGAGCAAGTCGCTACCGTCTACGAAACCATGGATCGAGGCTTGCCGGCGGTTGTGGCTAAAATGGAAAATGAAGGCGTCAAAGTCGACCGCGCCGAGCTTTCCCGCCTGTCAGGCATGTTCGCGCAGAAAATGGCGGGACTTGAGGACGAAGCCTATGAACTTGCCGGGACCAAATTTAATCTCGGCTCGCCCAAACAGATCGGCGAAATCCTGTTTGACGAAATGGGACTGGAAGGCGGCAAGAAAACCAAGACGGGTGCGTGGAAAACCGGCGTTGATATTCTGGAAAAGCTCGCCGACAATGGCGAAGCGCTGCCCCGTATAATTCTCGATTGGCGAGGCTTCTCTAAACTGAAGTCAACCTATTCCGACGCACTCGTTAAGCAAATTAACGACCATACGGGCCGCGTCCATACGAGCTTTTCGCTTGCGGCGACGACAACCGGGCGGCTTTCTTCCTCGGACCCGAATTTACAAAATATCCCGATCCGCACCGAAGAAGGCCGTAAAATCCGTAACGCCTTTGTTGCGGAAACAGGCCATGTTCTGGTCGCGGCGGATTATTCCCAAATCGAGCTGCGCCTTTTGGCTCATGTTGCGGATCTGACGACGATGAAGCAGGCCTTTGCCGACGGGGTCGATATCCACGCTCTGACTGCCAGCGAGATGTTCAATGTGCCGCTCGATGAAATGACGCCGGAGACGCGCCGTAACGCCAAAGCGATTAACTTCGGCATTATTTACGGCATCAGCGCCTTTGGCCTTGCGAAAAACATTGGCATCAGCCGCACAGAGGCAGGCGAATACATCAATAAATATTTTGAAAAATTCCCCGGCATTAAAGCCTATATGGAAGACACGAAAGAGCGGGCGCGCGAAGACGGTTACGTCAAAACCATTTTTGGCCGCAAATGCCATATCAGCGGCATCAAGGACAGCAATCAGATGATGCGCGCTTTCGCCGAACGTCAAGCCATTAACGCGCCCATCCAAGGCGCCGCCGCAGATATCATGCGCCGCGCTATGCTCCGTATGCCCGAGGCGATTTCCAAAGTCGATGGCGCCAGGCTGCTTCTGCAAGTACACGATGAATTGGTGTTCGAAGTGCCGGAGAAAAACGCCCACGACCTCATTGCCGCCGTCAAACCCGCCATGGAAAACGCGGCCATGCCGGCTGTGAATATCAGCGTGCCTCTAGAAGTGGAGGCGCACGCGGCGAAAAATTGGAACGATGCGCATTAGACCTCTACATTATAATAGGCTAGCTAACTTTTGACCTTTTCCGCCATCGTTTTGCGGTGTGCGGAATGACAGAGATAAAAGGAATACTTTAAAATGACCCAACTCATTCTCGTTCGTCACGGACAATCGCAATGGAATCTGGAAAACCGCTTTACCGGTTGGGTCGATGTTGACCTGACAGAAGAGGGGATTGCCGAAGCGAACAAAGCGGGTGAATTGATATTGAAAGAAGGCATTCAGTTTGACGCCGCTTTCACCTCTTATCAAAAACGGGCGATCAAGACATTATGGCTGGCGCTCGAAGGGATTGATCAAATGTATATTCCGGTCACGAAAGACTGGCATTTGAATGAACGTCACTATGGTGGGCTGACGGGTCTGAACAAACAAGAGACTCGTGACAAACACGGAGACGAACAGGTTCACATCTGGCGCCGTAGCTTTGACGTGCCGCCGCCGCAAATTGATGAGAGCCATGAATATCACCCTTCAAAGGAAGTGAAGTATAACCATATCGCGCCGAGTGAACTTCCGACGGGCGAGAGCCTGAAAATGACGACAGAGCGGGTTCTGCCTTATTATAAGTCCCAAATCGTGCCGCATCTGAAAGCCGGCTCTAATCTTATCATCTCCGCACACGGCAATAGTCTTCGCGCGCTGATGAAAGAAATCTTCGGCGTTCCGGATGATGACATTCCCGGCTTTGAGTTCCCAACTGGTAATCCCCTCTTGCTGGATATGGATGAAAAGACATTGAAGCCGAAGTCTGCCCGCTATCTCGACGAAACTCGCGCCAAGGATTTACCGGAAGTTTAGGGGCCCAATCACTCTTTTGGCCGCGTTTGCAGGGAGCTTAAAAATTTCTGCAAATGCGGCTTTCCCTTTTTGAGAGGGTGATTATACCGCGAAGAATGGTCAGACCGCCAAAAATACTCGTGATGGGAGCCGGCTTGATCGGGCTGTCCACGGCGGACTCACTCCAGAGGCGAGGCGCTGACGTTACCGTAACTGATGCGCGGTCTGGGGCGATGCACGGCACCAGCTATTCAAATTCGGGGATGATCCATCCCAGCCAATCCCGTCCTTGGATATCGAGCGGGGACGAGAGCTTTGATCTCGAGGCGACAAAGACTGTCCTGCGTTTAGCCAAAGATTCGCAAACGCTTTTACTGGAGAGGTTTCAGTCTCTTGGTTTGGGGGAAGCGCTGACCCGTCCGGCAGGCTGTTATCAGGTATTTGAAAACAGCCGCGAGGCCCAGGCAGCTCAGGATTTCTATTTGTCCGTTGGGCTTCAGGCGGATCTGGTTTCCGATGCGGTGAAAACGCTGGGACATCTTGCTCTGCATTTCCCCCAAGACCGAAGCGGTGACGCCTATCAATACGGCCAGGTCTTGAAAGCCCGCCTATCAGAGAACGGCGCCGTCTTTATATATAAAGCAAGTGATTTGAAGCTCCGTCAGGGCCGCGATGGTATTACAGCTCAGCTGCGAGGTCATATTTTTGACTGCGACCACGTCGTCGTTTGCGCAGGTCCGCAAAGCGCCGAGGTTCTGGCGCAAATGGGAATTCGGCTGCCCTTATCGTCATCGAGGGGATTTGCGGTCAATTTTGACAGGCCGAATATCGAGCTGTCGGAGCAGCCCATTATGGACGCGGAGAGCCGCTCCGCTATGACGGTCTTGGGCCAAACCCTCCGGTTCTCCGGCACGCTGGGCGAAGCGAGTGCGCAGCCTCTATTGAAACGCTGGTTCCATTTGGCGCCGGATATTATGTCTGTCTTATCTCCGGCGCGTGAAGTTTGGTCTGGCCTGCGTCCCATCTCGCCGCGGGGACGGCCTTATATCAGCGCGACATCGATCCCGAATCTTTGGGTGAATACCGGTCACGGACATATGGGATGGACCCTCTGTACGGGCTCCGGCGAGCTGATGGCTGAGATGATTTTAGGCGAAAAAGAGGACACGCGATTTACGCTCTAAGACAGATAAAAATCTGCCTATTATAATGTCACGTGTTTTTCGCCGGCACTTTTTGAAATTCTCTTGCTTCTTGTCGCTGTCTTTCGCACAGTCGACTCATGAAAAAGACACTCCTCCTTCTGACGTCCGCTCTTATCATTGGCTGTTCGGCCCAAAGCGACGATGTGTCAGAAAGAGCTGCCCCAGAATTTGATAATGCGGCAATGGACAGCCTCTTAGCCGGGGCGGTCGAAGAGGGCAAAGTCATTGGCGTTTCAGCGCTCGTTTATGATGAAGGTCAGATTGTCTATGAGAACGCTTTTGGCCTTGGGGATCGGGAGCGCGGTGTCGCTCTGACAGAGGACAGCGTTTTTCGGATCTACTCCATGACAAAACCCATGACCTCTGCAGTGATAATGGATTTGGTTGAGGAAGGGAAAATCGCGTTAAACGATCCTGTTTCTGACTATGTCCCCCAGATAGGCCAGATGAAAGTGGCGACTCTTGGCGAGTCGGGTGCTTTGAGTTTTGAGCCACAAGCCGTTCCGATGACGATTAAGGATCTGCTCCTTCACCGAGGCGGACTGGCTTATGGCATATTTGGCCAGGCTAATCCGATTGAGAAAGCCTATATGGACGCGGACATTTTCAATCTCGAGGAAGATTTAGAAGCGAAGATGAACAAGCTCGTTCAGCTGCCTCTGCATTCCCAGCCGGGAACGGGTTGGTATTACAGCTTTTCAATTGATGTATTAGGCCGGATCATCGAGGTTGTGACCGATAAGAATTATGGTGACGTTATGCGGGAGCGGCTTTTTGATCCCCTCGGAATGACGGAAACGGGTTTTTACGTCACGCCCGACCAGAAACCCCGCTTTGTCAGTAACTATTTTTTGCAAGAGGATGGGACCTTTGTGGTGGCCGAAGACGGCCAGACCTCAACCTTCCTGAAAGAGAACGCATACCAGAATCCTGGGGGCGGGGTCATTTCCACTCTTGGGGACTACGCCAAATTCGCGGAATTAATGGTCGAGGGCGGGACTTATAACGGCACAAAGATATTAGAGCGGGAAACTGTTGAGGCCATGATGAGCAATCAAATGGACCCGGATGACATCTTTATGATGCCTTGGCTGGGCGGCGAGACAGGGATCGGCTTTGGTTATGGTGGAGCTGTGCAAATATCAGCAACGCCGGAGCAGGAAAAACAAGCCGGGCGGCAAGTGGGGCAATGGGGTTGGGACGGACTCGCGCGTACAACTTTCTACGTTGATCCCAAGAATGATGCGTTCGGCATTATGATGCTGCAATTTATGGGGGGCGAAAATCCACCTTTACATGACAGCTTTCAGGCTCTGGCTTTGTCCCAAACTCAAGATGAGGCACAAGACTAAGTCAGTCAGCCACCCAGGAATTTAATTTCCAATGATCAAGTCAGGTGAATTTCAACGCCGAATTCGGAAACTGGCTTGAGATCTAGGCTCTCAAAACCTCGAGATGTGTCCCATAGAGAAGCTCCGGCTTAGACATCCCCTGTCAAAATTCGGATCGAAACTGAAAAATCGCTCGAACGAAGCCGCCTCAGATTGATCGGTAGCAAGATATTCGGGTTCAAAACCGATTCATTTGCAGAGTTTTCTCCAGCTCAAAATCGAGGAATCAGGTTTTTCTTCTCTCTGGAAAAATAATTCTGACTTTTTTCAGATAAAAATTCGGTTTTTTTCAGACTCATTTCGATGATTGTTGGACCTGATTCAGGAAAAATGTCGTTCGAATTGCTCTTTTCTGTGTTTTCTGATATAAAGTTTGTCCGGAAAATACTCATGAAAAGACTGAAAAAGGCCTTGTGGGCACTTAAAAGTCGACAAAACGCTGTTGTTTTCCACAAGCCTGTGGATAAGTAGTTTTAAAAAACTACGGTTTTATGGGGGTTTTCGATGCTCAATAGCTTTTTGTAGGGAAGAAAATAGTTTTTCTGCATTTTTGTGAAAAAAGGTGTTGCGGAAAAAAATCCACCCCCCTATATAGCGCTCCTCGGCGGCGGGCACTGACCCACACCGAGCGGCGCCCCTCGCAAGGGGCATTTATTTTGGAAAGAGTGCGGTGCACTTTTTTCGCTGTTTGACATCGTAAATATTGGGAAGAGAGACGCAGGCGGCGTTTAGCTGTGAGCGGACCTGGTAACAGGACGCACATTTCTTAAACGACTGTTGTTGACGTTTCTCTTTATGAAAATAATGAAATCGCTTGGATGACTTTTGTCATTTAAGAGGTTTTCGTTATTTCTTTGAAACGCACAAACGCTGAAATATTTATATTTCAACGTCAGTGAATAACGACACAGTCAGTTTAACTCTCAACCTGAGAGTTTGATTCTGGCTCAGAACGAACGCTGGCGGCGTGCTTAACACATGCAAGTCGAACGAGAAGCTCACTTCGGTGAGTGGACAGTGGCAGACGGGTGAGTAACGCGTGGCAACCTACCCTTCACTACGGGACAACAGTTGGAAACGACTGCTAATACCGTATACGTCCTCCGGGAGAAAGATTTATCGGTGATGGATGGGGCCGCGTTAGATTAGCTTGTTGGTAAGGTAATGGCTTACCAAGGCTTCGATCTATAGCTGGTCTGAGAGGATGATCAGCCACACTGGGACTGAGACACGGC
>CAXATH010000012.1:0-94017 GCA_963972195.1 uncultured Hyphomonadaceae bacterium | reverse complement strand
TTTTCCGATCTCGCACTCGTTATCTTCTTCATCAAGAATTTTCAGATCGGTTCCCAAGAGCGGTAGCCCTACCGAAGAAAGGCGGCCCGATGCATCCTCTGGATCCAAAGTCGTAATGACGCCCTCTGTTAGGCCGTAGAGCTCAATTATTCCGCACTCAAATCGATCAAACAACGCTGCTTTAACAGGCTCACGCAAAGGCGAGCCTGCGCTCATCATGCCTTGGATAGAGCTTGCGTCATACGCTTTATGGTCAAAATCCATCATGCGCTCATACAGTGTCGGAACCATCGAAAGGTGCGTGATTTTATCGTGTTCAATCCTGCTCCACAGGTCGGCAGCCTCAAACCTTCCGTTTAATAGGACAGTTCCGCCAGAGAGCATTGTGGAAAGCAGACCAACCCAGGTAATATTTGAATAAAGCCCGATCGTGACAAGAAAACGCGCCGAGCTATTATACCTCAAGGTCAAGGCCATATCGTAAGCCCAGTCCCGACGCCCTTGGTGAGTATGAACAATACCTTTGGGCTGCCCCGTCGTGCCTGAAGAGTAAATTATATTTAGATAGTCATCCGGTTTTAAATCGACATTCGCGCGCTTTTTACTTTGCTCCTCGCGCCAAGGCTCGTAACTGACCCAGCCATTCATGTCCGATCCAATGCAGACACAGTTCTTATATGTTTCTTTTGGGAGTTCAGCCTCTAAATTTTCAATTCGGGCAGCATATTCTTCTGACACTAAAATAGCTCTAGCTCCGCTATCCAGCACCATATTGAGTATAGACTCATCTGTTACAGATACATTCAGCGGAGCAGACACGAACCCGCCCGCCATTACCCCAAATAGAACCTCCATCATCGGCAGACCATTAGACATCAAAACAACGACACGATCCCCTTTTTCCAACCCCATGGCTATCAAGCCATTCGCAACCTGGTAGGTACGCTCATTAAAACTTTTCCAAGACAGAGTTTCTGTCTCTGCTATCACGGCAGGCTTTTCCGCTCGCCACTTTCCATGAAGCGCAAAAATATCTGGCAACAATGGATCAGTTGAATGAATTATTTTAGGCACAATATGACTCGTAAAGTTTGACCCGCATGAAAGAGGGCAGCATAATCAAATTAATTTTTTGACGGACGGGAGATATCAATTGGCGAACTCTGCCAAAACAACGGAGCAGAAGCTCTCGCGCAAAACCCGTATATTGAATGCGGCTGAGGCCTTGTTCGCGCAATTTGGCTATGATGCTGTGACCTTGCGCCAAATCACGAAGCTGGCCGGAGTTGATGTCGCTTTGGCCAATTATCACTTTGGACCGAAACGTGATCTGTTCAACGCTGTCTTGGAACGCCGCGCCGATGTTTTGAACAATGCTCGTCATACCGCGCTGGATGAATGTCTGGCCGCCGCCGGAGATCAACCTCCCACGGTCGACGCCATTATCGAAGCCTATCTTGGGCCGTTGGGCGAGATCCATAATTCGGCGGATGAAGGATGGCAGCATTATCTGGCGTTGATCGCGTATGTGAATAACTCCCATGAATATGGCGGGGAATTTATGACCCAGTTCTTTAACCCGCTGGTGAGGCGTTTTATCGATGCTCTCCGACTGGCTTTGCCGGAGGCCGATGAAAAAGCGATTTACTGGTCGTATCATTATCTATCCGGCGCGCTCACATTGACTTTTGCGGACACGGGACGACTGGACGTCTTGTCAGACGGTTCGACTTCCTCTTCCGACACTGAGTTGGGCTATGCGCATATGAGCTCTTTTGTTACCGCTGGTATCAAAGCCATATGCGCACAGAAGACGTCTTAGTATTTAAACCCGATAGACGCGGTCACCGTGCGCGGGGCGCGATAGAACACGGAGTAAGCTGAGTCCGCTCCTAACTGGCTAGGCGTTACAAAGTTATAGGCCGCAACGCGGGCGCGCTCGTCTGTGAGGTTTCGGCCATGAATGCCGAAGTCCCAACGGCCACTTTCGCTCGTCCAGTTCACGCCGAGGTCAAAGACCGTGTAGGCATCCGGATCTAGAGCCGGTCCGCCGTCGGGGAAGACGGGATTTGTTCCCGCCGCAAATCCAGGGTTGGGAACGTTAAACAAAAAGTATTCGTCTCGGTAAGACGCTGACCCGGTGAATAAAAGCGATCCCATTTGGTCAAGATCGTAATTATAGTTGAAGCCAAACCGACTTGTGAACTTCGGCGTGTTTTGCGTCACGAAACCATCGGAAATATCGACGCCTGCGGAAATGATCTCCTCAATTTCAGTGTCGATATAACCCGCCACAGCAGTAAGAGCGAAATTCTCTGACAAGGCGAAATTCCCCTCAAATTCGATTCCCTTATACTTAGACTTACCCGCATTGAAGACGGAGGAGATAAAGGTATCGTTGGTGCCATCATTATCCGCATCGACGCCTTGTTGGACAGTAATCTGCTGATCCTTATAGTCCGCAATAAATCCGGCGAGAGCGTAAGTAAGGCGGTTCTGGAGTAAGGATCCTTTCAGACCGACTTCATAACTATCAACGGTTTCTGATCCAAATCCTTCGCGTGATAAACCCGTCGGGTCTAGATCGGCCCGCGCTCTGGGATCAAACCCGCCGGCTTTGATGCCTTGGGAATAGGAGCCGTATATATTCGTGTTATCGGTGAGATCGTAATTCACAGCTATACGGGGCGAGAAGTCCGTATCCTTTCGCTCCAGGCCTTCATACCCAGTCTGTGTCGCGAGAAAGACTCCGGTGTTATCGGGATCAAATGCCGGAGAACCGAGACCTAGATATAGATCCCGAGTAACATCTGCGACCGTCTTATCTTCGGTATAGCGTCCACCCAATGAGACGCTGAGCGCATCTGTCACGTCATAGGTAAAGTCAGCATAGGCAGAGATGTTTTCCTTCTGTTGGTCGCCCGCTTGGTAAATCGTTAAGCCCAACGAACTTAAGACAAGGTCGAAATCACCATCTGCTGATCCGTCTAAATAATAGAGACCTGCGACACCTGAAAGCCTATCATTAGAATACAGAACCTGAAACTCTTGGCTGAATTGGTCGTCAGCATAATTGGCAGGAACGTCGAAATCCTGTTGCGGAAGAGCGTCAAAGTCAATCGGCGTAACAGTAACGCCCTCACGGTAGGCCGTAATGGATTTAAATGTGAAATTCTCGTTTGCCTCCCAGGACGCAATTAATGACACCCCTTTGGTTTCGACTTCATTTCTGTCGCCTAGGCCCGCGCGCGTGTCATATTCGCTTTCTGTGACCGGAATCGTTCCGTCGCCGCTTGGTAACAGACGGTGACCATGTTTGGCGTTGGACTCGTCTTTCGTATAATCACCTGCAAGTCGAATATTGACAGAATCTGTTGGGTTCCACTCGGCGCTGGCTCGAGCCGCGAAGATGTCTTTGTTATAATGATCCGCGCCGGTATTTAAGTTTTGGCCAAACCCGTCCCGGCGATAATTTGCGACGGCGCCGCCAATAGCGAAAGTGTCGGATACGGGGACCGAGCCGGAAAGGATTTGGTCAAATTGGTTATAATTTCCGAAGTTCACGCGAGCGTTTAGCTCTGGCTCTTGCATGTTAAGGCTTTTCGTGACGTATTTTATGGCTCCCCCAATCGTATTTCTCCCGTAGAGAGTTCCTTGTGGCCCGCGCAAGACTTCGATGCGCTCTACATCAAAGATGTCCAAAACCGCGCCTTGCGGACGGGCGATATAGACATCGTCGACATAGATACCGACACCAGGCTCGAAACCCCAAAGCGGATCTTGTTGGCCCACGCCGCGAATAAAGGCGATCAAGGTTGAATTAGATCCCCTTGCCGCTTCAATAGTCGTGTTTGGTGTTAACTTTTGGATGTCAGTGATATCGACGGCGCCGATATCTTCAAGGAAATCTCCTGACACAGCCGTGACGGAGATAGGTACGTCTTGGATACTTTGTTCGCGGCGCTGTGCGGTGACAACAATTTCATCATTGTTTTGGGCGAAGGCCGGATCGGTAATTGTCATAGCCGCTAAGACAAAAACGGATGACGAGAGTTTCAGCGCAAGACTAGTTTTCATAATTATTCCCCATGGAGCGACGCTAATTTCAACAAGCGTTCAATTTCAACGCTTGTTGAATAACAGGGAATGGATATTTGTCAAGAATAGTTATTCAATAAGATTTTTGACTTAGGTTTATAAGTTTTCGACTACGCCCTAAATAAATATCTTCGTGGATATACGAAATTCCATATGCAAAACTTCCAATGAATAAACAGGAAAACTTATGTCCGCTCCTCTTTCAGGTTACAGATTAATAGAGCTCGCCGGAATTGGGCCCTGCCCTTATGCTGGAATGGTTCTGGCCGATATGGGCGCAGAAGTTATTTTAGTTTGCCGCCCGGGCGGGACTAATTTTCCTGACATCGCTCATCGCGGCAAACGTATGGTTACACTGGATTTGCAAAAGCCGGAGGGCGTAGCGGTTCTCTTGGACCTTATCAAAACAGCCGATGGCCTAATCGAAGGATTGCGGCCCGGAGTGACCGAGCGCCTGGGCGTTGGGCCAGAAGACTGCCACTCCGTAAATCCAAAACTTGTCTATGGCCGGATGACGGGATGGGGACAAAACGGGCCGTGGGCGAAAAAGGCCGGTCACGATATAAATTACATTGGTTTATCCGGAGCGCTTTATGCAATGGGCAAAGAGGGTGAAGTGCCTCCTGTCCCCCTCAACCTGATCGGTGATTACGGGGGTGGAAGCCTTTTTCTCGTCGCCGGCATACTCGCAGGCCTACTACAAGCTGAAAAAACCGGAAAAGGCGAGATAGTTGACGCCGCTATGATTGACGGCGCGTCTTCTCTCATGACGTTATTTTATACGCTATCAGGACTTGGGCGGTGGAAACCGCAGCGGGAGAAAAACCTGCTCGACGGCGCCATGCCATATTATCGTTGCTATAAAACGTCAGATGATCAATTCATGGCCGTCGGGTGTATCGAGCCGCAATTCTTTGCTCAAATGCTATCGCTTTTGAAAATTGATCCGCAAGAGTTTGGGGGACAAAATGAGACGACGCGTCATGCAGAACAGCAGACAAAGCTAGAAACTATATTTGCGTCTAAAACGCGCAACGACTGGTCGGAAATCTTCGATGGATCAGATGCCTGCGTCACGCCGGTTTTGTCCTACGCAGAGGCGGCAGAGCATCCCCAAATGGCAGCGAGAGGCGGATTGAATTCGTCGGGTCCATTCACTCACCCTCGGAGCGCTCCTGTTTTCGGAGCGCTTGAGCCCCACACTCCACCGGACGTGCACATGCCAAATCAAGACATGCACGCCATTTTTAAAGAGCTTGGATATTCAGAAGAAAAAATAAAAAACTTAACAGACGAGAAAATTACGCCTCGGACGTAAACCGCCCTTAAAGCGATCCGTTGATCAATTTCATCACACCGGAAAAATCGAGATCATCTTTACCGGCCGCTTCCATCAACGCATATAAAGCTTCTGACTGAGCTCCTAACGGCGTTGAAACTCGGGCCGTGCTGGCCGCTTCTTGCGCCAAACGCAAATCCTTTAGCATCATTCCAGCCGCAAACCCTGGGGCGTAATCTTTATTAGAAGGCGCGCTTGGAACGGGCCCCGGAGCCGGACAATAACTTGTCATAGACCAGTTTTGGCCGGAGGCTGTAGAGCTAATATCGTAGAAAGTCTGAGCATCTAGGCCCAATCTCTCAGCCAGATTAAAGGCCTCGCAAGTGCCGATCATGTGAATACCGAGCAGCATATTATTGCAGACTTTGGCGACCTGACCGTTCCCGGCCTCCCCGGCGTGGAAAACATTTTTGCCCATGTGATCCAGGATTGGTTTGGCTTGATCATAGGCCGACTTTTCACCGCCGCACATGAATGTCAGAGAACCAGCGGCCGCGCCGCCGACACCGCCTGACACAGGCGCGTCAATCATGGAAAAGCCCTTGGCTTCAGCCTTCGCAATCACATCTCGAGCAGTCGGAACATCAATCGTAGAGGAATCAATAAAAAGCGTTTCCTTTTTCGCATTCGCAAACACGCCGACTTCACCTGTATAAACAGTTCGAACGTGTTTACCGGCTGGGAGCATCGTTACGACCACATCCGCCTCAGACACGGCGTCTTTAATGTCCTTTGCGGCTTTGCATCCGGCCTTAACGGCATTGGCAACGGCGTCCTTCGACAAGTCGAAGGCGCGGACATCATGGTTTGCTTTGGCCAGATTGGTGGCCATGCCAATGCCCATATTGCCAAGGCCGATAAATGCGATCGTTGTCATATCTTTTTCCCTTTGGAAGAGTCAAAAAGTTTAGTTTAAAAATTTAAGAGGCGGATTAGCCGTGGTTTTAAATAACCTATCCACCTGCTCATCAGTCACGGCCTTCGCGCTTTCATGAGACCACTTTGGATTGCGGTCTTTGTCAATGAGTTGGGCCCGAATGCCTTCGTAGAAATCCTGAGTTTTAAGGAAGTTTAGGGACAGATCGAGTTCCTGGGTCATGGCTTCTTTGAAGTTCAACTCCAAGCCACGCTTAATCGCTTCAAACGTCACACTCAGCGCGAGCGGACTTTTTTTACGCAAGTTGGCAGCTTGTTTTTCGGCCCATTCACCGCTCATTCCATCAAGAGCGTTCAAAATACTTGGAACGTCTTTTTCGTTAAAGGCGGTCAAAGCGGCCGGAAGGTCTGCATCCATCGGGCCCTTTTCGTGAAACTTATCCAGCACAGCTATGACGGCATTGTCAGACCCATCCAGATCGGCTTCGCCCAGCGCTTTGATAAACCATTCGTGCTTATCTGACGGAATGTACCCGTTTGCCACGCCAATCTCTAACGCTTCAGCGGTTTTCAGACGTGCTCCCGTTAGGCCGAGCCATTGCCCGATATCCAAACCCAAACGCGGCAGAAAATAAGTACCGCCAACATCCGGAAAGTACCCAATGCCCGTTTCCGGCATCGCAAAGAGCGTATTATCTCCAGCAATGCGGTGCTGACCATGCACAGACAGACCTACGCCGCCCCCCATAACAACACCGTCAATCAAAGTAATATAAGGCTTTGAATAGCGTTGAATAAGCTCGTTAAGAGCATATTCTTCTCTCCAAAACTGCTCTGCCCGGTCATCACCCGCCTTACCACTGTCGTGAAGTAGAATAACGTCTCCGCCAGCGCAAAAACCCCGGTCGCCTGCCCCGTCAATCAGAACGGCGCCAATTTTGTCGTCCTTTTCCCACTTCAATAAAAGCCGGGTCAGCTCCGCACACATTTCATGAGTTAGGGCGTTAAGCGCTTTAGGGCGGTTCAAAGTAATATGTCCGAGTTTCCCTCGTACGTTGGAAATAATTTGATCAGTCATAATTTATTGTCTCAAGAGTGAACGGGACACGATCATGCGCATAACCTGATTTGTCCCTTCGAGTATTTGATGAACGCGTAGGTCGCGAACAATTTGCTCAATCGGATAGTCTTTCAGATAGCCATAGCCGCCGTGAAGCTGCAAAGCGTCGTTTGCAATTTCGCTACAATTATCCGTCGCGAAACGTTTCGCCATGGCACAGGCGGAGCTTGCATTCGGTAGCTTTTTGTCGAGCATATCTGCCGCACGGTAAATCATCACGCGAGAGGCTTCGAGCTTTGTCGCCATGTCAGCGAGCATAAATTGCGTATTCTGAAAGTCAGAAATACTCTTGCCGAACTGCTTGCGCTCTTTCGTGTAATCAACCGTAGCGTCCATCGCTTTTTGCGCGCCGCCAAGAGAGCAACATCCAATATTGATACGACCGCCGTCAAGACCGCTCATCGCAAATTTGAAGCCTTCGCCTTCGGCGCCAACGCGGTTTTCCGCCGGGATGCGGCAATCTTCCATGATGACTTCTGCGGTCGGCTGGGCATTCCAGCCCATCTTCTTTTCATTAGCACCAAAGGAAAGACCGTCCATGCCCTTTTCAACCACGAAGGTCGAGACCCCGCGAGCGCCGTCATCGGAAGTACGGGCCATAACGACATAAATGTTAGACCATCCTGCCCCGGAAATAAAAGTTTTCGTGCCGTTGAGAATATAATCGTCGCCATCTTTCACCGCTTTCGTTTTTATCGAAGCGGCATCTGACCCTGCGCCGGGCTCGGTCAGGCAATAACTTGCAATTAGCTCGCCAGCGGTGAGCTTGGGGACGTATTTAGCGCGTAGCCCGTCGCTACCATAACGATCAATCATCCAGGTCGCCATGTTGTGGATCGTCATCATGGCCGTATGAGAAACATCGCCTCTGGCGAGCTGTTCAAACACAATTGCGGAGTCGAGGCGCGACAAAGCCGTTCCGCCATGTTCCTCGCCAGTGTAAATACCGCAGAAGCCGAGCTCGGCTGCCTTTTTAAAAACGTCTCGATCCAGAAACTTTTCTTCATCCCATTTAGACGAATGCGGCGCGAGTTCGGTGTCAGAAAACTGACGCGCCATGTCCTGTATCATTGTCTGTTCTTCAGTGAGTTGGAAATCCATAATTATATCTTCTTAGGTTTCTGCCCTGTGCAAAGGCCGCGACCGACCAAATGGCATGAGCAATAAATAAAGTAAAATCCACCCGAGAGAAAAGCCCCCTGCCGCGTACATAAACCCTTCGATCGTTATCGGCACAGCAGGTTTGAAAATATCTGCCGTCTCGCGGGTCAATTCTGGATCTCTCTCCAATGTAAAAACCCAGATATTCTCCAGACCATTGGCGGACTCTAGTTTCGCCTGATGCTCCGAAAGATATTCAAACCGATTTATAATCTCGCTCATTGTTTTCCCGCGAAGATTCAAAAAACTGTCGGTGGAAGACACATAGCGTTGAAGGGCGTCTTCTCTAGATAAACCGAACTCCCCGGCATCAGCGTCGAAACGAACCACGATTTTGGATAACTCATTTACGGCGCCGGACAGTCTCTGCCGGTATTGTTGTTCAAACTCCGGGAACTGAGACGTTGCAACCCCGCAAATCAACGCAAAAATGAGTATAAAGAATGACTTCATATCCGCTCTATACTCTATTTTTGCTGATCGACTGAACTCTATTAAAGGTAATTATTACGACTTTGCCTAGAATGTCGGGATAACAAAGGCGTTGTCATCATTTACCTCGGGTTCAGGCCAGCGCTGAGTGACTGTCTTCACCTTGGTATAAAAACGTAAGCCTTCCATGCCGTACTGGTTCGCATCGCCAAATGCAGAACGCTTCCACCCGCCAAAGCTGTGATAGGCGACAGGAACCGGAATTGGCACATTGATACCAACCATGCCCACTTCTACGCGATCTGCAAATTCACGAGCGGCGCGGCCATTTTGCGTAAAGATTGCAACGCCGTTTCCGTATTGATGCTCGGACGGAAGTTTCAGCGCATCTTCAAAAGTATCGGCGCGGACAATCTGTAGAACAGGACCAAAAATCTCGTCTTTATATGTCTCCATATCCGGCGTGACGTTGTCGAGTAAAGTTGGCCCGATAAAGAACCCTTCTTCATACCCTTGCAGTTTGAAATTGCGGCCATCAACGACGAGCTTCGCACCCTCTTCAACCGCTTTCGTGATATCCGCTTCAATACTATCGCGATGGGCCGCAGTTACGACAGGGCCGTAATTCGCTTCGGCGTCTTCCGAGACACCCACTTTCATTGCTTTAATGGCGGGGAGCATATGCTCGAGGAATTTCTCAGCTGTGCCTTCTCCGACGGGAACCACAACGGGTAATGCCATGCAGCGCTCGCCAGCAGAGCCATAAGCCGCGCCAAGAATGTCTTTAACGGTTTGCTCCATATTGGCATCCGGCATCAGAATGCCGTGATTCTTCGCGCCGCCCATACATTGAGCGCGCTTGCCATTCGCTGTGGCCCGGGCATAAACATATTGCGCAATATCCGAAGAACCGACAAAGCTGACGGCTTGGATCGTCTCATTATCACAAATCGCATCGACGATTTCTTTATCGCCATTGATGCACTGCAAGAGACCGACAGGCCCGCCTGCTTCGACGAACAATTCCGCCAGACGCATCGGAACAGATGGATCTTTTTCTGATGGCTTGAGAATAAAGGCATTCCCAGTAGATATGGCCATGCCGAACATCCACATCGGTATCATTGCAGGGAAGTTGAACGGGGTAATGCCGGCTACAACACCTAAGGGTTTGCGCATGGAATAAACGTCAATTTCCGGTCCGGCGCCATAGGTATGCTCGCCTTTTTGACCATGCGGAACGCCGCAAGCAAATTCGATGACATCAACGCCGCGAATGACGTCGCCGCGACTATCGGCAATGACTTTACCATGTTCGGACGAAAGCATGGACGCAAGCTCGTCCATCTCTGCTTCGACAAGCTCTTTGAATTTAAACAAAATACGGGACCGTTTTTGCGGGTTCGTCGCCGCCCACTTCACCTGCGCCTCAGCCGCTGTCTTCACAGCCGCGTCCAACTCGCTTGGTGTTGCCATGGAAACCTTGGCCTGAACCTCTCCTGTGTTCGGGTTGAAAATATCTTTTGTCCGGTCGCCTTTGCCTGCAACGCGTTTCCCGTCGATAAAATGGCCAATAGTTTTCATCAAATGTCTCCTTAAAGTTCTAATTCAAATTATAGATTGCATTTCTTTTCGTAAAGACCCAATAATCCAATTTACCTATACATTTTTGCAATGAACAATATGAATTGGGAAGATCTAAAATATTTCGTTTTCGTCGCGCGCGGTAAAACGCTTGAACACGCCTCGCACGCCCTAAAAGTCGATAAGGCCACAATATCACGCCGCGTCAAACGGTTGGAAGACAGTCTTGGGAAGACCTTATTTGAACGAAGCCGCAAGGGATTCACTTTAACTCATCAGGGTGAAAAACTTTACAAAAGCGTCCAACAGGTTGATTTTGAGCTTAGTAAAATAGAAAATGATCAACCTGAGACCCCTGATTTTATCACAGGAAACATCCGCATAAGTGTCGCGGAAGGTTTCGGCGCGAGCTTGATGGTAGATGCCATTGCTGCCTTTCACAAAGCCAACCCCTTTATTGAAATTGATCTGGTTTCCGGAAGCGGATTTCTGTCCCTTTCCAGACGTGAAGCCGATATGGCCATTAGTTTATCAAGATCAAAATCACGGCTCATCCATTCCAAGCCTTTGGTAAGTTACCGATTGAGTTTGTACGCCCATAAAGATTATCCGCGCTTGAAGGAGATTTCGGAAGTCGCCGACCTGTCTGACCATACTTTGATGAGCTACATAGATGATCTGGTTTATGCGCCTGAGCTTAATTATTTTGAAAATATATTTCCCAATTTTTCAGCAACCATACGCTGTTCTTCAATTTTGGCGAAACGACAATTGGTTCTGCGCCAAACCGGTTTAGCCATTCTCCCTTCATTTTTGGCGACCGAAGACATGGCGGAAATTTTACCAAAGGACATCTCGCTTGAACGAACATTCTGGCTTCAGACACATAGAGCCTTTATGGGGACGGCTCGCTGTCGACTACTCACAAACCATCTGAATAAAATGTTCAGTCACACGCTATAACTAAATGTTAAGCATAAATACCAACTAGGGCATTGTTTTAAAAGAGAACTTTTGCGTATCCTGCTTTGGATTTTCTGCATTAATTTTGAAGTTTGTTTACGGGATATTGGGAGATTTCTCGTAACTTGTCGCCAAAGTTAGGTGGAAACGAATGTCAGCAGAAAATAAGAAAACGAGTGTCCGCTCTCGCGCGGCCTTATCAGGCGCAGAGTTGTCCTCGGCTTTGGCTTTCGCGCAAATAGAGCCAAAAGGCCGGGAGGGCGATGAAAAACGGCAGACTTCCTCTCCGTTGCCGCAGAACGTGCCGGATCGCCGCCGGCGCCGTAAATCTGTATCAGATATTCATGTACCTGAGAAACAGGTCAATATGAGTACATTGCGGTTTACCATGCGAAGCTTGGACATTTTGGCCGTCATCACAATTATAACGCTTGGAATTTGGAATGGTTATATTGGCGCAAATGACAATGGTATTATTGCGCCAATTGCATCAGCCATCATGGGCAGCTTTTTCTTCATCAGTCTTTTGTTTATTAATAGAGCCCATAGGTTTCATGCCACTGAAACTCTGACAAAGCACATGAAAACCGTAGCTCTTGCTTCGGCCGGAGCCATCGGTGTGTGGCTAACCTTCGCTTTGATTTTGAGACCCGAGAGCTTCCTCCCCGATACTCTTGCTAAAGCGGGGCTAGGCGCAACGGGCCTTCTTCTTGCATTGCACGGACTATATTATGCGCAAACCCGGCATTTACACAAGGCCGGAGCGCTTTCACCCACAATTGTAATGTTGGGGGCTACAGAATCTGCCCGCCGTATTATTGAGGAAAATGCCAGAACCAAGGAATTAAATATTTTAGCGATTTTTGATGATCGGCTCACGAGAGCCCCGTTGAATATTCACGGCGTCCCGGTTGTAGGGCGTGTGGAGGATCTTCTCGCTTGGGATAAACTTCCTTTTGTCAATCGTATCGTCGTTACCCTTCCGTCTATGGCAGAAGAACGTAAACAGGCATTCGTCAATCAGGTCCGGTTATTGCCCAACCGCATTGCGTTTGTTGTTGATGAATTTGAAACTCTCAACCATGTGCAGCAACGCGTCTCTGAAATTGCGGAAATCTCTATGCGTGATGTGTCCGGGAAGCCAAAAAGCGGTCAACACTTGGCAGTAAAACGTCTTATAGATATTGTTATTAGCTCTGTGGCCCTGCTTCTAGGCGCCCCCGTTCTCCTAATCGTTGCCGCACTCATCAAACTCGACAGCCCAGGACCAGTGATTTTCAAGCAGCCCCGTCACGGCTTTAACAATCGTGTTTTCAATGTTTATAAATTTCGCTCCATGGCGAAAGCGACCGAAGACATTGATGCGGCTCAGCAAGTCAGCAAAGGCGACAGCCGGGTTACAAAAATTGGCCGCTTTATCCGAAAAACGAGCATTGATGAACTACCCCAGCTACTAAATGTTCTGAAAGGGGAAATGTCTCTCGTTGGGCCGAGACCACATGCCATTGGTATGCGTACAGCTGGAAAAGCATCGATGGAACTTGTCGAAGAATATGCTCATCGGCACAAAGTCAAACCGGGTATGACTGGTTGGGCCCAAATTAACGGCTCGCGCGGCGCTCTGGAAACGGGTGAAGATGTGGCCAGACGCGTCCGGTTGGATGTCGATTATATCGAGCGCAGTAATGTCTGGATTGACCTGTATATAATGGTCATGACGCTACCCGTTTTGCTCGGCGATAAAGAGACAGTCAGATAGTGACGCTTGTTCTTCGAAATTCTACGGGGAATTGCTCATGATGGGCCGGTCTCTACTTGCTTACATCCCGGTGAATATTGCGAATCTTATCGTGAGTTTCGGGACAGTCGTTATTTTAACTCGTTTACTTTCTGCACAAGAATTCGGACGCTACGCGATTGCAGTCATTACAATGCAATTCGCGCATATGCTGGTTTTTACTTGGATCGAAGCCTCTGCAGCCCGATTTGAGTCTCGCGCCGATAGAGAGGGAGAAACCGCCTCTTACCTTAAGACGCTCTACAGCCTAGGGGCCGGAATGAGTCTTGTTGCGAGTGTCTTATTTGCCGTCGTTCTAATCTTGCTTCCTTTATCCGTTGTCATGAAAACGGTCTTGGCCTTTGCTATTGGCTCAACCTGTTTGCAGGTGTTATTTAATATCGGAATGGAAGTGCACAAGGCTGCGCACCGAATCAAACGCTACTCGCTGAGTTTTTCAACACAGACAATACTTAGTTTTTCCATTGGTATTATTTTAATCCTGGCGACACCATTAAAAGAGTCCGGACCTTTCGTCGGCATCATAATTGGGGTCCTTCTCGTTCTGACTTTTGACCTGGTGTTCATGCTGCCTCGACTAAAGGGCGGTACATTCGACCGTGAAAAGGTGAAGACATATGCGCGATACGGAGTCCCCATCAGCCTCTCACTCATATTAGCCATCGCGCTCAGCTCGGCCGATATATATTTGATCGCGGCGTTTATGGGCGAAGCCTCTGCCGGAGAATATAATGCCGGATATAACCTGGCCAATAGGAGTGTTGAAATGCTGTTTATTTGGCTCTCTATGGCCGTCACACCCATGGCAATTACAGCTTTTGAAAAAAGCGGATCACAAGTTTCCGAAACGATTATGCGCGATTACGGCGCGTCTCTGCTTTGGATAACACTTCCGGCTGCGACTGGTATTGCATTAGTGGCTAAAGACGCTGGTTTTATACTGGGCGAGTCTGTGCGTGAAAACGCCGTTCTGGTCATGCCATGGATTGCCTTTGCGGGTGTGCTGAATGGTTTCATCAACTATTACATACAACGCGCCTTCGTCCTCTCGAGCGAAACCAAATCCTTTGTCTGGGTTTTGCTCGCCCCGGTCGTACTAAACATTGGCCTCAACCTTTGGCTCATCCCTCTCTATGGGCTCCTGGGGGCAGTTCTTGCCACGATAGCCGCTTATAGTCTGGGGGCTGTAATAGCGTTCTCCGTTGCTCGGCGTTATTACCCCCTACCCCTGCCAATCAAAGCTTTTATCAAAATTTCTTTCGCCTGCCTTATTATGGCAATCTGTATTATTGCTATTCCTTGGCCTGATAGTTGGCCTAACGCCGTGCGGTTATTGGCGAAGGCCGGATGGGGCGTATGCGTATATATGATAGTTTGTTGGCTCGTTGACGCCGCAAATTGTCGAACCGTTCTCGTCTCCGCCATTTCAAAAATTCGACCATCTCAATCGCCGGAGGTCGTCCGTGACTGATGTCTATAAAAATCGACTTTATGATGAAGCGTCCCCTGCTTTATCTATCCTTATTCCGTTCTTTAAGGATGACGCTTCTGCGTTAGTGTCGGCTCTTGCGACACAAAAAACATCAGAGCCAATTGAAATTATTGTTGTGGATGATGGTACGGGGGATCCGGTTTTAACGTCCAGATTGCAAAGTTTAACAACTGAATTGCCAGCCGCAATTTGCCTTATCACTTCAGCCAAGAATGGCGGCCGCGCGGCAGCCCGAAATCGACTTCAACAAGCAGCCCGTAGCGACTGGTTACTTTTCCTCGATGCCGACATGCGCCCAGTTAGCCAAAATTTTCTACACACTTACTTAAGCGAAATTGAACGAAACAGGGCAGACATTATTTTTGGGGGATTTACGGTAGAGTCCCAAAGTGAGGATAAATCCGGCGCGCTTCACAGAGCTCTCTCTGCCGTTTCTGATTGCCTGCCTCTGAAGGAAAGACAGGCAGCTGGGCCTCAATATGTAGCTTCATCCAATCTCTGCCTTCGCAAATCAGTGATTACTGAAAACCCATTTGATAACGGATTTGTCGGTTGGGGATGGGAAGACAGTGAATGGGCGGCCAGAGTTTCTAAAAGTTATACGCTCATCCATATAGATAACCCAGCTCTTCACTTGGGTCTTGAGAACGAGGACACACTCCTTAAAAGGTTTCAATTGAGTGGTCCGAATTATGCAAGATTCACCGACAAACATCCGGAACTTGCCAAAACCCTTACGCTTTATCGCCTGTCGAAACGATTGCGAAAGGTACCGGGTCAGAAATTTGGACGTCCGATCTTAAGGCGGCTTGTAAAGTCCAATGCCCCAATGCGCGCGCGCCTGATAGCCCTAAAACTTTGGCGGGCGTCCTGGTATGCGGAGGCTTTGAAATGAGCCAGGCGAACGAATACCCAGTTTTTGTACCGTCAAAATCCCTTTCCTCCCGAATAGCCAGACGCTTGGTAAAATACCAGGCAAGACGGATGATGAGTTTTAACTATGACAGACCGATTGTAAGCTTTTCCTTTGATGACTGCCCTCGTTCCGTCATGGGAAATGCTCTCCCCGCTCTAGAGAGCCGTAGCTGGCGGGGAACCATTTATGCCGCTATGGGGCTGTGCGGTATAACCAATCACCTTGGCCTCCATATGAGCCAGGATGACATGAAAGCCGCCCACCGCTCCGGTCATCATATTGACGACCATACTTTTTCCCATTTGAGCGCGCGGTCTGTTTCAACAGCAGAATTTCTGTATGATATCGAGAAGAACAAAGCAGTTTTCGCGGATATGGGACTGCCCTCCGCACAGACCTTTGCGTACCCCTATGGCGAAGTTACGAAAGAAACCAAAGCGGCGTTGAGCCATAAATTCCCCCTACTTCGTGGAATCCACTCGCCCCATGGCGATAAAACCGTTGATTTAAACCAGGCCGCGTCTCAACGCTTATATTCAGGATCCGATTTTGAATCTTGTCTCAAAGCCATCCACGAACTGAAACACACCCCCCGCTGGCTCATTTTATTCACACACGACGTTCGCGAGGACCCTAGTGATTTTGGTTGCACACCTTCTGATTTTCTGACCGCTATCAAAGCAGTAGAGTCTACAGGCGCAGAAGTCTTACCTGTCGCAGATGCGCTTTCACGACTTCAGGGAGAAGCCTCGTGACCGGTAGCTGGCAATGTAATGGCGTCTCAATTGTAATTCCGACTTATAAAAGGCCGAACGATATCCTTCGAGCTCTGAAGAGTATTGAATCGCAGGCGATTGAACAGCCGCTCTGTGAAATAGTTGTTGTCGATAATGACCCCAAGCATTCCGCTAAAACTGCCGTAGATAATTTTAATCATCAAAGCCCTGCTACCATCACTTTTGTTCATGAGCCAAATCCCGGCGTCTCCAACGCTCGCAACACGGCTCTGAAACATGCTAGAGGACGGTTCATAGCTTTTCTAGATGACGACATGGAGGCGCGCTCGGGTTGGCTTGCAGCTCTGTTGAAAGCGTCCAAAGACAATCAAGCTGGGCTGGTATTTGGCCCCGTCGAGGCTGTCATGCCTGACCCCGAAAAACCCATCTATGCCCACATGTCAGGCGCTTTTGACCGTATTCCCTATGATGAAAACGGCTACATTGAGAAGGGTGTCGCGACGGGCGGGTGCTTGGCCGACCGAATGGCGGCATCTTGGCCGCGCCCCGTTTTCGATCCGGCATTGAATCAAACCGGCGGGGAGGATGATGCTTTTTTCAGCTATCTCCTCGAACTTGGGGTCAAAGCTTATTGGACAAATGAAGCGAAATGTTTTGAGCATGTCCCGGCAAAACGGGCCACTTTATCATATGTCTGGAAACGGAACTTTGCTTTTGGCCAGAGTCCGGCGCAGGAGGCTTCTGAAAAAGGTTTTGCGGGACTTCCAAAAGTACTTTTCTGGATGGCGGTGGGCGGAGCGCAATCGCTCGCGTCTCTACCTGGACTGACATTTTACTCGATAACGGGTTCTCCGAAACGGGTAAGGTCTCTCGTCAAACTTGCCCAAGGAGTAGGCAAGGTTTTTTGGATGAAAGCGCTTAGTCCAAAATTATATGGCAATTAATCCGGCCTATTCACACGGTTAGTGTGAATAGGGGTTGTGGCCGTAGGGTTGCGGCTGTCCTTCACCCTGCCCCTGAGGGTATTGAGGTTCAGTATAAGGGCTGCCGTTGGGGCTGTAGCCTTGAGGCATGTTTTGTTGTGGTCCGAGGCCGTTTTGCGGATAGCTCTCCCCATAGTTCTCGGCTGACGGTGTCCATTCTACCGGGCCCGACTGTTCGGCAAGATTATTCTGGTACAACGGACTTATAGGCACATAATTTCCAAACTGTTCCTCATGCCCCGTTGTTTGATAAGGATCTGCTGGGTAGCTTTCAGGAGCCAAGTGTTCATATCGGCCAACACCGTCCTGATAGGTTTGCGGCTCGTTATAAGTCTGAGCAGGCAATTGTTCATATCGAGTGTTTTGATAATCAGCATACTCATAAGGCTCTGGCGTGTTTTGCGGCGCAATCGGTTCTGGAATTGGGGTGCCATAGATAGGGTCTGTCGTAGTCTCATCTCTACGCTGACGGTTCGCGGCACTTTTACTCGTATAAAGACGCGGATCGAGGAACACGCGCGCCATAGCCACCATAAATAAGGTGAATCCCCAACCCACGACGGCCAATGCAAACATTAAAATACGCAAATTACGCCCTTTGACTGCGTAACGGGCTCTAGAAATTTCCCGAATATTCTCGTTGTTAGACTCAGCTTGTCTTTGGTTAATGAGGGCTTCCTGCTCTTTGGCGTTATACGTATTCAGGCGATCGGCCAATATTTTGCGTTCTCTCTCCAAATTTTGGAACTCGGGATAGAGCTTTGTGAGGCGACGAACTTTGGCATCCGCGCTGTCAAGTTGACGTTGAAGGGTAAACTCTTTTTCGCGCAATGAATTTGCGCTGGATTGCAACGTATTGCGCCGCGTGGCGAGTTCTTGATAAACGGGATTTGGCCCTACCCGCCTTCCTCCCGACGCCTGACCTCCGTATCCGGATTGAACGGAACGCAGTTCTTCAAGCTCGGCTCTTTTTTGTCGGACCGGGTCACTCGTAGGCAAATATTTTGCCAAAAGCTGCCCAAGCTCAAGTTCTGCCTGTGCAATACGTTGAGACGCGCGATCATCGCGGTAGAGATCAATCGTTTGAGGGGTTTCGCGGAGCTGATCTTCCACTTTTGCCAACGCCGCTTCCGTTTCGGCAATATCGGCCCGTGTCGAATTCAGCGTTGCTTTTAAATCTTCGGTACGCTCCTGAACTCCATCTTGCTCGGATTCAAAATCAGAGACATTGTTTCTTTCAAGGAAATTCGCGATCATCCGTTCATTCTGATTAAGCTGTTGTTCAGTCGCGTTTCTTCTCTGAGCGATAATATCTCCGGTTCCTTCAACAAAAACGCTCCGGCGGAATGTCCGGTACGTGTCCATAAAGGCGTTTAATGTTTCCACGGCAATAGCCGGATCTTCATGTTTGTAAACAAGTTGAATAATCGAAGATTTGGGCTGCGGCATAACCACAAAGGCGGATTCCACACGGTTCCGGCGTTCCATCTGAGCTTCACGGATTTGGGCTTGATTATTGCCGGACGCGCGGATTTTTTTCTCTGCAGCCTCATCAAATCGGAGGCTTTCGGCGGGGGTTGACGTCATCTGTCCGATAACGGCATCAATCACTTCCGGGTTTTTGATAATCTCCATCTCGTTACGGGTTATCGTGTCTGACGTAATCTGAAGATTATTCTGGGCGTTTTGCGACCCAACACCCTGATAAACATATTCATCGCCAAGTTGGACCATCAAGCTACCATGGGCGGAATAACTACGCTTAAAGTCTTTCGTCGCGAACCATGCGATAACAATGCCGAGAAGGAATAGGGGAATAACCCACTTAAGCTGCCTCCCAAATGACTTTACAGCCTCAGAAAGGCGGATGTTGGGGACGCCGTGCGTGTAGTCCGCAACTGTCAAATCCCCTTTTCGGACATTTGATGTCGCAGAGGTATTTCCAGACCTGCGGTCATAGCCCGGCCTTTCCGTTGTTACGGTTTCGCGGCTATCACGTTTTTTTCCAAGACCAAATACGGCCATAACCACCCTCAGTTTGATTCGTTAACTATAAGGCGTTCTAAATTTTAATATTTCCTTATCCATTCTTGTTAATATTTAAAAAAATCGACTCAATGGCAGTAAAACCTCTTCTCGAGCCAAATATATGCAGAAACCCTTGAAATTCCTAAGCTTGATGCTGCTTTCAGGGGCCTTTCTGAGTAGCGTTTCGACCGAATCATTGGCCCAGTCCCGCTACGGAAATGCCGTGCCCCAAGGTCACAATCACGTTCACGCCCAATCAAATTCAACTCCTAATGGACGTTATGGACAACTTCCTCCGCCAAAATATGGGGGATTAATGGCGCGCCTCAGAGGTCAAAAACATCCCGCCTATCAGACGCCAGCGCGCCCGGCCCCGCCCGGCGCCGTGTTTCAACAATGGATCGAATGGGAACCGGATTATTTGATTCAGCCAGAAGACCAGCTTGATATTGTTGTCTCGTCGGCGCCGGAACTTTCCAGAACACTGACAGTCGGTCCTGATGGGCGCATCGTTATGCCGATGAGCCAGCCGATAATGGCGGCCGGAAAGAACTTTGTTCAGGTACAAAGACTATTGAGCGCAGAGCTATCGAAACAACTACGCGACCCCACAGTCGCTGTGACGCCCCGGGCTTATGCACCGCAGCAAATATTTGTGGGCGGAGAGGTTGGAGCGCCGGGAACCTACACTATTCCGGGGCAAATTGGGGCTTTGGAAGCCATTTTGATGGCGGGCGGTATGCGCCCGACTGCGCGAACATCTCAAGTCGCAGTTCTTCGGCGTGCGCCAAATGGCGGAATGATGATGCGGACAGTAAATATCAAAAACGGACTACTAAATATCCGTGAGTATAACGACAATATGCAGTTACGCCGCGGCGATATTATCTATGTTCCGCAATCCACCATCGCGGAAGTCGGAACCTTCATGCAGAATTTCCGAAATGCGCTGCCTGTTGGAGTCAATCTGAGCTACCAGTTCGGCAATGGCGGAAATAACGGCACAACGGTTATCTCGCCTTAGAACGTCTCACCAAGCCTCTTAATAACTCAGCATTCGGTATTCAAAAGAGTCGTTTCGCGGCTCTTTATGGAAATCAGGCCGCCGCTGTAACCATCTGACGATTTTCAGCCAACCAGCCGCGCGCCGCTTTCAATGCGAGCGTCACATCCTGAGAGCTCATTTCGCTCTTCAACTGAGCTTGATAGGTCTTCGCCGGATTTGAGCCCATCATGGCCGCAAGGCTAAACCATTTATGTGCTTCAACAAAATCAGGACCGCGATCCTCGACATCTGTTGAGTAGATCAATCCCAAACGGAACATATCATCTGAATTGGCTTGAACGGCAATTGCCTGTTCGGCTTCTTGTACTTCTAGTGTTGTAAAGGCCATGTGACCCCCCTGTGTTTATCCTTCTCACCTAATACCTTCGAGAGCCCTGGACTGTGGTCTTTCGAGGCCGCCTATCGCGCCGGATTTTTCCGTGTCACTCAAGGCGTGATCAGACTTTTGCCTGACAGGATAAACATTGGGTTAATATCGAACAGGGTTAATCGGGGTTTATATTTATTAAATGAAGTAAATAGGAATTACTATTCGGTTATCTCAAAGTTAAACTCACGTTACACTTAGATTGAAACGAGAAAAACCTAAGTATAGATAGCCTATACTTCAAGAATACCAACTCGCTAAAAAAGTCAGAAATAATATTATTTTTTTGAAAAAACATGAAAACAGGCTATTTTTTCCAGCTTTGGCACGCCTGCTTTAATCGTAAAACGTGGAAACTTCGTCCAATTTCGCGCGGTCCGCATAAAGATCATTGACCGGATTTTCGGGGTTTCCATAGCCAATAGACATTCCGACCAGAACTTCCTGCTCCTCAGGAATATTCAAAAACGTCTCGACGAGATCAGGCCAATTGCGCCACCACCCCTGCGGCGCGGTATGGAGACCATGTTCACGGGCGAGCAACATGATGGATTGAAGCAATATACCCATATCCATATATTGCGGCATACCGAGACGTGTATCCCCCGTTATAATAAGTCCCACAGGCGCTTCAAAAAACTTTATGTTTTGAAGCAGCCAGTTCAGGCGCGCGGCCTTATTATCTTTTTCGATTCCCAAAAGAGCATACATATCTTCGCCGAGCTTATAGCGCCAAGACCTATGAGGCTCCCAGAGGGGCGAAGGGTAAGCGGGGTAGGTTGGGTCTTCTGATTCTCCCGCCTTAGCTCTCTTAACCCCCTCCTCGGTCATTTTCCGCAAAGTCTCGCCGCGTACGACATGAATGTTCCAAGGCTGCAGGTTTCCGCCAGACGGACTCCGCATCGCTTTCTCGAGTACGCTTCTCAAAAGCTCATCCGGGACGGGTTTATCCAGAAAATCGCGAACAGTGATGCGCGTATCAAGCGCGTCTGTGACGCTGGCTGATTTTCCGATATCTAAACTCATTTATTCCGTTCCTTAAACTTACCTATCCAAATCAATAAAAAGTAATCGGCCAAACCTACAAGAGCGCCAATGGTAATTGCAGCAACCAAGTTGTCCGATTGTTTGTTAATCAAAAAGGCAAGACCCATTCCTATAATGAGTGCCCCAAACGCCGGACCTTCTTGAATTTTCATCTCTTTGGTCGTCCCTTGAATGTTTTGGACAAAACATATCTTAGCGCCAGATAATCAGCGACACCTATGACGGCTCCGATCGCAGAAGAGGCAAAAGCGTCTAAATCGGTTAAAACGATCAGAGCGTATGCCACACCGATCGCAAAAATCAGACCACTAAACGCCGCAATCGCAAAGGATATCAAACTCAGATTTTTCGGCAATTATAGCCCCAGCTTCTCGCGCAAGACCTTGTTGACCGCTTGTGGGTTCGCTTTGCCTTGGCTGGCTTTCATGACTTGCCCAACGAAGAACCCAATTAGTTTCGGGTTTTCCTTTGCCGCCGCCGCCTGGTCCGGGTTGGCGTCGATGACGTCTTGCACCATAGTTTCAATGGCGCCCATATCCGTGACCTGTTTCAAGCCCTGAGCTTCGATAATTTCGTCTGCCGAACCTTCGCCGTTAAACATGCGTTCAAAGACTTCCTTGGCGATCTTCCCAGAGATCGTGTCATCGGCGATACGGTCGAGTAATCCACCAAGCATATCGGCTGAGACCGGGCTGTCATCCAGTTCGAGGTCTGCTTTATTCAGCGCGCCAAACAATTCGACCATCGTCCAATTGGACGCAATTTTAGCGTCGCGTCCTTTGGCGACGGCTTCGTAAAAGTCTGCTTTCGTCGCGTCCGCGGTAAGAATACGAGCGTCATATTCCGGCAGGCCATATTCGGTCATAAAACGAGTTTTACGGGCATCCGGCATTTCCGGCAGTTCGGATTTGATCCGGTCCACAAAGCTCTGCTCAAGTTTGAGCGGAAGAAGATCCGGATCCGGGAAATAGCGGTAGTCATGGGCATCTTCTTTGGACCGCATAGTACGGGTTTCGCCTTTGACGCTGTCAAACAAACGGGTTTCCTGATCAATCGTGCCGCCGGCCTCAATAATCTCGATATGACGGCGCGCCTCATAATTAATCGCCTGGCGGATAAAGCGCATAGAGTTAACGTTTTTGATCTCGCAGCGCGTGCCCAGCTCTCCGCCAGGTTTGCGAACGGAGACGTTTACATCAGCGCGCAGATTACCTTTTTCCATATCACCGTCACAGGTGCCAAGCGCCCGGACAATGCCGCGAAGTTTTTCAACGTAAGCAGAGGCTTCCTCAGGCGAACGCATATCGGGCTTGGAAACGATTTCCATCAACGCGACGCCGCAGCGATTCAGATCGACATAGGTTTCATCCGGCGAAAGATCGTGCACGGATTTCCCGGCGTCCTGCTCCAGATGGAGCCGCTCAATTCCGACGGTGACTTCGTCGCCGACATTGCCGTCCGCATCAATCGGGAGAATGTCAATTTCGCCTTCGCCCACAACTGGGAATTCGAATTGAGAAATCTGATATCCTTGCGGCAAGTCAACATAGAAGTAGTTCTTGCGGTCAAAACGCGAGAACAAATTGATCTTCGCGTTTAAGCCCAGCCCTGTCTTAACGGCCTGCTCGACGCAAAATTCGTTCACGACAGGCAACATGCCCGGCATGCCAGCATCGACGAGCGACACCTGACTGTTAGGTTCAGAACCGTAAGCCGTCGAAGAGCCTGAAAAGAGCTTCGACTTCGATGCCACTTGGGCATGGACCTCCAGCCCGATAATGACTTCCCAGTCACCCGTTTCGCCTTTGATCCAATCTTTTTTATCCGCAACGCGTTCTGCTGTGAACATGACTAGCTCCACCAATTTGCTGGCTTGGTTTTAAATCCAGCTGCATCTTCCAACGCACTCGCGGCTTTGAAAATTGTTTCTTCGTCCAATGCCCGACCAATCAACTGAAGGCCTAATGGCAATCCATTCTTATCCAGTCCCGCTGGGACCGAGATTCCCGGCAGGCCCGCCAAGTTCGTTGTCACCGTAAAGATGTCATTCAAATACATTTGCACGGGGTCGCTGACTTTGCGTCCGACGGCAAAGGCCGCACTTGGCGCTGTCGGCGTTAGAATCGCGTCGCATGTCTGCCAAGCGTTTTCGAAATCTTGCACAATGCGGGTACGGACTTTTTGCGCGCGCAGGTAATAGGCATCGTAATATCCGGCGGAGAGCACGTAAGTGCCGATCATGATGCGGCGGCGAACTTCTTGGCCAAAACCCTCTGTCCGCGTGCGTTCATAAGTGTCGGCAAGGTCTTCCCCTTCCACTCGAAGGCCATATCGCATGCCGTCATAACGGGCCAAATTGGACGAGGCTTCCGCAGGAGCCACAACGTAATATGCCGGCAGAGCATATTTTGTGTGCGGCAACGAAATTGGCACAATCTCCGCGCCTGCAGCCTTCATCCATTCCACACCCTGATCCCAAAGCGACTGAATCTCCTCGGGCATACCGTCAATTGAATATTCTTTGGGAATGCCGATACGCAGACCTTTGACGGATTGTCCGCAAGCATTTGACCATTTCGGCACGTCAACGTTCAGAGAGGTTGAATCTTTCGGGTCATAGCCGGACATCGACTCAAGCAATATCGCGGCGTCTTTGACGGTCTTGGCAATCGGGCCCGCCTGATCGAGAGAACTTGCAAAGGCTACCGTGCCCCAACGGGAGCATCGGCCATAAGTCGGCTTAATCCCCACCGTCCCTGTAAAGGACGCCGGTTGACGGATAGACCCGCCCGTATCGGTCGCTGTCGCGCCGAGACACATATCCGCAGCCACGGCAGCGGCAGATCCGCCGGAAGAACCGCCGGGCACCAAATCCTCGTCTTTACGCCACGGATTGATAACCGGGCCATAAGCGGAGGTCTCATTTGAGGACCCCATGGCAAATTCGTCGAGGTTCAATTTGCCGAGCATCACCATGCCGTCGGCTTTCATATTCGCGGTAACGGAGCTCTCATAAGTGGGCGCAAAATCCCCAAGAATTTTAGATCCCGCACAGGTTTTTACACCTTCGGTGCAGAACAAATCTTTTACCGCCAGTGGCGCGCCTTCGAGAAGCCCTGCCTCACCTTTCGCGCGCCGTGCATCAGAGGCTTTAGCCTGCTCGCGGGCCAGCTCATGGGTATCGGAAATAAAGGCGTTAAGCTTCTTACCGTTTTCGCACGCTTTGATGTGCGCCTCGGTCAGCTCTACCGAACTGAAATCGCCTTTGGCCATACCATCCAAAGCGTCAAACAGGGAAAGTTGTGTTAAATCGCTCATCGCCCTACTCCACACTTCTCGGGACAACGAAGAAGCCGTCATCTTTCTTAGGTGCATTTTTCAAAATGTCTTCGCGTTTGCCACCGTCGGAAATGACATCTTCACGAAGCGGAGCCGCCATATCCACAGCACAAGTCATTGGCTCTACGCCTTCGACGTCGACTTCATTCAGTTGTTCAATCCACCCAAGAATACCGTTCAAATCATCTGCCAAAGGCTGAAGCTGATCTGTCTCGACATGAAGGCGCGACAGTCTCGCAATTTTCTTAACGTCATCTGGACTGACGCCGTTTTGAGGGTTAGCCATGAAAGCCTCGATATTGGCCCGTTTCCGGGTGTTAAAATTAGTCTCGCGAGTTAGCAGGCACGCCCCTCTATCGCAAGACTTGTGATTGCGCTGTCTGTGCTTTTTCGCTAGTCCGACCTATCTTTCATCCCTTGTGAATAACCTGACCACATGGCCAAATTTGATAATGATATTGTATCGCCGAACACACCCCGAATGGGAAATGCCGTTTCGCGCGGGATTGGACAGCTGATTCTCGATGGATTGGGCTGGAGAATCACAGGAAAACTTCCCAATGAGAAGAAAGTCATTCTTATCGGGGCGCCTCACACCTCCAATTGGGATTTGATCGTCGCGATGGCCTGCGTTTTGGCCGTCGGATTGAAGTTCAACTGGATGATGAAAAAAGAAGCTTTTTTCTGGCCGTTTGGCGGCTTATGGCGCGCCTTAGGGGGCATCCCTATTGACCGCAGCAAGAAAAATGATGTCGTGGCTCAGATGACAGAATGGTTTCAAAAAGAGGAACAACTTTGGCTGGGCATAACGCCGGAAGGCACAAGGGCAAAAGTTGACACGTATAAGAAAGGGTATTTACGGATGGCTTATGCCACAGGCGTCCCCCTTTATACTATAGGGATAAAAGCTGACACGAAAGAGATCGTGCTTGGGGGAGAATGGCCTCTCTCATTCGATATTGAACAGGATAATCGCAAAACCAAAGCCTTTTTCGATAAAACCTTTAACGGTATTAATCCAAAAAATGGCTAATCACCGGACCTTAAAACTATGAAATTTGATAATCCTCATATGAGCGAGCACTCGCCGCGTATGGGCAATGCTGTCTCGCGATGGATAGGAAGTGTTGGGTTAAAACTCACCGGCTGGAAACTGGTCGGTCAAATGCCGGACGTTCCAAAATTCGTCATTGTCGGCGTGCCGCATACCTCGAATTGGGATGCTATCGTGGCATCCCTAGCTATGCTGGCGTCGGGTTTCAAATATACTTTCCTGATCAAGAAAGAGTGGTTTTTCTGGCCCATGGGCCCTCTTTTCCGAGCGCTGGGCGGCTATCCTGTCGATCGCGGAAAAGGAAATAACGTCGTGGACCAGGTCGTCGAGCTTTTCGAAAAGGAAGAAAAACTCTGTATTGGATTTCCGCCTGAGGGCACGCGTTCAAAAGTGGCCAAGTATAAGTCGGGTTATCTCCGCGCGGCCTACGCTGCAGAAGTACCGGTTTTCATCTGCGCGTTTGACGGGCCTGAAAAACGGGTTGTGCTGGATCGTCTCTTTCCGCTGACGGGTGATTTGAAAAGAGACAATGTAGCGCTCAAGACATATGTCGATAATAATTGGGTAGGAATCAACCCCGAGCGGCAGTAAATGAATTCTCCCACCCATTCGCTGCTCGCTCTGGCTTTGCTGTCTAAAAAGGGACACGCAAAACGGAATTGGGCGGTCTTTTTTGGCTCCATTGTCCCAGATTTAGCCATCTATCTCTGGGCGCCCTACCAACGTTTTGTGAACGGCGTCTCCGGCACAGAGATGTGGAGGGAACTGTATTTCCAGCCGCCTATGCAAAACTTGATTGCCGTATTCAATTCCATACCAATTTATCTGGCTCTCGCAATAAGTGGCTGGATGTTACGAAGCAAAACAATTGGAAAACTCCTAATGTTTTTTGCATTGGCCGCGCTGATTCATATGGCGACCGACATGCCAGTCCACTCTGAGGACGCTTATCGTCACTTCTGGCCGCTTTCTGATTGGCGCTTTTACTCACCTTTATCTTACTGGGATCGCTCCCATCACTCGGGATGGATTAGTGTAGTTGAAGCTATAATGGCGCTTGCTAGTATAGTGGTATTGTGGCGGCGCTTTCCAAGTCTGTGGGTGAAAATTTTGCTTGGCATACTGGCTCTGCTTTATATCATCATTCAAGTAATGATGATTGTAGCGCGCTTTCAGGTTTCAGGCTAAGCGCCCACTATGGCATTTATTACTCTCGAAAGTCTGGCCGACACGACCGGCGCTCTACTGGGCGTTGATCCCGGAACAAAAACATTCGGTTTGTCGATCAGTGACCGGACCCGGCTCATTTCTACACCTCTGCTGACCATTCAGCGAACTAAATTTTCCGTGGACGGCGTGTCTCTTTTGAAGATTTTTCATGAGAATGATTGCGCCGCGCTGGTTGTCGGATTGCCAATTAATATGGACGGCAGTCGAGGCCCGAGGGCTCAATCCGTTCAGGACTTCTGTATCAACCTTATGAAAGTTGACGATATTCCCATTTTTCTTTGGGATGAACGTCTCTCGACCATGGCCGTCACCCGCACCATGCTTTCCGATGATATGTCCCGCGCCAAGCGGGCTAAAAACGTCGATAAAATGGCCTCCGCCTACATTTTACAAGGTGTGCTGGACAGAATTCGAGCTTTTGCCTAGTGAGTCTGAACTTATAGAATTTTGGAGAAAATACGTCAAAACATTTGACATGACATGTCCAATTATTGTGTTGTTATTGAACACAATTATAGGTCTTCCTCTCGGTATGCTCGGACAACAAAAATCACAAAACCTCAAGAAAGCCTTCCCATGCAATCAACAACTGTAGAGACGCCTTCCCATAATGAGCGAGACTATGAAATTTTCTCAGGTAGAGGTTTTTTCGGCGAAAATCCAAACGCGATTGATCGATGTCTGAAATTTCTTCCAAGTGGACTTATTCTTGATTTGGGCGCTGCTATCGGAAGCAAAAGCCAGATTTACAGAAGAATGTCCCCAGATTCTCGGGTGTTCGCATTCGAGCCTTATCCAGGAAATTGGCCCCATTTTGAGAAAAAATTAGGAGGAGATCCTTCAGTACGGTTAATTAAGAAAGCCGTCGCCAATGTAAACAGTCATGTGAACTTTCATGTTGGCCATATTGTGAGCGGAACAGATGACAATTGGACAAAAGGCAAAGGAGGCTATTCTTCCATCGGCAGAATAGTCCAAGCTCCAACGGAAAAATCCATGAAGGTTCCGACCTGCAGAATAGATGACGTTGTGCAAGAACATGTCTCCTTCATGAAATTAGATATTCAGGGTGGGGAGTACGA
Source organism: uncultured Hyphomonadaceae bacterium (assembly GCA_963972195.1). Lineage (GTDB taxonomy): Bacteria > Pseudomonadota > Alphaproteobacteria > Caulobacterales > Maricaulaceae > Litorimonas. The sequence continues at coordinate 65,305 of CAXATH010000012.1, read as the reverse complement.
CGCGCTCCTCAGCGCCTCAAACCTTTTTGAGAATTATGGCGTCGATATTCTTTTTTGCGAATTTTCAGGAGACATTCGAGTCCTGGATTTCCTGGGAAGTCGTGGCTTTATGCTGATGGATCATCAATACCTCATCACTCCGGTAAGTCATACTTTGACTGCCGATGATCTAAAGGAATGGTGCGCCCTTACAGAAATAACTTTATCAACGGGACAGACGGCCTATCATGGTTGGCCAAACATTATCTATTCCAATCCCGTACAATTTGCTGATTTTATTTCTCGTAACAAGTCCAAGGGGCTTTATATTCAAACTGACATTGTCGCCGTTCATAAGGACTTCTACTCAAAATTTTTAAGAGCGTTTAGCAGCACGCTAGATAAGTCTTAGGTATTCTGGAAATACGGGCCCTGAATGTAACGACAATACCCTCAATTTCTTTGACACTCTGAAGACATAGCCTTATCACCACAAAAATCGTGAGAAGGGCTCTATGTCTTTGGCCGCAGACGACACAATTTTGGGACAGGCAACCCGCGACTATCCGTTTACCAAACGGCATTGTCTTTCCGTTTCCGACTTTCACCGCGTAGATATTGAAAACCTGCTGCGCCTCGGCGAGCATTATCTGGATCTTGATGTCCAGAAATCCCCTGACCGCTCTGTTTTATCCGGCAAGACACTCATTAACTTGTTTTTTGAGAATTCCACGCGGACGGAAAAGAGTTTTGAGTTGGCCGGCAAAAGGCTCGGAGCGGACGTGATCTCCATGCAAGTCGCCAGTTCGTCCATCAAAAAAGGCGAAACGCTTCTCGATACAGCCGCGACCCTTAATGCGATGAATCCTGACCTGCTCGTTATCCGGCACAGCGCTTCCGGCGCGCCGTCTCTCCTAGCGCAGAAAGTGGGCTGCTCTGTCATCAATGCCGGAGACGGGATGCACGCTCATCCTACACAAGCGCTGCTAGATGCCCTCACTCTGCGGCAAGCTTTTCCGGAGGGGTTGGACGGTCTGCGTATCGCGATATGCGGAGACATCTTACACTCCCGCGTTGCCCGTTCTGATGTGGCTTTGTTTAACATGTTGGGCGCTGAGGTTCGCCTCGTCGGGCCGCCAACCCTTGTCCCTTTAGATGCGGATATGTGGGGCGCAGAGGTTTTTCACGATATGGAAACCGGGCTTCAGGGGTGCGATGTCGTTATGATGCTTCGATTGCAACTCGAGCGCATGAGCGGAGCCTTCGTCCCGTCCAAACGGGAATATTTTCATTATTACGGACTAGACCGCAAAAAACTGGACTTTGCTAAACCCAATGCTTTTGTGATGCATCCAGGCCCAATGAACCGCGGCGTCGAAATCAGCTCGGAGATTGCGGACGACCCTGAAGTCAGTTTGATAACGCGGCAAGTCGAATCTGGCGTCGCCATGAGAATGGCTATTCTGCATGCCTTGGCAGAAGCCCAGCCAGTGAATAACGGGGCCGTATCATGAGCGCCCTGTCAATTATAAATGCCCGCCTTATAGATCCGGCCTCTGGCCGTGACGAAGAAGGCGGTATTATCTGTGAAGACGGCAAGATAGCCGAGATAGGTGATATTGTTCCGCGCGGTGATATAGTTGACGCTGGTGGTCTCATATTGGCGCCGGGTTTGATTGATATGAGAGTCCGAACAGGTGAGCCAGGTCTGGAAAATCGGGAAACACTCTTAACTGCGTCCAAGGCGGCAGTCGCCGGCGGCGTGACCTCGATTGTTCTGATGCCCGAAACAGATCCGGTTATAGATGACATTTCCTTAGTGGATTATCTCATTCGCAAAGGGACAGACCTACCTATCGACATTCATATTGCCGGGGCCCTAACAAAGAAGCTGGACGGCAAAAGCCTCACTGAAATTGGACTAATGCGAGAAGCAGGCGCCGTATTGTTTTCCAATGGCTCAGAGCCTATCCGAGACGCCCAAACAATGCGCCGCCTCATGTCTTACGCGGCAAATTTCAATGCCCTGATTGCCAATCGCGCTGTCGAACCCAGTTTGTCCGAAGGAACCGTGGCACATGAAAGCAATTTGTCTTCTCGCCTCGGATTAAATGCGGCGCCAGCCATATCGGAACGCATTATGGCTGAACGGGACATTGCCTTGGCTGAACTGACGGGCGGGAGGCTTTTAATTGACCTCATTGCCTCCAAAGATGCGCTTGAAGCCGTCAAAACCGCCAAAGCCAAGGATCTGGATGTTTATTCTTCTGTTTCCATTAATCACCTCTGCCTGAATGAGGTGGATATTGGAGACTATCGAAGCTTTGCCAAGCTAGACCCGCCCCTACGCGAAGAAAGCGACCGTTTAGCGCTATTAGAAGGCGTAAATAGAGGCGAAATTGATATTATTGTTTCGGATCACGATCCAAGACCCGCCGGTGAAAAGCGCCTACCTTACTCTGAAGCCGCTCCAGGCGCTGTCGGGCTCGAGTTATTGCTTGCCGCGGGACTTTCTCAAGTGGCGGACGGTTATTTGGATTTGAGTGCATTTCTAGCCGCGGTCACCTGTCATCCGGCAGAACTTCTGGGACTCGAGACGGGGCGGCTCAAGCAAGACTCTCCAGCCAATCTCGTTCTTATAGATCCAAATAAGCCCTGGGTCTGTGAAAGTAGCCAATTGAAGAGCCGATCAAAGAATACACCCTTTGACGGGAGACGGTTGACAGGTCGGGCCATTAAAACTTTCTATCAAGGCCGCGAAGTTTTTAGCTTGTAACGAGACGTGTTATCGCGATGCCGCCGTTGGTTTTGTGACACCGGCTTTTTCAAGTTCTATCGGCATTTGGCCGGTTAGAAAGCAGAAAAACATCTTAAAATCACTGATAAATGACCATAATGGATAAGTGAAAGTCGCAGGCCTATTCTTCTCGACGGTCGCATGGCTCATCCACGCAAAGAAATAGCCAGCCACAAGCATGAGGGGTAACATCCACCAACGGGCGGTAAATATCGCAAAAACCAAAATTCCAAGTCCGATCGCTGTCCCGACATAATGCCAACCCCGGGTTGCAGGTTTGGAGTGCTCACGCAAATAAAAAGGCCAAAACTCTGAGTACGTCTTAATAGCTTTCATGTGCTTCACTCCTAAAATCAGTCTTTATTAATAACATGATTTGCGTCATTTGGCCATTCATCGTGAATGAGGTGAATCAAAACTAAACTTTCTTTCTTATTTTAAGAAAATCTTTACCTTGGTCGTTAATAAAGAACCTGTCTCCCACGAGACAACCCAATTTTCACCTAATACCTTCGGGAGCCTCTGTGCTCCCTTTTTTTTTGACCTGAAAAAATAACAGTTCATATGAGTTTTCTCTCATTTTTATTAAAAATCAGACTTGTCTGTTGCACCATAATACTGTTACAGAGCGCGCCTACCGAGACTGGTGATCCGCAATAGCTCAGTTGGTAGAGCAGCTGACTGTTAATCAGCTTGTCGCAGGTTCGAGTCCTGCTTGCGGAGCCATCTTTTCCTGCATGGAAACCAACTAACTCATTGAAATCATAAGATACTTTTAATTGGATTAGGTTCAGTTTTGCGGTAAACTGTGTTATTGTGCCCCAAAATGTGCCCCTAATCGTGCCCCAAAAGGTCAATGATATGGCGACAAATGAGAACCGGTATCTCTATCAAAGAGGAAATGCTTGGAACTATAAGCGGCGTGTTCCGAGCAAGTATAAACATATAGATTCACGCTCAAAAGTCCGGGCATCACTTGAGACCAAATCACTGGATATCGCCAGGATCAGGCGTGATGCGATGGAGCGTGCGGATGAGGCTTATTGGGCAGCCCTGTCTAATGATGCTGCAGCCAATCAAGGCTTAACAGAAGCGACCCAACGCGTTCAATCTCTTCACTATCAGGCGGCTAAAGCGAAGGCTTTGACATATGGCTTTATCTATAAGACCGCACAAGAGATCTATGAAGATCGAAATATAGACGACGCAAAAAGCCGAGTCATGGCTCTTGCTGAGCAATTCGACATACCCAAAGAAAAGCCCCCCACCCTTGTCACAGAAGCCCTACTCGGCGGCATTAAAAAGCCGAAACGTGAAGATATCACCGTATCTCAATGCTTCGCCTTTTATGTGAATGAGGTTGAGTTCGATGCACAGTTGAAGAAGTCCCCGGCTCAACGTAAATCTTGGGAAAATTCAAAACGGATCTCTGTCGACTATTTTGTCAAAGTCGTTGGTGACATCGGAATGACGCAGATCACCCGCGATCATGCCATCGAGTTTAGAAACTGGTGGGCCGATAGGATTAAGAATGGAGATGAAAACGGCAAGCGCCCTACGCCCTATACCGCGAACAGACGCATTGGAAACATGCGCACTTTATACTCGAAATACTTCGCTTTTATCGGAGAAGAAGACCGCGCCAACCCTTTCCGCAAACTTTCATTCAAAGACACAGATAAAAACAAAAGAAAGCGCCCACCATTCAGCATTGAGTGGATGCGAAGCAAAATTCTAAAACCGGGAGCTTTAGAAGGCTTAAATCCTGAAGCTCGAAGCATTTTCCTTGCCATCATAGAGACCGGAGCAAGACCAAGCGAGATTTGTAATCTCCTACCCGAGAACATTCATCTTAATCATGACGTGCCACATGTTGAGATTAGAGAGAGGTCTAATCGAGAAGTAAAAGCGTCTGCCTCAAATAGAGAGATTCCGTTGCTCGGTGTATCCTTAGAAGTGATGAAGGCAAATCCTGACGGATTTCCTCGATATTTTGATAAAGATACTCACCTGTCCAACACACTCATGAAATTCTTCCAAGACAACCAACTCTTGGAGAGTGAGAAGCATACGATTTATTCCGTGCGTCATTCATTTGAGGATAGGATGCTCGAAGCCGGGATTGACCATGACTTACGCTGCACGCTTATGGGACATAAACTGAAACGCCCTCTTTACGGATCAGGCGGTTCACTTGCCTATAAAAGAGATGAGCTTTCAAAAATTGTGCACCCATACGACAATCAGTTGTTCACTTAAGAACAGTAACAACAATATCAGAAAATCATCCCCAAAGCGGACTTCAGCTAAATGAAGATTTAGCGCCAATTCTTGTGATCTTGTAGAATAATAGACTACATTCATTTTCATATGTCAGATGTAATAGATACTGCTCAATTGAATAGAATAGAAGCAACCCATAGAGGGTTTTTCTATCAGCATATCTTTGCTGCTGCTTGTTTGATTGCTCTGGCTCAGCATGGTCCTGGCGAAGGACGTGTCATCGGTATTGAACGGGATGAGGATATTGAACTCTCTACTGACAGTCATCTTTACTACTTGCAGATTAAGACACGTCAGAGAGACCTTCAAAGAGTAGACGTGGCAGATGCGCTTGTTCGCTTTAAAAGTCTAGAGAGCAAACTTAAAAAAGCTGGTGAGAAACGGGAGCTAGTTTTCGCAATCGTAGCAAACCGTTCGGCTGGATCTACACTCGCAGGAGATTTACCTGACTGGCCAGAAAACTGCCACTATGTGTGCCCAGGTCAGCCGTTAGATGGCCATCCACTTGTGCCCGAGCCGACAGAAAACATTTCGACTCTCCTTGAAATGACGGAAGCATCTGCGGAAACGCTAGCATTTCCAGGGCTCATTCCATCAACGCTTGTGTTGAAGCTTGCAGCGCATGTGCAATATGTCGCTACTGGAGAGACTGACGAATCCCATGTCCATTTGATTGCAGAAGAAGAACTTCCGGCTTTGTTCGAGACCTACGTTCTTCAAATGCAGCAATTTCCATTGCTCCCAGCTTCCTACAGACCTCAACGTAACGAACCGCAGTTGAGCTCTGGTGAGCGCGTGCGTTTGATTTCGGGTTTTTCTGGAGCTGGAAAAACTGCATGGGCGTCCATGCAAGCACTGACCTCACCTCAGCCTATGATTTATTGCGACATAGGAAGCTATCCATCCGCGGCACTTGCTTCTGCACTTGCAAGGGAAATTGCTGCTAGCCTGCTTGGGGTAACCGGAGAGGCTGGACGTTTACCAGCTGTACAAGGACTAGACGCATTGTCTTGGGTATCAGACCAGCTCGGACCTCGTGAAATTCGCCCTCTGATTGTTCTCGATAACGTACACGTTATGCCAGCAGACGCACTCCGAGCTGTGTTAGACCGAACGCCAAATCTTGATTTCATTTTGTTGGGACAGCCAATAGATGCATTACCTGCACTAGCCGCCCGTATTGGCATAACCATAGAGAATCTTGAAGGCTGGTCACGTGAGACGGTAGCCGCAGTTTTCGCGGAGTCAGGCTCTGCACTCGATCCCGCCTCTGCTGAGCGATGGCGCGTAATGACCGCTGGCCTTCCGCTATATGTAATAAATGCTGCGGTTGTATCGCAAAGCGCATATGACGGAGATACTGATACGTTCCTACGCGATTTATCACAAGGAGTTGAGCGGGAAGCTACTGCTCAGGCACTAATTCTTGAAAGTGTGTTCGAGCAGTTGGACGACAATGAAGCGATCATTCTCTGCACACTCGGGCGTTCGGGGGTTTCGTTAAAATTAGCTGAAATTGAAACAATTGTATCTTCTATTGAAGACGGTATTTCAGCAAGACGTCCTCTGCGGCGTTTATCGCGTCTCGGACTTGTACAAGCGGTCGGCTCTGACGCGTGGAGGTCTCACGATGCCCTATCCGTGGTAACATTAGCTGCGCTAGCTGATTGGCCTGAAGCGAGACGTATCGGGATTACCCGTGCTTTGGCTGACACATTATTTCAATCATTGCAGGACCAGCAACGGCTCGATCGCCTAGCGGTCTGGATTCGTCTGTTGCCAGATTTAGGCATGACCGAAGTCCTTGCAGACCTAGCGACGAATGAAATTTTTCACGAGGTTGGAAACTTCGACGATCTTGTCGTGGTACTCGAAAGCTTTGCCGCAGATGATGCAGCCTCAGCGGACGCGCGGTTCACCGCACTTGATGCTTTAGCTTATCACGCCATGCAGCGTGATCCCCGCACGCAAGATATTGGTGCTCGACTAACACGAATGCGAAACTTGCTGGAGAACGAGGACGTAACAGATCAAGACGCACCATTGACCCTAGCCATGAAAGAAATGATTTTTGCGGGTACGAATAATGATCAAGACGCAGTATTGCACGCCTTCGAAAGAGCAGAGATTGGCCTAGGCGACGACCCACTTCGACATCGTATTTTGCGCTATAATTTTGCTGTGTCGCTCTTTCATCTCGACAATTTTCATTTGTCTTTGCGTTCGGCAGGTGAGGTCGCACTGGAAATATACCAACTACTGGGCATAGACCCAATAGATGTTGTCGGTGCAAATGCGGACGACCTTCGGGCGATGATCGGTGAAATCAACACAGAAACACAGGACGAACTCAAGAGACTCGCAGACTGCCTTTCGTTGTGCTCTATGTGTCAGCGAGCACTTGGGAGTGTCCCCGCACTTACCCGAGTCCATGCCGCTAAATTCTATCAACAAGCGGCTGCTTGGCGGTCAATGGCGAAAGAAGCTCAGGAAAATGCTCAAGACCTCCTTGATTTAGGAGACGCCGACGGCGCAATAAATGTGTTTGAAACTTTTGTGCTTCCTGTTGTCGACCGCTTCGGCCTCGATGATCTTCACATTGAGATAAGAAGTTTTTTTGCCGTTACACTGGCTTATGCAGGAAGGATTGAAGAGGCTCGAACAGCGATTGCAGCATTAACCCCCTATCTCGATAGTTTGGAACCCTTCCAAGTGCACGGCATTGGTCAACAGGTCGAACTGATCGAGGAAATTTCACGTGGGAGTGTTCGCTTAACTTCATCCCCCTTCCTACGTCCGGCTCCGCTACCCTTTATCATCGATGAGAGCTCTGCAGAACCCACGTCGTAAGTGCCTACTATTACAACGCAGAGACCTTAACAGGGTTAGATTCATCCCAAAAACTCCCAAACCAGACGGTTTTTATCACTTAAATGAGCGCTAATAACGTAGTGGTAGAAAGCGTTACACTGCGCGTCAGAGGCGTCTATTAGTCTTTTTAGATTTTTCAGATTATGTTGTTGTGCAGAGCTTAGGATAGATAAAAATTGTGCCACTTCGTGGGTCTCGTGGGTATTGAGAAAAGAAAAATACTTGCCAACTATGCCTATAATTAGATCGGACAGTTGAACGAATATATTGGATTTGGAATCAGTAAATTGATAATTTTTTTGAACTCCAATCATCTCTTCATAGGCTGGGCCACCAAGCCTTTCTGAGATGCGGGTTTCATTATCGAAAATGATAGTAGAATTTTTAAACAACATAATCCGTTCAGCATAAAATTTGTCGAAACTGTCGAGTAGCGTGTTCGCATCTTCGCCACCCAGAAGTCCTGAGGGCTCAAGCCTCATTCCCATTTCTAAAATCCCCCGCAACATCATTTTCGGATGCGGCTCTAAGCATTCACTAGCCTGCACCATATCGACAATGGCCTGATAAAAATTGCGGTTATTAGCGGGCGTTACATTGGGATAGTCGAAGCGTGCAAAAACAACTTCAGTTGCGGATAAATGATGCTGAACGACACGGTGCAAATCCGCCTTTGCATTTTGGCTGATAAAGAACTTTTGCGACATCGGAATATCAAGCCCCATTACGACGTTATCGATGATGTCAACCAAGCCCCAATAGAGAGGGTCGATAGAGAGGGTCGATAATTTGGTAATGCAGGTAATAATCTTGGGCAAGTAGCCAGTCCAAAAACTTTTTGACTTTAACGGACGCTAAAATCGCAGTAAAATCACCCTTTCCAAGATGCCGCCTTTTGAGTTCGTCAACGCTCGGCGCCACGCCAAATAATGCCGTTAAATCTGATAGTACCGGCTCTTGTTTTGTCCCGACCATCGCCAGACCACCCAGTGCAAAACAGGCTGAATCTGAGACATTCAGTTTGCCCGCATTCAGTCTGAGTTTGGCGATATTATTGGTTTCATCAAAATAGATCGTGTAAGCCACGTCGGCATTTCGGATACCGTGCATCTCTATCAAGGTGTTGCGATGTACGTCTGTATTCCACATAATTCCCATCGATCCCTTTCATGAACCTCTCCGCAGTCACAACTTGGCTAATTTTGGGTGAGCAGAAATACTGTAGGCTCGATTTTATTGCGGAAGTAATATTTTCAGTTCTACATCGCTATCAGCCTCTGCGATACGTTTCATGCCTGGGTCTGCTGTTATGAGTGTCAGTCCTCGCTCTTTTGATTGCGCGCAAAGCCATAAATCATTTTCGTCTATTTGTAATTTTTTGCCAGTATTTTGATCAATCCAATCTTCAATATATTTAGCCCTGTATCGTCGGTTTGCTTTTGCTAAATATTTCTTAGCCATTTTGCTTTTTATCACAGCATAAGCTTCTGAAGTGTGTGGATTGATTTCCAACGCCGCATACTCCTGAGCTTCAGCAATCATGTTTTCCAATTTTGGAAGAGCTTTACCGCTAATTTGAACAGGCAGGTAAACCCCAAACTTAAGCTCCGCCATAGATATAACAGAAATATACTCTGGGACACCTTGTGGCAAACATGTAACAAATTCCATCGCAAGTTTATGTCTTGGATGAGACGTATCAAGCAATGCGGAGAGGACGCTTGTGTCATATAAAACTCCAAGCAAAATATTAAACTCCGAAGTCTCTTAGCAAGTGTACTTCCTCTTTCGGAAGAGGCTTAAAGGTACCAGAAACCCACCGTCCCCACGGCTTAAAATTTCCACCAATTCTTTCCTTGAGTGTTTGTCCGTGCCCAGGATTAGAGATGTACCAATGTTCCCAGTTATGAATTGTCGGCCTTTTCGCATCAGTAAACTTACCCAACAACTTTTGTTCAATTGAGGCAGGTAAGTCATAAGCAGCGAGGATTGCTGCATCAATCTGGGTCAAAATTTCATTTAAATCATCTTCTGAATAATTAAAGACTTGATCCGGGCGTAAGGCATTTTTGTATTTGAGTATTAAGTCTATAGCTTCGTTAGGATACCGCCGAGGTAATGGGATGTTTTTAACCGCTGAAACTCGAATTCGTTTTTCCGGTGAATGAACAAAAATATACGCATTTGCGATTGGGCTATTTAGAATAGCTGACATTATCAACAATTCCTCATCTGATTGACCAACTTTCGGCCAGATACCGAAAAATTGTTGGGAACACACTAGCCCATCAATATCGAATCTCGCCGCGAGCCGCCATGGGCCGCGGCTTAATCTTGCGGCATTCATAATTAACTTAGGTTTATCCCACGCATGCCGCATTGCGTTGCCTCGCAACACATCATCATTTGTATTTAACCAAGTGGTGTCAACGGGGCCAAATTGTGTTAGCCCTTTTGACGTATGCAAGCCTTGTTTATAGCCACGTTTTTGAGAATGATCCCAAGCCTCATGTTGAGAAATATGCCACTCGATTCCACGATGAACATTATACTGTTCTCCCAGCTTCGGGTTGTTATCCAAATATTTCCAAACTCGATGAAGTTCTGGAATCCAGAGGTTGCCGCCAAGCTCATCGGAATAATGTCGGCTGGTATATCGCTGTGTCGAGACTGCGCCGGCTTTCAAAAAATCTAGACGCCCGTCATCATAAACTTCTGTAGCGGTAATGTTTGTTTCAGTTTGATCATCGGTTCGAGGCGAGTGAGCTATAAGCAATGAACTCTCTACTTTTGCCACCTGAAAGATTCTGTCAGGTAGAGTCACCAGTTCAATCTCGCAGAATTGCGCCTCAACTTTTTTACGTAAAGATTTAAATTGCCTGCCTTGAATAAAAGGACGAGGTAAAACAAACCCGATTGCATTGGGAAAAGATGCTAAAGCCATATCCAATGCAACATATGCCTTTGAAACGTTAGATTTTGATATCGGGTACTTTGCCCGTTCTTCAATTGTAAAGTTCTCGAAAGGAGGGTTGCATAGGACAATATTGTGCTCGTCCATTCTATCAAACAGTACATTCCCATCAAATAAATCGTGACGGCTGATTTGCCATCCATTATGATTCGGGTAGTCCGCTAAAATCATTGACAGTTGAGCAACCTCACAGGCAAATGCATCCAGTTCATCCGCAGATAAGTGTTTCAACAAAAATTTATGACGGCACTCGTCGGACCATTCAACTGGTAGTAAATCCCTCAAATGCCTGAGCGCGGAGACAAGAAAAACGCCAGCGCCGGCAAATGGCTCATAAATTTGTATTTTTTCCGGTGAGTATTTATGAAGGTCCAATCGTGAAACGATATACTCGGCTACCTGTCTTGGAGTACTGTGTGTTCCAAATTGCTTTCTGGTTTTTGGAGTGACAAGAGTGTTCTCATAAACAAACGCTAAATCCTCAGAAGAAATATTGGAAAAACTAATGCCAGATAAAATCACATTCCACGCTGCCTCAAAGGCATGATAAGGATCTGAGTTAGGACGCATAAATACTGCATCAAGTGAATAATATTCCTCAATCTTCCGCAATACTGAAGTAAGGTCATCATTGTCCCAATTTTTAGAATACGGATGCCCTCGATCATTTAAAACTTTTGCAGCCAGCAATCGAAATAAAACTCTAAACAGCTGCTGTGCTTGCACTGTGTTTGAAAGGTCATAAGATTTTTCAGCGGCGAGAAGTGCTTCATTCAGTAGCTTGTCAAGTTTGACATGTATTTCGCCCTCAACTGCGGGCAATAAACCTAAATCTACGAAATCTAACTGATAAGTTTTGTTGAATGTACCTATGGACTTTGCTCGATGAATTGCATCAGGGTTCCAACTATCCTTATTGTCAAGGAACAGCTCTGGTATTGCCTTTACGGATACTGTTTGTTTTAACCTTGGCGACCCCTCTTGTTTTACTTCCCAAATAGAAACATTATCGCCGGAAATAACGAATGCGAGCGGAGCACATAACGCTTTATGAGAAGCGACTATTTCTCGCTGATTGTCATCAGAACCATCAAGAACAGCTATGGCGGCAGATCGATAAGATGGTGGGGTCTGCGTGAAGGCTGCTAACGCTACAACCCTATTTTCTACATGAGGTGACCAGACGTCAGAGAATGAATAGTCTGGGATAATTGCCTCACTACGGTAACCCAGACTAGAAAGCCCTTCAGTGATAGCCTGAATGGCGCTCATGATTGTTTCGCTCTCGTGGAAGATTCACTGAGTTTACTTTGAGTGCTTACTTGTTGAAAAAGCGGGAATTGTAGAGTTCTCTGCGAGCTGGTTCGACCATTAGACAAAAGGCTTTCACTGATCACTTGTGTGAGCTCATTCAATGGTAGAACTAAAAGTGAGTGAGATGGGATAAAAGACGATGTGGCTGAAATCAATTCCACACGCTTCTCTGGTAAGCTGACCAATAATACTCCACGCTCAAGGTTAAACCATGGCGTTGAGTTCGTGAGGGAAAAAAGATGTCCCGAAACATCCGTCAAAGCACTTACTTGAATACGAAAACTTTGTGTGAGAGAGCGGATTATAAGTACCGCAAGTATATCACCAGCAGAAAAACAAGGTTTTTTACTGTTACTTTTCTCTAAGTTTGGAAACGATTTTTTCCAATGCCTATATGTTTCCTGACTAATTGAAGTCACATTTCGTAGCTGACCAGGTGTGAATTTCATGCCGCCTCCCGCCTCAACTTGTTGTTCACCACAATTTTACACGTCCAAGGTAACGAAACAAGCCATATTTCGTTGGCCAATCAAAATAATCTTAGGTCCGCTAAGCCCCCCTCAGCTGAAATAACGAATTTTCCGATTTGGTTGATTAAAGGTAATGGAAAAGTATTCTATTATTGAATTTATTGCTCATGGGTTGCCCTTGGAGCATTCCTCTTTTGAAATGACGGAATATGACTAAGCATTTGGTTCAACCTTCTTCGGCGAGACCGAAGTCTTTCTAGCTCTTCTTCAAACAGCTTATAGATCGGCCAATAGTCTTCGCCGTGGTGGTTAATTACGCATGCCACAACCGCGAGGCAGTCCTCTAATTCTCTTTCTCTGGCTGGCAGGTTCGACATAACGGAATGGGTGCGCACCTTAATTCGCACCCATTTTCAAATTTTGCTATGTATTGGATTTTGGACGAGACCATACGAGATCAGCGCCGTCTTCACGGTAAAACAAAGCAGCGTTGATAGGCTTTGTCATTTCAGGGCCATCGAGCTTCACGCTGATATATTCCAACGGCTCTGCATCATCCTGAGGCTCTGTGACATCATTCCAAGCCACGCCAAGATCACATCGGCCGGATTTGACAAAATAGTCTGGACTGTTCTCGGTCTTCTTCTTTTCATTTGCGACGAAGCGAACTTTTTTATTTGTCATCAATGTAGCGATCGTGCCCTCAAAGCCTGTCGCGGTCGGTTTGAATGTTCCAATAGTAGCCATAGCGTTTTTCTCCTGTGCTTGACGTGGTGGAAATTAGGCCAGCTCTCGCTTGGCCTTTTTGAAACCCGCATCGCTTGCAAGAAAACTTGAAAGCATTGACGGGATAAGCGCTGAGATATTGGCCTTTTCGCCGTAAGCCTGTTCATAGACCGCAGCGTAGCTTTGCAAATCAGCTTCCAAGTCCGGCGCCACAGAAATTGTGTGCTTTGTCGGCTTGGTATCGGGAAGTTTGTTGAGTTTGATTTGAGGTTGGCTCATTGGCTGTCTCCATAGGGTTTGAGGATAAGGTCGCGCGAGACAATGACGTTAAACCGCCATCCCTGACGCACTTTGAGTGTGGGCTGGACATTGAGGTTTCGGTCAATGATCCGCTGCCCGGTGATATTGGCGGTGTCCTGCCCGGCGTTTTGTAAAGCGCGCGTCAGACGGTCTCCGTCATCGCTGGCAAGCTCTGACCCGACAGAAAGCAAGGAGGACAAGGCCGCTCCTTTGATAAACTGCCAAGTGTGGCGATCTACCTTGTCTTTAAGGCCTGCAAAGCCTTGGCTGTCAGCCCCCGGTAGATTGTCGAGCTGAATGCTGTCTCCATTTGGAAGTATCAGACGGGTCCAGACAACGAGCGCCCGGCTCTGTCCAAAGGCGATGACGCTATCATAGCGGCCCATAAGTCGAGCGCCTTGCGGAATAAGCAAATGCTGACCCGTGACGGTGTCATAGACGTTTTCGGAGACTTGCCCGATTACCTGTCCCGGCAAGTCTGAATTCAGGCCCGTAATCAATGAGGCTGGAATTAAACTCCCTGCCATGACTTGATAGGGTGAACGCGGTGAGACCAAGCCATGCGAATTATAAATACCGTCCGTCTCTTGCTCTAAAAAGCTTTGCTTCTCAGATTGTCTGTTTGGGTCGGTTTGATGATCAACGCCTTCAAACAGTGAAGCAGGATCCGCATAGGCGGAATAGTCAGGAAAAGGAGACCCAATTTCCGCATTCCGCAGTTGAGAGAACTCGCTGGCGGGCGGTGAAAAATGGCTATTTTCTCGTTTACGACCTACCTCAAAGAAAAGTCCCGAGACTTGCGGTCTCAAAGGTTCCTCCGCATCTACTGTCGGTGCTGTCGCAACGCGCCTCACAGACTGCGGCAGCGCCTGAACTGGAATTGCAGGTTCAGTTACAGAGCTGGTCTTTACAACTTCCGGAGAACCCGTTGTCCGTTTGGAGAGATAAGCTTCGCCCAAGTCGCCCGGCAAAGGCGGTCCGAGGACAGGTTTCATCTCTGCGTAAGACTTAGGCAGAAGCTCCAGACCTGACGCCATAGGTTTATGCGTGACGTTATAAAGCTCTTGAGATTGATCGGCTTCTCTCGCTGGAGATTTCAAGGCTGTCGCCAAAGCCGCAAACATGACCGCGCTCGAAATGAACGCCCCGCCCATAAGGGCCTTACGGCTCAACCGCCTCACTGCACGAGGACGCGCCCGGATGGAGAGGTTTGGGGCCGGCGCGCTCATGAGATACGCTCAATGCGAACAACGACTTGGGTCTTCTCTCCGATGCGCAGCTCTGCAAAGTCGAAGAGACGATCTACTATATAATACCCGTCTTTGACGCGGTAATTGACAAGCCTTTTTTGCTTCTTCTTCTTGTCAGTAACAAATAAGGGCGGCGCTTCCGAAACAGCCAAGCCTTCCGGAAAATGAATAAACACCTTTTTGCCATCATCAAACACACGGGTCGGGCGCCAATTCGGGCTGTCGCCTTTGATGCGGTAAATGAAACGAAGCTCATCGGGATTAAACGTCAGGTGCGGCTTTTTGAAACTGGCCGGAATAACATGTGGACTTTCAGGCTTCGGCTGAAAAATCGTTTTGAGAAAGTCCTGCGGGTAGCGCCATGCCACAGCCGCCATATAAATCTCGCGAGACGATTTAAGGACAAGATAATAGCTTCTTTTGGTTGTCGTTATAATCAGGTTTGTCGAGAGGTTTTCTCCGCTCGGTTTTATAAGAATATGAACCTGCTCGGTTGCCCCTGATCCCGAGACCGTATCGCCAACGATCCAGTCTTGTGTGTCTCCTGCAGAGACGGTGATAAGCTCTTCACCTTCTTGTAGAGTAATATCGGTAATTTGTGCGGGAGATGTGTAAACCTCGTATAACGCCCCTTCTGAATAGGGATAGAGCTGGACGGCGTTGAAGTAATTCTCGGATTTCGGCGACATGAGGGCCTTATCTTGCGCAAAGCGAACGGCCTGATATCCTGAAAACGAGGGTCCGCGTTCAAAAATTTCGACGTCGACAGGGAGCACCGTTATGGGTTGCGGAATCTCTTGCCTTTTGGACTGAGCAGGTGTCATTTCGATTGGAAAAGCTACTTCCCTTTGTTTCAGCTCAGGAAATGTTCTGGACATCTGGGAAGGTAAGGTCACCACATTGGAAGACGCCCCGTTCCATAGGTCTGGAAGACTGGAACAGGCGGACAAGCTTCCTGTAAGCGTTAAGATTGAGAGAGCGGTCAAAAAGTTTGTGGGAGAAGTAAGCTGTTTCATTGCGGCGCTCCTCTTGCCGTGAGATCTTTTGACCAGTGAAGACCGTGAACGTAGAGACCAATTGGGTTGCGGTGCAGGGTCTCGGCGTCTCTTGGCGGCTCCATGATGATTGACAGGCTGGCTGTGTAGGTCTGCCCTGTCAGAAAAGCGCCGTTTCGGAACGATTTCTCCCGCCACCGAACCTCGAAACTCTCTTCAGAGGACCTCACAATGCTTAAGATGTCGACGGTCACGCTCCGTTGCCCAATATCCTTGAAAGGATCATTCTCATTTGCGTAGGAATTGAGAGTAAGCGCCGCCTGATCGGTCGCGTAAGCATAGGCGCTGAGCCAGTTTTCGCGCAACACGACCGGATCGATTGAGACCGACCTTACATTGCTTATAAAGCGGGCGAGTTGATGCGCGATCTGGGCGTCCGAAGCTTTGAAATTTGACTTGGCAGGTCCGGCCGTTTTGACCGCCCCCGTCTCGTCCACTTCCACAACCCAGGGCACGATGGCCGCTTGGGCGCTTTGATAGATGAGCCCGCTTGTTGATAAGGCGGCAAGGCCCATGGCCCCGAAAAAGGCGAGGCACCATCTGTTGCCGCGCGCATTGGCGCGGCCAAGGCGTCTATCTTCCTTTTGTCCGGCGCGCTGATAGGGCGTTTCCGGCACAGGCGTTTTCCCGTATTTTGACTGACTGCGTTTCCATTTCATACTCTTATCCTCCTTTGGGACTAAGCGTCTGGATTGAGAGAGGGGCCATTGCCGCTCCCGCCGCCCTCACCTTGTCGAAGGGCGTGCGAAGCCGTGCGGGCGGCGCGCCGGGTTGTCTGTTGACGATGGACTTTCCTGGCCCAATTCGGGCCTTTGGGGTTTCTTAGGCTTATCGTGCCGGCTTGCGTCTCAGGGATTGCCGGAGCCTTCATGCCTTTTGATAACGCGCTCATACCGGCTCTCATACCGCTCCCGTGAGCCGCCGAGAGGGACTCGCTTGCGCCGAGCACTTTTCGCCCGCCCGCTTTGGCGGCTGACATGGCGCCCGCTTGAGCCACGGCTCCCATACCGGCGGCAATGCCGGCAACCCCGCCGCCCTTGGACATATTTCCGAGAGCGTAAGCCACTTTCGAGCCGCCCGCCATGGAAGCGCCGGCCCTGATAGACGCCGCGCCGCCTCTGGCCACACCTTTGAGGCCCGCCCCTGCAACCGCGCCGCTGGCAAGCGCCCCAGCGCCGACAGCGGCCATGGTGCCAACAGCCGCGCCCGCGCCGAGTTGAGGCGCGCCGGACACGAGGCCTGTCGCGATACCGGGCCCAAAAATCGCAAGTGCGAGCAAAGCCATTGACCCGAGCATGATTGAGGCCGCGTCTTTGAGCGTAATAGGCACAACTAAGTTCGGATTGGCTGCTGACGGCGCAAAAGCGGAGGTAATGTCGCCAAAGAGCGTCGAGCCAATGCCTATTATGATGGCCAGCACCATAAGCTTAACACCTGAGGCGACGACATTGCCTAAAACTTTCTCGGCGAGGAAGGAGGTCTTATTCCAGAGCGCAAAGGGGATCAGAATAAACCCGGCAAGTGTCGTCAGCTTAAACTCAAGAATGGTCACGAAAAGCTGTATGGCGATAAAGAAAAACGCAAACAGGGTAATTATCCAAGCCAGAAACAGCGCGACAATCAGAACGATATTATGGAAGAATTTTACCGGGCCCGTTAACTCGCCGATCTGGGTTAGAATAGGATGAGCGGCTTGGAAACCGGTATTGGCGATAAACCCGGGGCGCAATAAATCATCAGCGGTCAGTGTCGTCGCGGTAGCCTTCAGTCCTAAACCGCCAAAACTGTCGAACACGATATTGGCCAAGCTGGAGAAATTGGTAATGATGAGCGCAAAGACGCCGACATACATAACCTTTTTAAGGAATTTTCCGATAACGGAACTGTCCGGTCCCATGGCCCAGTAAAGACCCGCCAAGGTGATATCGATACCGATAAGTATAGCGGTCAGATATTGAACCTCCCCGCCCAGAAGTCCAAAACCGCTATCAATATATTGCGTAAAGGTGACGACAAAGTCGTCAATCACGCCGAGACTTGTCGGATCGGCCATTAGCGCGCGCCTTCGCTATAAGCTGCGTCCGCCGCGCCCATAAATATTTTCCGGCGGGCGCGCGCGTCTTTTTCAATCGCCAATTGCCGGGTCGCTTCGAGGCTTTCGGATCTTGATTGGGTAATCTGCATTTGCTGGGCTTGCATGGATTGTTTGAGCAGCAAACCCATTAGCTGATTGGTCGATTGGGTAGCCTGCAACTCCCCGATAGAGCCATGGCTTTTATTCATCAGCTGACTGAGCAAGTCCCGATCCTGCTGCAGGCTTTCTACCATCTTGGACTGCATCACCATGGCGTCCCCATGGGCGCGTTCAGACAGCTGAAATTGAGTTTCTGACTGCATCAGAAGCTCAGCTTCCGATAGGCCCGCATAGCTTTCCGGATAATACGCTTTCAAAAGCTGCCGTGTCCGGGTGACTTCATAAGACACATTATCGGCCTGGGCGTTCAAATAGGCAATTTCGCCGAGTATCCGATTCAATTCATTGACCGAATTCAGGTCCAATCTAGAGAGATGCTTGGCCTGATTAATGAGCATATTCGCTTCATTGCGAAGCTGTTGGGCCTGGCGGACCAGCTGGGTATAATTGTGAGTGGCGGTTTGCAGGTTTTGGACATAATTGGTTGGATCATAGACAATACCGCCAAAAAGCTGAGCGTGCGCGATCGGAATATGAGCGAGCGCCAATAGAGCTCCGAGACTGAGCGATAAAAGGGGTTTCTTTATTCGGCGGCGTCGAGCCATGGCACATACTCCTCTTGTTCAAACTCGGTAGCCATCAGATCCGCCGCCCAATCGAGGCCCTTGAAGCGGAGCCATTTCGTGGCAAAACTTTCAGAGGCGTTATCTGGTTTTTGGGGATCCAGGATTTGGTCGAGCTCGGCGTGGTCTTTTTCTGACCCGGCTGCGCAAAAGGCGAGCGCAACAGGGCCAAGCTGCAGATCAAAAAGTCGGTTGCCGCCTTGGCTTTGAAAATAATATTCCCGCTTCGGCGCAGCAGAGGCGATAATTTGGACTTGTCGCTTGTTTAAACCAAATCGGTCATAGGCCTCTTTTTGCTGTGGCTCCATGGCCCGCTTATTGGGAAGGAATATTCGTGACAGGCAGCTTTCAATGATGGCCGGGGCTATGGGACTATTCGCAATATCGGCGAGCGATTGCGTGGCAAATATAACAGAGACATTCTTCTTCCGAAGCACTTTGAGCCATTCTCGAATGCGGCCCGCAAATAAGGGATCGTCAAGAAATACCCACGCCTCGTCCAATATCAGAAAGGTCGGCCGTCCATCAAAGCGCGCTTCAAGCTTATGAAACAAATAGGTCAGAACGGGCGCAATCAGCGCTTCGGAATGCATCAAGGCTTCCATTTCGAAAGCTTGAGTGGCGCTCTGTCCAAGCGTGTCTTCATTGCCGTCCAGAAGATGTCCGTAAGCCCCCGCCAAAGTAAAAGGCTTAAGCGCGAGACGAAGATCGCCGTCCTGTATTAGCGCAGACAATCCGGTCAGAGTTCTTTGCTCTTTCGGAGCGCTTGCCAGACTCTGCAAGGCGGACCAGAGCGTATTTTCAATCTCCGGCGTCACCTCCACCCCTTTGGAGACGAGTAATCCGGCGACCCATTCCTGAGCCCAAGCAATTTCGGAGCTTTCATCAATATGGCGCAAAGGCTGAAAAACGAGCCCCGCTTTCGTATCGCCCAGAGCGTAAAACTCACCGCCAAGCCCTTCAACCATGGCCCGTGATGAGGCCCCTTTATCAAAGGTAAAAACTTGCGCCTCAGGGTAACGTTTAAACTGAAGGGCGAGCAGGTTCAGAAGGACGGATTTCCCGGCCCCTGTCGGCCCCACAACCAGTGTATGGCCGACATCTCCTTGATGCGTCACAAGCCGGAAGGGCGTATGAGCTTCCGTTGTCGCATAGAGCAGCGGCGCGCCGCTTAAATGCGCATTGCTTTCCGGCCCCGCCCAAACAGCGGATAAGGGTATCATATGTGCCAGGTTTAATGTGGAGAGTAACGGGACGCGCACATTTGCATATGGATTACCGGGATGCGTCCCCAGCCAGGCATCGACGGCATTGACCTTTTCATGGATGGTGACAAACCCGCGTCCATTGATAACGCGTTCCACCGCTTTAATCCGGGCTTCGGCCACCGCCTTATTCTCGTCCATCACGCTAATCGCTGTGGTCATATAGCCGTAAGAGACATAATCTCCGCCTAAATCTTGTAGAGCGGCGTCTGCGTCGATCGCTTTATTGTCCGCGTCGCTGTCAACCAAAGGCGTCGTTTCATTCATCAACGCTTCTTTGAGAAGAGAGACGACGGATTTCCGTTTGGCAAACCACTGGCGCCTCGTCTTTGTAATGACCTTCGACGCTTCTCTTTTTGAAAGCGGAATAAACCGCGTCATCCAGCGGTAGGAAAAGCCGAGCGTATTTAGCTCGTCCAATATGCCAGGCACTGTCTCGCTGGGGAATCCAAGGATTGTGAGGGTATGAACCGAATGCTCGCCGAGCTGCGGGACAAGCCCGCCCACTAGATCGGCCCCGCCTATAACAGCGTCAAGATAGGCCGGGGTTTCCGGGGTTTTGATTAAGTGACGGCTCGGCGAAACCGCCGAATGCAAATAGGAAAGCGTGGCGTCATCGTCGAGCCACTTCGCCATTGGAAATTGGCTTTGCAGGAGATCCAAGCAGCGGTCACATTCTGACAGAAAGTTTTGCAGAAGGTCGTGAACACAGACCCCTTTTTCGCCCGCAGGCGTTTCGATAAGCCAGCTTTCCGCTTTACTGGATCTGTCCGCCGGCAGAATGAACTGGAATGTCAAATAATAGACGCTCTCAAACAAGGTTCGCTTATTGGCTTCTTCCGCGAACGCCCCTCTTCGCTCCTGCTCAACGATCCAGGCCGCGGGGTCGGTAAATTCCGAAACAGGATAGTCCCGCGCCGGGATACGGGCGGCTTCAAAATAAAGGGCCCAGCCCGACCCAAACCGGCGCAGCGCATTGTTGAGCCTGGCACAGGTCGCGATTAGTTCTTCCTCGGTCGAACTTTCCAGATCAGGGCCGCGAAATTCTGCTGTCCGTTGAAAACTGCCATCCTTATTCAGAACTGTGCCCGGCGCGATCAAAGCTGCCCAAGGCAGATAGTCTGCCAAACAGTCCGGACGTTTTTGATATTCGTTTAAATTCATCACTTCAGACTCCTCATGACAGATAGGCTTTGTGTTTAATGTGGCGGATCAGAACTTCCATGAATTGCGGATCCCGCGAGGCCAAAAAGACACAAAGCGAGTGGGCGCACACATAATAAACAAGCCCCAAGACCCAGAGCTGCAGCCCTAGACCTAATGCCGCCGCCAAGGTGCCGTTTAAAATCGCGGCGGTTCTCGGAACCCCGCCCAACAGAATGGGCTCGGTCAAGGAGCGGCGCACCGGAATAGTGAAGCCTTCAGGAAGCTGATATGTCGCTGGCTCGGGCATTAGATGAGCGCGCCGCCGCTAAAGCTGAAGAAGGACAGGAAGAAGCTTGTCGCCGTAAACGCAATGGAGAGACCAAACACGATTTTGATGAGATTGCGCATTCCGCCGCCCGCATCTCCAAACGCCAGACCAATACCCGTCATGATAATCGCAATGGTTCCAAATATTTTCGCGACGGGCCCTTCAATGGATTGCAATATACTGGTGAGAGGCCCTTCCCAGGGCATGGCCGATCCGGCGGCGTGGGCTGTTTGGGGCATAAATATCATCACCCCGGCGATAAAAGCGGCGCCTAAGATGAGCCGCTGATTGAGATTTCCGTGTGTTAAAGGTCCGCACATGAGTTTGCTCCGTTCAAGCTAAGGTTTGGAAAAGTGGACGGAGTTGTGAGCGGCTCAAACTGATAGCCGTTTTTCGTCACATCAACGAGGCGAAGAATAGTTTCCACGCGCCGTTTGGACCCGCGTCCGGAAATGAAGACAATCACATCGATGGCCTCCGCAATTAAAGATCGCGGCACGACCACCACGCCCTCTAAAATCAATTGCTCGAGACGGCTTAACGCCGCCTTGGCAGAATTTGCATGAACTGTGGCGACGCCGCCGGGATGACCCGTCGTCCAGGCCTTGAGCATATCAAGCGCTTCCGGACCGCGAACTTCGCCGACGATAATACGGTCAGGCCTCAGCCTTAATGTCGAGCGCACGAGATCCGTCAGTGTGACGTTCTGGCCGTGGGTGCGAAGGGCAACGCTGTCCGCCGCTTTGCATTGAAGCTCGCGCGTATCCTCAAGAATAAGAACCCGGTCACCTGTTTCGGATATCTCTGACAGTAAAGCATTGGCGAGGGTCGTTTTTCCGCTCGACGTGCCGCCCGCAATCAAGATATTTTGGCGGGATAGAACCGAATATTTTAAAGCCTCGGACTGCGCGTAGCTTAAACTGCCGGCTTTGACGTAATCTTCTAGGGTGAAAACGGAGACGGCACCTTTGCGGATCGAAAAACACGGCGCTGAGACAATGGGCGGTAAAATGCCTTCAAAGCGCTCGCCCTGACCGGGAAGTTCTGCGCTGATAATCGGCGTTTTCGAGGTGACGTCCTGATTGATGTGACTGGCCACGAGCCTCACAACGCGCTCGGCCTCTTCGGGGCTTAACCGGTTCTCGGTATCAAACCGGCCCTCCCCTAATTTATCCAGCCATAGCCGCCCGTCGGGATTGAGCATAATTTCAATGACTTTGGGGTCGTCCAGCGCTTGCCTAATGACGGGACCGAGAGCGGTGCGCAGCATTGCCAGCGTGCGGTCTGTGGTAGAGGTTGTTTGAATATTAGACATGTGCCGCCGCCTTATTTTCAGGGGCAGACACTCTTTTGCCTTGGAGTTGTTTCAAAAGCTCGATTTCATCAAGCCGGAAGAAATCTTGATCCGAAACCAAAACATCCGACAAGGCGTGCTTAAACGTCTTGCCGCCCTGACGCATCTTTGCTCCGAGCTGGTCGATAAATTGGTTCATCAGCCCCACACCGCGCGCCGCCCGGACGTCGCGATCGACTGCGGAGATTTGAGGCGCCATGGTGAAGTAAAAATGGAGAAAGAGGGCGAATGTTTCAGAATGAAGATTAAGATCGCGCGAGTGGCGATGATTATGACGTATCATCATCTCCAGCTTTTCAATGATGCGGGCGTCCCTTTGATCATCATGCTCAAAGGTAAAACTCGCTTTCAGGGCGTCATTGATGACCCGAGACTTACTCCGTCCCAAAGCTCGCGCCCGGACCTCTAGCAAGGCCGCATTTTCCGGAGAAATTCGCGCGCGAATACGGGAAGTGAGATTATCTTTCATCCTTACATTCCCAAATCTATATCAGTGCTTCGGGTCAGGTCATGGGCGCGGGCCAGTTGTGACGGGCCTCTGACAAACTCGCCGAGTTTGATAGAGGCGCCCAAATCATCATCCTCTGCTATGGAGGGCGACTTCTCTTCTGTGTCGTTCCGGAAGTGAGAGTTCTCAGGACTATCCAATTCCGGGATGCGGTCCTTGCCGCCCGCTTCTTCCACTACTGTATCATCTGAAGTCGGGTTCGTTTTGAGCCGCTCATCGTCCTGTGTGTCTTGATATAGCCGGTCATCCACAGACCGTGTCACCTCACCCCAGGCGCAAGGCGCAGAAGGGGGTAAATCGCCCGGGCCCTTTGGGGTGAGTTGGGGAGAATTGACGACACGGCCTGTGAAATTCTTGTCCTTATAATAACGGACCTTTTGAGCTTTTATGGGGGCGAACCCTGAGAGCAGTATAAGCTGCTCATTGGCAGGTAATTGCATGATCTCACCGGGCGTGATGAGCTGGCGCGCGGTTTCCTGGCGGGAGACCATGACATGCGATAGCCATGGGGCAAGACGGTGACCCGCATAATTGCGCATGGCCCGCATTTCGGTTGTGCTGCCAATAGCGTCAGAAAGGCGTTTGGCGGTGCGTTCATCATTTGTGGCAAAGGCAACCCGCACATGGCAATTATCGAGAATAGAATTATTCGGGCCGTAAGCTTTTTCAATCTGGTTGAGAGATTGCGCGATCAGAAAAGCCCGCAAACCATAGCCCGCCATAAAGGCCAGTGAGCTTTCAAAAAAGTCCAAACGTCCCAATGCCGGAAACTCGTCCAGCATAAGCAAGAGTTGCCGCTTGGGCTGGCTCTCACCTGACACAACCAGCTCTTCGGTAAGGCGACGGCCAATCTGGTTGAGGATCAACCGGATTAAAGGCTTTGTGCGCGATATGTCAGACGGAGGTATGACAAGATAAAGCGAGACAGGCTTATCCGCGTTTATCAGATCGGCAATTCGCCAATCACATTTCGAAGTCACCTCGGCGACCGTGGGATCCCGGTAAAGACCGAGAAAGCTCATAGCCGTTGATAAAACACCTGAGCGCTCGTTTTCAGATTTATTGAGGAGTTCACGCGCTGCTTGTGCGACCACCGGGTGGACTTTTGCCGTTTTCCGGTCGCCGAGATGATTGGTTTTCATCATGACCCGAAGCGTCTTTTCGGAAGACCGGTTCGGATCAGAGAGGAATGAGGCCACGCGGGCCAGCGTTTTATCGCGCTCCGCGTAGAGGATGTGAAGAATTGCGCCGACAAGGAGGCTATGCGCCGTTTTCTCCCAATGGCTCCGGCGCTCCAGCATGCCTTCAGGATCCACCAGGATATCCGCGATGTTTTGAACGTCCCGGACTTCATTGACGCCTTTGCGGACTTCTAGAAGTGGATTATATTTTGCGCTCGACGCATTGGTCGGATCAAATAAGAGGCAATGCGAGAAGCTCGATCTCCATCCAGAGGTTAACTGCCAATTCTCGCCTTTAATATCATGAATTACGGCGCTCTCTGTCCAGGACAGAAGCGTTGGAATGACGAGGCCAACCCCTTTCCCGGAGCGGGTCGGCGCAATAGCTATGACATGCTCCGGTCCGTCATGTCGGATATAGTCTGATTTATTGCGGCCCAGGAAAACGCCTTGCTCTTTGAATAAACCAACTTGCTTCATTTGCTTAGACGTGGCCCATCGGGATGACCCAAATGTATTTAGCGTTTTAGACGAACGCCCTCTCAGGACAGAGCCAATAACGGCAAAGCAAATACCGAGAACCCCGCCTCCCGCTGAAATCTGACCTCCCCGTGAGAAGACATGCGGGGCGTAGGCATCAAATTGATACCACCATTTAAAGAGGTTCCAAGGCGCGTAAATTTTGTGATTGCCAAACTTTGCGAATCCTGTTCCGAGATAAGCGTCATAGTCAAACTGAAGCGCGGTCCACTGCGTGGCATACCAAGTCGTCAAAATAATCGTCGTAAACACAACGAATATTTGTCCGAGTAAGATATTTTGTGGCGACATTGCCTTTAGTCCTTCGAGAGTGATTGGACTTAGGCTGTCAGAAAAAGAGATTTTTGGTCTAGTTCCAAAATCGTGAATTCGCGTGAGGTTTCGTGATATTCCGTGAACTAGAGTGACGATCCGTGAAAAACGTGATTTTCAAGCAAGTCCAGTCTTTCAGCCAATAGTTCTTCGAAGATTGTCGAAAGTTTAAACTTATCCCCCGCCTAAATAGGAATATTATCCTTAATCCGCTTGACTAATGTTCCGCTTTCGTTCTTTTCTGTCGTCCACCTTACCGACGGACAAAAAATGCGAAAACCAGATACGATTGAAAGGCTCTATCTCGACTTTGACGGGTTTTTTGCCTCTGTGGAACAACAGGCCAGACCTGCGCTTCGAGGTAAGCCTGTCGGAATCGTCCCCTTTGACGGAACCGTTCATACGGTTGTGATTGCGTGTTCAAAAGAAGCCAAAGCGCGGGGTGTGAAGAATGTGATGCGCCTGACTGAGGCCCGGAAAATCTGTCCGGATTTAATCCTGCAATGCCAAAGTCCGGATTTATACCGCCGCGCTCATAACGCCCTGCTCGCCGAGATTAACAGCGTCATTCCGGTTGAAGCCGTCAAATCGATTGATGAGTTATGTTGCAAGCTGGGCCCTCGTGATATTCGGGACCCTGAAGGGCTCTCTTTGAAAATCAAAAAAGCGATCTCCGAAGGTGTCGGCCCTCATATCACCTGCTCCATCGGATTTGGTGCCAATCGACATCTTGCCAAGATTGCCTGCAAAATGGACAAACCGAACGGCACAACGATCTGGCATCCGACTATGATGCCAAAGCCCTTACAGGAGCTTTCTTTTGAAGACATTCCGGGCATAGGCGAAGTGGGACGGGCGAACGGCTTAAAAGCTTTGAAAATTAGTAATGGGCTTTAGCTTGTGATGAATACTACTTATTTTATCCTATCAATATTTAAGTAAGATATATTGCCAGCATATATTGCTTGCGTTTTTGAAACCTCTAAAGCCATCTCAGAGAGCACCCCTGCATCTGCCACAGTTTTTGCCACCTCGCGCATTTCTGCTGCACGTCTTTGACCATGCAGGGCAACTCGGCCGAACCAATAGTCAGCCCGATCTCGATCCCACCCCATTTCCGGAAAGCTTGAATGAAGGGATGCAAGCACATCAGATTCGACACCAAAATAACGAGCGGTCGACAAACATTCAATCGTCAGAGCTTCCATTCCCTTGATCATAATTGATCGGCACATTTTAATAGCAGAGGCGTGCCCCACATCTGCTCCGACGGATTTCGCATTAAAACCAAGCTCATTCAAAAAACCGGTGATTTTATCCGAATTTGGATGGGCCACCAACAAAGGGACAGACATTCTTTTGGGGTGGACAGGGGCCATAATCGCAACATCAACCAAAGACGGAATCAATTTTGCGTTCAATTGTTTCGTTTTTGGAGCTACAGAGTTCATTTCTAAGTATAGTTGATCGGCAGAAATAAACGGCATGGCACAGCGCGCCGCGATAGCGGCTTGATCAGCGGTTACCAATGAAAGAATTAATTTTGCATCGGCCATAACTGTCTCTACGGAGGAAGACAAGGTTACCCCAAGAGTAGTTGCCACCTTCTGCATGACATCGGTAATTTTGATGTCGTAAGCATATACATTTGCTCTTGCCCGTAGCCCTTCCGCAAACATTTGGCCGGCTTCTCCGAATCCAATCAATGCAATTTTCATGGAAAAACTTTCCCTTCCATCAGCTTGTTCGCGGTGCGGATAAGCGCGGTGCGTATTACATTATCGAACTGCCATTCAAGTTCAACAGTAAGAGCTCCCGTAGGGTGCTCAACGTCAACACGGCATGGATTAACATTTTCAAATTCTGCGATTTCATATGCAACGCTCCCTTCTATCATACAGGCGGCGGCATCAGACGCAGCGGCAAGAACTCCGACCGCTTCGTGTAGGCGGTGCGGGATAAAAGTGCGGGTTGAGATCATGCCGCCCTGCTTTGGAGGTGAAACCAAACACATTTTTGGAATTG
This sequence comes from uncultured Hyphomonadaceae bacterium, assembly GCA_963972195.1. Classification (GTDB taxonomy): domain Bacteria; phylum Pseudomonadota; class Alphaproteobacteria; order Caulobacterales; family Maricaulaceae; genus Litorimonas. The sequence goes on along the minus strand of CAXATH010000012.1, from coordinate 37,810 downwards.
TTTTATCTTCAACATTGCCTAAATTCATCATAGGTCCAGCTTGCAACCTTATGGCTTCAATCGCCGCTTTTAAGCAAATATTGGATTCTAACTCCGAAGATGTTTCATATCCTGAAATGTCAAAGTCAGTCGCTCTCATTAAGACACTTGGCATGCCATTATCAATCAATGTGCATGCTATACCGTCAATTTCATCCTGAGGATTCCCTGTAGGCAGTAACGCACCACATTGTGCCCCGGCTGTACCAAAGTAATTTTGAACCACAGCAGCATGAGTTCCTGGCACACCATCAATCTTGGTATCCCCCTGATACATGATCACGCCCTCAGGCGTAGTTAGGATTAAATCCGCCCGACTTTGCGAATTGGTCATATAAACCCTCACAGTCGTCTCCGGACTCTTCGTTTTAACGAGGCCTCTTTCCAAGGCAAAGGGGCCAACAGCGGCAAGCAAATTACCACAATTTTGGCTGTCTGAGACCTTATCAGAATCTGGACTTACCTGGATAAAATAATAATCTACGTCGCAGTCTTCGCGCTCTGAGGGCGAAATAATCGCAACCTTACTGGTTAAAGGATGGCCGCCGCCGACCCCATCAATTTGTCGTGGGTCGGGCGACCCCATGACCTTAAGCAAGACCGCATCTCTTTTGACAGGGTCATCGGGTAAATCGGCAGCAAGGAAAAATGCCCCCTTTGACGTCCCACCGCGCATTAGCATACAAGGAATCCCCACCATAATTATGCCTCTACCTTATGTCCCGGCCAATATAGTTTCATTGGATTTTCAATCAATAATCTGTGTTGTAAAGAAGCCGTCCGGGCGATGTGTGGAATACGATCTACTAATTCCCCGTCATCTGGAGTATGCGTTTTCATGTTTGGATGTGGCCAGTCAGTACCCCACAATACCCGAGTGGGAAAATGTTCAACTAAAGTTCGTGCAAAGGGCACAACATCCTCATAAGGCGGGCCTGTAATAGAGAGGCGTTCAGGACAGGATACTTTCACCCAAAAATTCGGGTTATCTGACATGAGCTTTATAAATTTTTCGAATTGTGTATGTTCAGCCGTTAACGCGACATCAGGGCAGGCCATATGATCAATTACAACGAGTGTTGGGATTTGCGTCAAAAACGCTTCCAGCTCATCAATGTCGTCTGCCTCAAAATAAACAACACAATGCCATCCCATTTGGGCAACGCGTTTTGCGATAGTCAAATAGACTGATTTCGGTGTCGGATCGACTAAACGTTTGAGAAAATTAAATCTGACACCGCGAACGCCGACTTCATCTAGTGCTCGAAGCTCCGCATCAGAAATATCAGGAGATACAATCGCAACGCCGCGTGCATTGTCCCCTGCTTTCTTCAAACAATCGACCATAGCGTCATTATTCGTGCCATGACAGCTCGCCTGGACAAGCACATTTTTTTCAAAGCCCAAATGATCTCGTAACGCAAAAAGTTTTTCAGCAGGCGCATCATAAGGCGTGTATTTACGGCTAGAGGAATACGGAAATTTCACTGATGGACCAAAAACATGGCAATGCGCGTCTACTGCGCCGGGCGGCGGAGTAAATGCCGGCTTACGCGGCGCTTGATGCACATCTCGTGCGCCCTTAGAAGGAATCTGCGGCGTATTCATCAGATGTACTTTAATCCCTTTTTCGCCAAGTCCTCGCGCATGCCATAAACATCAAGGCCGAGTTCACCTGCCAAAAACTTGGTCCGGTTACGGGCTTCTTTCTCTTCACGTGCAATAGCACCTGCTTTTACATCCGCAGCAGTGCTGTGCGGGACGACGCAAACACCGTCATCATCAGCAATAATAACATCGCCCGGATTTACAGATTGTCCCGCGCAAACTATCGGGATGTTTACCGATCCCAAGGTTTCTTTAACGGTTCCTGTACCGTGAATATATTTGCTCCAAACAGGAAAACCCATTTCCTGCAGATCTACGACATCGCGGCAGCCGCCTTCAATAATCAGTCCGCGTACGCCGCGCTGTAACAAGGAGGTCGCAAATAGATCCCCGAAATATCCGGCATCAGATTCTGAAGTTGGAGAAATAACGAGAATATCACCTTCTTGGCACTGCTCAACAACGACATGAATCATCCAATTATCCGCTGGCGGAATAGAAACAGTTACGGCATTTCCTGCTACACGAGCACCTGAGTATATCGGACGCATATAAGGCTTCATACAGCCAGTACGACCTTGCGCTTCTGACACGGTCGAGACTCCCGATTGAGCAAGGCGGTCTACAATATCCAATGGCACACGTTCAATGTTTTGAACAACAACACCTGTGGGCGTAGCATGAGACATCTTAAAGGCCTTTCGCTTTTAATTGGGCATCCAGCCGCGGAAAAACCCGCCGAGCATTGCCTTCAAAAATTTGCTCTCTGTCATCAGAAGATAGACCAAGATTTTCGACATAGAGCTTCGTATCGTCAAAATATTCCCCAGTCTGAGGGTCAATCCCGCGCACGGCACCAATCATTTCAGAAGCAAATAAAATGTTCTTTTTATCAATGACTTCAAACAACAAGTTGATACCTGGTTGATGATAAACACAGGTATCAAAATAAACATTATTCATAACATGTTCATCCAGCGGTGGAATTTTTAACATATCTGCTAAGCCGCGATACCGCCCCCAGTGATAAGGCACAGCGCCACCGCCATGCGGAATAATAAACCGAAGGCCCGGGAAGTCTTTAAACAAATCACCGGTCATCAAATTCATGAAAGCATTCGTGTCTGCCGCCATATAATATGATCCCGTTGCATGAAGACAATCATTACAAGATCCTGATACATGGATCATAGCAGGGACATCTAGTTCAACCAATTTTTCGTAGAGGGGAAACCAATATTTATCGGTTAAAGGCGGAGCAGAAAAGTGTCCTCCGCTTGGGTCGGGGTTCAGATTGCAGGAAACAAAACCTAGCTCATTCACGCAGCGTTCTAGCTCGGCAATCGCATCATCTAGTGGTGCTGCTTTTCCGTTTTCAACGCGCTGCGGGAGCATACACCCGCCAATAAAATAATCTGGAAATAAATCGACGACACGTTTTATCATATTATTGCAGGCGACTGACCAGTCATTCACCGTTTCCCGATCGCCAATATGTGGCTCCATGGCCGACGCGCGGGGGCTGAAAATTGTCATATCTGCGCCGCGCTCTTTTAAGAGTTTTAATTGGTTGTTTTCAATTATTTCGCGCAAACTTTCATCCGAGTACACTGGCAAAGCTGGACGCGGAAGACTCGGATCTTTGAGCCGCGCTTTCTGAGCAGCGCGAAAATCGAGATGCTCTTGAGGAACTAAGGTTTGATGACCATGGATATCAATGACTAACACGCGTCGAACTCCTCAGTATCAATCGCTGCTCGTAACTTTTCAGGATAACGATGGCCAGAAACAGAAGTATTATTAACTATTTCGCCGGCCTGTTTAAGTAAGTCTGACGGAACCTCGATCGACAAAGTTGCCAGATTCTCTTCAAGATGATCCAGATTAGTGGTCCCAGGGATAACATGCACATGTGACCCTTGATTTAAAACCCACGCCAAAGATAATTGTGCCGGCGTTATGTTTGCTTTACGGGCAAGAGCTTCAAAACGATCCATTAGCCCTCGATTTTTCGGCCAATTGTCTTCATTAAAACGCGGATGTTTTACGCGAAGATCCCGTTTATCTAAACGCGTCGCGTCATCTAAACCTTTAGCCAAGACGCCGCGTCCTAATGGAGAAAAGGCAATAAAGGCAGTTTTTAATTTTTTACACGCCTCTAGCACCGCAATTTCCGGATTACGCGTCCATAAGGAATATTCTGATTGCATAGCCGCAATCGGATGCTCTGCGGCCGCTTTACCAAGTGTTTCAGCACTCATTTCGGACAAGCCAATAGCGCCAATTTTGCCTTCGGATTTCAAATCCGCGAGTGTACCGACAGATTCTTCGATCGGCACATATTTGTCACGTCTATGTAGATAATACAGATCAATAAAATCAACATTTAGAGTTTTAAGACTCGTTTCAACAGCCCGCCTAATTGTGGCAGGTTTGCAATCAATAGATCGCTTTGGACCTTCAGCCTCGATTCCACATTTAGACGCGAGGAAGACCTCATCGCGGCGAGATTTCAATACCCGCGATAGTAGAGCTTCATTATGGCCTAAACCATAGAGTCGCGCAGTGTCCAGATGAGCAATTCCAAGATCGATCGCTTTATTTAAAAGCCGAATACCTTCCTCTTCTGACGGCAAAGGATAGTAAGCTTGGCTAAGTGACATACACCCTAACCCAATCGGGTTAAGGGGCGTTCCTGATAATGTTCTCGATGAATCTATCATGCCAAACTTACTGCATGCCTTGTTCAAGGTTATAGAGAACCTCGTAGCAAGGTAATACCTTAGCAACAGAAGAATTTGGCTCGCGGCCTTCGCGAATGGCCGAAATAAACTCTCTATCCTGTAGCTCAATTCCGTTCATTGATACGGCTACTTTAGATACATCAATCACTTTATCGCGCCCTGTAATGAGGTCGTCATAGCGGGCTAAATAAGTTCCTGTGTCCCCAATATAACGGAAAAAGGTACCCAGCGGTCCATCATTGTTGAACGATAGGGAAAGAGTGCAAAGTTTGCCCGTTTCAGTTTTCAGTTGAATAGACATATCCATCGCAATTTTTAAATCCGGATGATGGGGGCCTTCAACAGCCTGAGCGACAACAACTTTTTCTCCGGTCTGATATTGGAAAAGATCAACTGTATGAGCCGCATGATGCCAAAGTAAATGATCCGTCCAGCTACGCGGTTCGCCTTTGGCATTTGTATTTGTACGGCGGAAGAAAAATGTCTGAACATCCATTTGCTGGATGTTAAATTCCCCCTCTTTGATTTTATTGTGAACCCACTGATGAGAGGGGTTAAAACGTCGTGTATGACCGACCATGCAGACTAGGCCAGTTTCTTTTTGCTTCGCTAAAACAGATTGAGCATCTAACCAATTATCTGCAAGCGGAATTTCGACTTCCACATGTTTACCGGCGTCCATACAGGCAATCGCCTGGGATGCATGCATAGATGTAGGCGTACAGAGAATGACAGCGTCCACTTCTTCCATTGCTAATATTTCGGATAGATCTGTAGTCACATGCCCCACATCAAACTTTTCTGCCAAGGCATTGGTTTTCTCTAAAGTTCGGCCAACCAAACTCACGACTTCTACATCGTCAATGTTCTTCAACCCGTTCAGGTGTTTTTCTCCGAAAGCGCCTCCGCCTGCGAGTGCAATTTTCATTTCGCGTTCTCCAATACTATGTGTCCCAGAGCCGTGTTTGATGTCGGAACGTGGTAGGCTCTGTGTAATTCTTTTATAGAGGCACCAAGCGCCCCGCGCATAATAAGCCACATCACAAGTTCAATGCCTTCTGAACCTGCTTCCCGCAGATATTCAATATGTGGGAGGTAGCGTAAACGTTCCGGATTTTGCGTTAAATCGTCTAAAAATGCAGTATCAAATTCCTTATTGATCAGACCTGCACGCGGCCCTTGTAATTGGTGGGACATACCGCCAGTGCCCCATATTTGAACATTTAAATCTTCTGGAAAACTTTCAACGGCGCGCGCAATGGCCTCTCCGAGCATCCAGCACCGGTTTCCAGACGGAACAGGATAGGTTACAACATTCACGGCCAAAGGAATGACTTTAACAGGCCACTCTTTAGGCTGATCAAAAACGGCTGATAATGGAACCGTCAATCCATGGTCGACGTCCATTTTGTTTATGATTGTCATATCAAAATCATCCAAAATGAGGCTTTGGGCAATATGCCATGCTAACTTGGAATGATTTTTGACATTTGGAACAGGACGAGGCCCCCACCCCTCATCGGCGGGCTGATAACTCTCTCCGCAACCAATGGCGAATGTCGGAATAAGATCCATGTCAAAAGCTGAGGCGTGGTCATTATAAACCAGAACTACGACATCCGGCTTGTTCTCAGGTTTTTTGATCCAATCCCTCACCCAATCATAAGCCTCTAAAACGGGTTTGAAGTAGGGGTCGTCCCCCTTATCTTGATCAATCGCCACTCCAATTAAGGGGACATGTGATGTGCCGATACCGGCGGTCAAACGAGCCATTTTTATCGCCCTCCTCGAATCGACCGAACACCGTCGGGGGAACGCCCCCCGGCATTCATCATGGCGGTATACTCCTCAACGCTCATACCCGTCATCGTTGAAACAGCTTGAACAAATGACAATCCGTCAGTTGAAAATACTTTAGCAAGAAAATAAATATTGCCCCCCAACTCAAGAAGTAAATTATAGTCTCGCGCCAAAACAGCGGCCTTTTGCTGATCCGTCATACCCCAAGCTTTTAGATAAGCTTTCTCATCCGTGCGCCACGCCTCCCGATTCTCAGGCTTCATTAAAGACATGCAAAACTGATTGAGCCAATAACCTTGGCGCGCACGTTCAGTCGTATAGATTCGAGTACCCGGAATATCTTCCAATTCAGCGAGATAGTCTTGAATGTCTTGCCGCATGGATTGATCCCTCATGTGTCTTAAGTGTTTGGCGTCAAAAATAAGTAGGCTTCTGACCGCCTCTGAAAAATAATTGTCGCCGCCATCCTACCTGCGCCCTAAGGTCTCATGACTTATGGCACCGGCGTAATCTATTTTCACTTTGAATAGCACTCGCTAATCGACCTGCTTGAGCAATTCTCTGGCAATCGTATTGCGCTGAATTTCTGATGAACCTTCGTAAATACGTGTAATCCGAATATCACGATACAACCTCTCGATCGCATAACCACGGCAATATCCGGCGCCGCCAAATATTTGCAAGGCCAAATCAACAGTTCGGCTACCGGCTTCCGTTGCAAAAAGCTTAGCCATAGACGCATATTCGCGGCGGCCTTGCCCTTGGTCATACTGCCAACAGGCTTCTAACAACATTAGCCTCGCGGCCCGCATATCGGTAGCCATGTTAGCCAGATAATGTCGAATAGCTTGAAAATCAGCGATCACACCTCCGAATGCCGGACGAATACTGGCCTGCTCCAAGGCAAGCTCTAGGGCGTATTCACCCATACCAACCGCCGTCGCGCCCACATTCAAACGACCTTCATTTAAGCCCTCAAGCGCATAATGAAATGCTTTACCCTCTTCCCCCATCAAAGCGTCTGCCGGGACTTGACAGTCATTAAAAGATAACTCGAAAACGCCTGGAGTTGCTGTACCCATTAAAGGAATAACTCCATCAACAGAATAACCAGGAGTCTCGCTGTTCATAAGAAAAGCCGACATACCGCCGCGCGCGCCTGCGCTCTTATCCGTGTAAGCATAGACGATTATTTCTTTCGCCTTGCTTCCGTTAGAAATATAAGTTTTGCTACCGTTAATCACCCAACCCTCGTCATTTCTGACAGCTGTAGTTCGCAAGGACGCTAGGTCGGACCCGCAATGTGGTTCAGTCAAAGCAAAAGCAATGGGGATTTCACCACTGACCATGCCCGGAACAATACGGGCTTTTTGCTCTTCACTCGCATGATTGAGAATATTTTTAGCTCCAGGCCCCATCAATGGGCGAAGCTCTGTCCAGAATTGAGGTGGCAGGCGGGCAAGTTCAATTTGCACGACGCACTGCATCAAAGCCCCCTGGCTCAAACCGCCGTATTCTTCTGGGAAAGGAAGTGCAAAATAGCCGTTATCTATGAGAGTTTGGCGAACAATCGGCGGAACAACACCTGTGTCTTGAAACTCTTTTTCATATTGCAGGAGGTCTTTAACTATTGTCCTCGTAACGTCTCTAAACTCTCTTACATCATCGGTTAACTCAAAATCCACGCGCTTTCCTCCATATTATTCAAACTTAGCACCTCTAATTCTTCTGAAACTCGTGCTTTAAATCTATTTTTGCGTAAATAACCTCGCATTTACTGGGTGTAGGATCCATTTAGAAACCTGCATGAGCTATTCATTTTTCGGTAAATAGAATTCGCGTTCGTCCAGTGTTCGTGGTACTAACTCTAGTCGTTACAAGCACCAATTTATAAAACGCAGAGATCTTATTAACCGTGAACGTCGTACCATATGATTTTAACTTACGTCATTTGCGGGCGATATCCGCGATTCATGATCATGGAAGCATCAGCGCCGCGGCCAAAGTCGTCAACCTGTCTCAGCCCGCTCTAACACAAGGCATTGCCAAGATCGAAAAACAGCTTGGCTATTCTCTTTTTGAACGGCGGTCACGCGGAATGGTCGTGACACCAACGGGTCATATCTTGGTATTACGTATCGAAGCGGCAATCAAACACCTCGCACGGGGCGCAAAAGGGTTGAATAAAACATTTCAGCAGCCAGATCGCCTCATTACGATGACGCAAATACGCGCTTTTATTGCGACGGCAGATGCAGGTAGCTTCATTGCAGCAGCGCGGAAGACGGGCCTATCGCAAACAGCGATCCATCGCGCAGTCGGAGATTTGGAATATGTCGCAGGTATCAAGTTAATTGAGCGGCGCGGACAAGGACTTTGGCTTAATAATTTTGGGAAAAAGCTCGCCTTAGGTGCTCGTCTGGCGGTTGCCGAATTAAACGCGGCCATTTCTGATATCGGCTTGGAAATGGACGGCGAAACAATCTCTATTGGCGCCTCCCCCCTATCCCGAACATTTTTAGTTCCTGCCGCTATGGCAAAGTTAATTGATCAAGAACCTAAAGCGAGAATAAATATCGTTGAAGGCAGCTGGCGCGAGCTAACAGAGTCTTTGCGCGAAGGCGTTATAGATATGATTGTCGGAGCTGTTCGGCCATCGGACATCGCAGATCTCGACCAAATTCCTCTTTATGAGGACTGCTTGGTCGTCGCCGCAGGCAAACAACACCCTCTCGCTGGGACGAAACACCCCTCGATCGACATGTTATCGCATTACCCTTGGATTGTAGGTCCCGCAAACTCTCCGCTTCGGGCCCATTGGGAACGATTATTTAAAGGACATGAGCTCCCTCCAAGTCCAATAGATTGTGGATCCGTTATGATTATTGGTCGTTTATTGACGGACGGAAACTACCTCACTCTTCTCTCTCCGGATCAGGTCGCTCTTCAAATCAGAAGCGGCCTACTGGTCCAAATTGGCGAACAACTTGACGATACAGCACGGATCATCGGTGTTTCCACAAGAAAAGGTTGGAGACCCACAATTTTACAACGTCAGTTTACTACAATTCTAACGCACGTCGCTTCAACTATGAAGTCTCCAGAAAGTTTAGGAACGGAAATTTATCCAAATTGGCGATAACCCTCACTGTCTTAGGACTTAGTGGTTTAATCCAAATCTATCCAAACTGCTTTTGTTTCCAAATAATCGTCAATATGATGCGGCCCGGACTCTCGTCCGAAGCCACTCATTTTATAACCGCCAAATGGGACGTTTGGGTCAAGCATTTGATAACAGTTTATCCAAACCGAACCGGCCTTTATTCCGCGGGACATGCGGTGTGCCGTAGCCAGATCTCGTGTCCAGACTGCACTGGCGAGTCCAAAATTAGTATTGTTTGCGCGCTCAATAACTTCCTCGATAGTGTCAAAACGCAAAGCTGATAAAACGGGCCCAAAAATTTCTTCACGTGCGATAACCATATCATCTCCGACATCGCCGAAAATTGTCGGTTCAACAAAATTTCCGTTTTCAAATCCATTAGAGGTCATCCGATTACCTCCTACGAGTAACTTCGCAGATGAGTTCTTTGCACCTTCAATATAGCCCATGATTTTATCAAGCTGCATTTTCGAAACGACGGGACCGAAATGCGTATCAGAGTCCAAGGGGTCGCCTACAACCAAAGTTTTTGTGTACGCGACTAATTTCTGCATAAATTCATCATAAATTTCAGATTGGACAAAGAGACGCGTCCCCGCACTACAAATCTGACCACTATTTGCAAAAACAGCGCGCGCGGCCGCGGGAACCGCTTTGTCCAAATTGGCATCTGCAAATACGATATTGGGTGATTTTCCGCCTAATTCAACGCTTACCCGCTTCATGCTTTTCGCAGCGGCTTGCATTATTTTAACTCCAACGCCAGTCGAACCAGTAAACGCAATTTTGTCTACATCAGGATGATTGGACAATGCGGCCCCAGCTGCACCGTGACCTGTTACAACATTTATTACCCCGTCTGGAACTCCGGCCTCGGAACACATTTCCGCAAATAACAATGCAGACAGAGATGTTTCTTCCGACGGTTTCATTATCATTGTACAGCCCGATGCCAAAACAGGGCCAGCTTTCCAAACGCTCATGCCCGCAGGGCCATTCCATGGGTTAATCGCTGCGACAACACCAATCGGCTCTTTCAATGTATGGCTGATCACATCTCCGGGAGCTGAGTTACTTAGCGTGTCGCCGCGCACCAAAGGAATTTGGCCTGCGTAGTAACGCAATAATGCTGCCGCTCTATTTTTACCTAAAACAGTTTTAGATAAAGGTGCCCCCAATTCTAATGTGTCCAATGTCGCTAATTCCGAATACCGAGAATCCATCATGTCTGCTAGGTTCAGGAGGATTTTTTGGCGTTCAGTCGGCTTCATTGTCCGCCAGGGACCTTCAAAAGCTTTACGCGCGGATTTTACAGCTATGTCGACATCAACCTCACCCGCCTCGGCAATATTAGCCAGTAGCTCGCTGGTTGCCGGATTGCGTGTTTCAAAGGTTTTGCCGCTTTTTGCGGCTATTGCTCGTCCGTCAATATATAATTTCATTTCCGAACGTTTCAAAAACTCGGGCACTTCAAAACTTTCAATTCTTGCCATCTCGATCTCCTAGTTTAAATTATGACCCCAAGCTGTCCAATCACGCGATATGCGTCTCACCTGCTTTTCGTGTTTATGATGCGGCCTCATCCATAATGAATTGCACCGCGCGTTCGCCAATCATCATGGTCGTTGAACTCGTATTTCCGCTAATAATGTTCGGCATCACAGACGCGTCTGCCACGCGAAGGCCCCGTATCCCGTGAACTCGCAACTTGTTATCGACAACAGCCATCGGATCAGACTCAGGGCCCATTCGGCATGTTCCAACCGGATGGTATGCTGTATTCACAATTTGCCGAAGCTTTGCCTCAATAGCCGCATCACTTTCATGCTCTAGCCCGGGCTCTATTTCATCTCCACGAAGAAGTTTCATCGCATTTTGTGAAACGATATTTCTAGCCTCTTTAAACCCGCGTATTAGCGTTTCCATATCCTCCCGGTCATCAAAGAAGTTTGGGTTGATTATTGGTTTAGCCTTGGGATCTTTACTGGCTAATTTCACCTCACCCGCACTTTTTGGGCGGAGTAGTTGAATTAAAACCATGAAGCCGTGCTTCGAGGGTATGACATTTGCATTCGACTTCAAACCAACTAAAAATGTCATCTGAATATCAGCCCGGCCGTTGCCATTTTTAGTGTCTACAAATCCACCAGCTTCAGCGACATTTGAGGCCAACATGCCGTCTCGGTTAAAGATATATTTGATAGGGCTAAAAATCGTCCGAAGGAAGGATTTACGAGAGAGTGCATAAGCCTCTGCACTAGGGTTTTCGACGGAAATATGAACTGTCGGGTGGTCCTGTAAGTTTTGACCTACTCCAGGCAAATCTATTACAGGTTCAATACCTTGTTCATACAAATGTTCGACCGGGCCTATGCCAGATACCATGAGTAATTGCGGAGAGTTAATTGCTCCAGCACTAACAATGATTTCTTGTCTTGCTAACAGAGTTTCCGTCTCACTGGATTTATTGACCTCCACTCCTATTGCACGCCCCCCTTTGACGATAATTTTCGTCACAAGCGTAGCTTCAAATACAGTTAAGTTTGGGCGCTTGAGCGCGGGATGTAAAAATGCACGTGCGCTGCTCAGACGAGTTCCATTGCGTTGATTAACATCATAACGACCAAACCCTTTATGCTCGCTGCCTGCGAAGTCATCGTTTTTTTCATGCCCGGCCTCGACAGCAGCTTTTATGAAAGCTGTCGTCAGCGGATTAAGGGTTTTGGGCTTTTGAACGTCCAATTCACCGCCCTTGCCATGATGCTTTACTGCATTACCATGATAGTTTTCCATACCTGTAAAAGCAGGCAGGACATCATCGTAACTCCAGCCTACATTTCCGGCCCCTTCCCAGTCGTCATAATCTTTAGCTTGGCCGCGAATATATACGGATCCATTGATGGAGCTACATCCTCCGTAAATTTTACCCCGGGGGAAGCCAATACTTCTCCCTCCGACTTCTTCATTTCCACTCAGCGTATATTGCCAGTTAAATTTGCTATTAGGTAAGAGGAAGATATTTCCAACTGGCAGGAGTGCTTTAATGTTTGTCGGAAACTTTTTATCAGATGGCCCCGCTTCGATTAAAGCCACCTTTAATTCAGGTATAGCAGATAAACGATTGGCGATCACAGACCCTGCCGATCCAGATCCAATCACAATATAGTCGAATTCCTGATTCTGTAATTCTTGGCTCATAAAATTCTCCGGGGCATTTTCTCAACCATTCGCCGCTTTGGGGACGTGCGCTTTAATTAAAGCGAAGCCCGCACAATTGACGAGCATTAGAATGGCTAGCACGCCAAAGAATCCAAAATTGTTCCATCCGATGAGAAGCGACCCTGCAAACGCACTAATTATTGCGCCAATACGCCCGCTCGCTCCCATAACGCCCATTCCGCGAGCGCGCAAAGCAGTTGGAAATACGTTTGTTCCGACAGCAAACATGGCTGATTGCGCGGCGCTCGCAGAGAGCCCCAACAGCGTTAAACCCAAAAGAAGGAAAAATTTATTCTGTCCGCCTGAGATTTCAATAAACGCCAAAGCTCCGCAAACGATACTTCCTATAATCGCCATCATAATAAGGATGGGTCGTGATCCAAATCGGATCATTGCGATTGACGCAATAAGTGCCCCGATAGTTCCTCCAATATTAAAAACCGTAAGACCAAAACTCGCAACCGCTAGATCAAAGCCTTGGCTATCTAATAGAGTTGGCGCCCAGTTGAACATCAAATAGATCATAAACATTCCGGAAAACATGGCGACGCATAAGGCTAGGGTGTCACGCAACAAACGTCCCTTTAAGAGGAGCTTAGACGAAACGATCCCTCCCGAGGTCTCGTTGTCTGTGTCTCCCTCTTCGATGATGAATGTTGCAACAGACTGTTCGGTTTTTGCTTCAATATCTTTGGCGGCCGCAACTTCTTCGCTACTCACATCCGATTTGAGTAATTTCATTTTCACTAGAATACGTTCAAGCTCTTCAAAGCGATTTGGCCGGCTCAACAGGAATCGAGGGGATTCTGGTAGAATAAAATAAAGCGTGGCGGCAAATACCAATGGTAATACCCCACCTATGTAAAACAACCATCTCCAGCCCATGCTTGGTAAAATAAGCGCGGCCATTACCCCCCCTAAAATACCGCCAATGGAGACACAAACGACTCCAAATGTGACCGCTACTGTCCGCCATTTAATGGGGGTATATTCGGAAATCATCGCTGCCGCAGTTCCTGGCACCCCGCCAAGACCTATGCCCGCTATAGTACGAAGTAATGCAACTTGTTCGAGGTTTGTAGAAAACCCGGTCAGGAAAGTGGCAACACCAAAAATCACTACACCTAGAATTAAAGCGCTACGCCGTCCGAATTTATCCCCAATCCATCCCGAAACAATGGTTCCGAAAGCCATGCCAATAAAACCTAATGCAAAAACCCATCCAAGGGCTGAACGGTCAATTGCCCACTCCGCAATTAAGGATGGCGCAGCCAAGCCCAACATTTGGTTGTCCAAGCCATCTAAAATTACGGTACCCGCCGTCATTAATACCGCCTGCAATTGGAAGGCATTCAGAGGCCGATGATCCATTTGCTTAAGCCGAGCGGTCGCATTGGATACATAGGCGGACGGAGACATACCAACGCCAAAACTATTTAGACTCATTTTATTAATCCCGGGCTTTAGCTGATTTTGGATTCATGGCTTTCAACTGCTCACAGTTAAAACATCGAGTGCAGATATTCATTTTGATTTCCGATTGAGATAAAAATGACCATTAGATATCCAAGACTAATGTCTCTGATTTCGACCCAGAACAACACACCATTATGGCTTTATTTGTCTCTTTATCCGCCTCACTCAAGAAGTGATCTCGGTGATCGGGCACGCCATCAAGCACCTTAACTTCACAAGTCCCGCACACGCCCTCAGAACAGGCAAAACCAATATCGACACCCGCCATAAGAAGAGCATCCAAAATGGTTTCACCTTTTTCGACTTCCACGGTTTTGTTGCTACGCTGAAGCTGAAGCTTATATCCACCATCTAAAGCGACGTCGGTATCGGCGGAAAAATATTCATAATGAATATTTTCTTTTGGCTTAGAGGACGTCAGTTCCTGAAAAGACGCCAACATACGCTCGGGTCCACAACAATAAAAATGAGAACCAGAAGGTGCCTCACTTATGATTTGCGCCATATCCATCCGCAAACCCAAAGTATTGTCATGAAAAATGACATGTGCGTTCTCGTAAGGCTGTAATTGCTCTAAATAGGCGGCAGAACTTTGAGTTCTACTGACATAGTGTAATTCCCAATTTTTACCGAGTGTTTCCAGCCGTGCAATCATAGCCATCATCGGCGTAATGCCAATTCCTCCGGCGATTAAAACACTATGCTCAGAGGTCTCATCCAATCCGAAATTGTTCTTAGGTACAGATATCTCCACTTCTTGGCCGACTTGCCACAGCTTATGAATGGTCTCAGACCCCCCACGGCTCTCGACATCTAATTGAACGGCAATTTCGTAAAATTTACTATCCGAAGGGTCATTTACGAGAGAATAGCTACGCAAAAGCCCATCACTTACACTCACATCAATATGGGCGCCCGCCTCGAACTGAGGAAATTGTTCATTTGGGAGGGGCTCTAATCGATAACTACGGATTCCTGGCGCCTCTAAGCGTATTTGCCTCAACAAAGCTTTCATTCATTTCATCTCCCATTGCTCGCTTTCTTCAGACCAAGCCGAGCGCAATCTGAGCCAATTCAGGACTCTATATTATTTTTGGCAGAAAAGGCGCGCCGAGAACGCGCCCCATCATTGGCATTCTAAGAGAAGCGCGACCTAAGCGCTTTTACCCCAACGCTCAGCCTTTTCTAGCTGGGCTTCGTAAGCCTCCTTTAGATCCGCCTCTGGTTCATGCAAAAATGAACCAGCACGCGCTTGATAGAAAATATTTGCATCCTCAACACCTGGAGGGGTCAGCCCCTTATCCCGCGCAGCTTTTGCCATCAACAAAATACGACGCCGAGTGAAAGCAATCATTTGATCGGTCGGAGCCAGATTTTCATATTCGTGATCTGTTATCCCGCCCATACTTTCGGTCACAGCCTGGTCTTGCATGGTAATGTTAGGGATACCGGTAAATTGGTGGCCATTCCTTTGGGACTCGCGGTCAATACCCCAATCATTGCACTCTTCATCTGCAGCGCGCCAACGACCGAACCAGTCCGTGGTTGTTTCTGCATACTTGATTGGCTCAAATAACGGTGTTTCATCCTTTAGCTTAGACGTATAAGCAGGATTTCCTTCATCAACGCCGCCGGTAATGTCGAACAACATAGAATGCTCATCATCCATAGGCACCCAAGCCCGCGCAATCGCGCGTGTGGAAAAACGGTTGTTTGGAGTCTGGGTCCAAAATGGGAACATGAAATGCGCTACGCGCCAGCTCATTTGTCCATCATCATTTGGGCGAAAAGCCCCATACATTGTCCCCCACTCAGCATTAGAGACCACATATTCTGGCGACCGATTTAAAACAGTCGGACGCATTGGGTGATCCTCCTCAAGATCATCCGGGGTCAATGAGCCAACATGTAAATACCCAACGTGAGAAGTATCAATGTCCCCCTCTAAAGCCTGTAACCAATTACAATTGCGCTGCAGGCACCAGATCTCAGGATCCTCCATCATCGTCGCCTCAATTTGTGGAAGCGGCGGCGGCGTATCAGCCTTGCCCATATAAATCCAAATCAGCCCATTTGCCTCATGTGTTTTATAAGCCCGTGCATTCACCTTATCCTTGAAGTCCATCCGAGCAGGAACGCTTGGCATGTCGACACATTTGCCATCTACGTCAAACTTCCATCCATGATAAACACAGCGTATTCCGTTTTCCTCATTTCGGCCAATGAACAAAGATGCACAGCGATGAGGACATCGATGATCCATAACCCCCACACGGCCGGATGTATCACGAAACGCTATAAGTTTTTCGCAAAGTATCATAAGACGAACAGGATCACCGTCGGAGACCACCTCTGAACTTTTTGCCACAGGAATCCAATATTGGCGCATAAACTCGCCCATAAGTGTACCAGGTCCAACCCGGGTGATTTCGTCAGTTTTATTGGATTTCATGTTTCAGTTCCCTTTTAAGACCCAGTTTTAGTCCATTATATAGTGAGCTGCCGCTTTACTGATGAATATCGAGTTTGTTTCCCAACAGATCTGAAGGCCCTAATATTTCACGCTATGCAGCATTATTCATTATGAGGAGTAGTTAAAGAGCTCAGGAACTTCTAATTCGAAAGAGTCTCTACATATTCATTAATCGGGATATGGCCAATAATTGTGCTTGCGCTGGGTTTCTTTTTGATGCTTGTTGAAATCTCTAATTAATCGCATCCAATAAACTTAAGGGGAAACAAATGCAGTTTAAATATCTATTAAATTCATCCGCTATACTCATGGGCGCACTAAGCTTCGGGTTTAGTGTTCCAGCTTTTGCGCAGGATATGAATCCTGAAAACGAGATGTCGGATGATATAAATTCGACGGCTTCCGAACAGTCACAACCCGTGAACCCAAACGCGGCCGCGTCAACGGCAAACACGGTCCTTGATGATATTATCGTCACCGCACAACGACGCTCTTCTACCGTACGCGACGTTCCTTTCTCCATCGTTGCCTATAGTGGAGAAAAATTACAAGAGCAGCTAATTTTCAGCCCGGCTGACCTCTCCTCGCAAGTTCCAGGTGTTACTATTAACACCGCAGACAAGTCTCTTTCTATTCTGTCTATTCGCGGAAATGTATCGACATTTCGTACCGCCACACTAGACACACCGGTCGCTTTTTTCGTCGACGACTTATATTATGTTTATAACAATGATCTGAACAGCAACTTTTACGATGTAAATCGTGTCGAGGTCCTTCGCGGGCCACAGGGCACACTTTTTGGCCGAAACGTGGTTGGCGGCGGAATTGCGGTTGTGACGAATAACCCTGAATATGATGATAATTATTCTGCACAATTGACCGGCGGTAATGGTGGTTACTTCCGCACCGAAGGCGTTATTAACGGCGAATTAGTTGAAGACAAGCTTGCGGCACGCGTTGCATTTAGTACGGAGCGTTCGGATGGCTTAATTGATACTCCGAATCAACGCGGCAATTACGGCGAAGTAGATAGCCATGCAGTCCGCGGTAAAGTCCTTTATGAGCCCACGAACAATCTTAAGCTCAACCTCTCCGCTGACTACTCTTACAGTAGCGGAAATGGCGGCGCTATTCAGCTAGGAATTGGGGGGCCTGAAGTTATTCCTAATTCTTACGGCGACTTTACAAATGACGATTGGGTCAATAACGACTTCCAACCATCGCCATATTCTCAACGTCTAAGAGGGGGCTTACTGAGAGCCGATTGGGACATCGCAGGAGGTGTCGTTACAGCTATTTCAGGCTACCGCATGAATGATAGTTACGCCTTTAATAACGACATACCTGTCGGAACAGAGGTGCCCGTTTTTGGGCGTGCGCAGGACGTTAAGAACAGAAGTTTCAGTCAAGAGGTTCGATTTGCGTCCGCCCCAAATCGACTTTCTTATGTTCTTGGAGCTTATTATCTTTCAGCAGATGTTTCGACGACAAATACATTTTCCTATAGCCCTCTTGCGAGCTCTCCTGTCGGCGGCGCTGTAACCGCCAACCCAGGGATTTCTAACATAACGCGTGTCCAGGACGGCGATGTCAAAAGTTATGCTGTATTTGGCGAGTTCAACTTTGATGTTACTGATCGACTTACCCTTGTCGCTGGAGGTCGCTACACAAAAGACGAGAAAAATATCGATTATAGAGCATTCTCAACAACTGACCCAGACGGTCTACCTGTTTTTGGGTTTCCGGGCGAGGTAAATGAATCTGGCGGCGAAAGTTGGGACGCCTTTACGCCGAGGGCGACTATTAAATACCGGGCTTTTGACAATATAAATCTATATGCGACATACGCGCGTGGATTTAAAAGCGGCGGCTTCGTCGACAACGCCTATGCAAATCCAACCTTACCATTGGACCCTGAGACATCTGATAACTACGAAGCTGGCATAAAGTCTCGTCTTTTAGACAACCGTCTTGATCTTAATTTGACAGTTTTCCGTCAAGAAACAAAAAACCTACAAAACTTCTCAGGGGCTGGCGGTATCGCGCATACATTTAATGGCACGTTACTTATGAAGGGCGTAGAGGTTGAATCTGTCATTCGACCCACTGACAAAACCACGATCAACTTAAATTACGCTCACTTAGACGGTGTCTATACAGATCTTTTTGATCCCTTAGTAAATCAAGATTTTTCTGGCAATCCTGCAAAATATGCCCCGAGTCACGCTTTCAACATTAGCGGTGAACATAGATTTAACCTTGATAGCGGCGCCACTATTACGCCTCGCGCAGAATTTATCTACAACAGTAAAATTTCGACTGACGATGCGGATACGTTGCCGACTTACGCAAATTTGTATAATGATACAGAAGGTAAAACTCTCAATGGCAATCTAACTTACTCACCCTCAGATGATCGTTGGTCGATTGGAATCTGGGCCAAAAACATCACGAATAACTATCAAATTGTTCACGCGGATGACATTACGGCGTTTTTGTCTCCACGGACTGATACAACACAATGGAAGATTTTCACCAATACACCTAGGAGCTATGGGATTACCCTCTCCTTTAAAGGTTAAAACAAAGGCAATGTAGGTCTAAACGGGGGGTATTAGTTAATCCCCTCGTTTGTTTGAAGAGTTGTTAAATAAATCTCAAAATATGCCTAGAAGCCTATTACAACGGCGCTATTCGCCTTTTATTTCCTCTATGCGGATAAATATAAAGCGAGACCAAAATGACAGAAAAGTTTGATAATATCGAACCCAATTTTAATTTTACTGGTAAAACGGCTTTAATCACTGGCGCTGCTCAAGGTGTCGGCGCGGCAATTGCCAAACTAATCCATAAAGGAGGAGGCCGCATCGCTATTACCGATATAGATGAAGCCGGTGCCGTAAACTTGGCGGAAACGCTAGATCCGACAAATATTTCAACAATAGGAATCAAACTTGACGTTCGTGAAAAAGACGATTTTTTAGCCGCGTCAAACCAAGTCGTTAAAAAATGGGGAAAAGTGGATATTGTCATTAACAATGCGGGCTATGCCAAACGTACGCCAGTGAACGACATCAGCGCTGATGAATTTGATAGTATTGTTGCTATAAATATGCGCAGCGTTTTCTTTAGTTGTCAGCATTTCGCTGAACATATGAAAAAAAACGGGTATGGCCGGATAATTAATATAACCTCTCTTGCAGGTCAGAATGGCGGAACCGTTGCCTCCGCTCATTATTCTGCCTCAAAAGCCGGCGCGATAATGCTTAGCAAATATTTTGCTCGCTACTTGGCCGGAACGGGAGTGACCGTAAATGCGATTGCCCCAGGCCCGATCTCTACTGCAAAGCAACGACTATCTTCGGATCAAATTTCGGCTGTCGAAGCTCAAGTTCCCGTCGGACGCTTTATGGAGACCTCCGAAATAGCGGCTGCGGCGGCCTTATTGGCCTCAGAGCAAGGCGGTTTTTTTATGGGCTCGACATTAGATATGAACGGCGGTCTATATTTACGGTAAATCAGGCTATCCTGATTTTTGAATAGCGTTTCTGCATTCAAATATAAGAGATTTAACTGAACGTGTTAGATTTTTGTTATCAGGCCCTAAATGAAGAAGCCGAAGTCAAACGCAAGGCAGCCCAAGCTGAACTTTGTGAGTAAAAATCGGGGAGGCAAATTTTGCCTAGCCCCGTTAAAATAGGAGATTAGTATGTTGCTTCGCAATGTTTGGTATGTTGCTGCCTTTTCGAATGAACTTAAAGCCGGGGAGCCTTTAGGCCGCACTTTTTTAGGTGAGCCTGTTGCTCTCTTTCGTACGGAAAGCGGTCAAGCAAAAGCTGTTTTGGATCGCTGTAGTCATAGAGCCATGCCGTTAAGTGAAGGGCATGTCGATGGAGAGGTCTTAAGATGCCCATACCATGGTATAGAATTTGGTGGCGACGGTGTGTGCAAACGTATACCTGGGCAAGACCGAATTTCTGCAAACGCGAATATACCTGCTTTTCCGATCGAAGAACGTGATAATATGATTTGGATTTGGATGGGTGACCCCGCATTAGCCGATCCAGAAAAAATTATAAAAAACCCTGAGCACGTCGACCCTAAATGGACATGGAAAAATTTTTACTTCCACGTTGAGGCGGATTGGCAGCTCTTAGTTGACAATATTCTAGACTTAACTCACCTGCCCTACATCCACGCAAATACGATAGGCGGAAACCCGGAGCAGCATTACAACGCCGAAATGGAGGTTGTTGCTGATGGCAAGCGCGTAGAACTTTTACGTAAGTTACCTAACTCAATACCGCCCAAGTCTTATATCGATGCTGGCGGTTTCAAAGGACGAGTGGACCGTTGGCAGGAGGTCAGATTTCATCCAGAAATGGGCATGGTCATGCGAGTCAATGCAGGCGGGTGCGATGCTGGCACTGGCGCATATGAAGGTAAGCGTGACCATGGTTTCATGTTAGCAAATATTCACTGTATTACGCCCGAAACCGAAACGTCTGTGCATTACATTTGGTCAATTGCCACAACGGCTTCGCCAGAGAGCGGCGTTCCCGAGGTTTTGTTCGATCAGTTTTTCGACACAATTACAGAAGATGAGGAAACCATTGCGATACAACAAAAAAACATCAATCGGTTCTCGGATAAGAAGTTCATGGGTATTGCAAATGACGGGGCTGTTAATCAGGGGCGACGTCTATTGAGCAAATTATATGACCGTGAACAAGACTCCCTATTAGCAGCAGAATAAATTTTGGCTCCCTTAATGCAGGACATTAGCTCTATGGATACCGCCAAGCCCTTCAAGCACACAGAGGCCGAAAATAAGAGCCCGCCGCCCCCCCAGCTCGTAGGCGCTTTGGACGGTGTAAAGGTTTTAGATTTCACTGCCGTCATGGCGGGTCCATACGCATCGCGTATGATGGCGGATCTCGGAGCAGAAGTCGTCAAAATTGAATCCCTTTCAGGAGACCAAGTTCGAGAACGCCCCCCCCAAAGAAAAGGGCAAAGTACTTATTTTGGACATCTAAATGCTGGCAAAAAAAGCATGGCCTTAGATTTAAAAAACCCTAATGTGCTTAAGGCTATAAAAACCATGATCACGGAATATGATATTGTCATAGAAAACTTCCGTCCCGGCGTTATGAAACGATTGGGCTTAGATTACGAAACCCTATCTAGTCTCAACCCTCGCTTGATTTATTGTTCAATTTCTGGATATGGCCAAACAGGACCGAAATCTCTTAATCCGGCTTATGCACCGATTGTGCATGCGGCGAGCGGGTTTGATAAAGTCAACTTACACTATCAGGATGATATGGACGCACCTGCCGCGACCGGTATTTTTGTGGCAGATGTATTGGCCGGCACACATGCGTTTGGCGCAATTCAAGCCGCTTTATATCAACGAGAAAAATCCAAAGAGGGTCAACATATTGATGTCTCCATGTTGGATGCGATGGTTGGAATGCTCATTTTCGAAACACAAGAAACGCAATTTCCGGGCAAGAACCGACGTCCTTTATACACGCCGTTAAAAACAACTGACGACTTTGTCATTATCGCCCCCACCAGCCCACGAAATTTCAGTAAACTTTGTGAGGTTATAAACCATACGGAATGGCTCACTGACCCGAGGTTTAAAACGAACGCAGACCGAAATTCTAATTGGGCAGAATTATTCTATGAAATTGAAAAGTGGACGTCAAAACATACGGCAGACGCAGTAGAATCCATACTAACTGCAGAAGGTGTACCCTGCTCAAAATACTGTGAATTAAGTGACGTTATGACAGACCCACAGCTTTTACACCGCGGTACCTTCACAGAAATTTCAGATGTTTCAGGTCCATTTAAAGTGACGAATCCACCCTTTAAAATGTCTGGGTCCCGTACGGAAGCACGCAATCATATCCCTATCCTAGGGGAGAACAGCTTAGAAATTTTAAGAGCCGAAAGTCAGATGAGCGAGGAATCCCTTGCAGAGTTAAGAGCGCAGAGGGGTTTCGGGAAGTAGTAAACAATAGCGCTTGAGATTCTAAATTATTGTGAAATGGACACTGATGTTAGACAATAGCAATTGGTCTTTCTAAGTAATGCGGTCAGCCAAAATAGAAATATTGTATCTAAATTGAAAAATCTCATTTTTTAAAGAAAGTATGTTCAAATTTACTGTTGCATAGGAAAATATGATCGAGAATTTAAATTAGAGCTTTTTCTAATATTTGGTTTAGGGCTTATGTAGTTAGTGCGAATGACTAGAGCTTCTACCCCAACTCTGCAGGTCCTACGTAACCCTCTGTATCGGAAGGTTTGGATATCTAGCATTATTGCTCACTTTGGCAATTTTGTCCTTACCGTCGGCGCTGCATGGTCAATGGCAACACTTACCTCCAGCACGACAATGGTGGCTCTCGTCCAAACTGCGGTCTTCGGCCCCTACCTTCTTTTTGGATTACTTGCTGGTGCCGTTGCAGACATATTTGATAAGCGTCACGTGATACTTATAGCCCTCGCCTTTCGAACATCAATGGCGGGACTTCTAACCTTATTTGCGGCTCTAAATATCTTGACTCCCATGATGTTGTTGTCGCTTTGCTTTTTGTTTGGGATAGGGAGCATCGGATTTGCCCCTGCTTGGCAGTCCTCTATTGCCGAGCAGGTCTCACCAGAAGAATTATCCAATGCGGTGGCCTTAAACAGTGTGAGTTATAATGTCGCTCGAAGCGCAGGACCCGCCTTGGGCGGTATGATAGTTGCCGCCGCCGGAGCCTTGGCAGCCTTTGCAACTGCAACTGTTTCGATGATCCCTATTGGCATAATATTTTTTATGTGGCGCCGCCCCACACCTAAATCGGATCATCCGAGAGAGAGAGTATTGGCAGCCATTGGGACAAGCATTCGCTACATAATTCATACGCCGCCCTTAAAAAATGCGTTATTACGATCATTTTCACTCGGTTTAACAGGGGGCCTGCTCGCCGCTTTCGCCCCATTAGTGGCCCGCGATATGTTAGGAGGAAACGCAAGTGTTTATGGAATGTTGTTAGGTTCTATGGGTCTAGGGGCTGTCACTGGCGCATTATTCGCCGCACGACTCAAAGGGCGAATTCCTCTGGAAAATCAGATGTCTCTATTTTGCGTTGGTGCTGGGTTGGGGACAGCGGTTATTGGATTTTCCACAACACTACCATTGGCCATACTAGGATATTTTTTAGCTGGCGCAATGCATGTCGGCGCCATTGCCCTCATGAATATTAGCGTTCAGGTTCGTTCGCCTCAATGGATCAACGCGAGAGCCCTTGCGAGCTTTCAAGCTTTAGTCGCGGGCGGTGCTGCATTGGGGGCTTGGGGCTGGGGTCTCATTGCAGAACATATTGGACTCGAACTAACAATTTTTATTGCTGCCTTCGCGCTGACTCTACTTTTTACTCTTCGGTATTTCAAACCCATTCAAGAGATTCCTGATCGTATGGAAGGCTTTGAAAATGACAGAATTTATAAATATCCTGATAATTCCTATCCGCTTACAACAGGGCCAGTAACGATAGAGATATACTACAATATACCTCGACACTCGAAATCTGAATTCCTCGAAATAATGAGTCTTATAAAAAGGTCACGTTTACGAAATGGAGCACAGTCTTGGATGCTTTACCAAGACGAAGAAGATCTGGAAACTTGGATTCAGTCTTTTTCTTGTAAAAATTGGGGAGAATTTATTCGATTACGGTCGCGTATTACGGCAACTGAAAATGAACTTGCAGAACGTGCTAATGCCCTTCAATTCGAAAGGCTACCCCGTAAAGTAAGTTTACGGTGGCAACATTAACTTACTTCTACCCATATAACACGAATAATACCTTTTGATTAACCTTTAAGATGAAAACGAGTCAACTGTCTAACGTTAGTAACAATGAGATAAACTTCGTTAATGAAGTACTTTGTCAAAGTGCCTTTTTCAGTGTTCAAATGATCGTTTAACCTTTAAAAACTTTCGAAATCGATTTACCCAAATTCAGATACTTAGTTTCTCGTCAAGGAATGAGTTTGAATTCTTTTCACTTTTCAATGAGGACGTACTCACCGCTTGGTCTTTAGATAGCCTCGCGGTATATACCGATATAATTCCTGACTTCGGCGCTGTCATATAATGTTTCTCAAGTCGTCGAGTTATGTATTTTTCTCCCTATTTAAGATCGAGGGCTTCAAGCCTGTCAAGCGCAGCTGACCTCACGTTAGATAATTTTTGAATCAGGTTTTCCGCAAGGAAGACTTTCGGCGCCAGGCCTTGAGACCTTCAACTCTTTGCCAAACCCAGATACATTAGAGCGTTCAGTGCAGGACATCAATTCTACATCTAGCTATTTCTTGGCCTTGAGCTTCGTTTGCTCAGTAAAAGGCAACTTTGAGCGCACTACAAGTTTTAGAGTGTTCCAAAACCCCTCATTCTCTCAAATTCTGCGGCGCGTTTCAGATAATCTATCGTTATATTCTAAGAAGCATCTGAGCTACTATGATCCTGTCTGGCGGGCGTATTGGCTTTGAGCCGCCTGAAATACGCGTGAATGAATTCCTCCCAGAGTTTGAGATCACTCATTCATTAAAGTGTATGACTGTAAACTCCGCGGCGTTTAAAAGCTATATTGACGATGGTATAATATAAAGTTTAGGGGATGAAACTCTGGGGCCGAGCGTCGCGAACATATCTCGCTTTAATCCCTCAAGATTTGCTTCATGCGCTGTTTTCACATATTGAGCTCCAGCTGGGCCAATGTCTAACACGAGATAACTCCGGTCATTCACATCTCCCAGAACACCCGTCTTAATAACTCTTCCCGTTTCTAAGCTTCGGTCTAACTTCACAGAGGTCATAACACGGTGATAAGTTTTTAAATATCACCACGGTTGCACCAATATTTGTAATTTTTAAACCTGGAAAGTCGGACCTAATATCCGGCCTTCTCTAGCTCCGCTTCAAATTCTGGCAGAGCCTTGAACAGGTCCGCGACGAGGCCGTAATCGGCGACTTGGAAAATCGGTGCGTCTTCATCTTTGTTGATCGCGACGATAATTTTGGAATCTTTCATCCCGGCCAAATGCTGGATCGCGCCGGAAATACCAACGGCGATATAAAGTTCTGGCGCCACGGATTTACCAGTCTGGCCGACTTGCCAATCATTCGGCACAAAACCCGCATCCACAGCGGCGCGCGAGGCGCCCATTGCGGCGCTGAGCTTGTCGGCAATGCCTTCGATCAATTCGAAGTTTTCGCCACTGCCCATGCCGCGTCCGCCGGAAATCACGACTTTCGCCGCCGTCAATTCAGGGCGGTCGGATTTAGACAGCTTCTCGCTGACAAATTCGGATTTGAAATCGCCGGAAGGCTGCGGGCCGTCTTTGGTTTCGGCGGAGCCGCCTTCGCCTGCGGCGTTAAAGGCGGTTGTCCGAACGGTAATGACTTTTTTCGCGTCAGAGGACTGCACGGTGGACATGGCGTTACCGGCATAGATCGGGCGTACAAATGTGTCCGCGCTCTCAACGCCTGTGATGGAGCTGATTTGCTGAACGTCGAGCTTGGCCGCAACGCGGGGCATATAATTTTTATGCGTCGTCGTATCAGGCGCAAGAACCGCGTCATAATTGTCCATCAAAGGCACAAGAACGGTTTGCATGGACTCCGCCAGCTGACGCTCCAGCGTGTCGTGATCCACGCCGAGAACGGCGCGGACGCCGTCAATTTTCGCGGCGGCGGCCACGACATCTTTGATGCCTTTGCCAGCGACGAGGATATCGACGTCTCCGCCCATCTGAGCGGCGGCGGTGACGGTTTTATGAGTGGCGTCTTTCAAAGACACATTGTCATGTTCTGCAACAACAAGAATAGCCATTAGATTACACCTGCTTCGTTTTTGAGTTTATCAACCAATTGCGCGGCGTCTTCGACCTTGATACCGGCTTCGCGTTTGGGCGGCTCTGTCACTTTCAAAGTTTTCAGACGCGGCGCAATGTCCACATCGAAATCTTCGGGCGTTTTGGCATCAATCGGCTTTTTCTTGGCTTTCATGATATTTGGCAGAGACGCATAGCGGGGCTCATTCAGGCGCAAATCGGTTGTCACAATGGCCGGCATTTGCAGCTTCACAGTCTGCAAACCGCCATCGACTTCTTTGATAACATTGATGGCGTCGCCGTCTTGTTCGATGGAATTGGCCGCAGAGCCAATCGGCCAGTCAAGCAGAGCGGCGAGCATGCCGCCCGTTGTGCCGAAATCATTATCAATGGCCTGCTTGCCCAAAATGATGAAATCCGCTTCTTCGGATTCAGCAACGGATTTAAGGATTTTCGCAACCGCCAGAGGCTCCAGATCTTCATCGGTCTGAATGTGAATGCCGCGATCCATACCCATGGCGAGCGCTGTGCGGATGGTTTCCTGCGCCTTGGCGGGGCCGATAGAAACCACGATTGTTTCTGTGGCGGTGCCGGCTTCTTGCATTTGAACGGCTTGCTCAACGGAGATTTCGTCAAACGGATTCATCGACATTTTAACATTGGCGAGATCAACGCCGGTCTGGTCAGGTTTGACCCGGGCTTTGACATTATAGTCAAGCACGCGCTTGACGGGAACGAGGACTTTCATGAAATACTCCGAAGGTTATACGACCTGAATTCTATTTAGGGCAGCATTCTCGCTGCCTAATTTCTATTCATCTGTACCAGAGACGTTATCGGTTCAAAATGCGTTTTACCTTCTTCCAATAGGTAACACGGACTTCTAATAATTAACACTAAAGCGCTTTCCCTTGAACCAATCTAATTTAGTACAATGTACACTTTTAACTATTTTTATGAAACGAGGAAATGTAATGCGGCCTAGATTCTTGTGACAGAGGCTCCCGAGACTTTAGGCTGCCTCAGTAAAACTCCTTCAAGCTCTATCTAGAAAAGTATAAGCTTAGAGACAGGGCTTTGAAACAAGATCTCTTAGCCGTGCTACTGTCTATAATAGATTGACTTTGCTTCAGATTATGGTCGTTTTTAAATCTGCGGTTTCATCTCTAATTGCTTTTTTGTCTAAAGTTTTTCCTTGTCCTAAAACCATCCGTGCTAGCATAAATTCGCGAGGCGAGTTCACTGCATCTACCGCCAAAAGCTGGTCGCCTTTGAAATAAAAGGCCGCAAACCCCCGCGAATTTTCGATGTCGCCGCGAATGATAAGGTCATCATATCCGTCTGATAGACCGGCAATTTGTAATTTCAAATCAAACTGATCAGACCAGAACCATGGCAGGCTGTTATAAGGTTTAGGTTGGCCATTAATGTGTGACGCCACAGTTTTGGCTTGCTCAGTCGCATTCGGAACAGATTCCAGCCGGACATGTCGACCATAAATTGGATTAAAATGCCACGTCACATCGCCAGCGGCGTAAATATCAGAATCAGATGTTTGGCAGAATGCATTGACTTCGATTCCATTACCGACCGTCAGACCTGACATTTCGGCAAGTTCCATATTTGGAATAACGCCAATACCTATAATCACCAGGTCAGCGTCGAAGTTTTGCTGGCACGATGTCGACACCGTCAATCTATCATTGGATTTTAAAATCTCTGACGCGACCACGCCTTCTAGGATATTGATGCCCTCTTCCTGATGTACTCGTTTGTAAAAACGGGATAGTTCCGGCGCAGTGACGCGCTTTAAAATGCGCGGCATAGCTTCGAGAATAGTCACTTCCATGCCTTGCTTTTTTAAAGAGGCTCCAGTCTCAAGACCAATATAGCCTCCGCCAATTATGACCGCGCGCTTTCCCAAAGCAACTTGAGATTTAATCTCCAAGACATCTTTTGTATCCCGAAGGTAATAGACCCCTTTTAAATCCTCACCGGGAACGGGCAAATTTCTAACACGAGCGCCCGTTGTCAGAACAAGTTTGTCATAAGGATAAACATCGCCATCGTCTGTTAAAACGGATTTCTCTTCACGGTTTATGGCGACAACCCTGACGCCGAGCTTTAAATCGATATTTGCTTTCTCGTAAATCTCAGCCGGACGGATAAGAATGTCGCTCAGCGTTTTGTCCCCGGATAAAAAGTCTTTCGAAAGGGGCGGACGGTGATAGGGCATATCATCTTCGTCACCGATAACGGTAATAGAGCCGTCCCAACCCCCTTGGCGTAAGGAAACACAAAGTTGAGCCGCCGCATGGCTAGCCCCGATAATGATACATTTTTCAGTCATGAATTAGGCTTTGTTCATTCTATTCGCGATTCGGTGAAAGTTAAGTTCTTTCCTATCTTATCACAATTGCAATAAGAGTTCTTGCGCAAAATCCATCACATCGCCTGACTGGATCGTGTTTCCGGCAAGCCAGGGACGAATTAATGATATCCTGAGCGGCAACCGGTCCGATTTCCTTACGAATATATTTGAATACATAGGAAAAATTTCTTGCAAAAAATCGAACCATCCAAAACATCAAAAAAATAAAGAGAAGATGATTTCAGCAATTGCTATAGTGATCAAAACTCCAAATCTGAGATGCTTACCCGATGCCCATAACCGTTATTATGAAAATTAGCTTTTCGCTATCTGATACAAATTCGCCTAACGAAAAAAGCAATGGTATTGGTCAAAACGCATGTCCATTCAAAAATTCATTATTGCAACCGTCGATATAACATGTCTGAGGTCAGGAGTGAGGCAGAAACTGCTTGCCCTGCGGCCCGGCAAGAAACGCCCGACAGCCAATTTGCGCGAATAGAGACATTGAAAATACCAAAAATTCTATCATGACTACTTACTCTATTTTGGGCCTGAAAGCCGATCCAACCCATTCATTAAAGACTCCAAAAAAAAATCGTCCTTGTCTCCGTAATTACTTGCCTATCGATAGTTTTTTTAATCCCGCCAAGATAAATAAAATAAAACTGGAGATCAGCCATGTCTCCGTTACTCTAATTGAAACAGCTGCAATTCCAATCGAGATTATAAACCTAAGGTCTGAAGCTATTAATTTAGACTCTCGACTCCCTTTCATCAAAGTTAGGCCCGGCGCGTGTCAGGAACTTAATACGCCCATCTCAGCGAAGGATATACCTTTGGTGGCAGTAGCGTTAAAAATCATTGACACGTAACCTGGGAAACTTTCCAATCTAGCGAGACGAAAGCGGTAAGCTATACTCTGCCTTTTGAAAGCCTTCAGATAGCAAGTTCTCATACCCTTCCGAACTCAGGTCATTTATAACCTGCATCATTCATTTTAAAACCGTAATAGAAGTTGGATTAAACTAAGGCTTTAGTAGCAACCTAGGGGGCATGCAGTTTCACAACCCGACTATGGGCATGGTGGATCTTTAAATTATGTAAGAAAACATTTACTCAAAATCGAGAATACATACCCAAGGAAGTAATTCAATTAGGAAGTTCTATCCCCAAACCGTACCTTGGCAGAACGATCGGTTTTCTCTTCTTATGACGTTAAAGCACCACAGGATGATTGACATAATCAAATATTTTGAAGTGTCACTTATCAAGTTCGGTAGGGATGAATCTAAGTGCCTTTGTTTCTTAATCTGGCGGGTCGAAATAATTATTTGCATAGAATTGCGGAGGCAACGGAATCCTATGTCTTAAACACGCCGTGACCATCAATGGCTCGAGATGATGTTGAATAACTGAAAGCGCTTGATAGTCAGCATTGCCTTTTATTTCAGCTTCGACACGAATTATGATTTCATCAATCGTTCCACTAACATCGAACGGACTCCAAGCGAGACCATGCATGGCGTCTCCTCTGTAAAGGTGAGTTTCACTATTAGAATTCGGAACCCATAATTGAAGCGCGCAATGAGGGATTTGTCGCTGCGCTCCATCTCTTAGCTTGGCGAGTGAGGCACCATCACGAAGAGCTGCAAACCAAACTATCAAGGTCGGGATTAACACGCTCGCCGCTGTTGTCCGTTTAAAGTCTTCTTCAGTTCCTTTGGGGTGCTGTGCCAAATCGGAATACTCTCTATCAATTGTTGGGTGCCTACCATTTGGATGCAGTGTAAATAGCAACACCTCCACGATTTGTTGAAGCCATTCGAGAACAAACTGAGCCTTACCGGCCTGAACCAAAAAAAGGCATGTCGCCATAATTTCAATTGCATGATCGTCGCGCAGTGGTTCCCGAAGTGCGGCATTGTCTTCAATCAGTTTACTCAAGTCGTCCGCCAATTGCTTAATACTACCTTCAAGGGCTGCCTGAACTTCGGGTTTAGAATTATTTTGATGAAGGTATTTTATCGCCTGAGACCAATAACCAAGTGATGCGACTCTCCCGAGAGCTCTAAACAACGCTAAATTAATATCCACCGCGTTTGAGCTAGGAATTGAACTTGCCAGACCTTCATCTACACCAAGATAAGGGCGAACATGCTCCTCAATATAAATATCAAGACTCAGTAAATGCGCCTCAATCAATCTGTGCAATGTTTCCCGAATAGTCTTTGATGCCTTGGAAGGCTTGTAGGCATGCGCTTTTGCCGTGTCCCAAGCTATGAGCAAAGCTAATTCTGAACAGCGAACTGCCGCTTCATAGTTTTCAGCATCGCGACCACCAGCAATCACGGCAAATACACCTAAATAAACTTGTCGTAGTGCGCGAAGGCGTTCCGCTTGAGTTTTAAATGGTTTATCAAGCAAACCTGTCGCAAACCTATAAAAGTGCCTTTCGCAAACGTCTGGTTCATCAACAAAAGCAGCAGCTTTACGAAATTGACGGCGGGCTTCATCCTCAAATACGCTTTCATTCATAATGCCAGATAAAGTCATATCGGAAATGGCATCACCATTCCAAACCACATATTCTCTTTGTCCAAGAATAGTGTTATCTTTGATATAGCCGTCCACTGTATCTCGAATATTCTCTCGAATTTCACCCCCAAAGCACAATGCGACAACCTTCACTTTAGCCTCGCAGTCTTTAGGAACATGTTTGACGAGATGGACATCCCTGATTTGATTGAGCGAAGTTCTCAAACCTTGGTCGCCTGTATCCCATTCTCTTCTAGTAAGGTCACCACTTTTGATAGACCAAACAAAGTAACAAGAGTCACCAGTTTCGGGATGCGGGCCAACACTTGTTACATCCGCACCATACTGACCGAAGCCTCGCGTGGGACGAGACAGTATATTGTGGCCACGCTCACTCAAGATATCTGGAAGAATTTTATCAAGTTCGTCGCGCTCTTTCAAAGATGCCATATACTGCCTAAGAACCGCCTTCATCTAACCATCCTCACAGTCTAGTGCTCTTTTGTCCGTTATTGGAGGACGCTCAAGTCTCAATTGCAGAAGTTGAAAACTAAAATGAACCGGATGAAGAATACTTCTACGAGGTAAACTGGCTGATGTTTCGATAACAGACATTGGAGTTACAACTCGCTCGGGTGGCTGCCCAGACGGAGCGGCAACTTGGCGCAGTATTCCTTCTCCATAAAGGATAACACTTTCTTGCATTATACTAGCAAAAATAGACTGCTCATGTGCAGATTGCTGAATTTTCTTGGATTCTAATCTATGGCGCTCGAGTTGGATTTGCCGTTGGGAGCTAGATGGCCTCATGGCCTTGTTCATGGCTAACGCTGAAATACTACCAACATAAGTTTCCGTATTTCGTTTAAGCTGTAACACTACGTTTTTAATTATAGGTCTTTGTTTCGCAATTTCTTCGAAAAGTGAGACGTCTGTAGGGTAGCTCCGAAGCCATATGTGTTCAATCGCGTCAAGAGCTTCATCAAGATGAGCCTTAGCGTGCTTACCAGCGTTTGTTCTAGGTTTTGATAGAACAACTAACTCAGCTAGAGCCGCTGCCATCAAGGAAACAGCTGCTCCATGCTGCATGAATAGATAACCAATCGACCGCCTTACGAGATATGCTAACTCTGCAGGCTCCCACCTTCTGCTATTTGCATCGGTTTCCGTTTTCCAAGGCCTGCCTTCCAATTCTAAAATATGCGTCTTCAAGTCCAAAGGTTCGAACAAATCGGGGACGGCTTTACTTGCGCCAATGTCGCCTGCAACCAGCATCTCCGCAGCGTAGGCAAGCGGTATCTCTTCTCCTGAGTCTGCAAATTTGCCGTCCAAGTGATAAAGTTCACCAAAGCTTCTTCTATGCTTAGTAGAAAGAAATGCCTTTAAATAACGTAGTACATTTTCGAAGTTTAAAATAGGGTCGAGGCCGTAAAGTGCCATACCCGCATCTTGAATGGTTTGAACTTGATTGGCAGGAATTGCATGAATATTCATGAACAATGCCTCTCTTTGATCTGCTGTAAATGCATTCGGCGACCTAAAAAGAGAACTGTACAACTCGGCTTGCTTAATTTCGTCACAGTCCTCGATAGCCTTCTGAATACGTGCGTCGAATAATGGATGCTCTCTGGGTGGCGTAGTTTTTTGAGTAACGTTTTTAGTTGAAGATTTTGGCGGTGTACGGAAGTTCAGCATTGCTTTTAAAGCATATCCACTTTTTCTAGTGCCGTCTGTTGTCCCCGAGTCATCGAACAACTTTGCAAGAGCTATCGCCGCTACATCTTCGGAAGTTAGTTCGGTTAATCGTCCAAGCGTGGCAATTGCTCCTTCGCTAACGTTTGGTCGCGGATCATCGATTAATTTAAGTGCATTTTGTAACGCTTCATTCATATCAATCTTCACTAAGGCAAATAAGCTCATTCTCACTATTGGGTTATCTGGCGATGCAGGCATTTGAGCGTGACTTAGTAAAGTGCTGGTACGATTAGGCCAAGCCATCATCCAGTTATCAATACCCTCTAATATAAAATGCAATGAGCTGTTGCTTTCGCCCCCACTGGAAATTTTATCATAAATTGACCAGACCCAATTGGCATCCACATCAACTTGCCCAATACTAGAACCAAGAAGGTAACCCCACCTCACGCTATCCCGGCGGCCCATGTTTTCGAAATCTTGTGAGTTGAAAAGCTGTTTATAATCAACCGCATTAGTCAGTATCAGTTCTGGCAAAGTTTCAGCAATTACCTTGATATCTTTAAGGCACTTTGCAGCAGTGAAGACGGCAACCACCTCAGAGTTGCTTGTTGCATTTTTAATGTTATTTTTATCACAACAATCGGGCTTAGTCATACCGTAGAAGGATAGTATGTTTAGATGCAATTATAAATCAATTTATTAATTTTCCTAAAGTCCGCTAAGCCCTGTGAGTTCAACGGGTCGCCGCAACACTTTAACACTATGAGTTAGAGATGGAGCGATTTATGACGAGACGAACACGAACCTTTTTCACAGATACACAGAAGTCAGATATTTGGGACAGATGGGAGCGTGGCGAGTCCATGAGTTCCATTGGGCGATTATTTGAACGTAATTCCTCATCAATTTATCCGTTACTTTCACGCACAGGCGGCATCCGTCCGCCGGAACGAACACGCTCACGACTTTCTCTGACATTGGCTGAACGAGAAGAGATATCCCGCGGACTGAACATTGGATTATCACTTCGGGCAATAGCCCGAAGCTTAGGGCGCGCGCCTTCAACGATAAGCCGCGAAGTTGAACGTCATGGCGGTCTGGCTTTTTATAGAGCTACGGCAGCTGACAAGGCTGCATGGGAACGAGCGGCTCGTCCGAAGTTATGCAAGCTGGCGTGTAGCGCCTTCCTTAGGCAGACTATTGCCCGTAAACTTCAAAAGAAATGGTCACCGCAACAGATAGCAGGATGGCTAAAGAGAACATATCCGGGAGACCGCGCGAAAAACGTGTCACATGAGACCATATATCGAAGCCTCTATGTGCAGGCGCGTGGGGTTCTTAAGAAGGAACTCATGTCTCACCTGCGCGCTAGTCGTCGTACGATACGCCGCTCGCGTCATGCCAGTCTTAAACGGGACGGCTTAGGCCAGATAACCGAAGCTGTCTCTATACGTGAACGGCCAGCAGAAGCAGAAGACCGAGCTGTGCCAGGGCATTGGGAGGGTGATCTGATTGCAGGTTCAAAACAGAGCTTTATTGCGACACTTGTCGAGCGTCATTCTCGCTACGTCATGCTGGTGAAAGTCCCAGGCAAAGAAACAGCCAACGTTACTGCGGCCCTCACCAAGCATGCAAAGAAGTTACCTAAGGAACTCTACAAATCTCTGACATGGGACAGAGGGCTGGAGATGTCTGCGCATAAGAAATTTACTATGGCGACAGATATCGACGTCTTCTTTTGCGACCCTTACAGTCCGTGGCAGCGCGGGAGCAATGAGAACACCAATCGCCTGATCAGACAATACCTTCCCAAAGGCATTGATCTGTCCGTCTATAGCCAAGCGAAATTAAATGGGATAGCAAGAGCCCTCAACGAGCGTCCCCGAAAGACCCTCGACTACGAAACACCGGCCGAGCGGTTCGGCCAATGTGTTGCGGCGACCCGTTGAACTCACACCCCCTTTGAGACAAAAAGTAGACAACCTCAAAGTCTAATAACTTTATAATGAACCCAACCGTTCTTCGTGAGCACGAGATCATCATTCTTCTGAATGCTTTGGTTAGACAATATCTCAGGCAACCATTCAAAGTAGCTCTCTAAAACTGGATCGTTTGCCCACGGCGCCACATTCACGAGCTTATACGTATACTCGACGTTACTTGCCTTTCTACCCATAACGTCGCTAGGCTCGGTAAAACTCATAATCTCAACAATTTGAGGGGTCGCATAGCAAAGCTGCGGCGATCTTGTATTCAGTGACCCCTTGTTTAACTCAGTTGGACGCAAAAATGTTTGTCCCCACTCTGTAAACTTGAATCCTATCCAGTCAGCTTTCCCGGTCACCTGTCCACTAAAGCTCCTTGTATTCTTTTGGTAAGACACAGTTTCCAGTAACCCTAAGCTCACTAGCCCGTTGTAAAATGGAAGCTGTTTATCCGGGACAACATTACCTATTATAAATTCTTGAATGACACCCTTATGATTTGGCTCGCCACCGATAGCCACGCATTGCTTCATTTGCGCGTAATATTTGTTCAAGGCGTTTTTAAAATTGGTTTCATTCGCTGCATTCGGGTCATTTCCACATGCAGGTACAAACATTGCGCTCGTGAATAGCAGTAAGATTACTTTTATTGATTTTCTCATGACTTTACCTCCGTTCATGAAATGCTTTGCCCCCGTGCCTTTGTCAGCGTCCAAGAAATCGTCTGTCCTCTCACCACCCCTGAAATCGATTTACCAAGATTTCGGTCCATCGCGCTTCGCCACGGAACGAGCGTAAACTCTTTGGACTTTTCAATGACGGCATATTTCCCGCTCGGCCTCTCAATGACCTCGCGGTAGAGGCCGGAGAGACGCCCGGAACTTGGCGCCGTCTGATAGGATTTGCCGAGCGCTTTGCTTAAAGCTTTGCCCGTAGCTTCCAGATCTCGTTTTTCCAATTCCTCCAAAGTGCGATGTGTCACTCCGGATGTTCTCTCTATGAGTTTTTGAGAGAATAGAAATTTATGCCGCTGCGCTTTTAAAGCTTCGACCTCCTTGCCGAACCCTGAGAGCGCATCGTTAGCGGTATTTTTCATCAGCTCAGTATCCAACCAGGTTCTGCCCATGGTTTTCGTGAGTTCAGCCACGGGTAACCGTGAGCGGATTTCGAGTTTGACCGGATTTCCGTAACATCGTGACTTTTCATAGCTCGCGGCGCGTTTGAGATAGTCTTTCGGCACCTTCCACGAGCCATCAGAGTTGCGCTCGACATGGCCCTTGCGCCGCATCGCTTCCAACCGCCTCACATGCGCTTTGATGAAGTCCTCGCTTGCGCCCGGATCTTTCAGCTCGTGGAAAGACGGGCTGTATATTCCGCGGCGCTGCGAGGCGATGTCAGCGATAGTGAAATCAGACGGCTTCGCGGCGTGAGTTTGCGGCCCCGCTGTGACGACCATGCCGCGCTCAATCTCGGCAAGATTAGCCTCGCGCCCCATCTTGACAAACAAAGCCTCGCCTTGCAGCGTATCCAGAACGAGATAGCTCCGGTCATTCACATCATCGAAAACCCCACTTTCAATAACTTTTCCGGTGATAGGCCGCGCGCCTTTCGCCAAAGGGTCATAGACAGGTTCGCTATCAAGACGGCGCTCAAGTTTTGAGCTTGCCAATGCGCGATGATAAGCTTTCAGGATATCGCCCCGCTCGCCCATGCGCCGGAGCGTGCGTTCAAGGTTGTCTTCAAGTCGCCACTTTCCAAATCCGGTTTTCTCAGCCAGTCCCATAGAACTAAGATATTTTAACCGCCATTTTTCAAAACGCTGTGACCAGTCTGACCCGTCCAGCGGCAGTTTTGATAAATCGACAATCTGGCTTTGAGCCTTTGCCAGTAAATCCCGATCAATAGATGTGAAGCGCTCATGCCGAACAGAGAGCGCCAATTTTTTGGCGACATCAATCTGTGTAGTTGGGCCCAGTTCTAGCGTCGCAATATGCTCGGCAGCTTCTCTCATGCCGTGGGAGATATAATCTCTCGGAATGATTAAAACCGACCCTGTGTCTCGAACGCCGCGAATAACAATATGGCTATGGGGGTTGGCGGTGTCGTAATGATTGGCGGCGACCCAATCGAGCTTGGT
Source organism: uncultured Hyphomonadaceae bacterium (assembly GCA_963972195.1). Classification (GTDB taxonomy): domain Bacteria; phylum Pseudomonadota; class Alphaproteobacteria; order Caulobacterales; family Maricaulaceae; genus Litorimonas. Next base: position 662 of record CAXATH010000012.1, on the reverse strand, counting down.
TTCCAGATCGCGTTCCATTTGCGCCATGACGTTGCGGGTATAGATGCGAAGGTCGCCTATTTCTCTTCCGTTCTCAGGCGAAACGATAACCCGAAACTGATGTCTGTCTTCAAGAGCTCGTTCATGAAAGTCATCACTCTCCAGAAATATCTCATCGCGATTGTAAAGAAGTCCCTTCTCGCCTTCGCGGGCGGCGCTGTCGCGTTGGATGTAATCGAGGTGATGGCGCTGCGCGTCTTTTCCATAAGCTCCCATTTTCACAAGGTTGACTTTAACAATGACGCGGCGCGAAAAATACTGCTCTGAAACAGACCTCTGTTGCTTGCTACGATTTCCTGATGGGCGAGACGCGCCTTGGGCTGCTCTTCGCACGCGCCCGGCAAAGCTCACAAATCGGCCCGTGCCGTTCGGCGCCAGAATTCTTCCCAGCCGCACATGAAACTGACTTTCGGCGCTCACCAAGAATGCTCCGATATCTGTCGAAAACGGACCTTTTCAGACCGCGTCCCGGACTTTTTCTTAAGTCTCATGAGTGATCGGACCAATTCCACGTCCCGGCTCCCTCCCCCCGCGTCCCGCGAAAAAAGATGTGCAGACAATGGCTTAAGCCATTTTGGGCCGCGCCCTTTATCTTGCCCTCTTAAATTCACCCCTCAGACCCC
>CAXATH010000011.1:0-100067 GCA_963972195.1 uncultured Hyphomonadaceae bacterium | reverse complement strand
GGGGTCTGAGGGGTGAATTTAAGAGGGCAAGATAAAGGGCGCGGCCCAAAATGGCCTAAGCCACTGTCTGCACATCTTTTTTCGCGGGACGCGAGGGGGTTGGGCCGGGACGCGGATTCGGCGGAAGCCCCCATAGGGCCTCAGAATAAGGCCGGGACGTGGACTAATATTGCTAACTTTGCGAAGGTTTCGGAGCTTTTGCCATGAGCCGCGATAACCAGTTCAATGTGCGGCTCGGACGAATATTGTCGCCCAACGGGACGGGGCGTTTTGTGAGCTTTTCAGGACAAGTGCGGAGAGCGGCGCAAAGGTCATCGCGGTCGTCAGGCAGACCCAGCCGGAAACAGGGCGCTATTGCCGAGCAATATTTTTCGCGCCGCGTGATTGTTAAAGTGCACCTGGTGAAGATGGGCGCTTACGGCAAAGATTCGCAGCGTCATCATCTGAATTACATTCAAAGAGACAGCGCTGCCCGCGAAGGCGAGACAGGTTTGCTCTACAGCCGGGATGAGGTGATGATTGATGGCGATGAGTTTCGCGAGCGGGGCCTTGATGACCGACATCAGTTCCGCGTTATTGTTTCGCCCGAAGACGGAAAAGAATTCGGTGATCTTCGCACTTACACCCGAAACGTCATGGCGCAGATGGAACGCGACCTGGGCACGAAACTCGATTGGGTCGCGGCTAATCATTATGACACGGCTAATCCACATAGCCATGTCGTTATCCGAGGCGTAACAGAGACAGGCTCAACGCTCATTATTCCGAGAGATTATATCTCCCACGGCATGAGAGAGGCCGCCGAGCATGTCGCGACCTTAGAGCTTGGCCCAACCACCCAAATTGATGTCGCGAAAAAACTGGCGCTGTCAGTCAGGCATGACCGTTTCACATCAATTGATCGGGACTTACTGGCGAAGGCGCAATACCAAATCGTTGATTTGTCAAAGCTGCCACTGGATGGGTCTGACTGGTCACAGCGTTTTGAAAAATGGCGTGTGAAATATTTAAGCTCGCTGGGCCTTGCCGAGAAAATGGGGTTTGGCAAATGGCGACTTGATGACAATCTTGAACGCACGCTGCGCCGCATGGGTGATCGCGGCGACATCCTCAAAGCTTATCATCGGGCCATGAGCCGCACCAAACTCGACCGTAGCCTAGATAGCGAGCCCATATATGACCCAGCGGAAAAGTTAGCTCGCCCCATCACCGGAAGAGTGATTGAAAAAGGCGTGCTGGATGATGTGAATGACCGAAGCTACATTGTCCTCGATACGCTGCAAGGCGAAGCTCTATTCGTTGAGACAGGCAAAGAAGCCAATCTCGCGCAAATAGAGCGCGGTATGGTCGTGACCGCAGGACCGCAAACATATGCGCCAAAGGCATCAGATTTAATCATCACTGACATCGCGTCTAAACGCGGCGGCATTTACAGCCCATCCTTTCACGAGATGAATGATCCGGGCGCGCGCGAGGAATTTATCAAAGCCCATGTGCGGCGGTTAGAAGCCATGCGGCGTGCCGGTCATGCAGAACGGAATTCCGATGGGTCGTGGAATGTGCCTAAGGACTATCTCAAGCGCGTCGTGAAATATGAGACATCACGCAGTTTTGGAAATCCTGTTAAATTAGACATTCAGTCTCGCGCGCCGCTGGCGGGGCTTACGCAGACGATTGGCAAGACATGGCTTGATACTGAGTTGATGAAGGGTGGTGCCGAAAGCGATGCGTCAGGGTTTGGACAAGAGGTCGAGACCCTAAAGACGCAACGACAGAAGTTCCTGCTCTCACAAAAGCTCATTGAGCGGTCACCCGGGGTAACGCAAAGCACGCTCGATACGCTCGAACAGATGGATCTTGACAGGGCCGGTAAGGAGTTCAGCGAGCAATTCGGTAAGCTCTACAAAGCCGCCCCTGCATCCGGCCGTATTTCGGGTATATACCTCATGGCCATTCAGAGGCCGAGCGGAAAATATGCCGTCATCGAAAAATCCAAAGAGTTCACGCTCGTGCCGTGGCGGAGCGCGATAGACAGGAATTTGGGCAAATCTATTTCAGGCGTGGTGAAAGGTCAGACGATTTCATGGACTCTAACAAAGGCCAGAGGAAAAAGTATATCATAAACGGAGGAAGATCATGAATTATTCAATCAAAACGATTCTGTTATTATCCGGAGCCGCGATACTATCGGCGTGCGGCGACGACCCGAAAGCGGCGAATAAAGCCAATTTTAAAAAGGCTTTGAATGCTCACTACGCCCAGATGAAACAATGCGTCAAAGTTGGAAGCAAGCCTAACTCAGACGGGATTATTCAGGAGTTCCGAACAGACGGCACTGTTAAAGATAAGCAGCTCATTTTCTATAATGGCCTTCTCAGTTTGGGGCTATTGGAAGCGGTCACCTACCAAAAGGATACGAAAAACTTCAGCGGGCAAGTTACAGGAAAAGCTGATTGGGTTGGTTATAAATTTTCCAACAAGGGCAAGACATATTTACGTCCTGCTGAGCTCGAAAACGGCGCTTTCAGCACAGGCGCGCGTCAACTTTGTTATGGTACGCCGCAGGTGGTTGAGATTGTCAATTTCACCGCGCCTGCTGAAGCTATGGGCGTGAAGGTGAGTAATGTGCAATATACGTATAGGCTTGTTGATGTTGCCCCGTGGGCGAGCGATCCAGCCCTAACCAATCAATTTGAATGGCTTGGTGAAAGAGTCTCTAACAAGGGCATATCTAAAGATGATGATCTTGTGCTTAATAATAACGGCTGGGTACATCGTAGCGTTTTTAAATGACCCCCCGCTCGTCTCAACTGGGGGCTTAGCGGACCTTCGGAGGTCGAAAAAAAACGATATCCATTCTGGACTAAAATTTGGTTTAAATATTTCGATATCGTTCAAGGCGTGTTTGCAACTCATCATCAGGCAACCAAACAAAAGGATCTTCAATGTATTTGTTGATTGCATCTATTAGAACGCGGAGAGGAGCTGTTTCATGTTCATAAATCAAATCTAAGAGCCAAAGCATTCCGTGTGACCTAACATCTTTTTGGCGAGCTAGATTTTTTAAATTTTCATCGCCGGTCAACAAGACGCAAGCCTCTGTATCCTCGGCCAGAACCAAGGCGAAATTATCATGGAGTGAAAGACGAGTAAATTCTTTACGATACTGATACGCTAGAGCAACCTGAGCACCGCTCAAAGTTTGGATCTTGAGGCCGCCATATAATAGGAATTGCTTTTCCTCATCAGTCAGAGAAAGCAATTCGTCTTCAAACAGTAAATCAGGAATCACGAATTCGAACGGTAGCTCGAGCATGGCTCGAAATAAGCTACCCTTCTTCAGATCAATAAGACCAGAGCTATCCGTGATTACGATTTGCATCAGGCGTGTGCGGGGCCTTTTAGCTTCTCTTCGAGGTCTGACAAGGGCACGCGAAGTAATTCAACACCTTTGCTCAGTGAGATAAACCTTTCCGACAGGGCTCTTAAGCAAAGCCTTTCGAAACGTTTAGCTTTTTCTTGTGAACCGAGTTCCGCTTCTAATGGGTCAGGTTCTTCAAAACGCCAAGATTTAGCAAAGGTTCTAAATGCATAATTCACTGCGGTAGCACTCAGAATGCCCAATTGCTTCAAACGAACGAGAACTGCGGCAGCGCTGACGCGGTACATTCGCTTGATATCAAGAATTTCGGCATAACTAATGGACTTTCTGAATTCACCTATTTGGGCTCGAACATGGCTCGCTACCATTAAAAATGCGCCAGCAAACATGTCCGATGCTTTTTCATGATTGCAAGGAGAGCTTTCATCTATGAGCCTATGGGCGAGCTCGTGCGCTAAGGTAAAACGTCTTCGTTCTAAAGTCACATTTTGACTAATTACGATTACAGGAACTTCCGATTTTCCATTACCGCGACGGACAATGCTAGTTAATCCAGAGAAGTCGTCAGGAAGATCAAGAATTAAGACTTTTATGCCTTGCTCTTCCAGTAGCTCGGTCATGTCTGGTATTGGGTCTTCGCCCAAGTTCCAAACTCTTCTGACTTCAATAGCCATGGCTTCAGCATCAGCTTCAGTTTTTAGGAAGTATGGTTTGCTCAAAGGCATTACCCATTCAGAGCTATTAAGCTGTAAAATGTCTTCGATCTCCAAATATCGTTCTAGGTGTTCAATAACGATAGCTTCAACCTGTGCTCGTTCTTGGGCGCTGGTGGTTGATTTTTTTCGAAATTCTACACCTAATAATTCTTCGACTTGGTTACTGAACAAAAAACTCAAGCTCACGCCGAGCTGTTTTGCAAGCAAAGATAATATATCAGATGACGGAGCCATCTCATTGCGTTCGTATTTCCCGATGGCTTGTGCACTTACGCGGCCATCAATGGTATCTGACAAGGAGCGAAGGGAATGCCCTGCTTTTTTCCTTGCCAATAATAGTCGCTCACCAAGCATTTTTCATATCCTTGTCTCCCAGGGTTTACAAATTATAATCTATGATATATATGTAAACCTATCAGTGGTTCATGTCAAGGATTTCTGTGTAATTTTAGAAGCTAAAACCAACCTTAGGAGAATGCAAAATGGCAACTAACCCACCAACCGGAGACGGACATCGCAAAGGAGCAGTAAGAGGACGCTCTCAAACCCAGACACCATATGGGCACTATGTGAAGCGCAATGCTGGAACAGGACGTTTTATGGATGTCAAAACATCAAGCAAAACGCCCTTTAAGGGCGTTCGCAAGGAAAGATAGTGCCCGGAAGAGCAACCCATGAACTTGCTGGCTCCTTCACTGCGATGGCGGTCGCGGCTTCAATGCCGGGGCCTACCTTTGCAAGTGTGGGTGCCAGTTTCTTCATAGGAAAGGATGCCGGGCGTATCCCAGACTTGTTAGAGCCGGCGACATGCCCGAATCACCGAAGATTTTTCCACAGCTGGGTGGCTTTAGTAGCCATGAGTTATGGTTGGAAGAAAGCGTATGATTGGGAACCAGAAACCGATTTAGAGAAATTTCTTCGATTCATCGCTTTAGTTGGGGGAGCAGCAGCAATTTCGCACCTCGTATTAGATTCCCTTACACCCAATTCATTGCCCTTAATTTAGTGAGTTGAAAACATGTCATTCCGAATTATTCATCTAAGGAAGTTACTCCGAGCTTTCAATGAACCTGAAAATAGGAAAATTACTTTATTGCGTAGTGACATTCGAAGTGAGTTAAAAAAGCGTTCAGGGTTCTCATCAAAAGGTGGAGACTTTCATGGGCCTTTTTGGAGCGATGCAAAAAACCATGCATCTGGTGAGATTGACCTCAGCATCGCAACGCTGGATCGGATTGCAAAGAATGAAGCTCGAGGCCGTTTATACCCAGAACTTACGGAGGGATTTCTAGAGTGGTGGCATAATAAACGCCGGACTCGAAATGAACCCATTTCAGCATTCCCATACACAGTAAAAAAACGTTTTGAGATCGATGAGTTAGGCGCTGTGGTAAAGGTAGAAAACTTGCTTTCCATATTGATTGGCGACCCGAATTTGGGACCTCAAGGCAAGAGATTGATATACCCCTACTTTAGTGAGGAGCCTATTTTAGACGAGAAGACTGCTCGATTAGGCCTCTGGCTTTTGTGCGAAGCGTTGCCAGAATTTGAGCCTGAAGATTTGAGAATACTTGACGTTATGCGGGCGAGAGCATTTTCGCTTTCGGGATCTCCGCTAACTGGCATCGAAGAACATGAATTTAAAAAGAAATACGAAAGACTCATAGATGAGTGGGAAGCGCTCAGTGAGCAGTATGGTTAGCGTGATGGCGATGAATTAAGACGCAGGTATACAAATGGAATTATTAACTCAAGAGAATTTCGAATTTGCTATCCAATCATTATTGCCTGGGTTCATTGCCTTGGCATGTTTTCTGATGGCGTTCCGGACCAGGATGCCAACGCCATTTTATACTATCGTTTTAAGTGTTGTTGTAAGTTTTTTCTACATTAACTTACTGACTCTAGCGAAATATTCATTGGGCGGAGGTTACTCATCCCCAAAGCCTTTGGCGGATTTTGTAAACCTAGTTTTTTTGCCAGCCATTCTAGGCTACTTAGCAGGAGTCTTGTGGGAGAGGCTTTCACCAAAATTGAGGTCACTTGGAATACCTATTAGGTCACCTATACCAACGGCATGGGACTACGCTTTCTCTAAGAGGTCGCATTGTTGGGTTCTTATTCGGTTTAAATCAGATCGTGATTCGATAAAGGGCTGGTATTGTGGCGATTCATTCGTCGGGACTGATCTCACTTTTCGCGACATATTTTTAACTCAAGTACATGAGTACAACGAGGTTCAAGAAAACGATGAGAGTGGGTGGCTTCCATGCGACCCACCTCTCGAAATTTGGATAAACGGAGATGATATACTCATGATAGAATTCGATAATGGTCATCAAAAGGAGACGAAAAATGACGAAGCCAACTAACAAGGACAGATATGTTCCGTTAAAAAAAGGGTATCAATCGGTCGCCCCAAAGAAGGATATTGGTGCCGGGTACCAAGGTCCAACCAGCACAAACGTGCCAACCACCAAGCCGTCAAAGCGTAAATAAAGTTTAGCTCTTCCCGATGCAGACCCTGCAGTCTGAGTTGGGAAGAACTTATGTCTTATAAGTGGTATTTCCGTTCTAAAATTGGAAATTACATCAGCTGGGAAATCACAGATCATAAGAATAGTCTTTCTATGGTTGCGTAACCTGTGAACAAACTTCAAGCTGACAATGTGCTAAGTAATGTGGATGGATAGAAATGAAGTGTCTTGATGGAACGATTTATTTGAGTGCAACTGACCTGGTTGGACATCTAAACTGCAATCGCCTGACTGAATTAAATGTTCAGGTTGCAACCGGTCAAATGGATAAACCAGATAATTTCGATCCTTTATTAGAAATTCTTCGAGAGCGGGGTCATCGGCATGAACAGGCATACTTCGAACATTTAAAATCCTCTGGGTGTGACATTGTTGTTATTGAAGGTGTTGACATTGATGCGGCCAGCCTTGAAGCGACGATAGAAGCAATGCAAGAAGGTAGAGAAATCATTGCTCAAGCCGCGCTTTTGAATGATCGCTGGCGTGGACGCGCAGATTTTTTACGAAGAATTCAAGTGCCCAGTATTTTGGGTTCGTATTCTTATGAAATTATCGATACCAAGCTTGCTAGAGAGACTAAGGGCGGCACAGTGTTGCAACTTTGTCTCTATGCTGAAATGTTAGGGTCAATCCAAGGTATAGTGCCTGAATATGTTTATGTTATAGCTCCTTGGTCAGACTTTGCCGATCAAAAATACCGTGTCGATGATTATTATGCGTACTATAGAACGGTAAAATTAGCGGCTGAGAACAACGCTATTGCCGACATAGAAGTGTCAACTTATCCTGACCCTAAGCCACATTGTGATATCTGCAGCTGGCAGTCACATTGTGAGGCACGTAGAAGGGATGACGATCATCTTTGCCTTGTAGCGAATATTTCCAAAAACCAAATTTCAGAGTTGCAAAATAACGGATATGATACTCTTCAGAAGCTGGGAGAGATTGATGGAGATGTCCCATTCGTTCCGTTAAAGGGCTCCATTCAGGCGCTGGAGAGAACCAAAGGTCAGGCGAAGATCCAACTCTTGGGACGAACTACAGGCACAGCTCAATTTGAATTGTTAGATATCATTCCTGAGTTTGGTCTGGCAGCTTTGCCTGAACCGTCACTAGGAGATATATTTTTCGACATCGAAAGCGATCAATTCGTTGGCGAAAACGGTCTCGAGTATTTGTTTGGTTACTGTTTCCATGATGAAGATGGAGGACTTCAATACGTGGCTGATTGGGCATTCGATATGGCCAAAGAAAAAGCCATGTTTGAGCGGTTTATTGCGTTTGTTAGTCAACGTCGATCCGAGTTCCCTGACATGCACATATATCATTTCGGAGCTTACGAACAAAGTGCACTAAAACGCTTGATGGGCCGTTACGCAAGCTGTGAAAATGAAGTGGATAATCTATTGCGCGGGCGAGTGATGATTGATCTCTTAAGCGTGGTTCGAAATGGTATAAGGGCAAGCGTGGAGAGTTATTCACTCAAAAAACTTGAACCGTTTTACGAATTTGAGCGTGAAGTGAAGCTCAGGGACGCTAATATTGCTCTAACCAAACTGTCCTCCGGACTCGAGTTGGATGATGTTCAATCAATTGATGAGCCTACGAAGCTAGTCGTTCAAGGCTATAATAGTGACGATTGTGTTTCCACTTTGGAATTAAGAGATTGGCTAGAGGCCGTACGCGAAGAACAAGTAACAACTGGAGAGGACATACCTCGTCCAGCGCCTGGCCAAGACGGACCGAGTGAAGAAATCAGTGAACAACAGGCACGTGTCCAAGCTCTTATTGCTCAACTAATACTAAATCTACCTATCGATCCTAGTGAACGCACAGCTGAACAACAAGCAATTTGGATTCTGGCACATATAATTGATTGGCATCGACGTGAATTGAAGGCTGTTTATTGGGAAGGGTTTCGGTTGCAAGATCTAAGCGCGGTTGAAATGGCCAACGAAAAAACCGCCATTTCTGGATTGACTCATATGGAGGTAGTCGGTCAGACGCCAACGGGAATTCCTGTAGATCGGTATCTGTTCGAACCTCAGGACTCTGATATTCGAGGCGGTGAAAGAGTCTTTGCGACTGGTGGCGAGGCCTTAGGAAGCATTGTAAATATTTCTTTTGAAGAGAATACTGTAGATATAAAAAAGACCAAGAAGACTGCCTTGCTTCATCCAGATGCGTTTTACGCTCATACTGTTATTAAACCGAAAGACCAGGCTGCCGCTCTTTTTCGACTTGGACAGTATGTTGCGGAAAATGGAATTCTAGGTGATGGCGAGTACCGAGCAGCAAGAGATTTGCTTTTGAAAATCCCGCTGAATACCGGTGATGAAGCATTCCAAAACTCTGACGAAAATACGCTGGAAGCTGGTTTGCGACTAACTCATCTTATGAATGGTGGCATACTACCAATTCAAGGACCTCCAGGGACGGGGAAATCTTATACAGGCGCGCGAATGATATGTGAGTTGGTAAAGGCTGGAAAAAGTGTCGGAATTACAGCGAACAGTCATAAGGTGATACGCAACCTGTTAGACGAGGTTATTGATGCTGCTCCGACTATGGGAGTTGATATTAATTGTGCTCAAAAGCCCGAGACAGGAAATAAAGAAGAGGACGGCACTTCACTGCAGTTTATCCGCGACAATGAAAAATTGATAGCTTCTGTTAATAACGGTGATGCTCAAGTTGCTGCAGCAACCCCGTTTTTTTGGGCACGAAAAGATGTTGAGGCATTGGTAGACGTGTTATTCGTTGATGAAGCTGGCCAAATGTCATTGGCAAACGCACTTGCAATCTCTGGCTCTGCCGAAACTATTGTACTTTTGGGGGATCCACAGCAACTAGAGCAACCTATCAAAGGGTCCCACCCGGACGGAACCGAAGTATCAGCTCTTGACCATCTGATTGGAACTGAGCAAACAATATCAGTTTCTCAAGGCTTATTTTTGGAAACTTCATACCGCATGGCTCCGGAAATCCGCGCTTTGGACTCTGAGCTATTCTATAATGGTAAATTGGAATCTGTAGCAGGGTGTGAGCTGCATGAAATCCGTGCGGATGGGATTATTACAGGTTCGGGGCTCAGGTATCTTCCAGTCCCTCATATAGGTAATACGAGCTCTTCAGTTGAGGAAGCGGAAACAGTCGCGCATTTGGTTGCTAAAATACTCGGAAGCAATCCTGGCTGGGTCGACCGAAAAGGCGTCGAACGTATCATAGAGCTAAAAGATATTTTGATTATTGCTCCTTATAATGCTCAGGTTTTTGAGATTAAAAAACTAATACCCGATGCTAAGGTTGGAACCGTCGACAAATTTCAAGGGCAAGAAGCACCAATAGCAATCTACTCAATGGCAACATCTTCTCATTCAGATGCGCCAAGAGGTATGGAATTTTTATATAGCGCCAATAGATTTAATGTCGCGATTTCTAGAGCGAAATGCGTATCGGTTCTAGTTGCATCTCCTAATGTCTTTGAAGCTGAATGCAGAACGCCACGACAGATGCAATTAGCAAATGCATTTTGTAGGTTTCTTGAAGTTTCTGAGTTGATTAACCTTTAGTTTCTAAAGTCCGGTATGGGGATGTTCGTGACTTCGCTTAAGGGGGCAAAGAGGACATTAAAAACATACACCCGATTTAGAAGAGTGTATGATGAGGCTGGCGATATATTGCCTCAATGATCACTTTGTAAGACGATCAAATGCTTCATACAAAGCCATTCCAATTGCCATTGCGATTAGAAATACAATGGCCGGTCCACCCCCCAATCAAAAGTGAAGAGATTGCGGGTCCGGGGCAGAGGCCCACCAGCCCCCATCCAATTCCGAATATAATAGCCCCTATCGCAAGCCGTTTATCTAGTGGGCGATTCTCTGGGACATGGAATTCATCATCTGCAATAGGCGCATCCTGTTTCCAGACCAAACGATATCCGATAGCTGTGACGAAGACTGCGCCGCCCATGACGAAAGCAAGGGAGGGGTCCCAGTCTCCAAATAAATCCAAAAAGGCAATCACTTTAGCCGGATTGACCATTTGCGATATAACGAGTCCCAGCCCAAATATCAGACCGGCAATCAGAGCTGAAAGGTTGCGGGCCATTATCAAGAGCCTATTATTTTTGTAAGAACAGCGACAGTGAATATGCCTGCGCCCATAAATAGAACCACCGAGACAAGTGATCTGGGGGATAGGCGTGAGACACCACATACGCCATGTCCGCTTGTACAGCCCGAACCCAGCCGAGTTCCAAAACCCACAAAAAGACCGCCAAGGATAATAGGAGGGTAAGCGTTTATGATAATAAACTCAGGAGAACGACCGCTTATTGCGATATAAGCCAGAGGCGATAAGCCAAGACCAATTACAAATAAAAGACGCCAAAGCCAATCCGATTTGTCGGTGAAAAAAATGCCAGAAAAAATCCCACTTATACCGGCAATACGGCCATTGAAAGCCATTAGAATAACCGCTGCCACGCCGATCAAGCCGCCGCCTATTGTTGCGGAAACGGGTGTAAAGTTTTCCATGGATGGCCTTTTTATTTACTGGAGAGCAGATGATAGCATGGGCTCTCATGGAGTCATTGGTTTTATGACTTGCCTTTCGCGGCTTGCCAAGCGCCCATTGAGCCCAAGAATACATCGACCCTATCAAAATTATTGGCTTTTAAAATCGAGGCTGCAATTGTGGCGCGGGCGCCGCTGCCGCACATGACTGTGTAAGATTTTTTGGAATTCAAATCTTTTAGACCGTCCTTTATATGCCCAATATATTTATGAATGGCACCGTCAATGTGACCCTTGTCAAATTCATTCTTGGAGCGCACATCCAGTAAATCCCAATCTTTCTTGTTTGCGTTTAATCGTTTACGAACTGTGGCCGCATCAACGAATTCCAAATGTTCTAGCTTCGCACCTGTCGTGGATAAACCGACGACGCCGTCCAACCGACCTTGCACATTGTCAAAGCCCATCCGAGCAAGATGGCGCGCAACATCTTCTGCTTGATTGGCATTGTCGCATATCAAGAACATCGAATCTGATTCTGTCAGAAGATATCCTGCGAAAGCGGATATCATGTCGTGTGGAAGTGATAGCGAGTTCGGGATGTGGGCACTGCCAAATGACGTGATTGAACGGACGTCCAGCACAAAATCAACATCTTTAGAGTTAAACTTTGCAGGTGGGATACGTGGAGGTATGAGAACTGCGTTTATGGCTGAACCTCCGACGAGATTCAGATGTTCCATAAGAGAAAAATACTGAGGGATATAATGGTTTTCCGCGACTTTCTTTTTAATAAACTTTTCGCGGGTAGATATCTTGAGCATGTCATTGTTCTTGAGTTCATGGCCGATAGTTGAAAATTCCCGCTCAGCCATATTATCTCCGCAAACCGATCCTGCCCCATGCGCAGGGTATACAATCGTTTGGGCGCCAAGTTTTATGAGTTTTTGCAAACTGTCATACAAAAGTCCGGCAACTTTTTCTGCTTCGTCGGGATAAAAATCTGTGCGTCCGACATCGCCAACAAATAAAGCGTCTCCCGTGAAAACACCAACGGCTCCGTTATGAAAATTTTCGTCAAATACGGCAATTGAGATGCTATCATATGTATGGCCCGGTGTTTCCAAAATGCGCAGGCTCATATTACCTAGCTTGAATTCATTGCCATCTTTTATCGTTTTGGCGTATTCGACATCGCCATCGGGATTGGGCCCATGATAAACTTTTGCGCCAGTTTGCTTTGCAAGGATTGGGGCTCCTGAAACCAAATCCTCATTCCGATGGGTTTCAATAATGTGGGTGATTTTTGCGCCTTTTAGGCGTGCCTTCTCAATGTATATTGAGCAGTCCCGTCGGGGGTCAATCACGCAAGCCTCAGCGCCATCTCCTACTAAGTAAGATAAGTGAGCTAAACCATCAGATTTTATCTTTTCAATAAACATGAACCCACCCGTACCAATCTAGTGTTGGCAAAAGAGAACGAATTCTCAAGTATTTAGTTCCCCGCTTTTACTTCATATATATTTGGGTGGGAGCTTAGTTAGACCAAAGGTCCCCTTTGGGAATTTCTACCGATGCTGCGCTTTGAGGAAGTCATATTCATCGAGTGGCTTTCTACGAGCATAAAAATAACAATTTTGACATTCATAGTTTATTACTGACCAATGCCTCGATAATTGGACATTCTGGCGCATCTCCCTTTTCACACTCATTCGAGATTGCGAGTAAGGAATCTTCTAGTAATTTGAGATCTGATATTTTCTGCGAAATTGATTTCAGGTGATTGATTGTCAAGGCGTGAATGTCGCCACATGTGTAGTCATTAGAGTCGACCATTGACAATAAATTGCGAATTTCTTCTATCGAGAACCCCAATTCACGAGTGCGTAGAATAAACCTCAATCGAGACTGATCGTCTTTTGAATAAACTCTATGTCCGGCCGGAGTTCTGCCCGGCGCATGTAATATCCCGATTTTTTCATAGTACCGAATAGTTTCAATATTACATCCTGATAATTTAGCTAACTCACCTCGTTTCATCGCATCTCTCTTTTTTGTGAACGCGTAACTGATTTAATCGCTTGAACCTGTAGTTAGTACAGGGCGTACAAAGCTCAAAGCAGAATATTGAAGTGCATTACGCTAGATTTAAAGGTTGCCGATGAACCGTACCAAGCAATTTCTCTCAGAACCGCAACGGTCTATCCGGAGACGCCGGCTGTTTGCCACAGGTGGCGTCGTGGGCGCACTACTCGCCTCGTCCTGCTGTATCGTGCCGCTCATTCTTATCAGCATGGGGGTTTCAGGGGCGTGGATTGGTAACTTCACCGTGCTGGAACCGTACAAACCTATCTTTGTTGGAATCGCGGTTTTGTTTATTGGAGCGGGGTTTTGGCACGTCTATTTCAAGAAAATTGATACCTGTGAAGACGGAAGTTATTGCGCGAAACCGCAATCCTCCCGCCTTACCAAACTTGCATTATGGCTGGCGACCTTCGCCGTAATATTAGCTCTGACTATCGATTATTGGGCCCCCTTATTTTACTAGAAAGGTAGTATAATGACTAAAACTCTTTTGAATTTAACGAGCATCGCCGTCTTGGCGACAGGTGCCATCGCAGTTGGTAGCAATACACTCATGACCGCGAACGCTCAAACTCAAGTGGTGGCGACAGAGGCCAGTTCATCTTTTGCAATTGATAAAATGACCTGTGCCACATGTCCAATCTCGGTCAAGAAAGCCATGAAACGCGTTGACGGTGTTAAATCAGTGGAAGTCGATTATAAAACCAAAATCGCAACCGTTGTTTATGACCCGTCAAAAACGACGCCCACGGAAATAGCGGCAGCCTCCACTGACGTTGGGTATCCGGCAAATGAAGTGACGAGCTAGAGCATGAAAACTCGCTCCTTGCTGGGTGTCGGCCTTATCGGGACGATTGTCGCCGCTCTGTGCTGTTTTACACCCGTCCTTGTCGTGCTCTTCGGCATTGTCGGCTTATCAGCGCTAACTGGCTATATAGATTACGTCCTTTTACCGGCCCTTGCCCTCTTCGTCCTTTTGACGATTTACGCCCTATGGCGACGTCAAAAGAACTCGAATTAATTATATTCTAAAAAGGAAATTACATGTCAGATTGCAGCGCCGTGGGCGAAGAAAATTCGTTTGACCTTATCATTGTCGGGGCCGGTTCCGCAGGGTTCTCTGCTGCCATTACCGCCGCCGAACTGGGGAAAACTGTGGCTGTTATTGGCGGAGGCACGATTGGCGGCACATGCGTTAATGTCGGGTGCGTCCCGTCAAAAACCATGATCCGTGCGGCGGATGTCATGCAGGCGGGTGCGTCGGCAAAAAGATTTAATGGAATCAGCGCAGACGCAAAACTTGTTAGCTGGGCAGATGTTGTGGCTCATAAAAATGAACTCGTCTGGGAGCTACGTCAGGCCAAATATACCGATTTGCTACCGCAATATGAGACCCTCAAATATATTGAAGGTATGGGAAAACTTGTGAGCGGCGGTGTGGCCGTTGATGGAAAGCTTTATATATCTAACAAAATCATCATCACTACAGGATCACATTCGCATCTTCCGCTTATTCAAGGCATTCAAAACGTCCCGCATTTGGATAGCACGAGCGCACTTGACCTGCCTGACCTGCCGAAATCCATGATTGTCATTGGCGCCGGCGTAATTGGTTGTGAGTTAGGACAGATGTTTGCTCGCATGGGAACAAAAGTAACGCTACTCTGTCGGTCAAAGGTTCTCCCGGGTGCAGAACCAGAAATTAGCGAGGCGCTTACCGGATACCTAAGAGATGAAGGCATTCAAGTGCACTGCGGCTCTGTCTATGAATCCATAAAAGCCGACGGTGAAATCTGCCTGAGTTATCAATACAAGGGTGAAGTCCGGCAGTTACGTGCGGAGCATATTTTACTGGCAACCGGGCGTAAAGCCAATACGGCTGGTCTCGGACTTAAAGAAATAGGCGTTAAATTGGCCAAAAACGGCGGTATCATTGTCGATGATTCCATGCAGAGCAATATCCCTGGAATATATGCAGCGGGCGACGTCACAGGACGAGACGAATATGTCTATATGGCAGCTTATGGGGCCAAGCTCGCAGCGCAAAACGCCATAAATGGGAATACTAAAACATACAATAATAATACGATGCCTGCCGTCGTTTTTACCGATCCAAATTATGCAACTGTCGGCCTTACGGAAGCACAAGCGCGGGCAAAGGGAATAGAAGTTAAAACCTCGACGCTTGATCTCAAACATGTCCCACGGGCTTTGGCCGCGCGTGATACGCGCGGCTTAATCAAACTCATCGCCGACGCGCGTGATGGCAAGTTAATTGGCGCGCATATTCTGGCACCTGAAGGTGCTGATACAATCCAAACCGCTGCGCTTGCAATAAAAATAGGTATGACTTTCAATGCACTCGGAGAGATGATTTTCCCCTACCTGACCACCGTAGAGGGGTTGAAGCTAGCGGCGCAGACTTTCGATAAGGATGTCACCAAGCTTTCATGCTGTGCGGGTTAATTCAATCTCGGACGAATAAAGGACGATCGTTTGTCATGGGCCAAGGACTTAGCGCTATAGAAAAGAGGACGTAAAATGCAAATCCAAAAGTTTGACCTTATTGTTATGGGCGTTGGTATGGCGGCTGTTAACGCCGCAAATAAATGCGCGTCAGCGGGCTGGAAAGTGGCCGTCATAGATGAGCTGCCTTATGGCGGGACATGTGCATTAAGGGGATGCGATCCCAAAAAAATGTTGAGGCGTGGCGCCGAAATAATTGATGCCGCAACTTTGATGAAAGGCAAAGGGATTGAGGCCGGCAATCTCGCGATTAATTGGTCGGGCCTGCTTGCATTCAAGCGCACTTTCACTGAAAAAATGCCCCCAAAAATAGAATCTGGTCTTGATAAAAAAGGGGTTACCACACTGCACGGAAATGCAAAATTTGTCGCTGAGAACGTCATTGAAATTGACGGCGAAACCCGTTTGGAAGGAAAAAATATACTCATTGCAACAGGTGCGAAGCCTCGGGAAATGAGCATGCCGGGCGCAGAATATCTTACTGAAAGCACTGAGTTCTTAGAATTGGAAATTCTTCCTAAAAAAATCATTTTTGTTGGCGGCGGGTTTATCTCATTTGAGTTCGCCCATATCGCAGCTCGGGCTGGCAGTGATGTTCATATTATCGACCGCGGTGAGCGGCCCCTCAAAGGTTTTGAGGTTGCCCACGTAAATAAATTGCTGAAGCGAAGCGCAGAGGCCAGGATTAATTTTATTCCGCTAACCAATCTCGTATCTATATCCCCACAAGGTGACGGGTATTCAGTAGTATTGGATACTGACGGCAAGCAGCGAAGCCATACAGCTGACCTGATCGTGCATGGTGCGGGACGAACTCCCGCTATTGATAACCTTGATTTGGATAAGGCTGGCATAGAGTTCGGCACTCACGGTGTCGCGGTTAATGATTATCTCCAAAGCAAATCCAACCCTGCAGTTTATGCGGCAGGAGATGCCGCCGATACAAAAGGCTTACCCCTTACGCCTGTTGCTGTATTTGAGGGTAAGGTCGCTGCCTCAAATATGATTAAGGGTAATCACATTAAACCCGATTATAGTGGTGTGCCAACAGTCGTATTTACAATTCCCGAATTGGCACGCGTTGGGATGACGGAAGAAGAAGCAAAAGCGGCTGGCTATAAGCTTCGGATTGCCACGAACGACACAAGCAACTGGTATTCTAATCTTAGAATAGGAGAAACTTGCGCAGCAACTAAGGTCATTATCGATGATGAAACCGATAAAATATTAGGCGCGCACCTTCTAGGGCCCGAATATGCTGAAATTATCAATTTTTTTAGTCTCGCTATTCGGCTTCAGTTAACGGCGAGTGATTTGAAAAAGATGGTGAGTGCTTATCCGAGCGTCGGCTCTGATTTAGGATCGATGTTGTAATCAGAATGAATATAACGGTATAATTTTTCCAAACTTTAGTTGCTCAAAAATATCGGTTTTAAAATTACTGCAACTAAATGTCCACTTCGGGGATAACGATCCCTTTTCTATAAAAAGCTTTTCTATATAAAGCTCTTTGGTCTCCCACAGATCAATCTCCTTCAAACCTTTTCTCAATGAACCTGAATCCTTCTGTGCCTAGATGCAGGGAAATCGTCATGGGCAAATTGTTATTTTCACAAAAAATCACAGAACCTCATAGAAAGTCATAATGGTTCACGCGAATTCACTATTTAGGAACTAGACCGAAAATCCATTTTTCTGACAGCCTAAGTCCATCGCAAATGAAGGGCCTAGGAATGTCGCCACAAAATATCTTGATCGGACAGATATTCGTCGTCTTTGCGACGATCATTTTCTCGACATGGTATGCTACCCAATGGGTTGCGCTTAAATTTGATTACAGTATCTATTTAGGAACGGGATTCGCCGAGCTTGGCAATCACAAAATTTATGCGCCGTGGAATCTCTTCAAATGGTGGTATCAATTTGACGCCTATGCGCCTCATATTTTTTCAAGAGGCGGACAGATTTCCGCAGGCGGCGGCCTCCTTGGAATTATCTTCGCGGTCATAGGTTCTGTACTCCGCGGCCGCTCTGCAAAAGCCCTAAACACATTTGGCTCATCGCGCTGGGCGACATCAAAGCAAATGAAGCAAGTTGGTCTTCTGGATGACCATGGCGTTTTTCTTGGGCGTACAAAGACTGATTACATTCGCCATCATGGCCCAGAGCATGTCATGGCGATTGCGCCAACACGGTCGGGTAAAGGCGTGGGCCTTGTTATCCCGACCTTACTCTCCTGGACTGACAGCGCGGTCATCCATGACATTAAGGGTGAGAACTGGCAGCTCACCTCAGGCTGGAGAGCAACGTTCTCTCATTGCCTGTTGTTTGACCCAACTAATGCGGCGAGTGCGAAATATAATCCGCTCTTAGAAGTGCGCAAAGGCGTCAATGAAGTCCGGGATGTTCAGAACATTGCCGATATCCTTGTCGACCCTGAAGGGATGCTTGAGCGCCGCAACCATTGGGAAAAGACCGCTCATAGTCTTTTAGTCGGCGCTATCCTTCATATTCTCTACGCAGAGCGCGAAAAGACGCTGGCTCGCGTAGCCTCATTCCTCTCTGACCCAAAACGTAGTTTTGAAAAGACGCTTGGGATCATGATGAAAACCAATCATTTCGGCGACCGGTCACGGGCACAAGTTCATCCGGTGGTCGCACAAGCAGCGCGTGAACTCCTCAATAAATCTGAAAACGAGCGCTCAGGTGTATTATCAACGGCTATGAGTTTTCTCGGACTTTACCGAGATCCCACGGTCGCCGAGGTGACATCAAAATGTGATTGGCGGATTGCCGATCTTATGAAGGCGGACAAGCCTGTTTCACTTTATCTGGTCATTCCGCCGTCCGATATTTCGCGCACGAAGCCACTGGTTCGCCTTATCCTAAATCAGATTGGTCGCCGTCTTACTGAAGAGCTTGTTGTTTCAGGCGAGGGTCAGCCAAATCGCCAACTTCTGCTGATGCTCGATGAGTTTCCGGCTTTGGGGCGTCTTGACTTCTTTGAAAGCTCACTCGCTTTCATGGCAGGCTATGGCTTGCGGGCCTTTCTGATTTCTCAATCTCTCAACCAAATTGAGAAAGCCTACGGTCCAAATAATTCCATCCTTGATAATTGCCATGTGCGGGTGGCCTTTGCGACTAATGATGAGCGTACCGCTAAACGCCTATCAGACGCGATTGGCAGCACGACGGAAATGCGGGCGATGCGGAACTATGCCGGTCACCGCCTTGCGCCCTGGCTCTCGCACGTCATGGTCTCTCGCCAAGAGACGGCGCGCCAGCTCATTACGCCTGGCGAAATCATGCAGCTGCCGTCTAATCAGGAGATTATTCTCCTCTCAGGTTTCTCACCCATCAAAGCCGATAAAGTTCGCTACTATGCGGATAAAAATTTCACAGGCCGTGTCTCGAGCCCTCCCCAAATATCTCCGGACGGATATGGCGGACTTTCCCCGAATACGCCTTGCGTCTGGGGTATTGAGACACGGCCTGTGGATGACCGTCTCTACACAGAAAATGAGAAGTCAGAGCAAAACAAAATCGCATTAGCCTTAAATTCAAAGACTAACGAAGAAGACGAGGAAGACGCAGGCGGTAAGGAACTCAGCCCCGAGCTTAGCGGCCTAGATACTTCTCCATGTCAAGCCAGGCCCGAACAGAAGTCTCTCGATGTTGCAGAGGGCGATGAACTCACACCCGCAATTAAGCTCGCTGAATTCGTCAGAGACACGGCCACGCTTGCCCGCGCGCATGACCTGACCCGCAGTACAGACCTAGATTTGGGAATGTAACGATGAGCAATGATCTCACAGCCCGCGTTCGCGCGCGTATCACGCCAGAAAATGCAGCGCTATTGGATGTTCGGGCGCGCGCAATGGGGAAAACAAAATCGCGCGTCATAAATGATGCTTTGTCAGCTTGTTTCACGTTTGAGCATGACGACGCGCGGGATGCCCGTATCCTTGAAAAGCTGGATATGATGATCCGCCACAATCATCGGCATTCTCGGGACCTCAATCTTCATTCCGAGACATTCGCGCTCTTTCTGCATTTTTACTTCACAATGGCACCGCAAATCTCGGCGGCGGATACCGACGCGCGCGCCGCGCGCGGCGTTGGGTTGATGAACCAGTTCATTGATCAGCTTGGCGTTAAAATGCGTTCGGGCGGAAAGACGTTCAAGCAGGCTCTGTCGGATGTCCTTGTCTCCGACCAAGACTTCTTTCGGCTCGATGAAATCCAGCTTCTCGAAAAGCTGCAGAAGAAAAAAGCGGCCAGGCCCAAAAAGAAGAAGGAGACCGCAAATGTCTAGTCTTCAAACAACCGCTACATCAGACCGCACACTTGCTATGCTTCGCACCGCGCTGGGCCCCGTTATAACGAACGCGCTTGATGACCCCAAAGTTGTCGAAATCATGCTTAACCCCGATGGGCGTTTATGGCTTGATAAATTAGGTATTGGCCGTTTCGACACGGACAGTGTGTTGACGCCTGACGAGGGAGAGAGGGTGGTGCGCCTCGTGGCCAATCACATCAATCAAGATGTGACACCCAAAGCGCCTATTATCAGCGCGGAACTGCCGGGCAATGGAGAGCGCTTTGAAGGTGTTCTGCCGCCCGTTGTCTCAGCGCCATGTTTCTCCATTCGTAAGGGCGCAGTCGCGGTCTTCACCTTGGATGATTACGTCACAGCGGGCAGTCTCACCTATGACCAGTCCGAAGCGCTAAAATACGCGGTTACGTCCCGTCAAAACATTCTAATTGTTGGCGGCACATCAAGCGGTAAAACCACGCTCGCCAATGCCTTACTGTCAGAAATATCGGACACGGGAGACCGCGTTCTTATTCTGGAAGATACGCGCGAGCTTCAATGTAAGGCCAAGGATACTGTAGCGCTTCGTACGCACGGTTTGAATGTGACTCTTGCAGATTTGGTGCGCTCAACACTGCGCCTAAGGCCTGACCGGATTATCGTGGGCGAAGTGCGCGGGCCTGAAGCCCTCGACATGCTCAAGGCTTGGACGACGGGGCATCCCGGAGGCATTGCAACCGTCCATGCAAATTCAGCGAAAACGGCTCTAAGCCGCATCGAACAACTGATTTTAGAGGGCGTGGCGATTGTCCCGCGCGCTCTGATTGCGGAGGCCATCGACGTGATTGTCTTCATTTCCGGGCGAGGCTCAAAACGCCGTGTGCAGACGATCGCACGCCTCATTGAAGTGACGGATAAGGGCTATCAGCTCGAACCGCTCACAGCCACGTCTTCCATCCCTAAACTCACTTTTGACGGAGGTAACTCATGTACGGACTACTAACACACGGAAGCTTAAACCAACGGCTTTTCTACGGCGCGGCTATTGCCGTTTTCATTATGATGTTGATGCCGCAAACGGCGCACGCTGCAGGGTCCGCTATGCCGTGGGAAGGCCCGCTCACCAGCATTTTGCAATCCATTGAAGGCCCTGTGGCTAAAATTTTCGGGACGATTGCAATTATCATGACCGGTATTGGCCTTGCCTTTGGAGATGCAGGCGGCGGGATGCGCAATCTCATCAAGATTGTCTTTGGTCTGTCCATTGCCTTCACGGCGACAAGTTTCTTCTTGTCATTCTTTAGCTTTACCGGCGGTGCTGTCATTTAATGCCTGACACGTCGGCATATCAGCTTCCTGAAGGTTTCACCATTCCAGTGCGCCGTTCATTGACCGAGCCTATCCTTTTAGGCGGTGTTCCGAGAACGGCGGCCATCCTGAATGGCACTCTTGCGGCGGCCTTAGGGCTGGGTCTCCAGCTCTGGCTACTCGGCATCATTTACTATGTCTGCGCTCACACCCTTTGCGTCTTTTTCGCCTCGCGTGATCCGCAGTTCATGGAAGTGCTTGTCCGCCACATCAAACATAAGGGTTATCTCTCCTGAGGAATTTGGCATGATGAATTTAAGTGAATATCAAAAGCGGCCAGATTGCTTGTCTGACTATCTGCCTTGGACAGCGCTCATTGCGCCCGGCACGGTGCTCAATAAGGACGGGAGCTTTCAGCGCACGGCTGAGTTTCGTGGCCCAGATCTTGAAAGCTCGACAGAAGAAGAGTTGGTGGCAACCTGCGCGCGCCTCAATAATGCGCTTCGCCGTTTCGGCTCCGGCTGGGCACTCTACTTTGAAGCCGCACGAATTCCAGCCCGTGAATATCCCGTGTCTGATTTCACTGACCCTGCAGCTTGGATTGTCGAGCAGGAACGTAGAGGCGAGTTTGAAGAAGACGCGGGTCAGCGCGACTTGTTTGAGAGCGTCTATTATTTGACGTTTCAGTTTATTCCGCCTGCGGACCGATCCAATAAGGCCGAAAGCTGGATTATAGAAACGCCAACTGATGATAAAGGCGTATCAGTTCAAGACCACCTGCAAAGCTTCATGTCGGAGAGCGACAGATGTCTGGACCTTTTGCAAAGCCAATTCCCGATGGCGGAGTGGCTGGATGATGATGCGACCCTGACATATTTGCACTCAACGGTTTCGCCCAAACGTCACCTGATAAAGACACCGGAAACACCCGCCTATATCGATAGCTTTATTGGCGGGGCTGATTTGATGGGAGGGCTAGTCCCGCGCCTTGGCGAACACTCTATCCATACCGTGACAATCCTCGGGTTTCCGAGCGAGACGACGCCGAGTATACTGGACGAGCTCAATACGCTGGGTTTTTCATATCGCTGGATGACGCGCTTCTTGCCGCTCTCCAAGGCCGAAGCCTCAAAGGTCATTACTAAGACGCGGCGGCAATGGTTTGCAAAGCGTAAGTCGGTTGTCGCGCTTCTCAAAGAAGCGCTGATGAATGAGACGACGCCATTGGTCGACAGCGATGCTGACAATAAAGCCATTGATGCCGATGCGGCGCTCCAAGACTTGGGCGGTGATTATGTATCTTACGGATATTTGACGACAGCCATATGCGTAATGGATGAGGACGCCACGGCCGCTGAGGCGCGCATCAGAGCGGTTGAGCGCATCATCAATGGACGCGGCTTCGTTACCATCCATGAGAAGGTCAACGCCGTTGACGCTTGGCTGGGGACGCATCCAGGCAATCCATACGCAAATGTGCGCGTCCCGTTGGTCTCCACATTAAACCTCGCGCATATGATGCCGCTCTCGGCAGTCTGGGCGGGACCGGAAGGCAATACTCATCTAGGCGGCGCGCCGCTGCTATATGCGACGACAGAAGATCACACGCCGTTTCGCCTCGTCACTCATCAAGGCGACGTCGGCCACACACTGGTTGTCGGTCCAACAGGCGCAGGCAAATCCGTCTTGCTCAATCTGCTGTCCATGCAGTTCAAACGCTATCCGGACGCGCAAGTTTTTACCTTCGACAAAGGCGCTTCATCACGCGCCATGATTGAGGCGCTTGGAGGTGACTTTTATGCGCTGGGCGAGACAGACTCAGCTTTGGTATTCCAGCCCTTACGCGGGCTTGATGAACCGAATGAAATGGCATGGGCCTCGGAGTGGATTTCAGGACTGCTGGCGTCCAAAGGCGTGGACGTCACGGCGGAAGTTGAGAACACCGTCTGGTCTGCTTTGCAAAGCCTTGCCAGTACGCCCGAAGATCAGCGCACGCTCACAGGCCTGTCAGCCTTGATCCAAGATAGCGATTTACGTTTGGCCTTAAAACCTTTCACCCTTGAGGGCGCTTACGGTCATATTCTTGACGGCAATGAAGATACGCTTCGTGATAACGCTGTGCAGGCCTTTGAGATGGAGGAATTGATGCACTCAAAGGCGCTTGTTGCGCCTGTGCTGACCTATCTGTTTCATAAGCTCGAAGCGCGTTTTGCTGGAAAGCCCACCTTTCTGATACTGGACGAAGCGTGGGTCTTTCTTGATGACCCGATGTTTGCAGACCGCATTCGAGAGTGGCTCAAAGTCCTTCGTAAGAAAAATGTCTCCGTCATCTTCGCGACGCAGTCACTGGCGGATATAGCGGGTAGCCCCATCGCGCCTGCGATCATTGAGAGCTGCTTGTCTCGGATATTCCTGCCTAATAGCCGCGCGATGGAGCCGCAGCAAAAAGAGGCCTATGACCGCTTCGGTCTCAATAAACGGCAAGTTCAAATCATAGCCTCGGCCACGCCTAAGCGGGATTACTATTTTCAAAGTCACGGCGGCAATCGACTTTTTGATTTGCAGCTAGGTCCGGTTGCACTCGCCTTTTGCGCAGCGGGTTCAGAGAAAGGTCAAACCCAAATTGACCGCGTTCTTGAACTTGGCGGCCATGATAATTTCGCGGCCCATTGGCTGCGTTTTAAAGGACTGGAATGGGCCGCAGACCTCATGGAGGAGCAATTTCAACAGGAGGAGTATGTGCCATGGCTCGATGTCGCAGAATAACCACTCTGGTTTTAATCGCCGCAATGGCGCTTTCCTATGCGCCGGCAAGTCACGCGCAATTCTTCGGTGGTATCGTTTATGATCCATCAAATTACACTCAAAACTTTCAAACTGCTGTACACAATTACAACCAACTTATTCGTCAAGCGCAGCAGCTTCGCAATGAAGCGAATATGCTCATCAATCAGGCCAAACACTTATCCAGACTGGATATTAATTCCGCCACTGATTTGAACCGCATCTTGAATGAAATTGCTTACCTTAACCGTCAAGCCGAGAACGTCGCCTATGATGTGAGCCGAACAAGAGAGCTTATCCGGCAACACTTTCCTGAGAGCTATGATGGCCTCTCCCAGGGTGAGCTCATGGTTCAGGCTGAAGCCCAATTTCAAATGTCGGAGCGCGCTCAGAGTGAAGCCATGCTCATGCAGTCAAAGATGGTGGAAAGTCTTCAGGAGGATCAGGCCTTACTCGGCCAGCTTATGAATAGCAGTCATGGGGCAGTCGGTGAATTGCAAGCCACGCAATCGACTAATCAGCTCATGGGCTTGCTTGTTAAGCAGTCCATGCAAACGCAGCAAATGCAAATTACGCAAGCCCGCGCAAACAGTCTGGAAGTCACGCGCCAGTTAGCGCTCGAAAAAGAGGCCCGTGCCCGCAGACGGCTTTTCATGGGCCGGGCCAGTGACGCTTATAGCGGAGGCACACCGTAATGGCTGATCCAACAAGTCTCGGCGTAATTGACGAATTTGTCGTCACGTTCACAAGCTATATTGATAGCGGCTTCGGCCTCCTTGGCGGCGAGGTTCAATATCTGACAGCCATTCTTATCGGCATCGATATCACTTTGGCTGGCCTCTATTGGGCTATGGGGTCTGATAATTCAGTTATCGGAAAATTTCTCAAAAAGGTCATGTATGTCGGCGTCTTCGCGCTCATCATCACAAACTTTTCCGGCCTTGCGAATATCGTCTTTAATAGTTTTGGCGGACTTGGGCTTCAAGCGACTGCAACAAGTCTTACAGCTGATGACCTGCTGCGCCCCGGCTTTATTGCAAATACGGGCTTTCAGGCGGCGCACCCGATTTTGACACAAATCGGAGAGCTGACGGGCCCTGTGAAATTCTTTCATAATATCGTCTTGATTGTCGCGCTTTTCCTGGCGTGGATCATCACCATGTTCGCGTTCTTTTTTATCGCGATACAGCTCTTTGTGACTATTCTCGAGTTCAAGCTGACAACGCTTGCAGGGTTTATCCTCATACCCTTCGCGCTTTGGAATAAGACATCCTTTTTGGCGGAAAAAGTTCTTGGGAACGTCGTGGCCAGCGGCATCAAACTTATGGTGCTCGCAATTATCATAGGCATCGGCTCGACGATCTTTGGCGACATCACGTCTGCCTTTGCGCCGCCTGCGAGCGACCCTGACATGATTGTGCCAATCACGCTCAAAGATGCAGCCTCTATCATGCTCGGCTCTATGGCCTTATTGGCTTTGGGCATCTTCGGGCCGGGTATTGCAACAGGCCTGGTCTCAGGCGCGCCCCAGCTTGGTGCAGGTGCGGCCGTGGGAACGATGGCAGCCGTGGGCGCGGGCGCACTAGCCGGCGGAGCCATCGCAGGTGCAGGTATTAGGGGTGTCGGTAAAGGCGCAGCCGCGTCAGTGAAGGCGGGCGCATCTATGGCGGGCGGCTCTAAAGTCGCTTTCACGCTTGGCAGCATGTCCCAAGGCGGCGGCATTAAAGGCGCGGCTGCAGGTGTAGGCGCTGTGGCTCAAGGAGGCGTTATGTCCGTTGCCAGAGCCGGGGGCCGTAAGGTGCTTGCGGCTGGCGGCGGGGTTACAACGGCGCACGGCAATGGGATGCGCGGCGGGATGGCAGCCCTGTCCAAAGGCATGAAGGCGCCGCGCAAACATGGAGGCGGGACGGCTTCGGGTGAAACGGGCAAAGGGCCAGATTGGGCCAAGAAGGTACACCGCCAACGACAAACGCGCCACGCGGCGCGCACGGCCACGAACGCGCTTCGCGGCGGTGACGGCGGCGGCAGTGGAAGCGGCCCATCCCTGAACCCTGACGCATAAATTGGAATAGGAGGACAAGACAATGAAATGGAAACGTAGCCAATCGAAATTTGGGAAAACACCTATCCCTGAAACGCCTTATCAACGTGCGGGGCAAAAAGAGGACCGCCGATTAGGCCGCGCCAATGCGCGCGGTAACAGATGGTGCCTGGCTTTTTGCGGGGCGATGGGATTAGCGGCGCTGTCTACGAGCGGCCTGATTTATCAAAGCGCGCAAGCCAGTATTGTGCCGTGGGTCGTGGAGGTTGATGAAACGGGCGCGGTTAAAGCCTCAGGCCCAGCGAAAACAAATTTTGTAGCCTCAGATGCGCAGATTGCGCATCAATTAGCGCGTTTTATCTCAAATGTTCGCTCGGTTTCTATCGACCCTGTTGTCCTTCGCGATAACTGGCTGAACGCTTATAACTACGCCACGGATCAGGCGGCGCTTACGCTCAACACCTACGCCAATGAGAATGACCCGTTTGCCGACATTGGCCAGCGAAGCGTCACTGTGGATGTGACGAGTATCGTGCGATCGTCTGAAAATAGTTTTGAAGTGCGCTGGCGTGAAAAGTCTTTCCGGAATGGCGCGCAGCTCAGCGTCCAAACTTATACGGCGAGCCTTTCAATTATCACGAAAGCCCCAACCGACGCCGAGACGCTGCACCGCAATCCCCTCGGCCTCTATGTCCACGGACTTCACTGGTCAAAAGACCTTAATGCAGCAGGAGCTTCAAAATGAGACAGCTATCAAAACTTCCACGTTCAATGATAACCGCCTCAATTTTGGTTGCTGCTATGAGCTCATCAGGCTGCGCCAGTCTTCAGGGAGTATGGGGCAACTTGAGATCCGGGAGCGTGACCATGCCAGACGAGATGTCCAAGGCGCTCTTTATTCCCGAACCAACGGAAGAGTATCAGATTTTAGCTGGAGGAGATAATTCGACGGGACCCGGAAGGCCCTCCTTGATTATGGACAGGCAAATGAAACCGGTGCCCGTTGATGTCGAGCTCTTTGATCGCGGGCCATCCCTCACAGGGTTTCAAGCCGTGAGCCACGCCAATGACGCGGCTATTGTTAAGCCGACGACAGAAAATTATCTCAATGCTATTCAGCTATACCCCTATACTCCGGGATCGCTCTATCAGGTCTATACATCGCCGACGCAGATTACGGATATTGCCTTGGAAAAGGGCGAAGGGCTAATCACAGTCTCCGCGGGTGATACGGAACGCTGGACAGTCGGTGATACGATATCAGGGTCAGGGGTGAATGAGCAGGTTCATATTCTGGTAAAGCCTATGGCGGCCAATCTATCGACCAATGCTATTATCACGTCGACACGGCGCACCTATTATTTGGATATGAAGTCATTTGCCAACACCTATATGGCGGCAGTCTCTTGGCGTTATCCGCATGACGCCCTCCGAAACCTTCGCAAAAATTCATCTGAAACAGGTCCTGTTTCCAAGGTGAGATATGAGAGGGTAGATGCTAGCCTAAGCCTAGATGAGCTGCGTTTTGACTATGTAATCAAAGGCGACACGCCGCATTGGCGGCCGACGCGGGTCTTTGATGACGGTTCAAAGGTCTTCATAGAATTTCCGGAAGGATTGGCCGTCTCCGAAGCGCCGCCATTATTTGTTACCGACAGTAAAGGCAGCATAAGCAAGCTCGTCAATTACCGCGTCAGAGACGGTTATTATGTTGTTGACCGTTTATTTGACGCCGCTGAATTGCGCCTTGGCGAAAAGAAACAAATCGTTGTTCGTATTGAGCGCCAATCATGAGCGTTTCTAGCAT
Source organism: uncultured Hyphomonadaceae bacterium (assembly GCA_963972195.1). Taxonomy (GTDB): domain Bacteria; phylum Pseudomonadota; class Alphaproteobacteria; order Caulobacterales; family Maricaulaceae; genus Litorimonas. The sequence continues at coordinate 72,046 of CAXATH010000011.1, read as the reverse complement.
GAGTGACATTGCGCCAAACCTATCCATTCGGGCACGACCTCGCGCAGTTCGCCGCTTTAGTCGTAAAGCGTTATTGGGCGGCGTGGCAGTGTTGGGCACTGTTATGTTTGGAGCCTTGGCAATGGCGCTTCAATCCCCGGCGGATGATGAAAAGGCGGAAGAGCTCTACAATGTCACCCATAAGCCCATGGCTGCGGGGCTTGAATTGCTGCCCAAAACCTATGAAGAGATGAAGCCCACCTTAGGGCCGCCTTTGCCGGGTGATCTTGGTGAGGCTTATTTATCGAAGGGCCAAGCTGTTCCAGAGCCTCCTATAGCCGAGGCGGCATTAAAGCCGCGACCCCAAAAGCCCGTTTCATATAGCGCGCCGCCGCAGCCATCATATCAGCCTGCCGCGCCTGCCTATAATCCCCCCGCACAACAGCCGAAAACTCAAAGTTTATTCTTTAATGTGGGTAGAAAGGCTCAAAATGCTCAAGTTCAGCAATACGCAAGCGCGGCCTCCGTCGATCAACTGAGCCAAGGTCTTGGGTTTCCTGTTCCGCAAATGCCGGATTACCCCGCGCCACCATCGGCCTTTGATATTAGTGGTGACCAAAGCGACGCAAATGGGCAGGTTGATAAGCAGGCTTTCTTAGACCGCGATGCAGATGACATCTACAATTCCCACGGCCTCGTTTCACCGCGCTCTCCCTATCAGGTCATGGCGGGTAACATCATTCCGGCCTCGCTGGTCACAGGGCTAAATTCAGACCTGCCGGGCCAAGTGATAGGCCAGGTGACCGAGAACGTGTATGATACGGTGTCTGGGCAACATTTGCTTGTCCCGCAGGGCTCACGGCTGATGGGGCGCTATGATAGCGTCATAGCCTTTGGACAAAGCCGCGCACTGGTCGTTTGGACGCGGCTGATACTGCCAAACGGCGATAGTATTCAGCTAGATAATTTGCCGGGCTCAGACAGCCAGGGTTTTGCGGGACTCAAAGACAAGGTCGATAGGCACACATGGCAATTCATCAAAGGGGCGGCCTTGTCCTCTTTGCTTTCAATCGGTTCAGAGCTTGCAAGTGACGATGGGGACCGCCTGACGCGGGCTTTGCAAAATGCAGGGCAAGACACGGCTAATATTGCGGGGCAGCGGATCATTGACCGTAACCTCAATGTGCAGCCGACACTCAAAGTACGCCAAGGCTGGCGATTTAACGTCATCGTCTCGCGCGACCTTATCCTCAAACCTTACGGAGCAAGACCATGAGCCAGCTTAAGATCAAATTACAAAAACTTCCCGATACCAAGCCCACCAAGCACACAATTTCTGTGATGCCGGACTTGGAAGCTGATTTGGAAGCCTATGCCAAAGTCTATGAAAAGGCTTACGGCGAAAAGGCCGATGTCTCAGCGCTCATCCCGTCAATGCTGGCAAGTTTTCTTGCCGGTGATGCGGGTTTCAAAAAGGCGAAGCGCGAGCTGGCCTAATATCCACCACGTCAAGCACAGGAGAAAAACGCTATGGCTACTATTGGAACATTCAAACCAACTGCGACGGGCTTTGAGGGCACGATCGCAACACTCATGACAAACAAAAAGGTTCGCTTTGTGGCGAATGAAAAGAAGAAGACGGAAAACAGTCCGGACTATTTTGTGAAATCTGGCCGCTGTGATTTGGGCGTAGCTTGGAATGATGTCACAGAGCCGCAGGATGACGCCGAGCCGCTGGAATATATCAGCGTGAAGCTCGATGGCCCTGAAATGACAAAGCCGATCAACGCAGCACTGTTTCACCGTGAAGATGGCGCTGATTTGGTGTGGTCGCGGCCAAAGTCACAAGAATAGAAGGGCAGGTGAGGGCGCTCTTTTTACGCTCTCACCTGAAACGAACATGACCGACCAATTATTGACATCTCAGGACGTCCAAAAACTCACAGGCATTAAAAGTAGAGCTACTTTGTGGAAGAAATCTCGAAACATGAATGATCGGTTTCCAATGCCTTACAAAGATGGTCCAAAATTTACTCGCTGGAAATTGTCAGAAATTCAACAATGGATTGATCAGCTGGAACCTGTTGAAGTCTAATATAGAAAAACGTGAAGATATTGAATGATTTTACGAAATTGATTCGTTTGTCTCTGGAGGGAACAAAGGTGGGAACAAAATAGATTGAGTTTAATTTATATATACAAAACAATGGCTTAATAGAGGGAAATGGTGCCCGAACCTGGATTTGAACCAGGGACACACGGATTTTCAATCCGTTGCTCTACCAACTGAGCTATTCGGGCCCAAGCCCCGCAATGTAGGGGCTGAAGCGAAGCGCCTTATAGGGAAAGCCTTTTTCTGTGTCCATGCCCAAAGACGGCAAAAAACAGGAAAAATAGTTCTCCCGTTTTTGCACGAGTTTTTCCTGCCAGATATGCGGTTTTCCTTTGATTTTGAGAATAGTTCGCATTATTAGAGCGCATGACACTTGATCAGCTCAAACGAAAAACACCCGCGAAAATCACAGGGTTCTCCTGTGAAAACAAAGCGTTGGAAACACGCCTGCGGGAAATAGGCTTCGCGGAGGGGGATAATATTGAAGCCTTGCATTTTGGGCTTTTTAACCGAAACCCGATCTCAGTGCGCTTAAACGGCGCCATCATTGCACTTCGTCGTTCTGACGCGTCTGCCATTACATTAGAACTGATTGAACGTTCGGCAAATCCCATAGACATAAATATGGCTCGCGATTCTCGCGTCGCATAATCCATGGATATTACTTCTACGCCTGAAAGCGGAGTGGTTACGCCCATTTTCGCGGAAAAAACCTTGCGGCTTGCTTTGCTGGGGGCGCCGAATTGCGGGAAAACGTCTCTTTTTAATGCGCTGACAGGCGGCCGAGCAAAAATCGCAAACTATCCCGGCGTGACAGTTGAATATCGAATCGGACATTTCGAGTTGCCTAGCGGCCAGGACGTGGAGCTTCTGGACCTTCCGGGCGTTTACGGCGACTGTGGTCACTCTATGGACGAAAGGGTCGCTCTGGACGCGGTTAGGGGAAATCTCGAAGGTCAGCGTGCGCCGGACGCCCTATTGGTTGTGATGGACGCGTCGAATATTTCGACTCACTTACACAATGTTCTTCAAGCCAAGCAACATGGTCTCCCGATAATCCTTGTTTTGAACATGATGGACATGGCCGCGCGGGACGGAATGACGATTGATATCGCCGCATTGGAAGAGTCCCTCGGAGTTTCTGTTATTTCTTGCGTCGCGGTGCGGGCTTCCGGTCGAAGCCAGCTTATAGAGTTTCTAAATGGCTGGGCGTCTGAGGTTCTATCCGGTAGGGCGCCTATTGAAGCGCCTCAGAAGGAAGAACTGAAATCACTTCAGGCCCAAGCCAGAGCTATTACTGCGACAACGGTTAAACGAGTCAAAAAAGTAGAAACCTTCACCCAGCGTATAGATCAATTCGTAATGAACCCGGTTCTGGGCCTCGTGATTCTATTGGGCATTCTGTTTTTGATGTTTCAGGCCGTTTATTCTTGGTCGGCTCCGATGATTGAAGGGATTGAGGCTGGATTCGGATGGCTGCAAGGCTTGGTCGAAACAGTTCTCCCCGAAGGATGGATAAGATCTCTCGTTAGTAGCGGGATAATTGCCGGTGTCGGGAGCGTGATCGTATTCCTTCCTCAAATCGTCATATTATTTGCCTTTATCCTTCTCTTGGAAGCGTCCGGCTATATGGCGCGTGCTGCCTTTCTCGTGGATACTCTTATGGCGAAAGTGGGGCTTAACGGGCGCGCGTTTATTCCGCTGCTCTCAAGCTTCGCTTGCGCTATTCCCGGGATTATGGCGGCCCGGACGGTCGAGCAGGAAAGAGATCGCCTGACCACTATAATGATCGCTCCACTCATGACCTGTTCCGCTCGCTGGCCCGTTTACTTTCTCATTATCGGGGCATTTATTCCGGCCGAAAAAGTAGGGGTTTTTAGTCTTCAGGGCTTAGTAGCCTTCGGTCTCGTGATTTCCGGAATCATTTTTGCCGTCATCATGGCGTTCATTTTCAAAAAAACGCTGATGCGTGGTGAATCTTCGAATCTGTTGATCGAGCTGCCGAGCTATAAAATGCCGGTCTTTAAGGATTACCTACGGGGCTTATGGGACCGTGCGGCTATATTTATGTCTCGTGCAGGTCGTATCATTCTTCCAGCGTCTATTCTTATCTGGTTTTTGGCGAGCTACCCAGCAAATGCGACAAATATTCGAGAAACCTTTGCCGGGAAAATTGGTAGTGTTCTGGAGCCGCTCTTGGCGCCGATCGGATTCAACCTTGAGATTTCTATCAGTTTGATTCCAGCGATGGCAGCGAGGGAGGTCGCTGTCGGTTCTTTGGCCACCATCTATTCGCTGGGCGAGCAGGATGTAGACGGCCTCGGAACAATGCTTCAATCAGCTTGGTCGTTGCCAACGGCGCTGGCCTTTTTAGTCTGGTTTGTTTTTGCCCCGCAATGCCTGTCCACATTCGCGATTATCAAGAAAGAAACCAATAGTTGGAGATGGCCTCTCTTTGCTTTCGGTTACCTTTTTGTCCTGGCTTACATCGCTGCTGGCATAACTTATCACTCAGCGGTCGCGTTCGGTCTTTAATTCCGAAGAAGGCAGTGTTTGACAGCGCTGTCATATCATTTTACTTCAGCACTTCATCTGGCCCGTCCTGTTAATTTATGACAAGGTGCGCCGAAATAATGTGTGACTCGCGCTTCAGCTGAGACTTTCTACAGGGAATATCATGACCGACCTTTCAAAATCCCAGCAAGAACATCGGGATATGTCCAATGCGATTGCAGCGCTTTCTATGGATGCTGTGCAAAAAGCCAATTCGGGTCACCCGGGTATGCCAATGGGTATGGCAGATGCCGCTACAGTTTTGTTTTCAAAGTTTCTGAAATTTGATCCGTCCGATCCAAATTGGGCTGATCGGGATCGCTTCATTCTTTCGGCGGGCCATGGGTCCATGTTGATCTACAGCCTATTGCACCTGACCGGTTATAACGCGGTTACGATGGATCAGATAAAGAATTTCCGTCAACTCGGCTCGATCACGGCAGGACATCCAGAATATGGTCACGTGCCAGGTGTCGAAACAACGACAGGGCCATTGGGTCAAGGAATTTCAAATGCGGTTGGATTTGCTCTGGCCGAACGTCACCTCAACGCGCGCTATGGTGACGATCTTGTCGATCACCGCACCTACGTTATCGCAGGCGACGGGTGTCTTATGGAAGGTATCAGCCAGGAAGCTATTTCCTTGGCGGGCCATTTGAAATTGAACCGTCTTACCGTGTTGTGGGATGACAATAATATCACGATTGACGGCCCGGTTTCACTTTCCGACTCGACAAGTCAGAAGAAGCGTTTCGAGGCATCTGGCTGGAAAGTCATTGAAATTGACGGTCATGATCAAACCCAGGTTGAAAGCGCTTTAAGTGAGGCACAGAAATCCGACAAACCCACAATGATCGCGTGCAAAACAGCTATTGGCAAAGGCGCCCCAAATAAAGAGGGAACGAATAAAGCCCACGGCTCTCCTTTGGGGGACGATGAGATTGAGGCAACAAGAGAAGCAAGAGGGTGGTCCCATCCTGCTTTTGAAATACCGGAGTCTGTCTATGACCTCTGGAAGCGGCCGGGCCAAGAAGGTCAAAAAGCTCATAAGGAATGGGAAGACCGACTAGAAAACTCCAGCCATGCGGCTGAATTCAAGCGGGCCATGTCCGGCGAACTTAATGAAGGCTGGCTAGATAAATTTCAGGCTTATAAAAACACGGTCGCCTCGGATAAGCCGAATATGGCGACCCGCGTCTCTTCCAATAAAGCGCTAATCCCGTTGACAGAGGCCCTATCCGACATGATTTCCGGGTCTGCGGATTTGGAAGGCTCAAATAAAACCAAAACGCCTGCAACGTCACAGGAAATTCAAGCAGGTGACTATGCAGGCCGGTATATCAATTACGGGGTTCGTGAGCATGGTATGGCCGCTTGTATGAATGGCTTGGCCCTGCATGGCGGTATCCTGCCCTATTCCGGCCTTTTTATGGTCTTTATGGATTATTGCCGTCCCTCAGTTCGGCTTGCCGCTCTGATGCAGATTCAGACGATATATGTGGCAACTCACGACTCTATCGGTGTGGGTGAAGATGGACCGACCCATCAACCCGTTGAACATCTGGCGTCTCTGCGCGCTATCCCAAACACCTTCACATATCGCCCTGCAGACGCTCTGGAAGCGGCGGAGTGCTGGGAACTCGCCGTGCGGCGGAAAAATGGTCCGTCTATTCTTGCTCTGACACGTCAAAATGTTCCGGCTGTCCGAGATGATGCCAGCAAAAATATGTGTGAGCGCGGCGGATATGTTCTCAGACCCGGAAAAGGCAAGGACGACATCGTTTTGATTGCGTCCGGTTCCGAAGTTCACCTAGCCGTCGAAGCCCATGAGGAACTTGAGAAACAGGGCATATCAGCCCGTGTTGTCTCTATGCCCTGCTTGGATGTTTTTGAGGAGCAGGAAGACAGTTATTTCCGCTCTGTGCTGGGTAAAGATTTGCCAAAAATCGTCATTGAAGCCGGAATACGCCAAGGTTGGGATGCCCTCATTGGGCGGGACGGCGGCTTTATCGGGATGGACAGTTTTGGGGCTTCGGCCCCAGGTGCTGAGCTTTTCCCACATTTTGGGATTACGACCGAGGCGATTGTCGAAATGGCACTCGAAAAAGTTAAAGGTTAAGCTATGTATGAATTGCCTGGGGATGTATTTGTATGCGGACAACTCCTCCCTGCGCAATTGCAGGCCTTGAAGGATCAAGGCGTAAAAAGCTTTATTAATAACCGTCCCGACCAAGAGGCGCCGCTCCAGCCCTTATCCGAAGATATGGAGGGGGCGGCGCAAGCTCTATCCGTCGATTACCACTATATTCCTATGCTGGGCGGTCTGACGTCTGATCTGATCGAAACCAGTTCGACGGCTTATGAAAACGCGCCTCGTCCAATTGTGGCCTTTTGTGCCAGCGGAATGCGGTCGGCTGCTTTGTGGGCCTTTGCACATGTAAAAGCTTCAGGAGCTGAAGATGTTATCAAAGCTTTAGAGGCAACCCCCTATAATCTGGCTCAAATATATCCTCTCTTGAAGGACTTCGAGAAAAAGGCAAAAGACTCAGAGTAGGACATGAGGGCATTCCATGACGATTCAGGACTTTGACTTGTGAAAATCAGAGGGGCAGTTCGAAATCACTTTGACTGGCTTCAAGGTTACTCGCCTATAATATTTGGGAATGATCTGGTCGCTGCAGTTATCGTTTCTATTTTGCTGGTTCCCCAGTCTCTCGCCTACGCATTGCTTGCAGGGTTGCCGCCTCAACTCGGTATTTATGTTTCAATTTTTCCGCTGATAGCCTACGCGCTCCTAGGGTCATCGAGGCAGCTTAATGTCGGCCCGACGGCCGTGATATCTTTAATGACAGCGGCCAGTATCGCTGTTCTACCCGAAGGCACCCGATTAATCAGCGCCGCCGCTCTGGCAGCCATGGTAGGTATTTTCTTGTTGGGGGCTGGGTTCTTAAGGGGAGGGTTCTTGATGAACTTCGTCGCCCGCCCAGTCGTTTCCGCCTATATAACTGGGGCGGCTCTGCTGATCATTATCTCCCAGCTTAAACACCTGCTTGGCATTACGGCCTCCGGGACAACGGCTCTGGAGCTCATAGACTCCCTCTTGTCGGGCTTGGATGACACAAAGGCTGTCGCAATCATAATAGGTCTCTCGGCCTGTATTGTGCTTTTACTGATTAAACGAAACCTTGGCTTAGGGCTTGTTAAACTTGGTGTAAAAAGTAGGCGAGCCAAGCTTATGGCGCGTATGGCCCCGATCGTCGTCATTGCCGTTTACATATTTATCAGCTTGATTCTCGGGCTGAATGAACGCTTCGGCTTAGCGGTCGTTGGACCCGTACCAGCAGGGTTGCCTCCGTTTGAAGTTCCCGCCGTTTCATTGGATATGCTGAAAATGCTCGTTATGCCGGCTGCCGTCATTGCAGTTGTGTCTTTCGTGGACAGCGGTTCGACGGGCCAGGAATTTGCTGCTCGGAACAGAACCAAGCTTGATATGAACCGCGAACTGTTAGGTCTGGGTGGCGCAAATTTTGTTGCTGGGATGACAGGGGGGTATCCAATCAACGGCAGCATGTCGCGAACTGCGGTCAATGCCTCGGCCGGTGGGAAGACGCCTTTGGTAAATGTTATTGTCGCGGTCTTTATGGGCTTTACGGCGCTTTTCCTGACGCCCATTTTAAAAGCATTGCCGCTTGCTGTCTTAGCGGCGCTGATCATTATTGCCTGTCTCTCTCTTCTCGATTTCAAGAGTCTTTGGCGCACTTGGGTCTATAGTCGGGCCGATGGCATTACGGCTTTGGCGACATTTTTATCCGTTCTGATATTTGGCGTGCAATGGGGCGTTTTAGCTGGCGTGATTTTGGCCATGGCGCTTCATATTCGCCAGACCCTTCATCCTCATATCGCTGAAGTCGGGCGGTTTCCCGGAACGGAACATTACCGTGATGCTTCGCGGTTTGTTGTAGAGACCAATGAAGAGGTCAAAACCCTTCGCATTGATGAAAGTCTGTATTATGCAAATGCCCGTTCGCTTGAGGAACGGGTCTCAGATCTGATTTCGGAAAGTCCTGAGATGCGTGATTTGGTTCTAATGTGCACAGCAGTAAGCCGGATAGATGCGAGCGCGCTTTCCAGTTTATTCGAGGTCAATAAACGGCTGAAACGGATTGGTGTGAAGCTTCATTTCTCGGACATGCAAAGCCGCGTCAAAGAACGATTGTTCAGGTCAAACTTTCTCGATCACCTAACTGGGCAAATCTTTCTCTCACAGCACGACGCGATGGAGGCTCTTCGCCCGGAGCCGGACTGGTCGCAGCTTTCGGATCATGTTGATATTCACTGACGCTCGGTAAGGAGAGGGTCTATCTTCATTTTCACATTTACCGAGCGCAATTAATCCGTTAGCGTATGAGAGAACAGACAGCGCGGCGCTCGGTTTTCGCCAGAAGCGACCCTGTCAAAAGAGAGAGCAGACCATGCCGGACCCAGATATGTCCGGATCCGCCTCCTCATCGGCAAATGGCCATGAGCGACGGAGACGGTCAGGGCGACGCCGCAAACGAAGCGGAGAGAAGCCCGCAACATATGCTGCCTTAGACTTGGGCACGAATAATTGCCGTCTTCTGATAGCAAAAGAACTGAGTCATGGCTTTCAGATAATCGACAGTTATTCTAAAGTTGTCCGCTTGGGCCACGGACTCGCGGCTTCGGGGCAGCTTTCTCAACAAAGTATGGACGCCGCCGTCGACGCTTTGTCCGTTTGCGCTCGAAAAATGAAGTCCAAAAATGTCAAACGCTGGCGTTGCGTTGCCACAGAAGCGTGTCGACGAGCTGGGAATGGAGAGCATTTTCTCACCCGTGTAAAAGAAGAGACCGGCATCGCATTGGAAATCATTTCCGCACGTGTAGAGGCGCGTTTGGCGGTGATGGGATGTCTCAATCTGGTGGACCCAACCAAAGACGTTGCTCTTGTCGTAGATATAGGGGGTGGTTCCACGGAATTGAGCTGGGTGGATATCCGCAAACTCCGCGACCCCAATCACGAAATGAAAACCCATAGACCCCCGATCAGCGCGTGGGCGTCACTTCCGATTGGTGTTGTCACGCTTTCCGAGCGTATCCCTGAAACGGATGATCGCGAGAGCTGGTACGAAGATATGAAGCAAATAGTCCGGGAGACTATCGCGGAAAAAGGGTGCGACACGCGTTTTACCCGCACGTTTGAAGACGGGAAGGGGCATATAATTGGGACGTCGGGAACTATTACTTCTCTTGCAGGGATTCACTTGAAGCTCCCATATTACCGACGTGATAAAGTTGACGGACTTTGGTTCCGTTCACGCGATGCGGTGCGGGTCGCGCGTAGCATGGCAAGCCGTAGTCCAGAAGAGCGGGCAAAAGAGCCCTGTATCGGGCGTGACCGCGCGAAATTGCTAGTGGCCGGCTGCGCAATCACAGATGTCGTTTGCGAGATGTGGCCGAGCAAGATGATACGTGTTGCCGATAGAGGATTGCGCGAAGGCATGTTAATGGGATTGATGAACCGCAAGCAAACCATCCGGACTTTGCCGCAACAAGACGATGTAGCTCCCACGGATGAAGCAGAGGCCGCAGAATGAGCAAGCCCCCAAAAGAGAATCGTCCCCGCCGCATGTCAGGCAGCAAGCCTACGGCTCCAAAGCGGGGACGCAGGACGCCTAAGGCTGAGCATGATAATGCGACCCGCATGATGCATAAAAAAGTCAAAACAGCGCGAGGTCGAAAAATTTCCTCCAAGCTCTGGATCGAGAGACAGATCAACGACCCGTTTGTCAGAGAAGCGCAAATTAAAGGCTACCGGTCCCGCGCAGCCTTCAAACTCGAGGAGCTGGACGATAAATTCAATCTTCTCAAGCATGACAGTTTGGTCGTAGATTTGGGCTGCGCCCCTGGCGGGTGGGTACAGATTGCCTTAAAACGTGGTGCGAAACGGGTTGTCGGGATTGATATACTCCCGGTGGATATGGTCGCAGGGGCCGACCTGATTGAATACGACTTCATGGCGGACGACGCGCCGGACAAAATAAGATCCTATCTCGAGGCGTCGCCGGATGTGGTTTTATCAGACCTCGCGGCCAATACGACGGGACACAAGCAGACAGATCACCTTAAAACGGTCGCACTCGTCGAGGCGGCGGCAGATTTTGCCATGCGCACATTGCGTCCCGGCGGTCATTTTGCCTCCAAGGTTTTTCAAGGCGGAGCGGAATCGAGTTTATTGAAAGAACTAAAATCAAGATTTCAGACCGTGAAACACTTCAAGCCGGAATCTTCCAGAAAAGGCAGTCCTGAAATTTATTTGGTCGCTCTTAACTTGCAAAACCCCAAAACGGATTGATTTATTAACAGTCCCTTACGGTTTTCTCTTTGCGGCATGGGAAGATTTCTGATAACGCCCGCCTGCAAAAGAGATAGGAGACTCCCATGGAGATTCGAGAAGGGCTTACCTTCGATGATGTCCTTTTGCAGCCCCAGGCTTCTGACATCTTACCGGCTGATGCGAACCTAAAAACGCGTCTGACGAAAGCCATTACAATCAATGTTCCATTGGTAAGCGCCGCTATGGATACTGTCACCGAAGCCCCTTTGGCCATTGCCATGGCCCAAACCGGCGGAATTGGCGTCATTCACCGTAATTTATCGATTGAAGAACAGGCCGAGGAAGTTCGCAAGGTCAAACGGTATGAGTCCGGCATGGTGGTCAACCCAATTACTATTGGGCCGGATGCCACTCTGGCTGATCTGCGCGCGTTGGTGACTCATCACAAAATTTCCGGCATTCCGGTTGTGGAAGCCACCGGAAAACTTGTCGGCATTGTAACAAACCGGGACGTCCGATTTGCGGATGATCCATCTGTTTCTGTGAAAGACTTAATGACCACGGAGCTTGTGACTGTCAAAGAAGGCGCATCAGAGTCCGAGGCGAGGGCGCTTTTGCACACCCATAGAATTGAGCGGCTTCTGGTCGTTGATGATGCCTATAACTGTGTGGGGCTTATTACCGTGAAAGACATGGACAAGGCCGAGAACTTTCCAAACGCTTGCAAAGATGAAAAAGGCCGTCTGAGAGTTGCCGCTGCCTCAACCGTAGGGCAGGCAGGTTATGACAGGGCCGTTGCTCTGATCGAAGCGGGCGCTGACGCCGTAGTCATTGATACGGCCCATGGACATTCTTCCAAGGTCTTGGAAACCGTCAAACAGTTAAAAGATGATTATCCTGACGCACAAATCATTGCAGGAAACATCGCAACAGCCGCCGCTGCCAAAGCCCTGATAGAGGCCGGGGCGGATGCCATTAAAGTTGGTATTGGGCCGGGCTCCATTTGCACGACGCGAGTCGTTGCCGGTGTCGGCGTGCCGCAACTAACGGCTATCATGGACGCCTGTTCAGTCGCGCACAAAGCAGGCATTCCCGTGATTGCGGACGGAGGCATCAAATATTCCGGGGATATGGCCAAGGCCCTCGCCGCAGGCGCGGAATGCGCCATGGTCGGCTCGCTTCTGGCAGGGGCCGAAGAGACACCGGGCGAGGTCTTCCTTTATCAAGGGCGGTCTTATAAATCCTATCGCGGCATGGGGTCCGTTTCGGCCATGGCGAGAGGCTCCGCAGATCGGTATTTCCAAAAAGAAGTGAATGATTCCATGAAGCTCGTGCCGGAAGGCATTGAGGGGCGTATTGCTTATAAGGGCCCGGTTGGCCCAATTCTTCATCAGCTCATCGGCGGCATTCGCGCTGCCATGGGCTATACGGGCTCCCGTACTATCCAAGACCTTCACAAAAATGCGGAGTTTGTCAGAATCTCCAATGCGGGATTGCGTGAAAGCCATGTTCACGACGTTCATATCGCGCGTGAAGCGCCTAACTATTCAATGCCGAGCTAATGACTATGGGATATGAAATCTTCTGGCCGATGCTGGTGCAAATCAGCTTGTCGGTCGCCATTTTGTTTTGGCTCGCTTGGTCGCGGGCGAGCCGAATTGCCAAACAAGGCATTTCGGAAATTCGTAAAACGGGGTTTCCGACCCATGTTGTCAATGCAGGTGATAACTTTAAAAACCAGTTTGAAGTGCCTGTTTTGTTTTACGCGCTTTGCCTGTTCTTTTTTGTTACGAATGGTGTCACTCAGCTTGTTCTGATTGCCGCCTGGGTTTTCGTAATTGCGCGTATTTTGCACGCTTTAGTACAGCTCACGAAGAATGTTATCTTTCCTTATCGGTTTGGAGCCTTTTTTATTAGTTCTTTTTCTATTCTTGTGATGACATTGCTCGCCTTTTCTCGTTTGGCGGCGTTATGAGGCTCGGCGGACGCATACAGGCCGCGGCGGAAGTCCTCGAGGATATTCTGGACCGCAAAACACCCGCCACGATGGCGCTTCGTGACTGGGGCAAAGCCCACCGTTTTGCGGGGTCAAAAGACCGTTCAGCGATTGGAAATTATGTCCATGACGCTCTTCGCTGCAAAAGCTCTATCGGGTACCGAATGGGCGACGAAACCCCCAGAGCCCTCGCGCTTGGGGCAGCTGTTTTCATGGGCGGTCATAACGTTAAAGAGCTAATGGAAGATTTTGCGGCTGACAAACACGCCCCTCAGACCTTGAGCTCCGACGAACAAAGCAAACTTAACGGTTCAATTAAGCTTGAGTCGGCGCCTGATTGGGTAAAGTCAGACGTTCCGGAATGGCTTTGGCCCATGTTTGAAACCAATTTTGACGAAATGGCCGTCGCAGAAGGAAAAGCTTTGACGGCGCGGCCGCCGCTGGATTTGAGAGTAAATACGATTAAGGCCAAGCGGGATAAAGTTCTCTCCTCGATGAAAACAAAGGGACTTAAGAAAACGGAGATTTCTCCTATCGGGCTTCGCGTCGAAGCACTTGAGGGCAGCTCCCGTCTGCCTAATGTCCAAATCGAAGCGGAATACCAAACTGGAAAAATTGAAATTCAGGATGAAGGCTCACAAATTGTAAGTCTTCTGGTGGATGCAAAACCAGGCGAGAAAGTCCTAGATTACTGCGCCGGAGGCGGAGGTAAATCCCTCGCAATGGCGGCCGATATGGAAAATCAGGGGCAAGTCTTTGGTTTCGATATTGATAAGCGCCGGCTTTCCCCGCTCTATCAGCGCGCGCAACGGGCAGGGGCTTCTGTGATAGAGGTTCGCGAACCGCCCTCCGAAAGTCTCAAAGATTTAGTGGGCAAGATGGACCGCGTTTTAGTTGATGCGCCTTGCACCGGCGTAGGAACGTGGCGGCGTAAACCGGACGCCAAATGGCGATTATCCGAGGAAGCTTTAGAGCGCCGCAATAATGAGCAGCGATCAGTCCTGAAAAGTGCAAAAGGCTTTGTGAAACCAGAGGGAGGACTGCTGTTTTACGTCACATGCTCCATGCTCGCCGAAGAGAACGAAGCCCAAGTTTACGCCTTTCTAGAAGAGAACGAGAATTTCACTCTGTTGTCAGCCGGAGAAGTTTGGGAAGAAAAATTCGGCGTCGACGCGCCCAAGCCCTGGTCTGCGGATGGATGCACGCTCACTTTAACTCCGGCGGCCACAAATACCGACGGCTTCTTCTTTGCTGTGATGGAGAGAACGAAATGACCGATACGCATGAGCTCATCACCGAACAGCATGAGCAGTTGCTGATTATCGATTTTGGGTCTCAGGTCACCAAGCTGATTGCCCGGCGCGTTCGTGAAAGCGGCGTCTATTCCGAAGTTCATCCATATAACCGGGTGGATGCGGCGCTGTTGAAATCCTTTAATCCAAAGGCGATTATCTTATCCGGCGGGCCGAGCAGTGTAACTGGGATGGGGACGCCCCGAGCCGATGAAGCCATTTGGACGCTTGGCGTTCCGGTGCTTGGTATTTGTTACGGTCAGCAAACCATGTGCGCGCAACTGGGCGGTTCAGTTGAGGCCTCAAACGAGCAAGAGTTTGGCCGGGCAGATCTGAATATTATTAAAGACTCCCCCCTATTTGCAGGCCTTATCAAAGTCGGCGGAGATGAACGCGTCTGGATGTCTCACGGAGACCGGGTAAGTAAAATCCCCGAAGGATTTGAAATTATTGGTAAATCTCCTAATGCGCCTTTCGCTGCCATCGCAGATGAGAGTCGCCATTTTTACGGTCTGCAATTCCATCCGGAAGTCGTTCATACTCGCAATGGGGCGATGATTCTTCGAAACTTCACCCATAACATTGCCGGTTTCAAGGGTGACTGGACTATGTCCGCCTTTAAAGATGAGATGATTGCCGCCATTCAGAAACAAGTGGGCGACGGAAAAGTCATTTGTGGTCTTTCCGGAGGCGTGGACAGCTCAGTCGCCGCCATTCTCATTCATGAAGCGATTGGGGACCAACTGACTTGCGTTTATGTCGATACCGGCATGATGCGAAAAGGTGAAAGCGAACAGGTGACATCTCTTTTTCGCGATCATTACGACATCAATCTTATTCATGTGGATGCGGGTGACGAATTCTTAGGGTTGTTGGAAGGTGTCAGCGATCCCGAGAAAAAACGTAAAATTATCGGCGGAACCTTTATCGATATTTTTGAACGGGAAGCAAAATCTATTGGCGGGGCAAAGTTCCTGGCGCAAGGCACGCTCTATCCTGATGTAATCGAAAGCGTTTCTTTTGATGGGGGACCGTCTGTGACTATCAAGTCCCACCACAATGTCGGGGGACTACCGGAGCGCATGGATCTTGAGCTCGTCGAACCTCTTCGCGAGTTGTTCAAGGACGAAGTCCGGGCTTTGGGCCGCGAATTGGGACTTCATGCAGATTTTGTGGAACGCCATCCGTTTCCCGGGCCTGGCCTAGCGATCCGATGCCCCGGAGAGATCACCGCAGAACGACTTAACATTTTGCGCGAAGCCGACGCGATTTATCTCGACCAAATCAGAAAACACGGTCTGTACAACGATATATGGCAAGCTTTTGCCGTCATCCTACCAGTGAAAACGGTGGGCGTTATGGGCGATGGCCGGACATATGATTATGTGCTCGCCTTGAGGGCCGTCACCTCTACAGACGGTATGACAGCTGATTATTATCCTTACTCACACGACTTTTTAGGCGAAACAGCAACACGGATCATCAATGAAGTGCGCGGCGTGAACCGGGTCGTCTATGACGTCACATCCAAACCCCCAGGAACTATTGAGTGGGAATAAGAGCGTATTAGCTGATTTTTCGTCGTATTCACATCCAGACTAAGACCTGAGATGAAGAGGGTGCATTACGGCCTATGTTTTACTGGAGTAGGGCAATCCGCCTTTGAAGTTGAAAAGCTTTATTTCTAGCAAAGCGAATTCTCTTGCCATTACCTGAAAATCTCCAAAAGCTTGACATTTTTTTACCCCTGTGAAATGACAGCGTTGTCATAATTCTGTGTGGTGCTTAGTTCGTCGAAAACCAAAGTCTCCATATGATTGATAGGAGTCTTAAACACTGCTCGGAACGTGACCCAGGTGGGAAACTTGGAGCATATCCAATGCGGTTTTCAGGCGGGGAGATGGGATCGGCAGTGCAGCAGTCCTGACAAAAAAATAACTTTGAAGCGAGACAGCTCCATGAGATCGTTTGACAAAACTCTGACTCTCCTAATCACCTTTGCCGTGATAGTTTTTTCTGGATGTAAGCATTCAGGTCCTGAGACAGGGAAAACTCTCGAATCCCATAAAGCCGTTTCATATAGCGGATCTGGTTGCCAAGACCTTGCTCAAATCTGCCCTAGAGAAATTGAAAACGGCTTTGGCCTGATTGTAGAGGGGATCCAAGCAGACGTCCAAATAGACTTGGAGGCGGATCCTGGGATTCAACTGGCCGGGGCCTCTCTGGTAGAGGATCTGGCCGCTGTTAGTGGTGACATTGTTACAGATCCGAAGCGCGCCATTATTGCCGGAGAAATCGGGAAATCCGATCTTATTGATGATTTGATTAAAGAAGGCAAAATTGACGTCTCACCAATTGAAGGGAATTGGGAAGGTTTCATTCATGCGGTTGTCGACAACCCTATGGACGGTGTTACCCGTGCTCTGGTCATTGCGGGCTCGGACAAGCGCGGAACGATTTTCGGTATTTATGATCTCTCCGAAAAAATGGGGGTCTCACCTTGGCACTGGTGGGCAGACGTTCCTGTTCAAAAGAAAGAGGTTTTATACGTTTCGTCCGGACAGCGTGATGACCGGCCCGACGTAAAATATCGCGGTATCTTTCTGAATGATGAAAACCCGGCCCTGTATGGATGGGCACATGAAAAATTTGGCGGCTTTGGAGATGAGTTTTACGCAGAGGTTTTCGAACTGATCCTAAGGCAAAAAGGGAATTATATTTGGCCCGCTATGTGGGGGAAAGCCTATTACGATGATGATCCGGACAATGCCGCCCTCGCGAGGAATTATGGAATTGTTGTCGGCACCTCTCATCACGAACCCCTGGGGCGTGCACATGTGGAGTGGGAAAGATATGGAGAGGGCGCATGGGATTACTCGAAAAATGAGGCGGTTCTGAAAGACTTTTGGCGCGGCGGTATGGAGCGCATGAAGAATAACGAAGTTCTTGTAACTATCGGCATGCGCGGCGACGGCGATGAAGCCATGACAGAAGGCACCGCTATAACGCTTTTAGAGGATATTGTGAAAACCCAACGGGAAATTATCGCAGATGTGACTCAAAAACCTGCATATGAGACGCCCCAAGTTTGGGCGCTCTATAAAGAAGTTCAGGATTATTACGACCAAGGCATGAGTGTGCCTGAGGACGTGATTTTACTATTTTCTGATGATAACTGGGGAAATATTAGACGTTTACCCGATTTGGGAAGCGAGCGCGAAGGCGGGTATGGGATATATTACCACTTCGATTATGTTGGTGGCCCCCGCAATCACAAATGGTTAAATACCACGCAGATTGAACGTGTCTGGGAACAGATGCATATGGCGAGCGAATATGGGGCGGACGAACTTTGGATCGTAAATGTGGGCGATTTGAAACCGATGGAGTTCCCGATAAGTTTTTTCCTGGATATGGGTTGGGACACGGATTTCATCACCCTTGAGACCGTACCCGACTATTACACGGAGTGGGCAAGCGGTCAATTTGGGTCCGAACATGCGCAGCAAATTGGCGGTTTGATAAAAGGCTACACCAAATTAAATTCCCGCCGAAAACCAGAACTGATTGAACCCGGAACGTTCAGCCTTGTACATTTTGATGAAGCGGGCAGAGTTGGCGACGAATGGCGCGCGTTAGAGACAGGAGCAGATAATTTACGTGCTGAATTGGACAGTGATTACCATGATGCTTTTGATCAACTTGTGTGGTGGCCGATTAAAGCGAGTGCTAATCTAAACCACCTGTATGTTGCCGCTGAGAAAAACCGGCTTTATGCCGAGCAGAAACGTGCAAGTGCGAATGACTGGGCGGATAGAACCGAAGATCTGTTTGCACGAGATGCCGAGCTCACCGAATATTATCACTCTGAAATCGCGGACGGGAAATGGAACCATTTCGCCTCGCAAACACATATCGGATATACCTATTGGCAACAGCCTGAGCAGAATAATATCCCGAAACTGTCTCGCCTTGAGATTCCTGATCAAGGGGTTTTGGGTGTGTCTGTGGAGGGAGATGAGATGGCCCATTTCGGCGAGAAAAAGACCGTTCAACTTCCTCAACTTGATCGGGCTTACGGCGAAGACCGTGTGATAACCCTTTTTAACACCGGACAGAAGCCAATCCGTTGGGAGGCAAAGTCCCTCTCGAACTATGTGGACCTCTCTCAATCTGAAGGTAGTCTAGAAAAGGAAGCGGAGATATCTCTATCTGTGAACTGGGATTCCGTTCCAGAAGGAGAGAGCCAATCCATCATAGAGATTAGAGGGGAAGAAGGGACAACTCAAAACGTTGTTCTACCGTTGGACAATGTCAAATACCCGGTCAGTTTTTCAGGCTTTATTCCGAGAAATAATAGTATCGCGATTGAGGCGAATGAGTTTACGTCGGCCGTCAACGGAGGGATCCGATGGAAAGTTTTAGATAACCTTTCCCCCACCGCGTCAGGGGTGGCAGCGTATCCGGTAACGGCGCCAGCTTCGGAGCCAGGTGAGGGTGGGCCCCACTTAGCCTATGAAGTCTTTCTCCCGGAAGCGGGTGTCTATCATCTCTCTGTCAGAACGGCGCCGAGCTTGGATTATTGGGGCGAGGGCGGACTGAACTTCGCGGCTTCGATTGATGATGGGCCGATATCGCCTCTTAATATATTTGCACAGCCCGATAGCCCTGCTTGGAACGAAGCTGTGGCCAGTAACGGGTTTACGCGGAAGACGACCTTACGCGTTACTTCAGCAGGCGCGCACACTGTAAAATTGTGGCGTGTCGACCCGGGCGTCGTGTTCCAACGCCTCGTCATCACTAAGGCGGATGGGTTGCCTACTTCCTACTTGGGTCCATTGCCATCCAAAGCTATTGAGGCTGGAACGGCTAAATAATTTCCATCTCGAAGGGACCAACCGGACGCCCGGATTCATCAGCCAAATTTCCGAAGGGTACATCGGCCCAATTATAGCGCACCCGGGTCGGATCAAATCCTTCCGGGTTCGGAAGGATCAGACGACTGCCATCTATTTTGGCTGTTGAAAACTGGCAAGATGTTGCATTGCAGAGTTCAAAGCCAATCACAGTGTTTGACGACCACGCTATCAATTTGTTTTTTTTGCCGGAAAACTCAACTACAATCTCTCCAGCGACCTTCTTTGCGGTCAATGGCTCTCGGTTAGGGTTCGGTATATCTTTTCCATAAAACAGTGTTCGCGCCGCGTTGGCGGTCCGTCTGGCAACTTCTTGTTTGTTTGGGGGGTGGATATCATACCGGTCGCCCGCTCCTAAAGTTACAACTAAAGCCACATCGGGCGAGCTCGTCGCCACTTTCCTTTGCGCTTCGCGAATTTGAGCCCACCCGCTATCAATGGGCTCCGTCGCGGCGCTACCAAATTCGGGTAATTGTATGACGAGAGTTTTGACTCCGTGACTGACCACTTTGTGCCAGCCCTCAATTAACCCGATGAGATATCGCCCGTAGCCTTCCGCGTCATCCGCGTTGGACTCCCCTTGATACCACAGGCCGCCTTTCAGGCCAATGTCGCGAAGAGGCGCTATCATTGCGTTATGAATACCCGTAATCCCGGTGACAGATTCCCAGGGCGCGAGAGGGGCGTCCATTCCGGGCGCATCAGCTTTGTAAAAATACCAATTTGGTAGCGGCACCTTTCCGCTGCTAAGACCCGTCAATGTGATTGCATCCGCAGGTCCGAACATGCCCCCTTTGTCCCAAGCGCTAAACACGTTCACCACGATATCATTTGGGCCCACCTTTAAAAGGTTTGGCGGAATGGGGTAACGCCTTTCACCTCCCCAGTTGAACTGAGAGCCAATACGCTGACCATTTATCCAGACGTGATCAAGTTCATCAATCGAGCCAAGATTAATCTGTGTGGCCTGAACCTGTTCAGGAGTTAGGACGACTTTCGTACGAAACCAAACCTGTCCGTTGTAATCTTGCAGAGATGGGCGTCCCCAAGTCTTCCAACTGGTAAAATTAGGAACTGGGCGCCATTTATACTGTAGCGGTTCGCTCCAAACTGGTTCTTTGGACGGGTTTTGCGCGCGCCACCAGGCGTTCCATTTTTCGCCGAAGGCGGCTAGGCCTGCCGCCGAATCTTCGCGATAGATGTCCAGAAGATCCAAATCGTCGGCTCGACTGCCGGTGGCCCTCAGGCTCTCTGCGCTCATCCACGACTCGATTCGTGTGCCGCCCCACGAGGCATCAATCAATCCAATCGGAGCATTCACGTCCGCTTTCAGGTCCCGCGCCGTGAAATAACAGACGGCCGAAAAATCGTGCAAGGTATCAGCAGATGCAATTTGCCAATTTTGCGGTGTTTTGAAATTATTTTGCGGACGAACATGTGTGTCTTTCGGAATTGTCAAAAGCCGTATGTCCGAGTCGTGTTCTGAACCTAATTCTCGGTCTGGATTCAGAGCGCGATATATTGGGAATTCCATATTCGATTGACCGGAACATAGGAAAACATCCCCCATCAAGATATCGGAAATTTTCGCTTCATTATTGATCTTTAGCTCAAACGGCCCCGGTTCTGAAACGGGCGGGAAACTAAGTTCCCAGCGCTGTGACTCGTCAATGGTTACCTTTTGAACCTCACCAGCAAACTCTAATTTTAATTCTGAATTGCTCGGACCAGTCCCTCGAAATTTTACTGGCTTGCCTCTCTGCAGGACCATGTGATCGCCGAACACGTCGTCAATTTTGATGACCTCGGTCTCTCCAGAGTTAGACGCAGTGCTTTGAAATGAAATCATTATAAAGGCGAAAAATATTCCGGCCATATAGGTGAAAGGTTTCGTCCAAAAATGACTTTTCGTTCCGGTTCTCATTCAAACGTCCACCTTGTTCATCTGCTCATGCTTATCCTACCCCATATATAAATTGGTGTCATGGCCGCTATTTTCGAAAATATTTCTGAAATGACGTAAGGATTTTAGCCTACAAGACTTTACCCTGCTGGAATTCTGCATTCGCGACCCAATTCGCTTACACGATGGCATTGTTTTTCGCTTTGAGGACCAGGATACCTTTAGTTGAACAGAGGGAGCGCGACGTTCAGGTGATCGGCATGTCTGAAACGTTGTGATAGTCATTACAAAGGGTGTAGTGTCTTTAAGAGCAGTAGTAAGCATGAGTGTTAGTGTGATAATTCATGTGATAAAACTGCCCAAGTAGACAATTGAAGTGTAAGGAAAAATGTCAAAAAACCCCACATTCACGGTCAGCTGCGCCCCCATGATGGATTGGACGGATCGGCATTGTCGTTGGTTCCATCGCCAGCTGTCAAAACGAGTGGAGCTTTATACGGAAATGGTCGTGGCCGATGCCGCCATTCATGGTCCACGGGACAGACTGCTCGGTTTTGACGCCATAGAACATCCAGCAATTCTGCAAATTGGCGGGAGTGATCCTCATAAACTCTCAGAAGCCTCTAAAATCGGTGAGGGTTATGGTTATGATGCGATAAACATCAATATTGGCTGTCCGTCAGACAGAGTTCAATCCGGGCGGTTCGGCGCTTGCCTGATGGCGGAGCCTGACCTCGTTGCGGAATGTTTCAGCGCCATGCAAGCCGCGGTTTCTGTTCCTGTGACAGTGAAATGCCGTTTGGGAATCGATGATCAGGCATGCGAAGAAACGCTGCCGAGGTTTTTAGAGACCGTCTCCAAAGCGGGATGTGATACCTTTATCATTCATGCCCGCAAGGCTTGGCTGCAAGGCCTGAGCCCGAAAGAAAACCGGGACGTGCCGCCTTTGGATTATGACCTCGTGCGGGCGATGAAAACGCAATTCCCGACCCTGAAAATAGAGCTGAATGGCGGCCTAGCGGATATCGAGACGTCTCTGTCGGAAACACAGTCTCTGGACGGATTTATGTGGGGCAGGGCGGCTTATCATAACCCCTGGATACTCAGCGAAGTGGATAGCCGGGTATATGGCGACCCCGCTCCGGAATTCGACCGCAGCGATATTGTGGAGCGCTTGGTGATCTACCTTCAGTCTGTCGAAACAAAAGACCGTTCAGCTAAAGCTTTGCTCCGACATGTGATGGGTCTGTATAGCGGGCAGGTCGGCGCGCGTTTATGGCGCCGCACATTGAGCGAGGGCGCGGCAAGCGGGCTCAAGCCGTCTGAAGTTTTGACCCAAGCCCATCAAGCGATCTTGGATGCAACTGACCGGGCCGCGGCTTAGTGGATCCCGTCACATTATTCTTGTTGGTTCTGGCGCTGCTGGCTGTCGCCATGGTGTCCGGTTTTGCGTCAGGTTTGTTCGGTATTGGCGGCGGAGCAATCATGGTTCCGGCTCTTCATTACGCTTTCAAAGCGATTGGCGTGGCCGACAATACTGTCATGCACACGGCTGTCGCTACGAGCGCCGCAGTAATTATCGTCAATAGTTGGCGATCGGTACGCAAACATCATGCTCGAGGATCGGTGGATATGGACATCTTATTACCGAAACAAATTTGGCGCAGTTATGGTTTGTGGATTGGCGTTGGCTCTTTTTTAGCGGCTTTATGGATTGCCCCAAAATTATCTGGAGACGCACTGACGGCCTTGTTTGCTGTCATCGCTTTTTTGGTCGCACTTCAATTTATATTTGGTCGTCCCGGTTTCGTTATTAGGCAGTCTGTGCCGGGCGGAGTGGCGCCTCCACTGGTGGGTTCAACGGTCGGTGGTCTCTCAGCTTTGATGGGAATAGGGGGCGGGTCCCTGAGCGTCCCATTACTGAGTTTATGCAACGTACCGATACACCGGGCTATCGGTACGGCCTCGGGGTTTGGTTTGGCCATTGCGTTGCCCGCAACGGTAGGCTTCATCATTTCAGGCTGGGGCGTTGACCAGAGACCGATTCTATCGCTTGGTTACGTAAATTTGGCCGGTTTTGTCATAATCGCGGCGGTTTCGCTATTTTTCGTTCCGTTAGGCGTGAAAGCGGCGCACGCATTGGACGCTTCCAAATTGAAAAAGGTTTTCGGAATTTGCTTGATGTTAGTTGCGCTAAATATGTTGCGCGAGAGCCTCTTTTAGAAACGTAACGTCATGGCCGTGGGGCTCGCTTGAACGGATTGTAGCTCACCCAGATAGGTCATTCCCAATAGGGATACATCGAGCCCCGTTGGAACGACCATTGCGTCGACATCTTTGATTGTGATCGCCCCGACTGAAATTCGGTCCAGAACGATGCGCGCCGCCATATTGTCTCCACCTGCGGTGCGGATAGGAAGGTCGTAAACAAGATCCCGCGTTTTCACACCGGCCTTTTTGGCATCCATTTCAGTCAGCGCTACCATACCAGCGCCTGTATCCACGAGAAACCGGACGGATCCGGTATTAACACGCGCTTGTGTCCAGAACTGTCCATCACTTGGGTTTTTACGCAAGGTGACGACAGAGGCGGATTTGGGTGTTTTGCTTTTTGATTTGGCCGTCGCGTGCGGTTGGCTTTCTACCGTTTCGGAGGGGGCGCAGGCCATGACGATAAGGCTCAGGAAAAATCCTATTATGAGCCGCTGTAAGCCCAGCCCTAAAATTCCCCGTTTAAGAAATGGAAACTTGACGTGGCTGGGGCCGATTAAACGGAATCGACTTTCGGGCCTGACAGATAAGTTTTCAGATGTCATAAACATGCAGTCTGACTATCGTAAAAGCCTTTGAAAGGTTTTAACAAAAGACAAGGTGAGCAGGATTCTTATGTTCACGGTAAACAGGACTTTAATATGAACCAAGATCGCCCTTTTGACGACATCCTCGACTTGATCGAGACCATGCCGACACTGAGTGAAGGGAAGCGTCATGATTTGACGAAAAAAATGGAAGAGGTCTGCGGGCATTTATCTCCTTTGGGTCGGTTATGTCCGGACTTGGCAAATATTGCGGCATGGCAAGATCGTGAAGTGCCGAGCCTGACTCGGCCCTTAATCGCTGTTTTTGCCGGAACACACGGTGTCTCTGGCGGCGTATTTGGATCTGATATTATCGAGGCATCGAAAGCGCGGGTAAAAAGCCTGACAGAAGGCAAAGCGGCTGTGCGGGGCATGGCAGCTGACCTCGGGGCGGCTTATAAAGTTTATGAGTTTGGGATTGAACACCCGTCCGCTAATTTTACGGAGGAAGTCTCTCTTAGTGAGCGTGATTGTGCGGCCGCCATTGCGTTCGGCATGGAAGTTGTGGCCGAAGGGGCGGATGTCATTGTTTTGGGAAATGCCGGGTATGGCGCGGCGACGGCGGGAGCGGCAATTGCAAAGGCCCTTTTCGGCGGGGCTTCAGATTATTGGGCCGGCGGAACGGAAAAAGGCGCTCAAGCCCGTATCAAAGCCGTAGAGGAGGGCGCAAAGCGCCACAACCGGGAAGATACTCCGTCGCCACTGGAAATTTTAAGAGATTATGGCGGCCGAGATATTGCAGGAATAGTGGGTGCCATTTTGGCGGCTCGTCATCAGAGGATTCCTGTTATTCTGGACGGTTATGTGGTGTGCACGGCGGCAGCGGTTTTACACCGCATAAATCCTGCAATACTCGACCACTGTATAGCCGCGCAAGTTTCCATAGAGCCCGCCCATCAAGCCCTTTTGGACCGCCTTGATCTTACTCCGATTGTCGATTTGAAGATTAATATCGGAGACGGAACGGGCGGGGCCTTTGCCTTATCCGTTTTGAAAACTGCTGCTGCCGGATTGACAAGTTTATAGCATAACGATTGTATTTTAGGACAAAATACGCAAGAAATTCCCCCGAAAATCCGATATAGCGCAATTGTCTTAATTTCTTTCAGGGGCCGAATATGGCTGTATTTTCTCATGCTGACTTTGCCGATCACGAAGGCGTTTATTTCGCCAGTGACCCGGAATCCAAACTACGTGCCATCATTGCCGTCCATTCGACGGTGCGAGGTCCAGCGGCAGGGGGAACCCGTTTTTGGCGCTATGATTCAGATGAAGCGGCCTTGACGGATGCTCTGCGCCTATCCAAGGCCATGAGCTACAAAAATGCAGCGGCCGATTTGCCATTAGGTGGTGGTAAGGCCGTCCTTATCTATCCCGAAGGTGAATTTGACCGAGTTAGCTTGTTTGAGGCCTATGGCCGCGCGATTGACCGTTTAAACGGCACCTATATCACAGCAGAAGATGTCGGCGTTTCTCCCAGTGATATGGACATTATCTCCTCCCAAACCAAACATGTTGCCGGGCTTTCCAAAGGGAAAGCCGCGTCTGGCGACCCTTCCCCAGTGACCGCAGAAGGCGTGTTTCGAGGCTTGCTTGCCGGGGCCAAGCATTTGTGGGGCAGCGAGGATCTATCAGGTAAAACAATTGCGGTGCAGGGCTTGGGTCATGTTGGTTACGCTCTCTCTGAAAAGCTCCATAAAAGTGGAGCCCGATTGATTGTGGCTGATATTAACAATGAGGTTTTGGACAAAGCCGAGTCCGAATTGAATGCAAGCCGCGTCGAGATCGGGGAAATACATGCTCAGGAAGCCGATATATTCTGTCCGTGTGCTTTGGGCGGTGTGCTCAACGCCCAGAATGTGCCGGATATTCACGCCAAATTAATCGCCGGCGCGGCGAACAATCAATTGGCGTCCGAAGAAGTGATGCCATTATTGGAAAAAAGAAACATAACTTATCTGCCGGATTTTGTGTTGAATGCGGGCGGTATCATAAATGTCGCCACAGAAGTTTCAGGGGAATATAGCACCGCTTGGGTTGAGCAAAAGCTGGTTGGGCTGAAAGAGACTATTATCGAGATTTTGGAAACTTCAGACAAAGAGGGTGTTTCTACTCTTCAGGTGGCCAACCGCATTGCGGAGCAAAGGCTCAAACGAGCTTAGGTAGGCACACTGAGCTTTTCGCTTTGCGGCTGTCAGATGTTCCCACGTCGATGGTAAAGTCTGGATCAGCGCTTTTTTCAAAGTGAATGGCGACGATAACAGCCTGACTTAAAATCTCACCTTGGTTTAGACTTGTTTTGCGTTTTGATTGGTAAAGCACGCGTTCTTCCCCGGTCAAAGTAGAACAAACGAGAGCCACGCCGGGCATTTGAGCATTGTCACCAAATCGAGCTTGTCCGATTTGGCCGCTTTTGTGAATTTTGACTGTAACATTTCCGACCACGTCATTTACACTGATATAAAAAGGGGCGTTGCTGGCCACTGCGAACCGCTTTCGGCCTTTGATTGCATCTATCAAAACGACGCTTGCTGTCGGCGCTTCTGAAACGGACAATCGCTCTAGCATTTTAGCCGCCGCCGGAAAGCTTGCTATTTCAATGACGATGAGAGCAATGACAATATTTCGTTTTCTCAAAAATTTATTTTTGAAGCTGCTGAATGCCATCATATGTCCTGTTCAAGCTAGGTTTGAACGTGGGGCATGCAGTTTATGTGCCATCGTATCTGCCGGTTTGACTGGAAACTAAACCGCAAACTGGTTAAGGGGCGCAAATTATGACTTATTCAAATCAACCAACGTCAGAGAAAGCCTTATTGCTTTTTTCAGGTGGCCAAGATTCAGCCACATGTTTGGCGTGGGCGCTAGACAGATTTAATCATGTTGAGACCGTCGGGTTTCATTATGGCCAACGCCATGATGTGGAAATGAATTGCCGCGAAACCATCCGTGATATGATCCCCGCTCTGAACAGAGACTGGCTGTCTCGCTTAGGAGAAGATCATATTCTTGATCTATCGGTTCTGGGACAAATGAGCGAGACGGCTTTGACCAGAGACGTGGCTATTGAAATGAACGAGGACGGACTCCCCAATACATTTGTGCCTGGACGCAATCTGATCTTTTTGACTTTCGCCGGCGCGCTCGCTTATCGTCGAGGCATAACGACCCTGATCGGCGGGATGTGCGAGGCTGATTTTTCCGGATATCCGGATTGTCGCAAAGAGACCTTAGAGGCTCAAATGAAGGCTCTCGCTTTGGGGTTGGCCAAACCGATGTCACTTGAAACCCCTTTAATGTTTTTATCCAAAACGGGTGCGTGGGAGCTGTGCGAAAAGCTAGGAGGCAAGGCCTTGGTGGACGTCGTAAACCGCGAGACCCACAGCTGCTATAAAGGCGATCACGAGACCCTGAATGCTTGGGGGTATGGCTGCGGCGATTGCCCAGCTTGTGAGCTCCGAGCCGCCGGTTGGGAAGGGTATCAAGCCGGATGAGTTACGCCGTCAAAGAATGTTATCTAACAGTGCAAGGCGAGGGGGCTCAGGCCGGAATAACGGCTGTCTTTTTACGCTTTGCGGGTTGTAATTTGTGGTCGGGCTTGGAACGAGACCGGGCGAAAGCTGTTTGCCAGTTCTGCGACACTGATTTTGTTGGCACGAATGGCCCGGGCGGCGGAAAGTTTAAGTCTGCAGATGAGCTTGCGGCGCACGTCGATGAATTTTGGCCCGAATCAGGCCAAAAGTGGGTGGTTTGCACTGGGGGCGAACCCGCTCTCCAGTTGGATACAGACCTCATCAAAGCGTTCCACAAAAGAGATTTCAAAATTGCGATTGAAACCAATGGGACGCTTCCATTACCGTCAGGTATAGACTGGATTTGCGTCAGTCCCAAAGCCGATGCTTCATTGGTTCAAGTCACCGGTCACGAATTGAAACTCGTCTATCCCCAAAAAGAAAACAGACCTGAGGATTTCTCAGGCCTGGATTTCGGAGTGTTCAGTCTTCAGCCGCTGGATGATAAAAATCAGGCGGCTCACTCTGAAGCCGCCTTTAAATATTGTCTGGAAAACCCGACTTGGCGTTTAAGTGTTCAAACACATAAATATATCGGGGTTCCCTAATTTAGGTCTATCGAAGTTTATCCCACCAAATCCTTGGCGACTTTGCGAGAAAAACGGTCAAATGCGCGCTGCGTATCGGTCCATGTTCCGCTCGCGTAATTGGCGTTCTGGATAAAAGAATCGTACCAGCGATAATCCATGGTTCCCAAGGAAGTGCCATTGGCGTCAAGTAACTCGCCTGAGAGCTCGGCCCCACCAATTCCGTAGCTCTGATATGACAAGCTTGGTTCACGTGAAAGCTGTTCGAATGTAGGGCGATTGTTTTTCACGTTTTCGATTGTCAAAACAAGCGTCGCGGGGGCGTTTTCTGCAACTTCAAAACCTTCTTTTTGAAGACGTTTCGTAATGTCTTCAACTAAGTCCTGACGTAATTCCTCAAGTGAATCCTCACCATAAAAACCATTGCCGGAAAAACCGTCATTCAGGCTTCTGGCCGAACCCCGATCACTCAGCTTTTTGGGTAAGTTATTCGCGCGAAAAGCAAGTTCGTCACTGAGTTTAACATTTACAGAGACAGGCGTCGCTAAGACAGTAGAGAGATTGCTCTCATATCCGGTACCGCCCGCACTAGCTGTAAGGGGCACTGCGAAACCGATAGACGCGGCGATAATTGAAAGGGCACCTAATTTAATTGACTGTTTCATAATATACTCCTTTTGTAAGTATATAACATGAATCTGCGTGATTTTCAATGTACTAGGCAACGTAGCTAAAGGCTCAAAGATTAAAAAACGTCCACTAAAACACTCAGAACGTTGCTTGCGCCCCGAAGCGTTTCGAGCTCTCTATCAAGTTGATAAGACTGAATTTGCCGGGACGTGATATAGACTTGGCCTGACATATCAATGGCTTGAGTTGTGATTGTTAAAACTTGGGCGGTCGTATCCAGAGCCTGATCGGTGATTTTAACAGGGATCGAACCTACGTAATACACACCCCTTCCTGTCGCGAGAGTAGATTTCCCAACAAACCTTCCGGTGCCGTAAGCCATTTTACCAGTGCCATAGACTGCCTGACCCGCCAATTTTCCCGTACCATAAACTGTTTTGCCGCCGATTTCCGCTGTTTTGCCGACGGCCTGAAAAGGGAGCGCCGCAGCTTTTCCTGTGACCTTAGCCGCTAAACACCCGCATAACGACGTGGAGAACAATGTCAGAATGGCTAGACTTCCGATTTTTTTTAGCATGAGACGTCCCCTCTGACTTCGCAATATCGCTTTACTAACACAACACAAAGAAAGACTTAATGCACCCCTGCGGTCACACCCTTTTCGATTTTAAGTCACTTTACAGGCCCTCTCGCCACCAAGCGACGGCAAGGCTTAAGAAGAATAACGCAAAGAAAAGGAGCGGGGGCACGAGAGGTTGTCGCTGGCTTCGGGTGACGGTGTAATCTTTATAGGAACGCAGACCCATCCAGCGTTCACCGGAGGCGTCTGCAGAAAGGCCGACGCGCCGTATTTGCGGTAAAGTCTCATTTCCCAATCCAACACCCTCAATAAATCCATCGGTCTTCTCAACCAAAGGCGAAAGAACCTCGGTCGTTGGAAAGAGTTCGGAGTATTCTTTGGGGTTAAGAGCGCCAATAGCCGTAATTGTGCTAACATCGCCTTGTTGAAAGCGATAAGCGCCAAACCCTTCCGTCGGTAGTTTTCCTCTGAATAAACCTTCGGAAACTTGCGAAAGCGAAACACTTCGCTCGGTTCCCGACGGCGTCAGCACAGTGACGGGCGTAGATATGTCTTCAAGACTGCGGCGTTCGATTGTGATATCTTGACCTTCGGCCGACGCCCGTAAAGTTTCTGCTTCCAGATCGGGCTCTCCCATGAGCCAATGCGCGGTCCTCCTGAACATTTCGCGGTAAGGCCCTCCGCCGTCATACCCCTTTGACCATAACCAGGACTGATCCGACATCAGCATAGCAACGCGGCCCTGACCGATTTTGTCGATAACGAAGAGCGGGGCGCCGTTCGCGCCTTCCATCAGGACATCGCCGCTAATGGGCGTATTATCTATAAGGCGGAACCAGCGCCCCCAATTGGCTTCTTCTTGCCCCTTGAATGACGATGTAATGGGGTGTCTACGTCCCTTATTGTTTAACGAGGGCCGAAACGTTTCCTGAGTGACTTGACCTGTGGGCCGGGTAGGGAGGATTGAGGCGAGGGGAGAACGGAATAAGCTATCCTGACTGGCAAAGGCCGGCCCAGTGCCGAGGAGTAACGCTCCGCCGTCTTCGACATATTCAACGATGTTGCTGAAATAGCTTGGCCGTATAATCGACATCGTGCCGCCGACTCTGCCACTCGTAGAGCGCCGCCGGTAATGGTCAAAGATTATCAGATCAAATTCGTCCAGTTTTTCTTCGAATAATTGGCGGGTCGGGAACTGTATCAGTGACAACTCGCTTTCGCGGGCATTGGTCGCATTAACGCGCGGCATCGTCAGAATTGTAAAGTGGACTAGGTCAATGGCGGGGTCGCTCTTTAAAAGGTTTCGCCAAGCTCGTCCCCCATTATGCGGCTCACCGGTAATTAGCAGCACTCGCAGCCGGTCGCGAATACCCGAAATTTCGCTGACAAATACATTATTGTTCAGGGTAAGCTCATTCTCAGCAGCAACGACATTCATTTCGACAGTGTTCGAGCCTCGACGTTCAATCTCCAAGGGGATGGAGAGAGAGTTGCCGATTGTGATTGGAAAGCGAGCTTTAGGAACTCCGTTCAATTTGACTTCTATGAGAGCGCGTTCACCTTCATGACCGGGGTCATCGACCTGTAACTCAAACTCGGCGATTTCTCCGACAAGGCCGAAGCGCGGGGCCGTCAAAGCCCGAATGCGTCGATCGCGTGCTTCGGGGTCTCCAATGACGAGGGCGTGGAAGGGAACATTTTCGGGAACGACAGATTCCAAAGTGTCCATATTGTCATGCACTTGTCCATCCGTCAGCGCGATAACACCCGCAATACGGTTACTGCCCGCCGTCCCCAAAGCCTCGACAAGGGGGGCGCTGAACTTGGTGCCACTTTCTGAACCATTCACATCAACCTGTATGAACTCCAGACTTTGGTCTTGCTCCAAACTCTCTTTCAAACCGCCTAGAATAGCCCGGCGGGCTTGCGGACGATCGCCAACAGTCATGGATTGCGAAATATCATTCAAGACAATAACCGAATCCGGAAGGGGCTCTCTATCTTCATCAACCTGCTGCGGGTTCAAAACCGCTAACAACAAAAATAAACCTGCGGTCAGTCGCCAAAAGTAGCTTTTCAATCCTGAGGTCGCTGTCAGTAATGCCGCCACGAATATGGCCGCGCCCAACACGATGATGAGCCAGACGGGCAGGAGAGGATCAAAGGCGAGGGCGGAAAGAAGATCACTCATTCTCGTCTCCTATGATTACTCGCGTCGGGCCATTTTGTGGATCGTTATTTTCCTGTTCTAAAGTATCTAACCCTATATCCCTTGCACGTTCATTGCCGAGTCGTTCCACCAATATGGCAGAATGAACCTGATCGGCTTTGTAATTTCCGGCGAGGGTGTACATAGCCAGATTGACGCCAAACCGCGCGGCAAATTCACGTTGCCTTGGGAGGGTTTCGTCCAGTTCTATGATCGGCCGGTTGTCATCATCAAGCGCCCAGGCGGCGGCCCAATCATGTCCGCCAATAATAACGGGGCTGATACCGTCCCGGCCTGCTGCGTTACTCGCGGCATCGACCCAGACCTGCCCATTGGCATATCGGCCCGGAAAAGATTGAAGCAGATAAAAGGCCTTAGTTAGTACGTGATCATTCGGAACCGGAATAAGTCTAGGGATGTCAAGGGATTGGGTGATGTTTGTTAATCCAGGATTGGCGGCATTACCTGTCACTGCGCTATCTGCGGAGTCTCTTGTATCGAAGATGATTGTGCCGCCGCTTTCCATATACGCATTCAAGGCGGTGACGGCCTCGTCAGAGGGCGGCTGGGAGTCGCGGGAAACGGCCCAGTAAAGAAAGGGGTAGAGCGCGAGGGCGTCAACAGCCGGATTGACACCATCAACGCCTTCAACGTCAATAGTGGTACGAACCCGTAATTGTTTGCCCAGACTTTGAAGTCCGGTCTCTGTCAAACTGTCAACACGTCCATTACCGGTTTCGATATAACCAAAATGGAGTCCTGTCGCGGCGGTGCTGACTTTTGAGCTAATCTCAGAGTCGGTAGTTGTTTGAGCAAACACGTCAGATGCCGGAATCATTCCGATTATGCCGAGGGCGAGTATCGTCGCCATATGCGGGGAGCGCCTGAAAAATACGGGGCGGCGGCCAGACATGAATAATGCGAAAAGGGCGTCTAACGCCAATCCAATCAGGCCAATAGCCAGCCCTATTCCGGCTAGGCTTTGTAGTTTGGTGCTACCATATTGTTTACGGTTCGCACCAGAGGGCAGGGGAAGAGCCCTGATGTTTTCCACGTACTGTACTGTCTGCAAGGCCCGGCGGCGTGTGCCCTGGCTATAAAAACCGGGGGGTGTTTGCCGCGTTGCTTTCGCGGTTTCGAATTGCACGTCTGATAATGTGGTAACGCTGGCTTCCGGGGATTCAAACCGGCCAAACCCGTTCAGAACTGTGTTAGCGACCCACTCTCCACCTTCGGTTTCCTCCGACGGCTGGGCCTTGTTCTTGGCCAGCGGTAGGATGCGGCGCAGCATATCGACATAAAGCCCGCTCAAGGCGAGGTTCGACCATTCCGGCCCGGCCGTAACGTGGAATAAGACGATTAAGCCTTCCCCTCTTGGCGCCGCCGTGACGATCGGAGAGCCGTCTTCCAGACGCGCCCAGCTTCTTGTATCTGTTTCGATTCCCGGCTCGGCCATAACTTGCTGTGAAATTGTGACTTCATCAGAGATTTCCAAGCCAAAAAACGGACTGTCCGTTTCAAAGGGCGCGAGCGTTTGCGGAGTCTCCCAGCTCAAGGCCCCGCCTATAGAGCGGCCGCCGCCCCGCAGTTGAACCGGCACAAGGCTGTCCATGCGCTTGGCAAGCTTCGGGCCGGCAAACCGTATGAGAACACCTCCGGTTTCGACATAATCCTCTAGCCTTTCGTCGCTGGTTCTCTGGCTGTCAGGCATTACAATTACGCTAGGATTAACGGCCAGGAGAGCCTCCAAGTCACCGTCATAGATATCAGCGTAAGGCTCAAGGGCGGTTCTGGCATAAAAAGGTTCGGATAAGAGTGGACTCGCCGTATCCCCGCTGCTGCTCAGAACGCCAATGAGCGGTCGGCCCCAGCTGTCATCAAGCAGTTTAACAGAGCCAGCGGATTTGGCATCCGAAAGCTGAATATGCGTCACACGATTGCGTAACTGCGCCGGTAACTCAAATCTGGCTGTCCCTTGGCTTTCTCCGGGCGCAAATTGCAAATCAGATCTGGCCAATACGGCGTTATCATTACTCATGGCCTGCACCGTTAAATCGATTGGGATGGGCCCTGAAACCGGACGTATCCATCCGCTCTCAAACCCATTGGGGACTTCGCGAGTGAAAGTCGGCAGGGCAATCTCTGTGACGCCGACGGGAACGTACACGTTTAGATCCGAGAGAGCGCTCAATGTTTGCTCCGGCAACGCCTGACCCGACCGCGAGAGGCCGGGAGAAAGAAATGTTCCAACTTTATCATTTAAATTCAGTGAGCTTAGCGTATTTTCTAACGCGCCAAAGTCTTCAATCCACGCCTCTGGCTGTAGCGTCTCAATCCTCTCCAGAGCCGATTGAGCCGGCTCAAATACAGGCGTTTGTTCTCTGTCATTTGTCAAAACCAAAGCGACGTTTACATTTTCCCGGCGGGCTTTTTTGACCTGAGCTTCTGCTTCATTGAGAATTTCCGACCAGAAGGGGGCCGAAAGCCAGCTATTGTCGATCATCAAGAGGAGGGGTCGCTGGGTCTCAACCGCAGATTTTTTAAAAATCGGTCCGGCTAAGGCTAAAGTGATAAGCGCAATCATCAAAAGCCTGAAAAGCAAGAGCCAGAAAGGTGTTTTGGCCGGTGTTTCTTCTTCGGTCTGAATATCTGCGAAAAGACGCATTGGGGGAAAGCTTTGCGTTTTTGGTTTGGGCGGCGCAATCCGCAAGATCCACCAGACCAACGGCAAGGCGAGTAGGCCCAATAAAGCCAAAGGCGCAAGGAACGTCAGGCCGCTCATGACCGGTAATCCGCTGGCTGGCCGGATAGTAACCCATATAGGCGGTTTAAGGCAGTGGTAGCCGGTTCATTTGTGTGATGACGAATGACTTGCCACCCCAGACGGCGGGCTAGAGCGTCAATATCTGACTTATGGCGTTCAAACCGGGTCTGATAAGCCTGTTGCGCTGTTTCTGCACGCCCAACAATTAAGGATTTGACTGTTTCCAATCCCGGCATTTTGAGTTGAAGCCGACCCTTATAGGGAAAAGCCTCTTCGGCCGGGTCCACAATATGGAGCATTATGCCTTGGGTGGGACGTTCGGCAACCTTGGCCAGTTCTTCTGTCCAGGTCTCTATCGGCCCAAGAAAGTCAGACGCGATAACGACTTTGGAATGGGGCCGCATATCGCTTTTGAAATCTGAATGCGTGCCGGGAGTCGTGATAAAGTCTTCAAATAAGCGGTCCAAACCTTTGCGCCCCGTCCGAGACCGATGCTCAGAGCCCAAAATCGCGCAGCGTTCGCCGGCCTGCATTAAAAGGTGACTTATCGCCAGTGACAGAACAGCCGCGCGCTCGCTTTTAAGCGGAAGGCTTTTGTGGGAGGCCCAATCCATCCCGGCATCTTTGTCCTGCCAGAAATAAATCGTATGGGCAGCTTCCCATTCATTGTCGCGAACAAATAAGGAGTCCCCACGGGCTGACCGGCGCCAATCAATCCGGTTGGCCGCGTCAGAGGAGTCATATGGCCTATATTGCCAGAAAGTCTCGCCCTGTCCGGCCTTTCGCCGTCCATGAAGACCGGAGGCCATAATTGCCGCCACACGTTCCGCCTCGGCGAGAAGGGTTGGGTAATTAGAGGCCAGAGTCCGCGCCTTAAGACGCAAAGCGGCCTTATTATTTAGCGTCCTCTGATGCATTCCTAGCGCAGGCTGTCTTTTAACTGATCAATGACATGGTCAATCTTAGTCCCGCTGGCCCTTGCGGCGAAAGTCAGCGCCATGCGGTGTCTCAACACCGGACCTGCCAACTCCAGCACATCATCGATACTCGGAGAAAGACGTCCATCAAGTAGAGCCTTAGCGCGCGTCGCCAGCATCAGCGCCTGACCAGCTCGGGGACCTGGTCCCCAGGACACATCTGTCTGAACACTTTGCAATTCAGTCTGATCTGGCCGTGCGTTCCGGGTGAGCGTCAAAATAGCGTTTACCACTTTTTCTCCAACCGGGAGGTTTCGCACCAGAGTTTGCATCGCGATGAGGTCTTTAGACATCATAGCTTTCGATGCTTTGGCTGATTTTGCTCCGGTCGTCGCGAGCAGAATAGAGCGCTCCGTATCCAAAGTCGGGAAATTGACATCAATTTGCAGGAGGAAGCGGTCAAGCTGGGCTTCGGGGAGAGGGTACGTGCCTTCCTGCTCAATCGGGTTCTGGGTTGCCAGAACGTGAAATGGCTTGGGCAGAACATGTTTCGCCCCGGCAATCGTCACAATCTTTTCCTGCATGGCCTGGAGCAAGGCGGACTGGGTACGCGGGGAGGCGCGGTTGATCTCATCCGCCATTAAAAGCTGGCTGAACACTGGCCCCTTGATGAAACGAAACGCCCGTTTACCGCTTTCGGATTCTTCCAAGACTTCGGCGCCAAGGATATCTGCCGGCATAAGGTCAGGTGTAAATTGAACCCGTTTCTCCGATAGGCCTAAGACGGTGCCAAGAGTTTCAACCAGTAAAGACTTCGCAAGCCCCGGAACCCCGACCAATAAAGCGTGTCCGCCAGATAGAATTGAAATCAAGGACAAATCCACCACATTCCGCTGCCCCAATATAACACTTCCGATTTCGGTTTGAGCCGCGCTTAGCTTGGCGATTGCTTTGTCTGCTTCGGATTCGATATTTTTACCGGCAGGAAGGGATGTCGTCATTGCGGTCATATGTCTCTGGCTTATCCAATGTTGTTTGTGGTCCCGGGGGACGCGTCTTTCAGATTTCCCTTTTTCTGGTTTGCAGAAGAAGGAATCGGTTTTGGCTTAACATGCGTAAATCTATTAAGTCTTGCGGAATCATCCGCTATGACAAAGCTGTGATTCACACAGAAACTTTGAATGACGCTAGGACGAAAGTCTATGGAAATCCCGTTAAATGCCCGTAACTCGCAGTTCTCTTTGCAAGGCCTGCTCGACGCGCTGAAAGATACAGAAGAGGGCGAGCGCCCCGTCGAGCAATGGCATCCTGAAAATTGCGGTGAAATGGATATGGTGATCAAGGCCGATGGGTCTTGGTGGCATGAAGGTACACGGGTGACGCGCCAGCCTCTGGTCAAACTCTTTGCGTCGATTCTGCGCAAGGACGAAGATGGTAAAACCTACCTCGTCACGCCTGTAGAAAAAATAGAAATTAAAGTCGAGCGCGCCCATTTCATAGCCGTCAGAGTGGATATCGAAGGTAAAGGGAAAGACCAACGGATATTTTTTACCACGAATTTAGGTGATGTGGCTGAAGCCGGACCTGACAACCCGATCCGCGTTGAAACAGATGCGGAGACGATGGAGCCATCCCCCTTTGTGACCGTGCGCGGGCGATTACAGGCCGCCTTGGCCCGCCCGGTTTTTTATGAACTGGTTGATCAGGCCGTTACGCATATGACTGACCAAGGAGAGCAGCTCGGTATTTGGGCAGCAGAAGAGTTCTTTCCGCTTGGTCCCGTTGGCGCTCATAAAGTGTAATCATGGAGTGGGCGGACGTTAGCGAAGCAGAGGTCATATCGGCCTTGAAAGATGTCCTCTTGCCCTTGGATATCACCGATGGTTCAGACAGGGTGAAGCGTGAGGGGCAGCGTGTCGCCGCCGTTTTGGCGCTGTTGGTGCGGCGTCATAATGGCTGGAATGTCGTTCTGACGCAGCGCCCCGAGACGATGCCCTCTCATCCCGGGCAAATCAGCTTTCCGGGCGGGAAACGGGAAAAAGACGAGACGGTCAGAGCGGCCGCAATACGCGAGACAGAAGAAGAAATTGGGGTTGGATCAGAGAGTATTACCCTTATAGGCCGCTTGCCCTCTTTCGATGCGGTAAGCTCTTACCGGGTTACGCCTTTCGTCGGGGTTCTTAAAGCCGAAGCCGTCATGAAAGCCAATCCCGGCGAAGTGGAGGATATTTTTGAAGTACCTATGAGCTTTTTGATGAATCCAACATCCCATAAACCCCGAGAGGTTTTCTTTGACGGTCAAGACCACCGCCTGATAGACATGCCCTATGACGGGCCCGATAAGGTGCACCGCAACATATGGGGAATGACAGCCATGATGATCTACAGGCTTTATGAACGACTTTATGCAAAGTCTATAACCCAATGAAAAGACGTGAGTTTTTAGTCGGTTCTACTGCCGCGAGTTTCGCGGCTTGCGCGCCCAATATCACGACTAGGCCGAAGCCGCGCTTTGCTGTCACAATGGATGATTTCAACCTGAACTTCGAAGAGGTTCTGTCCCCCTTAGAGCGGAATAAACGCATTCTAAATGCGCTTGCGAAACATAACCATAAAGCTGCGGGCTTTGTGACGGGGCAATTCGTGAATAATGAAATTGGTGACAAAGTTGTACAAACTTGGTCAGAGGCGGGGCACCTGCTCGGGAACCACACCTATACCCACATGAATTCGAGTGAAGAAGTCGTGAGAGTGATAGAAGCCGATATCCTCAAAAACGATGAACTCATGTCAAATTATGCCGGGTACGAAAAGATTTTCCGTTTTCCCTTTCTGGCAGAAGGTGGCACGCCTAATAAAGTTGAAAGTTATAGGCGGTTTTTGAGGGAGAATGGCTTCCGGACAGCCCCGGTTACAATAGACACAATCGATTGGTATACGGCCACTCGCCTTGAGACCTATCTCAAAGCAGATCCATCTGCTGATTTGTCGGGTTTTCGTGATTATTATGTCGATATGGTCATCACATTGGCTAACCACTTTCAGTCTCTGGCGGAAAGGCTTGGATATAATGATCTCCCTCACACGATGCTCATGCA
Organism: uncultured Hyphomonadaceae bacterium; assembly: GCA_963972195.1. Lineage (GTDB taxonomy): Bacteria > Pseudomonadota > Alphaproteobacteria > Caulobacterales > Maricaulaceae > Litorimonas. The sequence goes on along the minus strand of CAXATH010000011.1, from coordinate 33,784 downwards.
CCACACACTTTTAAACGGGCTGTTTTTGGACGATGTGCTCTCGGCGCTTAAAGCAGATGGCTGGGATTTTGTTGACGCGCGGGAAGCGTTCAAGCATCCGATTTATGAACTAAAGCCTGAAACGCCCACACAGGGGCGGAGCTTGCTTTCTGTCTTAGCGATAGAAAAAGGGCTTCAGGACACACACTTTCCTGACATCTATCGCGGATTTGGACAGAAAACCATGGACGCGCTCGGGCTGTAAGATAGGGTCGCCACCATGATAGACCTGACCCCAGAGCAGTTCCCGTGGATGAAGAACAAAGCTATGTCCGCGTTATTTGGCGCATTTCCAAAGGACAATCTGCGTTTTGTCGGCGGATGCGTCAGAAATGCGCTTTGGGGCGAGCCCGTCACAGATACGGATCTGGCCGTCGCTTTAGAACCGGATGAGGTGATGTCGGCCCTCGAAAAAGCAGGAATCCGCTATATTGAGACCGGTGTTTCACACGGGACTGTAACCGCTATAATTGATAAAAAACCCTATGAAATCACAAGCCTACGGCGGGATATTGATACAGATGGCCGTCATGCCGTGGTCACCTATACCAAGAACTGGAGCGAAGACGCGCAGCGGCGCGATCTGACATTTAATGCGCTTTATGCCAGTCAGAGCGGCGAAGTATTTGACCCAACCGGACTCGGCCTCGAGGACTTGAAAGACCGTCGTCTTCGGTTTGTCGGAGAAGCGGATAGGCGCGTCAAAGAAGACTATCTTCGCATTTTAAGGTTTTTCCGTTTTCTCGCTTGGTACGGCGGTGAGGCAAAGGTTGATGCGGACTCACTAAAGGCTTGCCGCGAAAACAAGGCAGGTATCAAAAAGCTCTCTGCGGAACGGGTCTGGTCGGAAATCAAGAAACTGCTTCTCGCGCAAAACCCTTCGCGGGCTCTACATATCATGCTGACAAATGATATTCTCGAAACAGTGTTACCTGAAGCCAATAATGTTGATGGTTTAGACTTTCTTTTAAATCTTGAGAATAGAGAAGGGCTCAAACCTGATCCGCTTCTCCGATTAATGGCCATGAGCGCGCGTGAGCCGCTTCAAATGGCGCTCCTATGTAAACGCCTAAAAATGTCTGGAGCTGAAACAAAGCGGCTGCGTAATTGGGCAGAGGACGGTGAGCCGCTCTCTCTGGATCTGTCCGACCGTGATCGATTGGCAGCACTTTACCGGGCAGGCGGGCAAACAGTTTCTGACCGAACGCAGCTTAGAGCCGCAGGCGAAAAGGATCCGATAAAGTCTGCCCAATGGATGACCTTTGCGAATTTTGCACAGGCTTGGGAGCGGCCTAAATTTCCACTTTCGGGTAAGGATTTAAAAGCCGCAGGGGTTGAACCGGGGCCCAGAATGGGTAAAGCGCTCAAGGCTCTGGAGGCCCTCTGGATCCGCAGCGGGTTCACAGCGGATAAAGATAAACTCCTTACCGCCCTGAAATTGTTAGGTTAATATCTATGTCAGCCTTAAAGCTATATATCGGAAATTATAACTACTCCTCTTGGTCGATGCGGCCTTGGCTCGTCTTAAGAAAAACCGAGCTCCCCTTTAAGGAAGAAGTTATTGATCTGGATGTGCCGGGTTATAAGGCAAAATTACTCGCCTTATCGGATGAGGGCACGGTGCCAGTATTGAAGATAAATGACGACTATCTCCCGGACAGCCTCGCCATTTGCGAATTTGCTGCCAAGGCGGTGCCTAACCTCTGGCCAAAAGATGAGGGGCAGAAACAACTCGCCCGGGACGTTGTCGAGCGGATGCATACAGGTTTCAAAGCGATACGGCGCGAAGCTCCCATGAACTTGAGGCGGCGAACCTCAGGCAAAATGCCTAAAGAGTGTTTGGAGGAAGCGGCGGAAATTTGTGAGCTTTGGGATGAGCTTCTGTCGCGTCATGACGGCCCGTTTCTATTCAACGAATGGACGATTGCCGATGCGTTTTATACGCCCGTCGCGACGCGATTTGCGAGCTATGATCTACCGCGCACTACACGCTCAGACACATATATCTCTGAACTTATGAGCGATGAGGATTATATCGAATGGGAAAGCCGCGCTTTCTCCGAAGACCATACCTTGCCAGAGACGGAAAAAGTGAATTTATAATGCTGACCCTCGAAGATCACATCCGGACCATTCCTGATTATCCTAAACCCGGAATTATGTTTCGGGATATTACCCCTCTACTGGCTAACCGGGTGGCCTTCAATGTCGCCATCGACAAGATGGTGTCCGGAGTGACATATGAAGGTCTTGATGCTGTTGCCGGTATTGACGCCCGAGGCTTTATATTTGGCGCCGCCGTGGCCTCGGCTCTCGGCTTGGGATTCATTCCGGTTCGAAAAAGAGGTAAGCTTCCCGGTAAAGTAATCTCCGAAAGCTATGATCTAGAATATGGCAAAGATAGCCTCGAAGTTTCCGTGGATGATGTGGAGGCAGGGCAGCGCGTCATGTTGATTGATGACCTCATTGCCACGGGCGGCACCGCGCTCGCGGCGTTGACCTTACTGCGCCGTTGTAAAGCTGAAGTTGTCAGCGCCGCTTTTGTTGTCGATCTGCCCGATCTGGGCGGGGCAGACAAACTGAAAGAGGCCGGATGCCCGGTTTCCGTCTTGATTGGCTACCCCGGAAATTAAGGGCAGGGGCTGTTCTTAAACGTTGAATTTGAACAGCATGATGTCGCCGTCTTTGACGAGGTATTCTTTGCCTTCCTGGCGAACTTTACCGGCTTCTTTTGCGCCTTGTTCACCGTTATTCTCAACATAATCGTCATAGGCCGTGGTTTCCGCGCGGATAAAGCCTTTTTCGAAATCGCCGTGAATAACGCCGGCGCATTTTGGCGCGGTCCAGCCATGCTTGAAGGTCCAGGCGCGAGCTTCTTTTGGGCCAACGGTGAAATAGGTCTGTAGGTCGAGCAGATTATACCCTGCGCGGATGAGGCGGTTAAGCCCGGGCTCTTCCAATCCAATCGCGTCTAAATATTCTGCCTGTTCTTCATCGTCCAGAACCGCCATTTCCGATTCGATCTGCGCCGAAATAATAACGGATTGAGCGCCTTCGGATTTCGCGTGTTCGACAACTTTCTCAGAAAATTTATTACCTGACGCTGCGCTTTCTTCGTCGACATTGGCAACATACAGAACGGGTTTCGCCGTTAGCAGTTGCAGCATTCTCCACGCTTTTTTGTCGTCTTCATCAATTTCGGCAGTGCGAGCGGGCTTGCCATCTTCCAGAACGTCTATCGCCTTTTCGATGAGGCGCATTGTCTGCACAGCTTCCTTATCATTCTGCTTAAGTTTTTTCTCAAGGCCCGGCTTGCGTTTCTCAAGGCTTTCCAGATCGGCCAGCATCAATTCTGTTTCAATCGTCTCATAGTCAGACATGGGATCAATACGCCCATCGACATGGGTGATGTCGTCATCTTCGAAACAGCGTAGCACATAAACCACGGCGTCGGTTTCACGGATGTTTCCCAGGAACTGGTTGCCCATGCCTTCGCCTTTTGATGCGCCTTTGACGAGGCCGGCAATATCGACAAAATTCATACGCGCCGGAATGATTTGAGCCGAGCCGCCAATTTTGGCGATTTTGTCCAGACGAGGCTCCGGTACGGCGACATCGCCGACATTAGGCTCGATCGTGCAGAACGGGTAATTGGCCGCCTGCGCATTAGCCGTTTTCGTGAGTGCATTGAAAAGTGTGGATTTTCCGACATTCGGAAGTCCGACGATACCGCATTTAAAACCCATGGGTTTATCCTTTTATATATTCACTTACGCGCGTCTGAAACAGATCCGGCTGTCCGCTCGCGAGCAGATCGGCATATTTGCCGAAGGCATTGAGAATGTCGTCCCGCAAGTTCTCTTCATCTTTACGAAAGTCGGAGAGAACGTGGCTGTGGACTTTATCCTTATGCCCGGGATGATCGATACCAATGCGCACGCGCTGATATTCATTTCCGCAATGCTGTTTGATAGAGCGAAGACCGTTATGACCGGCAATGCCGCCGCCGACTTTCAGGCGAACTTTGCCAAAGTCTAGATCCAACTCATCATGGAAAACGGTCACATTTTCCAATGGCACTTTATAAAACTGCATGGCTTGTTGAACGGACTGTCCGGATTCGTTCATGAAAGTGGTAGGCTTGAGGAGCAGAACCTTTTGTGAGCCAAACTGACCCACGCGGACCAGACCCTTGAATTGGGTTTTGGGCGTGGAAAAATTATGGTCATCGCCAATGGCGTTTATCGCCATAAAACCGACATTATGACGGTTCCCGGCATATTTTCCGCCGGGATTACCAAGGCCTACCCAGATTTGCATGTCAGGCTCCGCTGTTCGCTGTTTGCCAGCGAACAGTCTGCCAAACCACGACAAAGTGTTTAGTCTTCGTCAGTCTGCTCAGAGGCAGGGACTTCGTCAGCGGCAACATCATCGCCTTCTTCGCCTTCAACGCCCTCAACAGCTTCGTCCTCGTCCTCTTCGATAAGGGCGCGAGACGCGATAAGTGTCGCGATAGTAAAGTCACGGTCCGTAATGGAGGGCTTGACGTTTTTAGGCAGTTTCACATCAGACATGTGAAGCGTATCGCCGATGTCCATTTCGGAAACGTCAGCTTCGATGGAATCAGGAATTTCACCGGCAGGACATTTCACTTCAATGGCGTGGCGTACTACGTTGAGCGTTCCGCCTTCTTTAAGGCCAGGAGACTCTTCTTCGCCGATGAAGTTCACAGAGACTTCAACTTCGATGATTGTTTTGTCTGTCACGCGGAACAGGTCGACATGAACAGGCATGTCGCTGACAGGGTGGAACTGAACGTCTTTGGTCAGAACCTTCTGTTTCTTGCCGTCATGAGAAATTTCGATCATGGATTGCAGGAACTGGCCGGAGTTCAGGGCTTTCAGAACCTCATTATATTTGAAGGAAATAGAAACAGGCGCTTCGTCTCCTCCATATACAATGCCGGGCACAAAGCCATCACGGCGGGCGGCACGGGCATTCCCGGTACCAGAATTTTCACGGATATCTACGTCCAGAACAACACTCATTGTCTTCGTCCTTTAATGGTCAATCGGCGGGCCGCTTAAAAAAGACAAAGCCGCCATCGGGGCGGCCCATTCATCTGTCTCTCGCAGAACACGCGTAAAGTCGCGCGCTCTATAAGCAAAGGCGAGAGGCGGCGCAAGGGGGGATGAGGCAAAAATGCAGGCGCAAACACCTGCAAATCGCTTTAACTAAACAGTTTTGAGACGCTTTCATCATTTGCGATCCGGCGGATAGCTTCGCCGAGCAAGGTAGAGGTTGTACATTCGCGAATCTTAGGACAGGCTTTGACGGCGTCGGGCTGGGCAATCGTGTCTGTGATCACGACTTCCGTCAGCTCGGATTTAGTAATGCGCTCCACAGCAGGCTCGGAGAGGACGCCATGGGTGATATAAGCTGAAACAGAATTTGCGCCGTGATCCTTGAGCGCTTTAGCTGCGTTGCAGAGCGTGCCGCCGGAGTCGATGATATCATCATAGAGGATGCAGCTGCGGCCCGCGACGTCGCCGATAATGTTCATCACCTCTGATTCGCCAGCTTTGGGGCGTCTTTTATCAACGATGGCGATATCCGCATTGAACATTTTGGCAATAGCACGGGTTCTGACAACGCCGCCTGTATCAGGAGAGACAAATAGCATTTTCTCTCGGTCTGCGGCAGAGAATCGGTCTTTAATATCGTTCACAAAAACGGGCTGTCCAAAAAGATTATCTGTCGGGATATCGAAAAAGCCCTGAATTTGCCCGGCGTGCAGGTCAACGGTCAGGACGCGGTGTGCGCCGGCTTTGGAAATAAGGTTAGCAACAAGCTTTGCCGAAATTGGTGTACGTCCGCCTGTTTTTCTATCCTGACGGGCATACCCGAAATAAGGAATGACGGCCGTAATCCGCTGAGCCGAGGCGCGAACGAGCGCGTCAATCAGAATGAGGAGTTCCATCAAATGGTCATTGGCGGGGGCAGAGGTTGGCTGAACGAGGAAAATATCCTCACCGCGCACATTCTCGTTAATTTTTGCGAAGATTTCCTGGTCCCGAAAGCGCTCTATGTCGACTGCAGTGAGGGGAATGTCCAGGACGTCGGCAATGCCGCGGGCGAGGGGTTCATTGGCCGTGCCGCTGATCAGTTTCATGACGATTTTTTCCGTATCAAGAGCCCGCAACGAAATGCCGGTAGGCTCGGTCGTGTTAGGGGGCTCTTAAGCGGGAGGCTCGGGGGAGTCTAGGGCTGACAAGTGATTCACCTGAGGATTATGACAGATAGATTACGGCCATAGCCTTCGACGTCCTCATGCGTGTTGCGGCGATAGCTGAAATATAGGTCTGGATTGCCGTATGTGCACTCGCCCGTCCAGCTGCACTTCGTAACACCGCTGGCCTTCAGGCGGGAGAGAATAAAGCCCGGTAAGTCGAAATGCGGGATATCTTTTTCGCTATCTTTAAAAAAACGTTCAAAGGTTTCGTCGATCTCCATAAAGTCTGATTTGAACGCGTTTCCGACTTCGTAATTGGGCTGGCTAATACAAGCGCCCAGAACCGCCGATATGTTGGCTGGTGTGGCCCCGGCCTCGCACATGGCGGCTACCGTGCTCTCGACTATTCCGCCTAATGCGCCGCGCCATCCCGCGTGGCAGACGCCGATTACGCCGGCCTCGGCGTCTTCAAACAAAACCGGGCCGCAATCGGCTGAAAGAACAGAGAGAGCGAGCCCTTTTGTCTTTGTGACAAGGCCGTCAGCTTTCAATGGGGAAACAGGCGGCTCAGAAATGATTTCGACCTGATCCGAATGGATTTGGTGAAGGCTCACCAGGTGGTCGGCTTGTAGGGCGTCTGATATACGCTTGCGATTTTCGGCGATGTCCATGGGGCTGTCATCCGAGCGCTCCCCTGCATTCAGGCTTTCATATATCCCTTCCGAGACGCCGCCTTGACGTCCGAATAAACCATGGGGAGTGTTGAGGTCAGGATGAGTCTTGTATGGAGGGGTCATTCTCGAAATCCTAATGGGGTTGGTAACCCTTGTGACTGCAAGCTCACCGCCTTGAACAATTCGCCCATTTCAGCTTCGTCCGTCAGGCGGTGGAGTTGACGCGCAATGACGGCCTTGGAATCAGGCTGAGCGCGGGCGAGGGCCACGGCCCGCATTTCCAGTCCGAGCTTCGACAGAAACTCGCGTTGAGTCACGGCCCCGCTCGTCGACAGCCCCTGAAAAGCCGCAGTTTCGATCAGCGTCTGAAAATCAACACGCGCGGTCAAATCGCTATCTCCGGGCTGCTCGAACACTCCGATTTTCTTATGCCGTTTCAGGGCTTGAAGCGTGTCGCCAAATTCTGTGACCTCGGGGCCGTAATCTATGAATAGGGCGCGGCCCGGATGAGATTCAAAGCGGGCTTTAAGGGTTTCAATGATTTGGTGAACAGAGGGGCAAGTTTCCAGTAACTCATCTTTTCGGGCGTCTGATTGCGCGTCAGGGATGAAGCTTTTGGCCGTTGCACCAATCGGCTCGGGTCCAATTTCAAAGCGAAGGCGATCTTCTTCATCCAGTCCGACATGACGTTCATGCCAGCCGTCTTTTCCGGCGAAGGGATCGCGTTGAATGAATTGACGGATCGGAAGACAATCCAGAAACTCATTGCCAACGACAAGAGACGCCCCTGCCGGAGCGGCCTCGAGATTTTGAACCCACTGCACTGGGAATCCGAGATGTCCGAGGGTCTGCCCCTGAACTGCTTCGAGCGCCGAGGAGGCTTCGATCAAAACAACCTGAACGGCCTTTTTAAAATCTTCGTCCAGAGACGCCGCGCGGAGCATATCCGCCATCATGACGCCGCGTCCGGGGCCCAACTCGATCAGAAAAAACGGATCGGGCTTTCCCAAATCCATCCAGCTCTGCAAGGCGAATAAGCCCAGCACTTCGCCGAACATCTGGCTGATTTCAGGTGCGGTGATAAAGTCTCCGGCGCTGCCGAGCGGGTCGCGGGTCGGATAAAAGCCGTCCACCGGATCGAGCAGGCAAAGCGTCATATATTCGGCCACGCTGATGGGGCCGGTGGATTTTATGAGCGACTTAATCCGGTCTTCGAGCTGGGTACTCATGTCTTGGAGGGCGTCTCTTCTTCATCCATACGCTTGGGTGAAACGGGAGAGCGTTTCCATGCCCACGCCATGAGGGCGGCGCCAACCACGACCATAGGAAGGGAGTAAGCCATACCACGCGTAAGTTCGCCGATGAGAGGGTAGGTACCGAATTGCGGGATATTGTCAGGCGTTCGAACGAATTCGACGCTGAACCGGAAAATGCCGTAAAAGAACATGAGCGCGCCGAAAACGACGCCCGGCTTGGTCAAGGCCTTGAATCTGGTGCAAAGGATTCGAAGAATGAGCCACAATACAAACCCTTCGAGGAAAGCTTCATAAAGCTGGCTCGGATGCCGGGGTTGAGAGTCAGGCGCCGTAGAGAAAATAAAGCCCCAAGGCATATCGGTAACGCGTCCATAGAGCTCCTGATTGACAAAATTTGTGAGCCGGACCAGACCCAGCCCTATCGGGGCGCCAACGCTCGCCATATCTCCGATGCGCAGCTTTGAGACCTTTGTCCGCCAGCTCGAATAGGCGCAGGCGGCAACAACGCCGAGAAAGCCGCCGTGGAAACTCATGCCTCCGGTCCAGACCTTGAAGATATCCAGAGGCGCTTCCCAGAGTGTCGAAGTGGAATAGAAAACGATATAGCCCAGGCGTCCACCGACAATTATGCCCAGCAGACAGTAGAACATTAGATCCTGCAAGATGGTTTTGGTGGGCACAATTTCTGGTCCGCGAGTTGGGTGATTTGAAACCCAGATGTCTTTACGAAGGCACAAGCGGCTGGCGTAATAATAAGCCCCAAAAACGCCCAAGAGATAGGCGAGGCCATACCATTTGACCGAAAGTGGACCAATAGAAAAGGCTTCGTCACTTAACCAAGATGGAAAAACGATTGCCTGAAAATCAAGTATCAGCGCCAAAAACATGCAAACCCTGCCAAATAATGCGTCCAAAATATTTCTTTTAACTTGGACTCTAACATCTGGAAAATCCTGTAACCTTTCCCTATCTATGAATCAAAGCGAAACTCCGTTTAAAAGGCCATTGTGATGCAAAGCAAATCCCGCCCCCTCGATGATATTTCAAATTTCCTGACAAATGCGGCCGGCGCGCTTAAAGGCGTCGGTGACGAAGTCAAAGCGATGTCGCGATCTCAAGCTGAAAAGTTCATTGCTGATATGGATTTGGTCAGCCGAGATGAACACGAAGTGCTGAAAGCGCGATTGGACAAGGCTCTCGCCGAAATTGAAGCGCTAAAACAAGGTAAAGGCGCGAAACCCACTGCCACGAAGGTAGCATCCGCCAAGAAGACGACCAAGAAAACCGTCTCTGCGTCGAAATCCGGTTCCGCGAAAAAGTCAGCAACGGCGAGGGCTGGAACAAAGAAAACAGCCTCAGGAAAATCCTAAAAATCGTCTTGAGGCGCAATGGCCCCCAATATCGGTTTCGATCCGGATATGATTTTGAAGTGAAAGCCTCCCTTGCGGAGGCTTTTTTACTTGGAGGCACATCATTACGGGGCTGTCACCAAGGTGAACCTCTGACAACAGCTTCGTTCAGTTTCCGTTCAGCGGTGTTATTCTATAACAAAACTTGCGTGCGTCCCCCCTGATTCGCCCCGTCATCCGAGACTTTGCAAATTAGGGCACGCAGCAGGGCGGTGGCTCTTTTCGGTAACTTCGCGGTTCTCTCTCTCCGCACCGCCGAAAACAGCGCCGCCTCTGTCTTTTTTGGAGGCAAACTTAGGGGAAGCTATGCCCGCCGCCATTCCCTGTTGATCCTTCGGGGTCGAAATAAAAGAGGCGATTATAACTCTTTCCTGCAATTCGAAGCCCGGCAGATAGATAGCCGGATATTTTCCATTGTCCATTTTCTGCCAATATGGGCAAAGTCATATCACCTTCGATAACCACCTTCATTCGACCCGGTTCAGTCTCGCTGGGGGAAGGTGGCCCCCAATGGTCAATTTTGGAGGCTGCGCTTTCTTTGCTAAAAGGGGATAAATCAAACTTTCCAATGCTGGACGTCCCGATCGAAATTATTGTGCAGTCTGTCACAGAGACGCCAATGTCGTCTGAGGTTTTCCCTGTAGCTGTTAATTTGAACCCGAGTGTATCCCCGGCAGAAAAGTGATATGTGCCGGCCAGGGCGCCTTGAGGTACTTCAGGTGAGCCATCAGGTGACGTAAATTTATATTGCAAACTACGTGTCACCTGGTTCACGTCAAATTCGAGTTCTAAAGTGTAATCAGTCATATAAGCCTGCGTCTTTGTGGGTAGAAAAACAGTCGGGATTACTCTTCCAGACTGACGAGTGTGATGTGATAGGCGGAGTCTTCCCGCAATTGGCTCAATTCCGGATCATTTTCTATCTCAGTTTTCTGATACCCGGCCTTGAGGGATTTCTCGAGCATTGAGAGCGCAAGTGATCTGTCACCAATAATCTCGGCTGTCGCCATAGCTCGATAATAATAAATAGAGTTAAGATTGTCTTTTCCGGCCAGCTTTCTCAGAAAGTCCGAGGCTTCGGAAACATGACCAAGCTTAGCGTTGTAGAGCGCCATTCTGCTTTGAGTGTTAAAGTCTTCCGGTGACACTTCCAGTTCAGATTCCCAGAGTTGCAGGGCTCTCAAATAGGCTTGCCGCGATTCTTTTTCCTTTCCGGGGACCCAGCGATAGGCATCACCGAGATTGGCCCAATAGAGAGGAAAGTGCGAATTGCCATCAAGCTCTAAAGTTTTTTCAAACGCGCCCGCCGACATTTCATACTGACCTTGGAAAAACAAATAGGTGCCGAGGTTATTGTAAAGGGATGCATTCTGATGAATTTTTAAGCCATCCTGCAAAACTTTAATCGCTTCTACAGTATGATCTTGCCGGTGGAGTATCTGGGCCAGTTGAGAATAACTGCGGGAGTTTTCAGGATCGAGAGAAATGGATTTCCGCGCCATTGTCTCGGCTTCATCAAGTCTATCCAGATAGGTATACATATCGGCCGCGTAACTTGGAAATATCGGATCGTCTGAATACAGGGCTATTCCTTGGTTGAGGATATCTTCCGCGCCCTTGAAATCTCCTCTTTGACCGGAAATTCGAAATCTGCTTTCGAGGGTAAGGGCATTATTCGGGTCCAGAATGTCAGCTTTATTCAGATGATTAAGCGCTTCGTCGAAGTCTCCCTGAAACTCTTTAACCCACCCCATAGCAATGTGGCCCAAGGCGAGCTGATCGTTATACTCCAAAGACTGGCGGGCGGCGCCTTCGGCTTGCTTCAACAAAGCCGGGTCGGATTCTTCGGAAGTATATTCCCGCATGAGAGAGAGGGCGAGACCTGCGCTGGCTCCGGCGTGTTGTTCATTCTTAGCTAAAATATTTGAAAACAACTCTTGCGCCCCGTCGATAGCGCCGGGATGAGAAAAATATTGAATATTGTGGAGGCCTTGTCGCATACCTTCGTTTACAGGCAGGTTTTGCGGTTTCGACGCCTGAATACCCATAACAAGAAACGCAGTGGTCGCCGTAGCCGCGCCCGCTCCGAGCCAAGCCATTTTTTTTTGTTTCTGGAAAAAGCCTCGAACTGATTTCAAAGCGGAGAGGTTTTGTTCAGTGTCATTCTGCGGAGTAGCTTCGTGATCGCGGACTGGGGGAGCGACCGGAGGGGGTTCACTGGGGACTTTCACTCCAATTGGAAGGCTGGATTCTGTGGTGTCTTCGACAGAGGCAATTAAACGATAGCCGCGCCTCGAAATCGTTTCGATATATTGGCGCTTACCCTTTTCATCACCGAGTGCTTTGCGAAGCAAGGATATGGCGCGAGACAGGCGCTCATCTCCTCCATATTCTACGCCCCAAACCGCGACGATTAGCTCTTCTCTTGTAAATACCGTTCCCGGCTGTGCGGCCAGAACGGAAAGAAGTTTCATCACTTTGGGCTCGACCGAAGTGCGATTTTTTAATCCCTCAACAGTGAGCGCTTCAAAGTCAATTCGCGCCCGACCTATCTTTGCCGTTTTCATGGAAAGCCGCATTTCGCACAAGTTGAATTAATTAGTGTGGGTTTCATTTCATATAACCTACAACCTGATACAAAATATGGCGAAAATGTGCAACCTAAGAAATACCTAAGAAAAATATCAGGCATCCAACAGGACTTTTCTGTCTGAAATCAGCAACTCATTGATTGTAGGCAAAAGCTTTTTTTTAGCTCGAGCCTACACAAGACTGGCATAAAGATTCGCCAAACTTGTCTGATGTGATTTTTGTGGGGCGTCCTGACCTTACTCCAATAGGTAGGAGCAAACATCGCCAAGGCTTGTTCGTGAAAACGGATATTTGGGGTACGCTTTGTGTGTAAACGCAGTCTTGAATATGGATATTATGTGGGCTTGATATATCCAGGCAAACAGGGTTTGCGGTGTCCCGCGACCCTGTTTGTTGTCACAGGTGTGGAAGTTTCCGTTTCGCGCAATGGCGGAGACTTATTTTTAAAGCGGGCCTTCTTTAAACGGGCCCGCTTTTTTATTTATGATCCGAAATTGTTCTCAGGAACTGGCAGTGTTGAGTGAAGGAATGCGCAGAACTTGACCCGGGTAAATTTTATCCGGATCAGACAGCATCGGTTTGTTTGCTTCAAAGATTTCTGGATACAATTTCCATGTTCCGTAATATTTCTTTGAAATCGCGGAAAGGGTGTCGCCGCTAACAACCGTATGAAACTGTGACTCGCGGCCTTTTATCTTAGCGGTTGCTTCATCTTTTACCCCGCCTATGCCTTCAACATTTCCGACCGCAAGAATGATTTTTTCTTTCATTTCCTGACTGACGGCTTCGCCTTTTATGTCGACTGTGCCGTCCTCGCCAAGGTGAATATCCATTCCGGTGCTATCCAGACCGTGATTGTCGACCTCCTTTTTCAAGGCTTCTTCCGTTTCTTTTTTATCTTTGCCAAATAACTTGCCAAGCCCCTTACCGGCGGCTTTTACAAATGGAATGGTTCCAAACATAGTGTGTCCTTTAGTTTACGGAGCCGCAGAAGGCGCTTCCCAAAGCTCTATCTTGAAGCCTTCAGGGTCAATAAACCAGCCAAAAGTGCCATATTCGGTCTGTTCAATTTCGCCAACTATCGTTGCGCCTCCATTTTTTGCTTGAGCCACCAAAGTCGAAACATCTTCAACTTGAAGGTTTATCATAGCCCGCTCCGAGGAAGGCGAAAAATAATCCGAATCGTTAGAAAATGGACTCAGCATTGATCGTGAACTAGGTTCGCGTTCCCATTCAAAGGTCCCCCAATCGGTTATGTCGAGCCCCATAAACTTCGCCCACCACGCCCGATAGGCTTCCACGTCCTTGCACCGCAAAAATACGCCGCCGACCCCTAAAACCTTTGCCATGACTCACTCCTCTTTTACTGTAATGTCTCTATAGCGTAGTTGGCATTTGTGTTTAAGGCGTTTATAGACCCACCTAATGTTTAGACGGGTGGCTGCGGCGCAGTTCGCTCATATTTTGGGACGGTATTTATGTTTTCACTTATCCAAGCCGGGATCAGCGTTTTTGGTCTGTTCACCATGGATCCGGCATTGTTTGCCTTTGGTCTCGTCATTATTGTTTTTGGCGCTCTAAATTTTCTTGACTACAAACGTTTCGATTAAACCTGAAACCATGTCCTAAGCTATGTTTCTTGCCTTCGGATTATTACTGCTAGGCATTGTCGTCCTGCTTGTGGCAGGTGACTTTATGGTGCGTGGCGCGGCGGCGCTCGCTCGGCATTGGGGCGTTCCGTCTCTGATTGTCGGCTTAACTATAGTGGCTTTCGGGACGTCAGCGCCGGAAATGGTTGTAAGCGTACAGGCCGTTCTTGACGGCGTCGGAACGCTAGCCGTGGGCAATGTCATCGGGTCGAATATCGCGAATATTCTTTTGGCCTTGGGCCTCCCGGCCATCATTATGGCGATCCCGACAAATGTCAGTGGGGTCGCCCGGAATAGTTTGTTCTGTCTGCTATCCACCGTGGTGCTGGTGGCCTTGGCGTTCATCCATAACCCGCTCATTTTTTGGCAAGGCGCTCTGCTGTTTACGGGAATTTTGGTCTATCTCGTCTGGATGTTCACCCTGGCCAGGGCGGGCGCAAATGATCCAATTCTCGAAGAAATGGCAGAACTTGATGAGGGGCAGGGCGGTTTGCCGGTCAATCTTTTTGTGTCTCTCGCCTGGGTCTTTTTTGGCCTCATCGGTTTGGTGCTAGGCGGGTGGTTAATCGTCGAGAACGCCCAGGAAATTGCTTTCGGGTTTAATGTCTCTGAAACAATTGTCGGGCTGACCATTGTGGCAATAGGGACGTCGCTCCCGGAAATCGCGACCGTAGTTATCGCCTCGTACCGGGGACATTCAGAAGTCGCGCTCGGCAACGTCCTGGGCTCCAATATTTTCAACTCCTTGGCCGTAACCGGGGCGGCGGCGATGTCGGGTGAGGTCTTGGTAGAGCGGAATCTGTTTGTCTTTGACATGTGGGTTATGCTGGCCGCCACTTTTGCCCTCGTTGCCTTTGTTCTGACGCGTAAACCGATTGGACGAAAAACAGGCTTCATTTTTACAGCCGCCTATATTCTTTATCTTTTGGCCATTGCCAGAAGCATGATCTAAGCGGCTAAGGTCTGGACTCACTTATGAGCGCATATCTTGAAATCGAAAAAGACTTCCAGTTCGAAGCCGCCCATTACTTCGGCCATCCGGACGCCAATGACCTGTTCAAACATATTCACGGCCACAGCTTTTACGGCAAAGTCGTCCTGCGCGGCGACCCTCAATCCGATAAGGGCTGGATTCGCGACCTCTGGAAAATTGAAACCATCGTCAAAGAAGTCGTAGAGCCGCTTGATCACAGCCTCCTTAATGAGGTTGAAGGGTTAGAGCAGCCTGCTCTCGAACAGATAGCCATGTGGATTTACGACCGTTTGGCTCCAAAGCTTGGCGGGCTCGTCTGCGTTGAAGTCGGGCGCCCCTCCTGCGGGGAACGGGCGCGGTACGTCGTGAATGATGATGCGTAAAACGGTTCTCATAACCGGCGGCGCCGCAAGAGTTGGGGCCGCTTTAGCCAGAGGTTTGGCCGAGGATGGTTGGACCGTCATTATCCATTATTTCCGAAGCGCTGAAAAAGCGGATAGCCTCGCGGCCGAGATAAAGGAGGCCGGCGGGCAAGCCATTACGGTACAGGGAAATCTGTCGGTGACGCAGGAATGCGACACTTTGATTGAGAGAGCAGCAGAGGCGGCGGGGAGCGCAATTACGGCCCTCATTAACAATGCGTCGACTTTTGAAAACGATAGCGCCGACGACTTTTCCCGCGCGACTTTTGATTTTCACATGGACGCAAATCTGCGTGCGCCCCTCATTTTGTCCCAACATTTTGCGGATCAAGCAGAAGTTGGCAGTGCCATCATTAATCTGATTGATCAACGCGTTCTCAAACCTAACCCCAAATTCTTTACCTACACCTTGTCCAAGGCGTCTCTACATTGGGCGACAACGACAATGGCACAGGCTTTTGCGCCAAAAGTAAGAGTGAACGCCATAGGGCCGGGGCCGACTTTGAAAAATAGCGGCCAGACCGAAGAAGAATTTGAAAAGGAAGCGTCAGAAACCTTACTCGGACATGGCTCCCCGCCGGAGACATTGTTACAGGCGGCGCGCTATTTGCTCGAAGCCCGATCCGTGACGGGGCAGTTTCTTGCCGTGGATAGCGGACAACATTTACGCTGGGAAACACCGGATATGATGATAGGTGAGGATTGAAATGTTGAAGTCTTCCTCTATTTACCGTCGCCTTCGCGACAGACAGGCCGTGCAGCCTACCACGCGTATATTTGTTCGCGGTTTGCAAATTCTGGCGTCTATTGGCGTTCATCCGCATGAATATGAAGCCACTCAGCCCATCATTCTGGATATTGAGCTGGATATGACAGGCATGGAGGCACCAAAGGATGACCGCCTTCATGAAACTCTCGATTATGGTGTCGTGGCCGAAAAAGCCGAAGAGATTGCATTGGAAGCACATGTTCAACTCGTCGAAACTTTGGCAGAGCGGATTGCCGACTGGGCTCTCGGTTACGATCCGAGGGTGCAAAGCTGCGCGGTACGAATTTCCAAGCCACAGGCTTTGCTCAAGGCGGAAGTGGCGGGCGTAGAAATTCTGAGGCGCCGGAAATGACGGATAGCCTCAACGTCTTGGGAACGCCGTTGCAATCGTGTTCGTCCGATCCAATGACTGGCTATTTCCGCAACGGATGTTGTGAGACAGGACCAAGCGATCGCGGCCGTCATATTGTCTGCGCCGTCATGACTGACGATTTTCTGGAATACTCAAAGGCGCAGGGAAATGATTTAGGCACGCCGATGTCGCATTTCAACTTTCCCGGTCTAAAGGCCGGAGATCAGTGGTGTCTTTGTATGGAGCGTTGGCGGGAAGCTCATAAGGCCGGCAAGGCGCCTCAAGTCAACTTGGCCGCCACCCACCAAATCGCCTTGGAGCGCGTGCAGCTCTCCGTGCTCGAACAATTTGCGATAGACGGAGACAATGCCTAATTAAGAGGCATGTCTTCCTCCGACTCAGATAGCTCTGAAAAGAAAGCGAAACCGCTCGTCGGGCCGGACCGCATTGCCGACTATGTGAGCCGACTTCCGAACAAACCCGGCGTATATCGCATGATGGATGAGCATGGCAGCGTGCTTTATGTGGGTAAAGCTAAGGACCTCAAAAAACGGGTCACCGCCTATACGAAATATGATCGTCATCCCACCCGGCTTCGCCGCATGATCCGCGCGACAAGCGAAATGGAATTTGTGGTTTGCGAAACCGAGACCGAGTCGCTTTTGCTCGAAGCCAGCCTGATCAAACGCCTGAAACCTCGCTATAATATCCTGCTGAGGGACGATAAAAGTTTTCCCTATATTCTGGTGCGGAAGGATCATCCTGCTGCGCAAGTGAATAAACATCGCGGCGCGCGCAATATCAGAGGCGATTATTACGGCCCTTTCGCCAGTGCAGGGGCCGTAAACCGGACTCTGGACACGTTACAAAGAGCCTTTCGTCTCCGTAATTGTTCCGACAGCATTTATGAGGGCCGGACGCGGCCCTGTCTCCAGCATCAGATAAAGCGTTGCTCCGCGCCTTGTACGGGTGAGATTTCTCTTAAAGACTATGGCGATTTGATTTCTGATGCCGAAGACTTTCTGAAAGGGAAATCCGACAGCTTGCGAAAACGCCTCTCAAAAGAAATGAACGCCGCCGCCAAGAAACTGGATTACGAAAAGGCGGCCGAGCTCCGGGATCGAATTCAGGCTATGTCGAAGGTTACGACGAATTCCAGCGGCATCAACCCGACTACTTTTTCGGATGGAGACGTCATCGGATTGCATTCCGGGGGCGGGCAGAGCTGTATACAGGTCTTCTTTTTCCGCGCCGGACAGAATTGGGGGAATAGCTGTCATTTCCCGCGCCACGCCAAAGAGCAAAGCAATGCGGAAGTCATGGAAGCCTTCATTGCCCAATTTTACAATAACAAACCCATCCCCAAGCAAATATTTGTAAGCGAAGACCTTCCTAATCACGACTTGGTCGAACGAGCGCTGACGGCGCAATCAGGCCGAAACATCGAAGTCATAAGGCCGCAGAGAGGCGAGAAAAAATTGCTCGTCGGGCAGGCGGTGACCAATGCGCAAGAGGCCCTTGGCCGAAAACTGGCAGAAACCGCCTCGCAGGCCAAATTACTGGCAGAACTACAGGAAATCTTCGGAATGGAAGCGCCGCCGGAGCGCATCGAGGTTTATGATAACAGTCATATTCAAGGCACCAACGCGATTGGCGCTTTTATTGTGGCTGGACCGGAAGGATTTCAGAAGCGCGACTACCGAACCTTTAACATCAAGGACGCCGATACAGAACCGGGCGATGATTACGCCATGATGCGCGAAGTTTTTCGCCGGAGATTTTCCAGGTTGGCCAAAGACCCCACCTTGCAATGGCCGGATCTTGTGTTGATTGACGGCGGAAAGGGTCAGCTCTCAGTTGTCACTGAAACTTTGCGGGAATTAGGGGTTTTAGAGCGCACAACTTTGGTTGGGATTGCGAAAGGGCCGGACAGAAATGCCGGGCGAGAAAACTTCTTCATGAACGGCCGCGAGGTCTTCAGCCTGCCGTCTCGAACGCCGGCTCTCTACTACCTTCAGCGATTACGGGATGAAGCCCACAGATTCGCCATCGGAACACATCGCGCGCGCCGCAAGAAAGCGATGAAAACCAATCCGCTGGACGGAATTCCAGGTGTGGGGCCCGCTCGAAAGAAGGCGCTCCTTGCGCATTACGGCTCCGCAAAAGGCGTCAAAGGGGCCTCTGCCGCAGACCTTGCAAAAGTGGAAGGCGTAAGTTCTGCCATGGCGCGAACGATTTATGATTACTTTCATGAAAGATAGCTGTTAGAGCAAGGTAAGGAGACTTATCCATGCCAAACCCGGAGAATTTGACATCAGAGAAATCGTCAAAAATGTCCCCGAAGCAGGCGGGCGGCGCTTTTGCTGATGGCCTAACCTTTATTCGCCTGCTCATTACGCCCGTTATTATGGCAATTATTATCGCGACGTGGCCAGACATTAAAATGGCTGTGTTTGCCTCAATTTTATTTCTGATTGCGGCCCTAACTGATGTCCTGGATGACTACTTTGGAGGCGCGTCTAGGGCTGGCTACCGTAAATATGGATGGATTGACGATATTGCGGATACCGTGCTCACGCTTGGCGTGTTGCTGGCCTTATCTATTGTGATAGTTCGGGAAGGGATCATGACGTGGACATTTGCCGTCCCGGTGCTGATATTGTTCCTTCGAGAATTGACAGTCGCCTTATTGAAGGGGCGAGAACTTCGTCAATTTGGCTGGCCCGACAATAAACTTTCAAATGCAAAGGTAGGACTGTCCATTCTGGCGGTTTGCACCCTCGTGGCGTTTCCTTGGTTGTCTCAACTGACAGATGTCTTTCGAGCTGAGGATGACCCTGCGAGATTGCTAAATCTAGGGTCCCCTTGGGTGTGGTTTTTTGGAGAGCTTTTTCTTTGGCTCGCCGCTGCGCTTAGCGTCGCTTCGGCCATGCGTATTTTCCGAACCAAATTTACAGCGAATGATGCTTAATGTCTGATATACCTCCAAATGATCCCTCCCTCGGCAACTCCGTGGCCACACAACCAAGTGATCGTCACCCCCTCTACTGGGTGCCGAATGTTCTGACGATCGCCCGGATTTTAAGCGTGCCTCTCTTTATCGCTGGAATCCTATCACTTGCGTTTAAGTGGGACCTATTTTTAGCAAAAGCCTGGGTATTGTTAGGACTATTCATTCTTGCTGCCTTTACGGATTTTCTCGACGGGTATCTCGCGCGCAAATGGAATGTCGTTAGCGGCTTCGGGCGAATGATAGACCCAATTGCCGACAAGCTTTTGGTCGCGGGTTGCGTCATTGCCTTTTCCATTGCGGCGTTGGGCGACCCGATATTTCTTATTCCGTCGCTTGCTATAGTCTTTCGGGACATTCTGGTGTCGGGGGCGAGGGAACATGCCGCTCTGACAGGCCGGGCTATGCCTCCGACAAAGTTAGCGAAATGGAAAACAGCATTTGAGATGTTGGCGATAGCCATCCTCATAGTCTGGATTTTAGCAAAGAGTTATTTGCCGATTGATACTGTCATTCCGGACATCGTCTCAACGAGTAAGGTGGCCGGACTAACCTGCTTGTGGTTAGCAGCGATATTGTCTGTCTACACAGGCTCTCTTTATGTGAGGGCTGCTCTGAAAGAATAGAGTATCAAGTCCGTTTTTGTCTGAATGGGCAATTTTATTTCAAGAAGGCTAAATTGCGCGGTATAAATAACCGTCAATGCCGAAAAATATACAGTGGGGCGTGATATTTTACCTTAATGCCTGACGCAATGATGATAAAGACACTCTAGTCAAATTAAATTAAGCCTGATAAGCCGCGCGGACATGAATTGCGATGACCGCCAAATGATAAAGTAATGACCATGACGCAGAAACGATGGACCCCTTCAAGCTGGCGCGGACTTCCCGCTTTACATATTCCGGATGATTACCCGGATAGTGAGGCGTTAACGTCAGTAGAAAGTACGTTGAAAGGCTATCCGCCCCTCGTTTTTGCTGGGGAGGCCCGCCGTCTGAAAGCCCGTCTTGGCGAAGTCGCTATGGGGAAGGCATTCTTGATGCAGGGCGGTGATTGCGCCGAAAGCTTCAAGGAGTTTCACCCGGACAATCTGCGGGACATGTTCCGCATCATGATGCAAATGGCTGTTGTGCTGACATATGGGGCCGGGCAGCCCGTGGTTAAAGTCGGCCGAATTGCTGGACAGTTTGGTAAACCGCGCAGCTCTCCAGTTGAGGTGCGGGACGGAATAACGCTGCCGAGCTACCGCGGAGATAATATCAACGGCATGGAATTTTCGCCGGAGAGCCGCCTGCCTGATCCGGAAAGGCTATTGAAAGCCTATGGTCAGAGCGCGTCGACGCTCAACCTGCTCCGCGCCTTCTCTATGGGCGGGTATGCCAATCTCGAGAATATTCATAAATGGAATTTGGGCTTCGTTGAAGGCACAGAAACGAACGAGAAGTATAAGAGGATGGCGGATAAAATTTCCGATGCTCTTGATTTCATGTCGGCTTGCGGTGTGACGGCGCAAAGCACACCTCAAATGGCTCAGACAGACTATTACACGTCTCATGAGGGGCTACTTCTGGGCTATGAAGAAGCAATGACCCGGATCGATTCAACGTCCGGACGGTGGTACGACACGTCTGCTCACATGCTGTGGATCGGCAACCGAACCCGACAACTGGATCACGCTCATGTTGAATTCTTCCGAGGCATAGAGAACCCGATCGCCATGAAAGTCGGCGAGGGGCTTGAGCCAGATGAGCTGATGAAGTTGCTTGATGTACTCAACCCGTCAAATGAGCCGGGCCGGATGACACTAATTGCCCGCTATGGTCATGACAAAGTGGCTAAAGGGTTGCCAACATTGGCACGCGCGGTGAAACGCGCCGGACGTCACGTCGTCTGGTCCTGCGACCCAATGCACGGCAATACGATCAAGACGGACTCAGGGTATAAGACACGTCCATTCGACAATATTCTGTCTGAAGTGAAAAGCTTTATGCAGGTCCTGCACTCAGAAGGGTGCTGGCCCGGCGGCGTTCATTTCGAGATGACCGGACAGGATGTCACGGAATGCCTCGGGGGCTCTGCCAAGATGATACGGGAAGAGGATCTGTCTTCCCGCTATCACACTCATTGCGACCCGCGCTTGAACGCTAATCAGGCTTTGGAACTGGCTTTTCAAATCTCTGAGGAACTTCGTAGCTACCGCAAAGAAGACCTCGCTCGCATGGCGAGCTAGGTTTGTCTAAGGCAGGCCGCTTTGGATAAAATCGCCTGCCGCAGGAAATAAGCTGATTCCGAAAGACAAGCCGTAAGATATGAGTTGCGCAATTGTCAAAGTGATGAAGATACCTACCGCTAAGACAATTGACCTTCCAAATGCTTCGCCATTATCCATATCTCCATATGCGCCTCGGAAGCCGGTCAAAAAATACAGACCTAAAATCACGACGGTTTGGATGACTGAAAACAGGTTTAGCTGAGTGGCAGAAATAAACGGAGTCATCAGCGTTGTGAACAGACCAATGACCGACGCCGGAACTATGACAGCAAAGACGTATCTCAACCTGACCGTGAATGAGAGAGCTTCTCCCCAAGCTCTGTAAAGCCACGCGAAGACTGAAAAAGCAAAAATAAATACGAAGGGATAAATGAGATAGTTAAGCTTCATCGCTTTTTGTAACTCACCTGCCATATCGAATGCGGCAAAGTCTGCTGTAGATCCGACATTTATGGCGGCATTTGCAAAGACGGCACTCAAAGTTGTCGAGAGATTATCCATAATGGCCGCATCTGGGCTAGCCCAGAAGAACTGCAACGCGATTAAAATGGCCATGAGGCCTAGCCATAACCGAGTTGAAGGGGTGTATTTGTCCATCCAAGCCGGAGTTTTAGCCGCGATGAAATATTGTCGCGGGGAAGAAAACAAAACCCATATTGTTTTGAAGCTTCGAACATTCATACCGAACAAATCTTCGATCAGGTCGTCCAATCCTACTATATTGTGCGTATTCCTTTGGCTCATTTTCAGCCCCCTGATTTAACACAAAGAGAATAATCATAAAAAAACCGGCTTGGAAATATCCAAACCGGTTTCAAACTAAAACTTGTTTTAAGTCTTAAAGGTCTTTGAGCGCAGCAGACGCTTTGAACTGAGCGGATGTTTTCGCCTTGCTCATCATCATTTTGCCTGTGGCTGGGTTGCGCATTTCGCGGCTGGCGCGGTGTTTGGCAACAAACTGGCCAAAGCCAGGAATAGCAACAGTTGATCCGTCACCCTTTTTCATTTCGCTGACAACGACTTCGCAGAAGGCGTTGAGGAATTCGCCGGCGGCCGCCTGAGTAGAATCAGTGTGGCTGGCAATTGCGCTTACGAGTTCTTTTTTGTTCATTTTGGATCTCCCTATATGAATTGTTGGGCCCGCACGAATTGACGGACTCCATGGGCCTCAACGTAACTATTTTGGGCGCAGTGTCACTAAAAACACGGTATTATGGGGGTTTTCGGGCGTTTTTTTGGGGATTATCTCGAAATCCATTCAAATTTTGAGTCCAAATCGGCTGGATTGGCTGTTTTCCCGGGAATTCTGTCAAAGTGATTCTCTACTGACAATAGCAAGAAAACCCTTCAAAGACCTCCTATGAAAGCTGAAATTCTCAAAGTCGGGCTCATCGGAGCAGGGGTGTTCGGTGGTTATCACGCGAATAAATTAGCGTCGGATGACCGCGTGGATTTTCTTGGCGTTTTCGACCCTGACGCCGAAAGAGCCTCTGCATTGGCGGAAAAGCACGGCGTTGAACGTTACGAAACCTCCTCAGAATTATTTGCGGAGGCTCAGGCGGTGGTCATTGCATGTCCGGCGAGCTATCATGGAGAGATGGCGATGGCGGCTCTCGAAGCCGATTGCCACGTATTAATAGAAAAACCAATCGCCACGACACTCCAAGAGGCAGACCGGATCGTTACACTTTCAAAACACAAAGGCCTGACAGTGCAAATTGGTCATCAGGAAAGGTTCGTCGCGCGGGCAATCGGTTTGGATAAGATAAACGAGACCCCTACGCATATTATTGCTGTGCGCAATACAGGGTACTCGCCGCGCGGCACGGACACATCTGTCACGCTCGACCTCATGACACACGATATTGATCTGTGTTGCATGATAATGGGCGAAGCGCCGAAATCCGTGTCTGGAAGCTCGGAAGCCGTGAAATCTAAAACGCCG
The DNA here is from genome assembly GCA_963972195.1 of uncultured Hyphomonadaceae bacterium. GTDB lineage: Bacteria > Pseudomonadota > Alphaproteobacteria > Caulobacterales > Maricaulaceae > Litorimonas. The sequence goes on along the minus strand of CAXATH010000011.1, from coordinate 10,187 downwards.
GATACGGCCCGCGCCGAACTTAGCTTTTCGAGCGGCACAGCCATTTTGTCTGCCAGCCGGGTAGAGCCGGGGGTGAGCCGTCAAATGACGCTTAAATATCCGAGCGGAACTGTCCTGATCGATTTCGCGGCAAAGACGCTCCAGCACAATACGCCATTTGAATTAAACGCGGAATTCGGCAGCCATCCGTCTGCCGCCGACAGTCTCGGCGCAGCGAGCCACAGTTTTATATCGTCTGTTCTGAACGGAACCCCTGTTAGCGCCTCGGCGCAAGACGGATTGACGGCGGCGCAGGTCGCGTTACAAATTGATGGCTAAGCCCGGAAAGGGTCTGAAGGGGAAATATCATGAGATGGTTTATTCGGATCGTTATCGGGATTGTCGCGATACTTGCGCTTTTGTTGGCGCTAAATTTCACCAAAGTTAAAAGGCTGGCGACGGTCAACTCACTGTTTGACGAAGACAAGATTGTACAAAACTTCTCTCACATGGATGCGGCATTCCTGCATCATAATCTGAAAATTGGGGAGACGCCCTATCTCTGGCCTGAAGACGTAAAAACGCTCCCGGACACGGTGACGATTGCGGGCGAGGAAAGAAATCTGCCAGAGTTGCTGGAAGAGCTGGAAACCACGGCGCTCGTCGTCATTAAAGACGGCAAGCTCTTACATGAAAGCTATTATAAAGGCACAGACGCAGATGATCGCCGCATTAGCTGGTCTGTCGCCAAATCCTTCATGTCCGGGCTTTACGGGCAAGCTCTGGCCAGCGGCGAGATTGAAAGCCTAGACGACCCGGCCGACAAATATGTACCTGAACTGACGGGTTCCGCTTATGAAGGGGTTAGCCTGCGCAATATTCTCAATATGAGCAGCGGCGTCCGCTTCGACGAAGATTATATGGATCCGGACTCCGACATTAATAAAATGGGTCGGGTGCTGGGTCTCGGCAAATCTATGGACAAATTTGCCACCGGATTGACGGAGCGCGAATTTGAACAAGGCAGCAATTGGCAATACGTTTCTATCGACACGCATGTCGCGGCGATGGCGCTTCGTAAGGCTACCGGAAAATCACTGCACCAGCTTTTTGAAGAAACATACGGCGCAAATCTGGGGTTTGAACAAGCTCCCTATTATTTGACGGATGGCTATGATGCGGCTTTTGCGCTTGGAGGGCTTAATCTGACGACGCGCGATTACGCCAAATTCGGACAGCTTTTCCTGCAAAACGGCGAATGGAATGGGGAGCAACTTATCCCGGCTGACTGGGTCGCAGATTCCACCACAAATCATTCGCCTACCCTCCATGAGGACCGCGGGACGGGCTATGGCTATCAATGGTGGGTGCCTATGCCTCAGGAAGGACCCCACGAGGGTGATTTCTTTGCCGTCGGAATTTACGGACAATATATTTATGTAAATCCAAAAGCGAATATGGTCATCGCGAAAAACGCCGCTCACAGGACGTTCACACAGAACGGCAAAAGCGGGCAGACCTCCATCAACGACAATATCGATATGTTCCGCAGCCTCACCGCGCATTTCACCGGGGCGGGGAACTATGATGCGGTTTTGGCAGAGAAATACGGCGCGGATGATTACGGGATGAAGTCATATGTCATGACTGTCCTGAAAACGGGACCTGCGGAGATCACGGACCCAGATGAACGAAACCGCATTTTTCGCGGACACTTCGCCAATATGAAGGCTTTGGCGGAAGAGAAAAAACTGGTCCTGGCTGGCCCCTTTGTCGAAGACAAAGAAAAGCGCGGCCTCTATATCTTCAATGTGCAGACGATTGAAGAAGCAAAAGAGTTGGTCAAAACTGACCCGGCAGTTGAAGCTGGTATTTTCGTCCCGGAATTCACCAAATATTACGGTTCAGCGGCCTTGATGGGCGTGAATGAAACGCATCTGAAGATTCAGAAAACGGCGGTTGAGTAATGTAAAATTTACTAAAATAAGGCGCGTTTCCTTTTTGGTTTTCCGGGAAACGTTTTTGGACCTGCGCCAAGCCACCTTTAAACCTTGCCGCTTACCCCCCGCGCCGCTACACCCTTTTTCATGACGACACGCCTTAAAATTGCTTCTGCTCAGCTCAATCCTACAGTAGGTGATTTGGGGGGGAATATTGCCTTGGCCACAGAAGCTTTTGAGCGGGCAAAGGCGGACGGGGCGGATATTTTAGTCCTGCCGGAACAACTTATAATCGGCTATCCGGCGGAGGATTTGGTATTAAAACCGGCTGCGGTCAAAGACTGTAGGTTACTGGCCGAAGACTTTGCGAAATTGACGAAAGATGGGCCTGCCGTGGTCTTTAATCTGCCTTGGGCAGACGGCGCGCATCTCTATAACGCCGCCTTATTTATGCGAGGCGGAGAAATCACCGACGCCCGATATAAACATCATTTACCGAATTACGGTGTGTTCGATGAAGCCCGTATTTTCACGCGGGGGCCTCTGCCTGATCCTATTGAATTTAAAGGGGTTATGATCGGTCTGCCAATTTGTGAAGATCTCTGGCAAGAGGGGGTAGCGTCCCATCTTCGGGCGAGAGGCGCCGAACTGATGATCTCGCCAAATGGCTCGCCTTGGCGGCGGACGGCTCTGTCCGAACGCACCGAAGCGCTTGGCGACAAAGTCCACACCTCCGGCCTGCCGCTCATTTACGTCAACCAAGTCGGCGGACAGGACGAGCTAGTTTTTGACGGCTCCAGTTTCTCCATGAGCGCGGCAGGCGCCATCGTCCAATCTCTCAAAAGTTTCGTGCCGGATTACGACGTCTCCGTCTGGGAGAAAGAAGGCGGAAAATGGGTTTGTAAAAAGGCAAAAATTGAGGCGCAGCTCACTGGCTACGAAGCGGATTGGCGCGCGACTTGTTTGGGACTTGGCGATTACGTCAACAAAAACGGCTTCAAACAGGTCGTCCTCGGCATGTCAGGCGGTATAGACAGCGCCATGGCCGCGACGATTGCGGTGGACGCTCTCGGTAAAGACCGGGTGTGGTGCGTGATGATGCCGACCCGTTATACAAGCTCTGACAGCCTGGAAGATGCGAGAAGCTGCGCCCAGCGGCTGGGCTGTCGGTATGACATTATTGAAATCAAACCCGCAATAGACGCTTTTGATGAAATGCTCGGGCCTCTGTTCGACGGCACGACGCCCGACACCACGGAAGAAAATATCCAGTCCCGCTCCCGCGCGCTTACCCTTATGGCGCTGTCAAATAAATTTGGTCCGATGTTGGTGACGACTGGCAATAAATCTGAAATGGCCGTCGGCTATGCGACGCTCTACGGCGACATGTGCGGCGGGTACAATCCCTTGAAAGATCTCTATAAGACGGAAGTATTTACCTTGGCGGAGTGGCGAAATGCCCATACGCCAGATGACCTCCTCGGTGGAGAAGCCCCTATACCGACGCGCATCATCACCAAGCCGCCGTCGGCGGAACTCCGAGACGATCAGAAAGACAGCGATTCTCTCCCAGAATATGACGTGCTGGATGACATCCTCCGCGGCCTTATCGATTATGAATGGCCCGTAGAGGCTCTCATTGATCGGGGGCATACGCCAAAAGATATAGCCCGCATTCAAAATCTCCTCTATATCGCCGAATATAAACGTCGACAGGCGCCGCCCGGCGTGAAAATCGGCATTAAAAACTTTGGCCGAGATCGCCGCTATCCGATTACAAACCGATACCGCGATGCCGTGCCCCAAATTGAACCTTAAAATCTGAACCGTAAGAAGATTATATGTCCGCCTCAAATACTCCTCGCGTTAGATTCGCTCCGTCCCCGACGGGTAAGCTCCATGTCGGCAATGTGCGCACGGCGCTGCTCAACTGGTTGTTCGCTCGCAAGAACAATGGAGCTTTCATCCTTAGAATTGATGATACCGATGTGGAGCGCAGCACCAAAGCTTATGAAGACGGGCTGCGCGAAGACCTGACCTGGCTCGGTCTGAAATGGGATGAGACGTTCAGTCAGTCAGACCGTTTTGATAAATACGAAGCCGCGGCGGATAAGCTGAAGAAAGAGGGCACTCTTTACCCCTGCTATGAAACAGCCGATGAACTTGACCGTCAGCGCAAATTACAGCGCGTTCAAGGCAAGCCGCCCGTCTATAATCGCCACGCGCTAACTTTGAGCGAAGAAGACAAGAAAGCCTTGGAGGCCGAAGGCCGCCAGCCGCATTGGCGTTTCAAACTCTCCGGGAATCCCGTGACATGGGACGATGTCGTACGCGGCGAGCAGTCCATCGAAACCGCTTCCATCTCCGATCCCGTGCTTATTCGCGCGGACGGCTCCTTCCTCTATACGCTCCCGAGCGTCGTGGACGATATCGACGCAAAAATTACACATGTTATTCGCGGCGAAGACCATGTCACCAATTCGGGCGCGCAAATTGAAATCTTCCAAGCGCTATCCGATCACCTCCCGAAATTCGCGCATATGCCGCTTTTGGTTGGCGCAGACGGGAAAGGCCTCTCCAAGCGGCTGGGCTCACTCTCCATGGGGGAATTACGGGATCAGCATATTGAACCGCTCGCTATTTGTTCACTGCTCGGTAAAATTGGCACGTCGGACCCGATTGAGGCGCGCCCTTCTATGGATGTACTTATTGAGGAGTTTAGTTTTGATAAAGTTGGCCGCGCTCCGGCCCGGTTTGACGAGGCAGAGCTTCTGCTCATTAATGGACGTCTGCTCCACGAGACCCCTTATGAGGATGTGAAAGAACGTTTGGACGCCCTCGGCGTTTCTGGCGGTGAAGCTCTTTGGCTTGCTGTCCGGTCTAATGTCGAGAAACTTTCAGACGTCGAAGACTGGTCTCGAATTTTGTTTGAAAAATCTGAGGGTAAGATCGAAGGCGAGGATAAAGAGTTCTGCGCTCAAGCTGCGGCGCTGATGCCCCACTCAGTGGATAAGGACAGTTGGGGCCCTTGGCTCACTACGGTGAAAACAGAGACCGGGCGCAAAGGGAAGGGCTTGTTCATGCCGCTTCGCCGCGCCCTGACCGGTATGGACCACGGCCCAGAAATGGGACCTCTATTAGCGCTGATGGGGGCAGACAGGGCCAAAGCCAGGTTGGGCGGAAAAGCAGGGTAAGCTCACAAAACTGTGTGTTGGATGTCAGGCAGGGCCCCGTTATTCGACACACAATATTTTGAGAGAAACCACTATGCCTAAACACCTAAAGCCTGCGCTTTTACTGACACGTCTGTTCATTGCTTATTTCATGCTGATGTGGGCCTTGGACCGGTTTTCCGACGCTCAGCATGCTGAAAATGTCGCCAACAAATTCTATAAAATCGGAAAGTTAAGTCTCGCCGCGATACCACCCCAAGTTATCGGGGGTTTTTTACTGATCGTTATATTTGCGTTTGTGATCGGCCTGAAAAAGCGGATTTCTTATGGCCTTGTTATGATCATTCACGGTCTTGGAACTTTGTTTACAGTCAAAAGCCTCGTGCCGTTTTCCGATAGCTTCACCCTGATTTTCCTCGCTGCTCTACCGACACTTGGGGCGATGATATTGCTCTTTATCCTTCGCAGAGAGGATACTCTCTTAAGTCTAAAAGGGAAATGGAGCTAAGCGTACTGAAATAGGTCGCCTCCGTGCTTCGTCGCGAAACATGTGAGGCGACCTGTTCAAACCTTCCTGGGAATAGGTAAGGATTGTCATGCTGCCGGACGGGGAGTGGAAGTGGTGTCAGGCAACAAAAACAGCTATAAACCTTCGATTGTATTTTGTCACGCGTAATTTTCGGCAAATGTGATTAGGGTTAACAGATCCTGCGTTTAAACCCTGAAGCCAGCCGTCTCGCGCAAGAGGGTGGGTTCTTGTTCATTTGCGGCGAAAGAAAAGACGGATCCAGATGGGATCAAACACGACCATCGCGATCACAACAATTGCGCCCCACGCCCAATGCACGCCTTTTACCCATAACCAGATAAAAAGGGCCAGTAGGAGAGGGTAATAGAGAAATGCCCAATAGACTTTCAGAATCGCGATAAGCGTTTTCACTCTAACTCTCTGGGAAGAATGAGATCGACAAGCCGCCAGTTTTCCGGTGTGAGCCAGTTCGCAGGGAGTGATTTTTTTGCTTTATAGACCGCGCATGCGGCAGTCGGGAAGTTATGCTCCTGTCCACTTAGGTAATAATGAAGCTCTGCCCACCCCGGATTGTGACCCAGCAACATGAGATTTCTCTCAGGGAAAGCTGTGCCGTTGCATATCTGGAGAACTTCTTCCGGCCCGGCGTGATAAAAGTCCGGATTGTAATGTACTTCCTGAGCGCCGGGTATGGCGCGTATCAGGCGCATGGCGGTCAGGCGCGTGCGCTTTGAATCAGAACTCCAGATTATATCCGGCGCATACCCCCGCGCGTAAAGCTCCGCGCCGACATCCGTTGCGGCCTTTTCGCCGCGAGCATTCAGAGGGCGTTGATGATCCGTCAGCCCCGCCTCCGCCCATGACGATTTCGCATGGCGCATTAAAAGCAGATATAGAGAGGATTGGGTCATGGAGTCTATCTAACCCAAATCCTTGATTGTATCTATCTGAGAGTAGGGCGCGCCCTAATTCATTTTATAGACAATGCCCAAACGGCTGATCGTATCGGTTTTCTCGCGCCCGTCCGGCACGTCGCTATGGGTCTCCACGCGGAATGAGGCGCGAATGGCAAAGCTGTCGAACAGATTTGACGTAATGCCGGCTTCATTAACAAAGAATGTGTCCAGTTCCGAGTAGAGCACTTCTGTGTCATTTGAAAAGGTGACTTGCTCGTTAAAGGCATGCTCGAAATCAGAATAAACGCGCGCGCTGATGAAATCTTCTTTCATACTGGCGACGCCAAGCGGATTTCCCGGCGCCAGACGCGCCTTTTGAGAGCGAAAGCCCGCACCGCTTTCGACCTGCCACTGGGTAGGATCATCGACGATGAGGCTGTATCCCACACCGCCGCCGGCGAAATAGCCGCTTTTATAGGCGCCGAAGCTATCATTGAAATAATCTGCATTGGCATAGCCATAAATGGCCGGGGCAAAATCGCGGCCAATTTTATAGCCCAGACGATAGCGCCGCTTATTGGTTTCGCCCTGATTTCGGCCATAATCGGCAGACACTTTGGCGGAATGACGCCAGTCACTGCCGCGGTTTTCCATTTTGATGGCAAAGCCGAGATCTGTGGTCTCGTTATTTCCGGTGGTTTTCGCGCCGTTGAGCGAGGCTTCGCCCGTCCATCCAATCTCTTCCGATGCCTCTGACTGTCCCGCCACACCCAGGCTGAGGGAGATGGCAAAAACGGCAGAAAAGGCAAGGCGGTACATGTTAGGCTCCTGAAGGTAAGATTCTACTGGCTATAGGAAATGACGGTTAAGCTGACGTAAACTATTCCTGACGTGTGGTGGGTGCGGGGCGAAGACTGACCTCCGCCCACACACACTTTATTTCATAGTATAGACGATACCGATTCGGCTAATCGTATCGGTTTTTTCTGTTCCAACGGGGACGTCCGTGTGATGTTCAACGCGGAAAGAGGCGCGCAGGGCAAAGCTGTCAAAGAGCTGTGACGTCACGCCGATTTCATTCGTCAGGAATGTGTCAGAGGCGGAATAGAGAAGTTCCGTGTCGTTATAGGCCGAAACTTGCTCGTTAAAGACATAATCAAGGTCAGAAACAAGCTGCCCAGCGATCTCATTTTCCGTCCGGCTTGGCTGACCGGTTGGGTTGTTCAGCGGAAGACGCGCTTTTTGCGACCGGTAACCGCCGCCAGCTTCCACGCTCCAGGTGAGCGGGGCGTCAGGCAGGATTTGGTAGCCAACACCTGTGCCGAGGAAATAGCCCTGTTTGAACGCGCCAAAGTCATCGCTGAAATAATCGGCACTGGCATAGCCGTAAAGCTGCTCAGTGATATCGCGGTCAATTTGATAGCCAAGCGCGTATCGGTTCTTGTTCTCTTCGCCGTCGGCCTTGCCGTAATCGGCAGACGCCTTGACGGAATGTTTCCAATTGTCCGTTTCCTTGGCGAGTTTCAGACCAAAGCCAATATCCGTTGTTTCTGTGTTACCGGTCGTCAAAGAGCCGTTCAGCGCTGCTTCGCCGGTAAAGCCTTCGGTAAACTGAGCGTGGGAAACTGTGGCAGCTCCGGCCCAGACCAAAGCAGAAATTGAAAGTGTACGTAACATTGGAATTGTCTCTTGTGTTAGGGGATGCCCATCCGGGGCTGAAAACTCGGCTTATATAAAATTGATTATGAACATAGGTTAAATGAACGCTTGCGGCGGTTAAAGGCGGGATGACAGGTCTTGCGCACTTGTTGCAAGCCGCCTTGCCCGTTATAGCGTCGCGAAGATAGCCAATTTGGTCGGATAGACCCCGCAGATAGAATAGACCTGACATGCACGATATCAAAGCCATTCGCGAAAACCCCGCCGAGTATGACGCCCTTTGGGCCAAGCGCGGACTTGAGCCTAAGACCAAAAAGATTTTGGATCAAGACGCGCTTATCCGTAAAGCGACTCAGGTCATGCAAGAGGCCGAGGCGGCCCGAAATAAAAGCTCCAAACTTATCGGTCAGGCAATGGGCAAAGGCGACAAAGAAGAAGCCGAACGCCTGAAGACAGAAGTGGCCGGCGCGAAAAACGTTATCGCCGCCATGGGCCAACAGGTCGAGAGCGAAAAAGCGCAATTAGACATGCTTCTCGCCAGTCTCCCCAATGTCCCGTTTGACGATGTGCCGGACGGAGAGAGCGAAGACGACAATGTTGAAGTCGCCAAATGGGGCGAGCCGAAAGAGTTTTCCTTCGAGCCGCAATCCCATGATGACCTCGGAACCGCGCTCGGCCTGATGGATTTTGAAACCGCCGCCAAGATGAGCGGAAGCCGCTTCGTCGTGCTTAGCGGCGCACTCTCCCGCATGGATCGCGCTTTGGCGAGCCTGATGCTCGATATGCAAACGGAGGAGGGGTTTGAAGAAACGACGCCGCCTTTGTTGGTAAGAAGGAATGCCCTATTTGGTACCGGGCAACTTCCTAAGTTTGATAGCGATCTATATAAAGCCATTTCAACTAGTGTGAATAATTTGGATGAAGTTCCTAGTCAGCTAGGGATTTATTATCCAGAGGGCCCCGATGCTGAAGTTTTTCAAGATGAAAGCAATCAGTTGAGCGTCAAATTACCGGGCGATGGCGCTCAGGTTGTGTCTAGTGAACACTACCTCATCCCAACCGCCGAGGTTTCCCTAACCAACACAGTTCGCGAATCCATCCTCGACGCCGATGCGCTTCCCAAACGCCTGACAGCTCACACACCTTGTTTCCGTTCCGAGGCAGGTTCTGCGGGGCGTGATACCAAAGGCATGATCCGCCAGCATCAATTTAACAAGGTCGAGCTTGTTTCTATCTGCAAACCCGAAGAAAGTGACGACGAACATAAAAATATGCTGCGCTGCGCCGAAGCGGTGTTGCAGAAACTCGAACTGCCATATCGCGTGGTCGAGCTTTGCACAGGCGATCTCGGATTTGGCGCGCGTAAAACCTACGACATCGAAGTGTGGCTCCCAAGCCAGAACACTTATCGTGAAATCAGCTCCATTTCCAATTGCGGGGATTTCCAAGCTCGCCGTATGCAGGCGCGCTATAAATTCGCGGAGAAAGACAACCGTTTCGTCCATACTCTGAACGGTTCCGGCCTCGCGGTCGGCCGAACGCTCGTCGCTATTTTGGAAAACTATCAGAACGAAGACGGCACGATCACAGTGCCGAAAGCTCTCGTGCCGTATATGGGCGGGTTGGAGACGATTGGGTAAGTCAGTTTCCTCCGCCGTTTACGGGTTTTGAACCTAAGCCTATAAAGCGTCGTAACTCATTACTCCTCCCCCGCCGGGGCGGGGGAGGTGGCCCCGAAGGGGTCGGAGGGGGTAGGCGAAACTAGCATTTTCGGAAAATGGTTTTTAGGCGCGTCAGACAACGCGCGCCCCCTCCGTCCTATCGGACACCTCCCCCGCTTTCGCGGTGGAGGAAATAGATCCGCATTTATCGACTCCAAAGTCTCAATGACTTCAATTGCTTGTTAAGAAAATCAAGAGATGCGTCCTCACCCGTTCAAGCCGGGCTATACTCACCATGTTCCGGACACACGGACAGGCGTGCTAGCGTGGCGTGTTGGTGTTACGGACGG
>CAXATH010000010.1:0-113534 GCA_963972195.1 uncultured Hyphomonadaceae bacterium | reverse complement strand
ACATATTTGTTTGGAACATTGCGATAGGCCGCATGGCTTCTTGCATTTGCTTTTGAAATTCCAAAGCAGGTAGACGCATTGCCTCTAACCGCAATGCAAAAGGTTCAAGGGTTTTATGTATTTGTCGTTGTTGCTCCAGTAAGCGATTAATGCCGGACAGTGGTGGGACAATCGTATTCATTAAGCATCCTTGTAATATCGCTACGCGTATTTTGTCATGTTACATTTATAAAGATTTCTTAGATTTCAAAAAGGAAAATTACCGACTACAATGAGTATGCTAGAATAAACTTCTTTTCGCCCAACCCGTTCATAACAATTCCGTTGTGGCCGGAGAAGCGAAGTGAGGCTACATGGCGCAAACCGAACAGGAGCGTCGTGAGGCGATCCGCATATTAAACGGCAAACTCAGAACCCAAGGCTTAGGTGGCTGCATCATGATCACTCGAGGCATTCAGGCGTTATAAGCCGCTTGCCTGATGTCTGCTTTGCCCCCAAAGGCGACATTGAGGAAATATCCGAGTTTATCTTCTCCCTAACCCCCTGAATTCAACTCTAAAATAAAAACCCCGTCCCCAGCCCCTGAAACCGGGGTAAGTTAGTTATGTTCCGGACACACGGACAGGCGGGCTAGCGTGGCGTGTTGGTGTACCGGACGGTGGGACTGAGAGGCCCTTGCGACGGCGGGGGAGGGATCCGGGTCTATCAAGGCGCGTGCCTGACGCTCGAGGCTCTAACCTCTTCTCCAGATGATCGGAGAGAGACCGAGACCTTAGACTGCGGACGACCTCCAACACAGGAGGATCGCTACAAGGCCGCTGCGATATAAACCGCCGCCGCGTGGTGAGAGCCGCGTAAAACATATTCCCCTTGGTCTCCATCGCGGAGATCACCACGCGGGCTGTCCATTTTATTCAAGGACGAACGCAAAGGCTGACCCCGAGATGGGCAGTGGGACGAAAGGCTTGGGCGATGCACAATTCATACTCCCTGTCATTCCGCACAAGGCCGATAGGCCGCAGATGCGGAAGGCCGAGAGACTGTGAGCCCCCTCTAAATCGGTCAACAAACTCTCGACCTTCCGCGTCAAGGCGCGGAATGACAGGAAAAAGGAGAAAACTCTCTTGATTTGTCACCCTGCGGAATGACAGATGTAGAGCGGGAGCAAGGTTCAGATGGTAAATGGACAGTGGCAGAATATACCTGCCTTGCGACCAACCCGGTTCGAAATTTTCTCCAAACGCGGATATATTGCCGCTATGCGAAATCGCAAGCAAACCACATCTTGAAAATGGGACGTATCTAGCACATATAAACAGCAGTTAAGCCGCCCTGAGTGCGGCCCTAAATAGAATTCAGGTCAAAACCTTCGGAGTATTTCATGAAAGTCCTCGTCCCCGTCAAGCGCGTGCTTGACTATAATGTCAAAGCCCGGGTCAAACCTGACCAAAGCGGCGTTGACCTCGCCAATGTTAAAATGAGCATGAACCCGTTTGACGAAATTTCCGTCGAACAGGCTGTTCAAATGCAAGAAGCCGGCACGGCCACGGAAACGATTGTTGTCTCCATCGGCCCGGCAAAGGCGCAGGAAACTATCCGTACGGCGCTCGCTATGGGTATGGATCGCGGCATTCACATTCAAACGGATGAGGATCTCGAACCTCTTGCTGTTGCAAAAATCCTCAAAAGCGTCGCCGAATCCGAAGAAGCTGATTTCATTATCCTGGGTAAACAGGCGATCGACAATGATTTTGGCACAACGGGCGGCATGCTCGCCGCTCTTCTTGACTGGCCTATTGGCTCTGCCGCTAATTCTATTGAACAGGACGGCGACGCAATAAACGTGATCAAAGAAGTCGATGGCGGCTTGCAGACTGTAAAATTGCAAATGCCGGCGATTGTCACAACCGATCTGCGTCTAAACGAGCCGCGTTATGCGTCTTTGCCAAATATCATGAAGGCCAAGAAAAAGCCGATTGAGGCCAAAACTCCCGAAGATTTCGGTGTCGATACGGCCCCGCGTCTCAAGACGTTGAAAGTGACCGAGCCGCCCAAGCGCGAAGCCGGTATCAAGGTCGAGGACGCCGCTCAACTGGTGGATAAACTTAAAAACGAAGCAGGTGTAATCTAATGGCTATTCTTGTTGTTGCAGAACATGACAATGTGTCTTTGAAAGACGCTACTCATAAAACCGTTACGGCCGCCGCTCAAATGGGCGGAGACGTCGATATCCTCGTCGCCGGTAAAGACATTAAAGACGTTGTCGCCGCCGCGGCGAAAATTGACGGCGTGCGCGCCGTACTCGGTGTCGATCACGACACGCTGGAACGTCAGCTGGCCGAGTCCGTGCAAACGGTTCTTGTGCCTTTAATGGACAATTACGACGCCGTTCTGGCGCCCGATACGACAACGCATAAAAACTATATGCCGCGCGTGGCCGCCAAGCTCGACGTTCAGCAAATCAGCTCCATCACAGGCGTGGAAAGCGCAGATACATTTGTACGCCCGATTTATGCGGGTAACGCCATGTCCACCGTTCAGTCGTCTGACGCCAAAAAAGTGATTACCGTACGGACCACGGCGTTTAATGCCGCCGGCGAAGGGGGCTCTGCCGAAACCAAAGACGGCCCGCAGCCTTCCGGTGATTTCAAGTCCGAATTCGTTAGCGAGAAACTGTCCAAATCTGATCGCCCTGAATTGACGGCTGCGAAAGTCGTAATTTCCGGTGGACGCGGCATGGGCTCCGGCGAAAACTTCGAACTTATCGAAGGCATTGCCGACAAACTCAGCGCCGCTATGGGCGCCTCCCGCGCCGCCGTCGATGCGGGCTTTGTCCCCAATGATTGGCAAGTAGGCCAGACCGGTAAATCCGTGGCGCCAGAGCTTTATATCGCTGTCGGTATTTCCGGCGCGATCCAGCATTTGGCCGGGATGAAAGATTCCAAAGTCATCGTCGCGATTAACAAAGACGAAGACGCCCCCATCTTCCAAGTCGCCGATTACGGCTTGGTCGCTGATTTGTTCAAAGCTCTTCCGGAGTTTGAAGCGGAATTGGAAAAGGCCGGATATTAATCCAGCCCTCAGAAATAAATAAATCAGGCCTCGCTTTTGCGGGGCTTTTTTATTTCCGCTTCGGCAAGTCCGCGTAATTTCCGTCGCGGTTCTGCCCCTTCGCCTGCATAGCCTCCATCATTTCGGTCGGGATAAGCATGGACATGTTCCAGACGGCGATATTGTCTAGCGCGTCTTTGGTGGAGTGATCGCGGCCATAGGTGATGGCGCGTTTACAGCCATACACAGCGAGAGGCGGATTTTTGGCGATTTGTTTGGCCGTCTCCATCACCGCCTCCATCATCGCGGCATGATCTTTGTAAACGGCGTTAAACAGGCCTTGGGCTTTCGCCTCATTGGCGTGCATTTTACGGCCAGTATAGGCGAGTTCGCGAATAATGCCTTCTGGCAGGTGATTGAGAATGCGCGGGAAGGTACCGACATCGGCTGTCATTCCCACAATGATTTCGTAAATGGTGATGAAACTGTCTTCCGTGCCATAGCGCATATCGCAAGCGGTGATGAGGTCGACGCCGCCGCCGTAGCATCCGCCCTGAATAGCTGCCAAGACGGGAATGCGGCAGTCTTCTATGGCGGTAAAACTATCTTGGAGGCGTTTGACATTTTCGTAAAAACTCGCGCCGAAAAGCGGATCATTTTTATCTTTTGGCCCCGCGACATCGTTGGCGAACATGGACAGGTCTATCCCGGCTGAAAAGACGGGGCCGGTCGAGGAAATAACAATGACACGGGCTTTGGAATTGTCGTCAATGTCCCGAATAATATCAGGCAACTCAGACCAGAACTCTGCTATCATCGCATTGCGCTTCTCTGGCCGAGACATCACGATATGCGCGATGTTATCCGCAATGGAGACGTCGAAACATTTATAGGTCATGAGAAATTCCTAGAGAGAAAAAAGAAAGCCTTTTTCCGGGGGCGCATCCCCGTTCAACACATCTTGATAGGTTTTGAGCATCATAGCCATGTCGGTTGATTTTTCTACCCTGAGCCAGTCACTTGCACTTTCCAAAAAAGGCATCCAGCGTTCACCGAGTTTTTCGGCGAAACCTGCGCCGCCCCATTCCGCAATACGTGTTTTCGCTTGGTCAGGGGCAAAGAAAAACTCCGTCGGAGCGGAAGGTTTGGGAGCAGATTTGGCGGCAGCCTCCCAGTGTGACAGACCGACCTTGCAAACATATTTTAGGTTTTCTTCGAAATGGTCAGACACTGTCGCGAGGACTTTTCCATTGCCGGACATATCCACCACGACGGTTTTAACATCCGGGTTCAAATTAGTGATTGTGTCATAGGTCTCGACTTTATCATAAAAGCCCGTGCCTTCCGTGAAGTCCTTATTTCCCTCTGACGTGAGGCCCGCAACTTTAATTACGCCGCGTTGTTTCGCGCAAAAGGCTGTGCCAAGGGCGGTTTTGGACGAGGCGGAGAGGATAAGAACTTGCTCTGCTCCAAAATAGTCTTTTTCGGCGAGGAAATCATCGATCAGAAAGCTCGTTGTAAAGAGGGGGCGTAATATGGGCTGTAGATCCTCATGTTTTGCGAATGACGGGTCAGCATCCGTAAATATGTATCGATTGTAAATGCTGTGTAATTCCGTGCGATGATCATTTCCGTCTTCAAATCCTATCGGCGAGATACTGACAGGTTGGATATCGAATTGGTCAACTATAGGGAAAAACCCGTAAATTTTTTGACCGGCGCTAACACCTTCGCATTCACTCTCAATAACTTCGGCAAAACCCCAAACCGGCATCCGCCCGTGGCTCTCAATGTTAATGCCATAGGCGTCAGGCCTAAAATAATTCCAATATCCAATTCGGTCGCCTGTGACCATATAGGTCACATTGTTCGCGGTGAGCGCCCACGGACCAACTTGGCATCGAATGATGCCGTCAGCGAGCGGGGCGGCGTCTTGAGTGATAATTGAGACGTCAAAAAAATCAGACTTATTTACGAGTAGTGTTTGTGTCATCGTGGATTTTCTAAAATACGTTTTCATCATCACAGCGAATTAAAAGCTGTCCGTCCAGTCCGGCTTTACGATGATAATGGAACTTGCGGTATGCGTCAGAGCTGACGGTTTCGAACATGGTCTTGGCGTCGGGATATCTGACAATGGCAACAGAATCCCACTCACCTTCACCGCCGCCAATCAAAAAGTTATGGGCGCGGCCACTGTATACAGTTTCAACACCTTCAAGGTTAAGATCAGATAACATAGCAGAAAAAGCTTTGGCATATCTGCCGTAAGCTGTGGCACCGGACACGTCTTCTCCATCTTTATAGGTGGCTTTCGCTTTAAACTTCAAAAGATTGAGCATGAAGACGGGTTCGTTTTCAGCACTGTCTCCCAGAAAGGCTTTAATCTGTTCAGGGGTCGGATCGATTGCGTTTAAGGTGGCCATGATTAGTCCGTATATCCCGGATGTTGCATTACTTTGGATTTGGATTTTGCCAGAAACTCATCGGGAACGAAAAAGTCTGCGGCGAGCGGGCCGTCATAATCGGGGTGTGTATAAACACTGAAATCTGTGACACCGCTTTCTCCCAGAATAAACTCGTCGATGACAAAGTTTCCGGTGAAGTCTTTCGCCGATTTGTTGAGCAAAACGTAAGCCGCATCAGCCATGATTTGCGGCAGGCGACTCATCTTAGCCATACTGTCCCCGCCAAGAACATTCCGAACGGCGGCGGTATCAATTGACGTCATGGGCCAGAGGGAATTAACCGCGATGCCGTCAGGTCTGAATTCTTCACTCATGCCTAACGTGCAAAGACTCATCCCGTATTTCGCCATTGTGTAGGCGACATGATTTTTGAACCATTTTGCTTTCATATCTAAGGGCGGCGCAATGTTGACGATATGCGGGTTTTCGGCCTTCTTTAAATAAGGAAGGCAGGTTTGAGAGACCAAAAATGTGCCGCGCGCATTGACCTGGTTCATCAGATCATAGCGTTTCATCGTCGTGTTCGGAGTTGGCGTCAGAGAAATGGCGCTCGCATTATTGATACAGATATCAATTCCGCCGAATTTATCCGCGCAGGCTTTTACCGCGTCGCGTACGCCGTCTTCATCTCGGATATCGCAAACAATAGGCAGGGCTTGTCCCCCGGCGTCTTCGATTTCCTTGGCGGCCGTATAGACCGTGCCGTCAAGTTTGGGGTGAGGCTCCGCCGTTTTGGCGGCAATTGCGATATTGGCGCCGTCTTCGGCGAATTTTTTAGCCATAGCCAAGCCAATCCCCCGTGATCCGCCTGACATGAAAACTGTTTTTCCGGATAATGACATAACTTCCCTCTTTATAATTTTGACAAAAAGGTAACAGGAACGGCGAAGGCAGCAAGCGTTATCAGCAATGGTTTATCCCTCAAATTTGTATAAGGGACCGCCGTCATTCGGAATTATGCTTAGCATAACCTTAACGCCGCACTCACCGAAATTTAAATATCTTCTGCCAAGTATGTCTCAACGTGAAAATTGACAATAAAAATTGGGATTTACTGAAATGCAACATGCTCTGAAATTTGTTCCGGTTCTTCTGGCCTTACCTGTTCTCTCCGCGTGTACTTACGGCCCGCAGCAACAGGAATTTGGACATAGCGGGACGTCATACGCCCACCATAATGGAAGCTATCAGACACAAGGTGTTAACCGTCAGGGGAATTTAATCTGTAGTGATGCCGGCTGCGCGCCAAGCGCAACATACTCCGTTTCGAACAAACCGAGCTATAATTACGGACATGCATACCATCAGCCTTCTTATGACGCTTACGGCTCTCACGCAGACGAGAACTATAGTGCCGCTGAATACAGCCATAGCCCTAAACTTCGTGGGGCCTATGGCCATAAGGCACGCCACGGATATAAATATGGGACTTTAGGCGTCGTCAACTATGACGAGGGAACAGATAATTACGGCATTCAGGCAAGGCTAGGGTATCAATCATCCGGTCTTTTAGGGGCTGAGGTCGAGGGCTCCATCGGCATTTCAGATGACGAAGATACTGTCGGCGGAACAACCATCAAGTCAGGCGCCGAATACTCTGTCGGGGCTTTTGCCCGCGCGAAACTCCCTTTGACAAAAGGATTCTCGATACATGCGAGAGGTGGGTATCACCTGACAGGTGTTAATGCAGAGGCGGAAACAGCAGGCATTACCACTGAAGTTTCTGACGATCTAGACGGCTTCGCTTATGGCGCCGGGGCAGAATATGCCTTTTCGCCGCGCAGCGCTATCCGTCTCGACTATACCCGTTATGAGTCAGATAATAATGTGGATATGGACGCGATATCTCTCGGCTATACGAGAAAGTTCTAAGCGTCTTCCTGCTGCGCCCAGAGCGTCGCATATAGGCCATTTCTAGAGAGCAAGGCGGTATGACTGCCTTGCTCTTTTATTTTTCCGTTTTCCATTACGAGTATATTGTCTGCTTTGACGATTGTGGAGAGGCGGTGGGCGATGACCAGGGTCGTACGGCCAGTCGTCGCCCGATCCAAAGCGGTTTGAATTTCACGTTCTGTTGCGCTGTCGAGTGCGGAGGTCGCCTCATCAAGTATCAATATCGCCGGATCTTTCAGTAAAGTTCGCGCGATGGCCACCCGTTGCTTTTCTCCGCCGGATAATTTCAATCCGCGTTCGCCAACAACCGTTTCATAGCCGTTAGGAAGAGACACAATGAAATCATGAATTTGAGCATCTTTTGCGGCTCGTTCAATTTCGTCTTGGCTCGCCTCCGGATTTGCGTATGCGATATTATATCCGATCGTATCGTTAAAGAGGACCGTATCCTGAGGAACAATTCCGATAGCTTCGCGCAAGCTATTTTGGGTGAAGTCTCGAATATCGACCCCATCAATTTTTACTTTTCCGGCGCTAATGTCGTAAAACCTAAAGAGAATGCGTGACAAAGTTGATTTGCCCGCCCCCGTTGGGCCGACGACAGCGAGAGTTTTACCGGGCGGCATATCAAAGGAAATATTATCTAAAATATTGCGATCTTCATCGTAATGGAAACTTACATTTTCAAACTTAATATGGCCCGTTAGCTGGCCTACGGCTTTTGCATGACTTTGGTCAATTATTTCAGGCTTTAAATCCATTAATATGAACATTTTCTCTAGGTCAGTGAGAGCTTGTTTGATTTCCCGATAAGCGAAGCCAAGAATATTGAGCGGACGATAAAGCTGGGTCATAACCAGCATAACAGCCGTCATGTCGCCAATCGTCATATCTCCTGCAATTATATTATAGGCGGCAAGTGATATAATCGCGACAAGACCGCCATTCATGATGAAGGACTGACCAATATTTACAGTCGCAAGCGATGTCCGGGACCGAATGGCGGCTTCTTGATATCCTTCCATCGCTTTGTCGTAGCGGCTGATTTCGAACGGTTCAGCGGAGAAATATTTTACGGTTTCATAATTTAATAAACTGTCAACGGCCTTGCCAGCGGCTTCTGTATCTCGCTTATTCATTTCACGTCTGAATTTCAGGCGCCATTCCGTGGTCATGACAGTAAAAATTATATAGCCGATGACAACGACAACCGCGATTATGGCAAATCCGCCGCTATAAGCCAGCCAGAAGGCTACTGCTGCGATAGATAATTCCAAAAGTGTCGGACCAATATTAAACAATAAAAAACGAAACAGAAAATCAATGGCCCTAACGCCGCGTTCCATAATTCGCGTTAAACCCCCCGTTCGCTTTTCCAAATGAAAGCGTAATGATAATTTATGCATATGTTTGAACGTCGCCGTCGCAATACTTCGTTGGGCGAATTGCGCGACCGGAGCAAAAATATATTCGCGGCCCTCCGAAAGTATCACAGAAAATAATCGCAAGGCGCCATAGCCAAGTATGAATCCAATTATGGCTATCCATACGCTCGTCCAAACATCACCAGCGGCGTTGGATTCACTGACTGCGTCTACAGCATAACCGAAGACGAAAGGCGCCCCGACCAAAACAAATTTTCCCGCTATGGTCAGAGCAATGGCAACGATAGAGCGAAACTTGAACGCCCAATTATCGCTTGGCCAGAGATAAGGTTTAAGACGCAGAAGGCTTTTTAACTGCTCTCCAACGCGCCGTTCCTTCATCGCTTCAATTTGCTGATCGAAACCGACCAGCTCAACCGTGCTTGGCTTTGGCTGATCCGCAGAAGTTTGAGAATTATTTTGAGA
Source organism: uncultured Hyphomonadaceae bacterium (assembly GCA_963972195.1). GTDB lineage: Bacteria > Pseudomonadota > Alphaproteobacteria > Caulobacterales > Maricaulaceae > Litorimonas. The sequence goes on along the minus strand of CAXATH010000010.1, from coordinate 104,272 downwards.
CATTTTGTTCATGTGGGGCTCAGATAGTCTGATGTAAACCCAATCCTAACGCTCTTTTGATAAAGCTCACGAGAGAAAAGAGTAGGAAAGTCTGGAAACATGGGTGCAACAAAATATATCGCGCCGGCTGTCGCGCGCGGAGATGACCGCAGAGGGGCGCTCCGTGAGGGCGAGTTGGATTGGCGTATAAACCAGCGGTCATATGATTTTATCGGCGCGACTTTTGATCCCCTAACGCCTATGCAAACCCTTGCCCGAGCCAAATGGATGACTGTCGATCATGGCTTTCGGTTCATTGTTACCCCGAATGTCGACCATCTTGTGAGATTGGCCAAAGAGCCCGAAATATTTAAGCCGCTTTATGAAGCCTCATGGTTATCCGTATGTGATTCGCGTATCCTTGAATTGCTGGCCGCTTTTTCTGGAATTCCACTAAAAGCGGTGCCAGGGTCAGATTTGACTCAGCAGCTCTTTGACAACGTTATTTCCTCTGAGGATACAATCAATGTGATTGGCGCGGATGAGGAAATCATCGATAAAGTTAAATCAATCTATGGGCTCGAGAAGATAAATTTGCACCAGCCGCCTATGGGGATGCGCCATAAGCCAGAAGCAATAGCCGCCGCTGCGGAGTTTATTGCGCAAAACCCTGCTCGTTACACATTCATTTGTGTCGGCTCTCCGCAGCAAGAAATGGTGGCCAAAGCCTGTTTGGAGCGCGGGGATTGTGTCGGATTAGGTCTTTGTGTCGGGGCGTCTCTCGACTTTCTGGGGGGACGAACAAAACGAGCCCCTGATTGGATGCAATCACTACGGCTGGAATGGCTGTTCCGTTTGGCAAGTGAGCCGAAACGGTTGTGGAAACGCTACTTGCTCGAAGGGCCCAAAATATTCTTTCTCTGGGCGAAATGGTTGTTTCGGACAAAGCAAGTCTAAACCGCGAGTTATCTATATCGAAACAGATAACTCCCCTTTCGAGTTAGTTTAATTCCCCTCCTCCCCCGCTAGGGGAATACTTTTGGTTTTTTCTAAATAAAATTTAAGGTTATTTTTTACAATTTGTGCTTTAAATTTTTTTAAAGCGCTTTAAGTAGGAGCTGATCTTTCGTTTGAGATCGCAGGTTGAATTTTTCCTCGACTATTCTGATTTGTCAGAGTTTATATTTTAGATTGATGGCTTTGGTATGTGAGGAAGTTGGCTTTGACATGTGCGAAACAACGCACACTTTTTTTATTAATTAGCGGGACACCTAATGACCAACCCAAGAAATCCAAATCATATTGACCAACATATAGGTCGTTATCTTCGGAAATTGCGCAAAGATGCCTCGATGACGCAAACTGAATTAGCCGATTCGCTCGGCGTAACTTTTCAACAAATACAGAAATATGAACGTGGCACAAATCGTATCTCCGCCAGCCGTCTTTATGCAATTTGCCAAGTCTTTGATAAAATGCCGAATGATTTCTTTAATATTGATGAGACAATTAAAGCCGTCTAATTAGATATATCAACGCGTATCAAATTTGTTTTTACGCCGAACACCCATAATTAGACGGGACTCAAGGCGTTTTCGGAGAGCGCGATAATAGGCCTCCAAAAATTCTTTATCGCGTTCCTCTGCTGTTTTTTCCCAAACTATCTTATGACGAATCCTATCTGCCACTTCTTTTAGAGTGGCAGGTTTATTTGTACGTAGGACCGTCTCAAGCACATGAAGTTCATGTATCCCATACGCCTCCACCTGCTCACCGGAGAATGAAAATAATCCGGCGGACTGATTGTTATGGGTCGCCAGATCGCGCCCCAAAATCGGTTTAGGCGCCCGAACAACCCACGTCCCAGCAATGAGATCCCCTGCTCGCAGTCGATCCTTGTTAAAGAGCGGGAAAAGCAGGAGTATTCCACTCCAGATGAGGCCGAGCAAGCCAATCATCCCATCCACGCTGCCGGAATTACTCGCGAATAAAGACAAGGGCAAAAAAATCTCAATTTCCCGTAGGGCATTTCTGGCAAAAATGGCATTGGCTGATAACCGGGCTTGGCCCATGGCAGTATTCCGCGCTGCAACTCTGATTTTCATCAGGCGTTTTCCGGGCGTGGCAGCTTTGGCCCCCATTTCAAAAGCGAGGAAGTAAAAGCTGCGCATAAACAAGGAAAAGACGATAAACAAACTTAAGGCCAGCTCAAAATTAACGGTAATACCGCCGAAAATGAAAATAATAGCGCCAAGGAAGAGCACGGCGTGAATAATGATAAGGTCAATCACTATGGCCCCAATACGCGCCCCGATGTCCGCCAATTGAATTTTAAGGTCGATGCCCTCGGGCGTTATCAGACTCCTTCTGTCTGTAGCGTTAATTTGCTTATTATGATGAAGAGTTTCATTCATTAAAACGTGTCCCGTCGCGGCGGGGGAGATAAAGGTAAACTAACCAAAGTCCCAAAAGAGTAAGTCCAATGCCGTAGCGCAGGAAATCCTCGGTAATAAGTTGACGGGCGTATCCTTCTAATAATCCTGCAAATAAGAGCATAATGACCACACCCACCATGAGTAAGCCTGAAGTTCTTCCGGCGAGCGCCGCAGATTGGGTCCTCGATAATTGGCCAGGAAACGCAATGGCCCGACCAATGTGTAATCCGGCTCCGCCCGCAAGAATTATCGCTAATATCTCGGTGGACCCGTGAATAATTAACCATCCTCCCAATTCAAAGCCTAGCTCCCGCGAAGCAAACAAACCAATAAAGCCTCCGAGCATGAAACCTGTGCTCAACATAAAGAAAATTGTTGGGATCCCGAACGCAAAACCTAGGGCAAAAGCGAATATTGCGACGCGTGAATTATGAGAGAAAAGATAGCTGGCAAAAATACCGAGTCCGCTGGCGTCATCCGGACGGTCATAGAGCGTGGAGCGCAGAGCTTCTGTCGATGCTGCGGGGGTCCGGTCTCCGGCCAAGCCCGCATCGACGAAACTATAAAACCATTCGGGGTTACTCTGGACTAAAATATACGCCGCCAAGGTCGATAGAAAGACGAGCAAAGCCGACAAAGCTGTATCTTTCCAAAGGTGTTGCGCCGCTTGTGGCCAGTCACGGGACAAGAAAGCCCAGATGCGTTTTCCTAAGCCAGATTGAGTGCCGTAAAGTCGATAATAAGCGCGCGTGCAAAGACTTTCGAGATAGGCAATCACGCTCTGGTCCAGCGACGTGGCTCTGGCGACTGACAAAGCGGACAGCGCGGCGCGGTAGAGTTTTGGCAGCCTTAGAACATCTTCTGCGTTCAGGCTTCGAATGCCTTTTTTATCCATTCGATTCAGTAAAGCTTCCAGCTCTGCCCAGTCTTTTTTACGGATTTCCCTGAAACGTTCAGATTTTAGGGATTGGTCTTCAAAAGCCAGAGAGGAGGAATCAATACTTTCAGACACGAAGTCAGTCATTAAATTGCCCCTCTTCGTTTCATTTCCAGATAGCGATTCACGACGTCGGCATTTAAAGTGTCTGGATCAGCGTCTATGACATTTACGCCCATATGCGCCAGTTTCGCTAACACAATGTCCCGCTCCGACAACAAGCCCTGCGCTATGACGGCCCGGCTAATGTCATCCGGGCTCTCAATCTGCGCTTCTGTCAAGGCGCTGAGCGGCTGATTACGAAAGGCCACAAATATCACGATATGTTTTTTAATTAGCCGCGCGACCGTCTCCAGCATGAGCTCTGACTGGGTGGTGTCGATAAAGTCGGTGAAAACGACAACCAGACTCCGGCGTTTAAGTTTTTGCGCCAGAAAAGACAGACCATAAGCATAATTGGTTTCTTCATGGGAATAATCAATTTTTGAGGTTTCGCTTTGTAAGCGGGAGAACATGGACGTTCCTGCAACGGGCGCCGTGTAGAGTGTCGGGGCTTTGTCAAAACCATACAACCCGACGCGGTCTCCAAGCTTTAGGCTGACATAGCCCATGACGAGAGCCGCTGAAATGGCGCGGTCAAGTTTGGTGAGCTTTCGCGACGCCTTATCGGCCATATCCTCACACATTAAATATCCGCTATCGATAGCAAAAACGATATTGTGGTTTCGTTCAGTCCGGTATTCGCGCGCCAGTAAAGTTGTATGACGGGCAGAATGTTTCCAGTCTATCGCCCGCTTATCCATTCCTGTAAGGAACTCGGACAGCGCGTCAAATTCTGACCCCTCGCCGCGCAATTGTTGTATCTTCTGACCGTAAACGGCATTGCGAGAGAAGAAATCAATCGCGGTTTCTTTTACCAGTTGTGTGTCCGGAACAACGGCGATGGTAAAGTTTAACGGATCGCACCTTTGAAACCAAATCAGACCAAGAGGCCCCTGCCAACGTGACCACAAGCGCCGGAGAACCGCGTCCCCGCGGCGACGGGCCTGCACATCAAACTCAACTGAAAGCGTGTCGCGCTCTGGCGAAAGTCCGGCCGGGTCGATTTTTACCTCCAACCGGTCGTTCGCGCTCAGCCTAAACTCCGCTTGCTTTGGGGTCCGGCCTGTAAAATCCCGAAAACGGAACACCGCCTTTTCCTCGGCCCCAATAAAAAGGCGAGCCGGCATTTCAAGCGTCGGTGTCATATTTTTACTAGCGACAGCCAAAAGGGCATCTAGAGTGAGGCCGCCGATCAGGGCGGCGGCCCAAGCCGCGCCGAGCGCCCAAACCTCTGGAAACAAAACGGCCAAAATCAACGCAAATGGAAGGCCCAGAGCCAGTAGCCAGACGGCCCGGGAGGTCGGGTAAAGCGCGAAACGCGGTGTGTCAGCAGAAAAAATCAAAACTTTATCGGGGCGCTTCAGTCTGTTCGATAACCGCTTTGATTACCGCGTCCGCGCTGCGTCCTTCAATCTCGGCTGTCGGAGAGAGAATAGCGCGGTGGCGCAGGGCCGGTAGGGCAATCGCTTTGACGTCATCGGGAATTACATAATCCCGGCCCTTCAGGGCCGCTTCGGCGCGAGAGGCGACCGCGATCATTGCCGCGGACCGCGGCGACGCTCCTGTTTCAAACAGGGGATTGCTCCGGGTTCCGCGTACCAGGTCAACAATATAGTGGGAAATATCCTTGCTTAACCGGATTTTGGGAATAACCGCTTTGGCCGCTTTGATAGAGGCGGCGCTTGCAAACGGGTTTACGCCCATCGACTTTAAATCAGGTGCCCCGGTTTGAGACCCATGACGTTCAACAATTTGGATTTCTTCGTCCCGGCTGGGATAATCCAGAACATGTTTGAACAAGAACCGGTCGAGTTGGGCTTCTGGAAGCGGATAAGTCCCTTGCTGCTCAATCGGGTTTTGTGTAGCAATTACCATAAAGTTTTGGCCCAGAGAATGGGCGCTTCCGTCAATCGTTACCTGGCGTTCCTGCATCGCTTCTAATAAGGCCGCTTGTGTTTTCGGAGGGGTTCGATTGATCTCATCCGCCAATAACAGATCGCAAAAAATCGGGCCTTTTATGAGTGAGAACTCTGACGTTTGGAAATTAAACAAATTGGTCCCGATAAGGTCGCCCGGCAGAAGGTCAGGCGTGAACTGGATGCGACCAAAATCCAATTTCATGGCGTAGGAAAAGGTTTGGGCCAAGAATGTCTTAGCGGTCCCGGGAACCCCTTCCAGCAGGATATGTCCGCCTGACAGCAATGCCACTAGCATTAAATCAACTGTGCCGGCTTGTCCGACAATGGCCTTTCCGACTTCATTTCGGAGCTTCTCTGTCAGACTCTCTACGGCGCCTAAATCTATCTCACTCATGAAATTATTCCCTTTTTCCAGTCTTGTAACAATTTTGCGACTTCCAGCATGTCCTGACGTGTGGCGACGGATTGCGCCTTCACTTTCAATTCAGCGAAAGTCGGCTCCAATTCTTTTTTCGTTTCCCGTCGGTCTAAAGCTGTCTCTCTAATTTTAGGGTCTCGGCCAGGAAGATGTAGCGCCTTCAGAGCCTGTTGACGGATAAGGGTGGCATATTCCTTTGCAATACTTGGCTCCCGTTTCGCTATCGCCAGAAACTCCGCTGTCGTTCGCGTTAAAGATTGAGGACCCATATGGAAATCCTCGCCAAAATCCTCATCTGATCCTCTTTTCGCATCACCGAAGCGTAAAAAAGCCTGCCAAGCCAATAGACCCACAAGAACTACGAGCAAAAATGTAACACCTAAAAAAGGAGGCTGAGTAAATAACTTAATCATATTTCGGCCTCCCCCGATGCCGTGAATGGCGAGATCAAGCACATATCGTTCTGTCAGATTTTGGTCCGAGATATAAGTCAGCATATCCATCGCGAATCTGGCGCCGGAACGCGTTCTAAGGCCAGACGTGTTCAAAAAATCGGGATCGGAAAGCAAGTAGCTTTGGGTGTTCTTGATCCGCGCCAGAACGATTTGATCCGACTCTGTGACCATAAGCGGCTCTAGCTCTTCCCCCTCCATTGTTTGTAGTCTTGGAAATCGGGCCGAATAAATTGTGGTCGTCGGTGTGAAACTAAAACGGTAATCTTTGGATACAGTTTCATTATCAGCTTTCGCCTGCGTGAAACTCACCTCGCCCGCAAATGCTTCCAAATTAGACGCAAGGGTTTCGGGGTTTAAAACCTCTTGAATAGGAGCTTTTCTAACCCACCCGGCGGTTTTCGGGACAGGCATCACATTCCATTTGGGAAGCACAATCAATTTGGGAGATTGCGGGTCTAGCTCGTCTAAGATGTCAGTCTGAAAACTGGATGTAAGCGTGTAAATCCGTAGATCATATAGACTAGAATGAGCGGCTTCATTCGGGTCCAGAAAAAGAGCTTGGCCGCTTTCTTCCAACAAAACCCTTAAGCCAGCAAACCCGATTGCCGAATTCGATAAAGCATGGGCCTGACCGTTGTTTTTATTACGTAGATCATCAGCATATCCCGTGAGACCAATTAGGGCAGAGAATGAAAATATTCCGATCAGGATCAGGCCAATGATTAAGCCTGTCCCCATCAGGCGGCCATCCACCTCTTCTTTCTTATTTTTTGACGGGGCCATTAAATTCATGCCTTGGCTCCTGCTGTCAGAAGCGGCGTTTCATTTTCTCGATCCTTTACGGCTAGTTTGGCATAGGATTCACGGCACCGTAAAAAGGCCGCCTTGTCCAAGGACCGCCCGCCAAAGTGGGAACGTTCCACTTCAGCTGCAATAAACGAGAAGGCCTTTCGGGTTTCAGGCGTAAGCTCGCTCAGATCCGAAATTTCACGAGACGTATAAGAGCGGTGGATCACATTGGGCCGCGCAAATGTCAGATCCTGCACAGAACGAAAAAGGAGTTGGTGAACGGCCTCGGCGTATAGACCTTGATCTGCGAGTTCGTCCACGGCGGCGAGTAAAATTCTCGCTCTCTCTTCGGACGGACGATAAAGCGGAGAAGACTGACTATCTTCTATTTCACGATTAATTCGAGCTCGCCGAAAGTTCCAAAGAGCCATTCCGATGATATAAAGAATAAGCCCGGCCCCACAAAACAAGAAAACCCAGAACAGTATTTTGAAAACAGGGAGCATAGCCCCCAAAAACTTAAGGAATGGATTCAGTAGCTTTTTAAGCCAATCCATATCCGGTGGAGGCGGCGACTCTGCCAATTCAAATTGCAGTTGATCTTGAGCTTTCAGCCGACGAAAAGCTTTGTCGAAATCAGCTTCCGGTATTGAAGGTTTCTCGACGACGACTTTGGTCGATGGCTCGACATTTTGCGCGTCATTGGTTTGTCCAATAGCGGTTAAGGCCAAAAGGAAGGCAGCGCCGAACGCAAATAAACCTATCAAAAAACGGCGCGCCAAAATTCAGCTATATCCATTTCATAAGGCGGAAGACAAAAAGCTGAATGACGCCGATGCCAACAACAATTGCGGTGACATACCAAAATCCCATTTCGCTTTCCACCCAAGGCATGCCTCCAACATTAATTCCCATCATACCGGAGAGAAGGCCTAGTGGCAGGAAAATGGCCGCGACAACTGATAAGAGCATCATGTTCCTGTTCATTTCTTCGGCCCGCATATCGGTGAGCTGATCTTTCACAATAGCGCAGCGATCCCGAACGGCTTCGAGTTCTTCCGTAATGCGGGTCGCTTGATCTGCCGCGTCTCGAAGCCGCAATTGATCATCGGAAGAAATCCAATGTAAAGACTGAGCGGATAAGACATTCAAGGCGTCGCGTTGCGGCGCTAAATATCGCCGCAAAATAATCGCTTCTCTTCGAATTTCGGAAACCTGGGCGGCAGCATCCTCATCTCTATCTGCGTCGAGCATTTCTTCGAGTGTATCAATCTGTTCGTTTAGATCTGTAATGGTGGGGGCCATTCTGTCGGAGAGGGCTAAAGCATAACCCGCAATGAACCCGCCGGGGGTTGGCGAGACCTTTTGGTTTTGCAGTTGCCGGACGCGGTCTTCCGTCGCCTTTAAAACCCGTCCACAAACGGTAATGACCCGGTTGTCTTGCGCAAAAAACCGAAGTGGGATCATGTCCTCAGGTTCGGCCCCGGGGTTTAAGTTTATTCCACGTAAATTAATGAGAGCGTCCGTCCCGCGAATGATAGTTCGGGGTCTGCTATCCTCGGCAAGAAGGGTGCGGGTCGCTACATCATCTACCATTTTGTCGTCGATGAGGACTTGCCGAGTTTGGGGGTTTCGGCGGTCAAAATGTAGCCAAATAAAACCATTGCCATTTTCAGGCGGCGGCGGGACCTTATCAATCGGCAGTTGCGTCCCATGGCCCTTTTTATCGATATGAAAAGCGTAGAGAAGACAGTCCATAAATACATTCCTTTTCTACACTTTAGGCGGGCATTAAGACCCGTCAAGCAAAGTTAGTGAAGCTGATGATCAATTAACTCAGCTTGCATTAGGCCTCGCAAAGAATTGCCGACATAAATTTGTTGAGCTGCTTTGAAACGCTTCAATGTCACACTTTCTTCAACGGCCCTGCCTTGGCTTATCATTTCGGCTCGAAAAACGCCCGGTAAAATTCCGCCAAGAGGCGGCGTTATCAACTTGTCATTCTCTTTGATAAACAGAGACGTAAAGCTGCCTTCACAAAGCTGATCTTCCTTATCTAGAAATATTACCTCATCGATTCCTAATAAGGATTTCAAGCGTGCGCGCTCACCATCATAGAAATTTCGAGCTTCGACCTTATGGGCCGTCGTCTGCCAGCGAGATAAGAGCCGAAAATCAGACAAAGCAATTTTAAGCGGAAGCGCCAAATTCACTAGAGGGGTCATCTCTAATGATAAGCCCGAGAGAAAGTCGTATGATAGTCTAACGCGATAAGGCATATTTTCATTTTCGAAAGTCGCATTATTTAATAATCTGTCGATATCTCCCGAAAGAATACTTACCTGAAACGCCTGAGCCGCTTTCAGGAACCTCGCTTTATGCGCCGCAAGACGTTGATATCCATTTTTGATATCCCATCGAAAGGTTTCGAAAAATCCAGCTTTGGGCGCCGTCAAAATGCGCGCCTTGAGAAGACATTCACGATATTCATCTTCGGCTTCACTATCCAGGACAATCCCGCTGCCGACGTCATATCGAATATCTGGGCCTGTTTTTTGCAGAGTGCGGATCGCCACATTAAAACACGCTTCTCCGCTTGGCATGATATAACCGACAGATCCGCAATAGGCTCCACGAGGCCTGTCTTCCAATTCTTCGATAATTTCCATCGCGCGGATTTTCGGCGCGCCGGTGACAGACCCACATGGAAACAAACCCGTAAAAATTTCTTGCCAGCTTTTATTTTGTCGCAGTCGTCCTTCAACTTGAGACGTCATCTGATGTAGAGTCGGATAGGTTTCCAAGGCAAATAATTCGGGGACAGTGACGCTGCCCGCCTCGCACAGGCGAGAGAGATCATTTCTTAATAGATCAACGATCATCAAATTTTCGGCTTGGGATTTCGGCTCGCCCCGCATCTGTTCCAACAATGCCTGATCGGAAATGGCGTCGGCCAGCCGCGGACGCGTTCCCTTCATCGGGCGCATACGCATCATCCTATCCGTCTTTTCAAAAAAGAGTTCGGGAGAGAAACTTACAATTTCAGTCTCGCCCAGATTGACGATCCCGCCGTAACGTCCCGGCTGAGTCCGGCGAAAAGCTGCATAAAGCTGATGAGCTTTGGCGTCTGACTTGCTTGTCATCGGAAAGGTTAAATTAATTTGATAGACATCTCCGGCCTGCAAATAATCCTGAATCTTTCTAAACCGAGCTTTGTACTCTTCAAATGACCAAGAGGGCGTAAGCGTTAAATTCGGCGTCTCGGCGGTATAGAGGCAGTCTCCCGGTGCGCGTTCAGGGGCTGTTTCGAATACACCAAGTTTCAAAAGAGGCGCCTCGCATTCTTGCCATAAGTCACGAAGGCTGGGCTCCAAAAGATAGCCAAGTTCATAAGATAAATAACCAGCAAGGTAATACCCGCTCTTTTGTGCAAGGTTTATCTTTTTGAAAGCGGAATCAAGTTCATCTGGATGATACGCTTGAATAATTTTTATCGGGTCAGAAAAAAAACGCGTAATCCCTGTCTGTTGATCATCCAGCAGAACATAGGGAATTTGCGGATCAAATATCATAGCGGATGAAAAGCTACCTTAAAACCTGAAACCCGGCATGAGGCCTTCATAAAAGGCATTTCGCCCGCGTAAAATTACCGGAGCGTCTTCCGGAAAACAGCGCCGGAAACTAACAGGCGAGCTTGGCGCAATTTGGCCCAAAAGCCAGAGATCTGCGGTAATGACTTGTAAGGCTCGAGGGTAACCCCCTGTGCAATGGCCATCAATTAACGCCAGAATAGGCTGTCCGTTAGGCGGAATTTGTAACGTGCCCGGTAAAATGGGGCTGCTCACCATGTCTTTTTTCTCGACCAGATCAATTTTATCGCCCCTTAACCGGGCCCCCATACGGTCTGTATCGGCTGTGGCGTGAAAGGGAGATGTGTACATATATCGTTGCGCTGCCGGGCTTAGCCAGTCCCATTCTGTGACAGACCGGGCTCTAAGAACAATGTGACGTGAAAGACGGGGCGCATAGCCAAAGGGCAGGCTTTTCGGACCGGTTGTTTCCAGCTCTGCCGAAGAAATTTCATCCCCGGCGCGATAGGCGCGGCCTTCTAACCCGCCGAATCCTGCCGGAATATATGTCGAGACAGACCCCATGAAGCTCTCGCCTTTCAGGCCGCCTTCCACGGATATATAAGCGCGGCAACCGACACGGCCGAAACTGAAAGTCAAAATATCACCAGGCTCGACAGGCACGCAGCGATTCATGCCGACATTCATACCATTAATTTGCGCTTTCATATCTGCGCCGGAAATCGCAATCCGAGACTTTTTGAGAAAGCGGATATGCAGCCCTCCTAACGTGCATTCCAAAGCGGGCGCGTCCCAAGGGTTGCCGACCAGATAATTCGAGAGAGCAAAAGAGAGCCTGTCCGCAGCGCCGCTTTTGGGAATACCGAGATGACGATGACCGGGGCGACCGGCGTCTTGCAGAGTGGTTTGCGTGCCGCCTTTGAGAATTCTTAGAACGGGATCGCTCATGACGGAGCTCCTTGAGGAACGAACCGGATCATGTCGCCTGCTTTCAACGCAAAGGGTTTTTCACGTTTTGGATCGAAAACAGATAAAGGCGTTCGGCCGATTATTTGCCAGCCGCCTGGGCTTTCGAGCCCGTAAATGCCCGTCTGCCAGTTCGCAATACCAATCGACCCAGGAGGTACGAGACCGCGAGGGGTTTCATGGCGCGGGTGATGCAATTTTTTGTCTGTCTCTGACAAAAACGCAAAACCGGGAATAAAGCCCATCAAACAGACTCGGTAAGTTATTTTACTGTGGCGTTTAATAACCTGATCTTCGGAGAGCTTTGAAGACTTACAAATGTTCTGCATGTCCGGTCCGTTTTCGCCGCCGTAATATACCGGGACCTCGACAACATTTGCTTTTGTACGCGGTAAGCGCTTTGAAATTTTTTCATAGGCTTCCTCTACATTTCGTAGGGCGGTATCGGCTTCTGTCACCATGGGATTAAAGGTCACCATCAGGCTATCATAGGCCGGGATAACATTGGTCCATATATTATCCTGTCCACGCAAAATATCGCCAAGGGCATGCACAGTTTTGCACGCCGTTTCAGAATAGCCTTTGACGTCATAGCCTATCAAAATGCCGTTATCGCCAAAGGGCCGTATGCGGGGGATTAATTTAGACGCCATTCATTTCTCTTGTCATTTTCTTGTCGACCCCGGTTTGGGAGATGAAAGCTTGAATTTTAATTCCCGCCTGTTCAAGGGCGAGTCGTGCTTTTTGAGCGGTATGGATAGCCCCTTGGCTGTCGCCGTGAAGGCAAAGAGAGCCAGCGTCTATCGCTAGGCTGTCGCCGCTATTGGTTCTAACCTGCTGCTGAGTCGCCAGACTCAGGGCCTGCTCTATTCGTGCCTCGTCTGTCTCCAGAACCGCGCCTTCTTTGGCCCGGCTGAGAAGATGTCCCTCATTCGTATAGCGGCGATCAATAAAACCTTCAGCGACAAAGCCTAAGTCATATTTCTCCGCCGCTCGTTTCATCTCGGAGTTCGGACCACCTAGAAGTATAAGGCCGCCGTTAATATCAGACACAACCTTCGCAGTTAACTCGGCTTTTTGGGGGTCTTTGACGGCGTCGTTATAAAGCGCTCCATGCGGTTTTACATAAGAGACGCTCATGCCTTCTTCTCTGGCAATTTCCTTTAAGCGCAGAATTTGTTGCTTTAGCGCGGACTCTAGATCTTCTGACGAAATATCTGTTCCTAACTTCAGTGATTGCCGCCCGAAATTTTCTTTATCCGGATAAGCAGGATGCGCGCCGATGACGACGCCATTGGTTTTGGCCGCTCTGACCGTCCTCCGCATGCTTTCGTCATTCCCGGCATGACCGCCGCAGGCGATATTGGCGGACGTCACATAGCGCAGGATTTGGGCCTCGGCGTCGGCCCATTCGGGCGTATCGGCTTCTCCGACATCGGCATTTAGGTCGATAATCTTCATATGGCGACTCTTAGCGCGTGATTAAGCAATAGACTATGGGAAATTCAGTTGTCATGAGGGCGTATTATTGTTGAGGACGTATAATGGAGTCTCCTTTATTTTGGGTGGCGGCGGTGGTCGCGACATTGATTACGGGCATTTCCAAAGGCGGGTTTGGCGGACTGGCTCTGTTTGCTGTCCCGATTATGGCGCTGTTTATTTCCCCCATTCAAGCCGCAGGCATTCTCTTGCCGATTTTGATTGTGATGGATTGGGTGAGCGTCTGGTCATATCGCAAAACCTGGAACAAAGATCTTTTGATAGTGACCCTGCCGGGCGCAATCGCGGGCATAGCCATAGGCGGCCTCTTGGCTGGCTATGTCAATGATCAGGTTGTTCTCTTGTGTGTCGGATTGGTGGCAATTTTATTTCCCGTCTATGCGGTCGGGTCGTCTCTGTTCAAATGGACGCCAGGGGCCGGGGTGAGAGGGAATAAACCCCTCGGCGCCTTTGCCGGAGCCGTGGCAGGCTTTACCAGCTTCATCGCCCATGCCGGGGGGCCGCCTTTTCAAGCCTATGCCTTGCCGCAAGGTCTGGAGAAACGCGTTTATGCGGGCTCGGCGGTTATGTTTTTCTTTGTCGTCAATTTCGTCAAACTCATTCCTTACACAGCGTTAGGGCAGTTTGACGCGGTTAATTTGAAAACCTCCGCCCTGCTCATTCCCCTTGCCCCGGTGGGCGTGCTCCTCGGCGTGTGGCTGGTAAAGCGGATTGATCAAAAGATATTTTACCGAATTATTTATACCCTTATTTTCGTGACGGGGTGCAAGCTACTTTATGATGGATTTGTTTAAAGCGCCTCTGCGCAGGCTATCCCGCTCGCCCAAGCCCATTGGAAATTATGCCCGCCCAGATGTCCGGTGACGTCGACCACTTCCCCGATGAAATAAAGCCCCGCCACGGATTTCACTTCCATGGTTTTGGAAGATAAAGCGGCCGTATCCACCCCGCCTCTGGTGACTTCGGCCTTGCGGAAGCCTTCGGACCCTCCGGGGCGGACATGCCAGTGATTGACCATGAGGGCGAGATTGTTAAGCGCCGCATCCGACATATCCGCGAGGCGGACTTGTTTGACCTGAGAGGCGAAATAGGCGGCCAGGCGGTTTGGCAGATATTGCCCAAGCCAGTTTTCCGGGCTGACTTTCGGTGTTTCCATTCGCGCGGATTTTAACTCTGACAGAATATCCACCTCAGGGGCGAGGTTGATCTCTATCGCGTCGCCCGGCGACCAATAGGACGAAATCTGCAAAATGGCCGGGCCGGACAGGCCGCGATGGGTAAAGAGCAGAGCTTCCTCGAAAACCTGATCAGTATGGGTGACGCGGCAATTAACAGAAACGCCGGAGAGCGAGGCCATCATCTCTTTGAGCTGATCAGTAAAAGTGAGCGGGACGAGGGCGGGAACAGGTTCGACCAGCGGCAGTTCAAACCGCTTGGCCAGTTCATAGCCGAACCGCGTGGCGCCCATTTTCGGAATACTCGGCCCGCCGCACGCAATGACGACAGAGCGAGTTTCCAATGACTGCCGATCGGTGGTGACGAGGAACCCTTCTTCAAATTTTTCGACGCCGAGCACTTCGGTGGAGAGGCGGATTTCCGCGCCGCTCGCTTCCTCCAGCAGCATATCGATTATTTGCTGGCTCGGCCCGTCGCAAAATAATTGTCCCTTAGTTTTTTCGTGCCAGTCAATTTTATTGCGATTGACCAAGTCGATAAAATCCTGCGGCGTATAGCGCGCCAGCGCCGACCGCGCGAAATGCGGGTTTTGGGAAATGAAATTATCAGGCCCAGAGTGAAGGTTGGTAAAGTTACACCGTCCCCCGCCGGAAATCCGTATCTTCTCTCCTGGCCGCTCGGCGTGATCGAGCAAAAGAACGGAAAGTCCTCGTTGCGCCGCCCGCCCCGCACAAAAAAGCCCTGCCGCACCGGCGCCAATTATGATTGTGTCATATGTTTGCGACATGCCCCGCCTCTAAAGCAGGCCCACTTGCCTCGCAAGCGTGGGGTAGACCTTAATTGAAATGTTCAGGATTTTGTTCAACTGCCTCTTCAATGGTATTGGAAAGTATTCCGCTACCATGGCCTTTAGCTTTCAAATAGATATAGCCAGCAGACGCCCCAATCGCGGCGCCAACCACGTCCACGATGAGATCATACATTGTATCAACCAGGCCACTTTTTTGCATATTCGTGCCCATAATCTGATCCATTCCAAACTCGAAAATTTCCCAAATCGCACCAATAGACACAGCAAAGCTGAACGCCATGAGCACGAGCATGAAAGCAGGGTGAGTCCGGATGCGGTCACCGCGGATTAAGAACAACACAATCAGCATACCCATAATGGAGATACCAATAGCGGAAAATGTATGAAGTGCGGCATCCCACCACCAAAATCGTTCGTAAAAATTGCCGACTTCCCCAAGCAATATCGTCGCGACCATAAAAAAAACGATAGCCCCCACCAATCCGCGCGGCAGGCGGAATTTGGAGAAAGACTGAAACAAAAAGGGGATAAGCGTCAGGATAAAAACTACGGCGGACAGAAAAGCCGTATCCCAATTTTGGGTGTATAAGCTGAATGCCGCCGTACCGGCTAATAATGCCCACGACAAATAGGTCACAATACTGTGCCGTCCTTGAACAAGTTCCTTTGTATGGTTCAGCTTATCTCCAATATCATCTGATTTCTTCGCCATGTTTTTCCGTACAAGCTGAGTTAAACTTTCGTCTATTTTAACCTTCCAAGCAGCGCTTTTGTTCCTGACTTTCGAAAGGGGCAAAGCAATCATATGATGGTTTAGACAAAAATTTTGTGATCAATCCGTTTCCGGAGGCGTAACGCTTGCTGAAAAGCCGATGTCTTCTGGGTCGAGATTACTTTCCCTGGCTTCGGCCAAAGACTTTACTGAAAGCGGCTCTGGCGGATTGACAGATACGGTTAATGTGCCGCCATTGTCGATAAATTCTGTCGCGGCGGTGCCGAATTGCGCGATGACTTCGCTTTCCAAATCGGATTTACCCATGAAGGTCGCCGCCATTATCGCGAGTTTCAACTGTTTCTTCAGATTGCCTTCTGATTGGCCGGACATTTCACTAGCGAGTTTCAAACCGCGCTCGACGATGGACTTGTCTTCCAAGCTCATTTTCATCGTGCGGAGTTTGACAGGTTCGAAAGCATTCAATGTTTCTTCTAAGGTCGGAGGCGTCACCTCTTCCCCGTCCATGCTTTCGCTCTCCTGCTCTAATTTCGCCTTTTCTACCATGGCGGAGAGGCCTTCCGCCTCATAGGTATAATTTAGACGGAAGCCATCTTCCATGTCGATTAATCCGTCTCTAACCGCTATCGTATCTTCATTTTCATTTAAAACTTGCGTCTGCGAACTGCGCAAAACAATTTCATCAAAGCCGAGGCGCTTAAGAGTATCATACCCTTGTGCGGCCTGCGGGTTTTCAGGTTGTGTTAAGAAGGAAAACCGGAAAGGTTTACTCACCTGAGTTATTGTGGTCACGCCTCCATTTTCAACGGCTTTGCCTTCAAATCCGTCAAAGGCGGCCTTGATAAAATCATTGGTAAAGCTGCCTTTCCCAACAACGACCGTATCGTAAGGTTTGGCATAGAGATTCATTTGCCCAAGGAGTTGACCCAAACCCAAATTGGCGCTTTTAGGGGACACATCCTGATATGCATCCATATTCAGGCCCCGGGCTGAGCCCCCTTCAAAAACCAGCTTGGATGTTTTTTCATTCTGGCCTTTCAAAGTGAAATCAACTTTGCCTACCTTTGCGTCAGCCAAGCGTTGGTCTTCATTCACGCCCCAGATTATATGATCTATCGTACCATTGGCCTCGTCGCCGCTGACCGTGATGTCATCCAAGGAAATAGCGCCAAAGCTAACCTTTTCATCATCTTCAATCTCGACTTCCAGATCATCTAGACCTTCGCGGCTTTGTAGGGCCTCAATGATGGCTTGTGCCATTTTAGGGCTAGGGCGTGCCACGCTCATGGCTCCTATGTCCAGATTCACATCTTCCCCTTTTATGACGACATCTTGGAAATTCGCGCGGTCGAAACTCGGCTCGTCCCCATCCATATGCACGCCAAACAATTCTGCCTTACCGATCGTGAGGCTGCTATCATCTGCTTTGGAGACAAGGTCGGTATAGACATAATTTCCGTTTAGACCCTTTCGGCTGTCCCAGCTCATAACGCCCTGTGAATCGAGATTGAGTGCTTTCAGAGCCTGATTAGCTTCATCTGCAGGCACATCCCGTTCTGCGACATCAAAATAGGGCGCAAAGACTTTTTCATCCGGCGTGGAAAGACCCAATGGCGGGGCCTCTGCAGAAATTTGTGCGCTCTCCCCCTTGTCCTTTGGTGAGCACGCCCCCAAAACTAAGCTGGTAGAAGCCAAGGCAAGCGCCGCTGTTCCAAGAAGGGATTTTCGTAAAGTCGTCATGGGTCGTGTCCATTCACATTTAGGATCTGCGGGTCAAAAGGCCCGTCAATGGCTATCTGGTAGCACGCCAGACACGCCGTCAAAAGAATCTTTTCCCTTACGGGATAGTCATGATCCTCGCATTATATACGTGCTAAGCGACAGAGCTCGGCGCATTTCTTTGAAGGTCAAGACATCCGAACGCGAAGTTCACGTTGTTGTTCCGGGCGCCCGACATTTCAAAGCCGCCCAGAAGTTTGCCCGGCAACAAGATGATTGGATAAATGTACAGCTAGAAACTCTGCCGCCGCCTCAGCCCTTTGTGCCCGGAGAGAACATTCTTTATCGCGGCGTGCCGTACCGCCTGATCAAACCCGAAGGGCGCGGCCGCGCGAAAGTTGACAATGTAATGCGCAAGATTGTTGTGCCCTCTCCTGACCTCGAAAGTTTCCCCGGACGGGTTCGACGTTTCCTCATTCGTGAGGCCCGCGAAGAGCTAGAAGCGGCCAGCCACCATTACGCTGAAAAACTCGGCATGCGGGTCGGCAAAGTCAGTGTGCGGGATACCTCCTCGCGATGGGGCTCCTGTATCACTCGGAAAGGCGAAGGTCATATCAGCTATAGCTGGCGGCTTATCTGCGCGCCGGCTTATGTTCTGGACTATGTCGCCGCTCATGAATGCGCGCATATGGTCGAAGCCAACCACTCGCAGGCGTTTTGGGATGTGTGTGAGTCAATTAACGATGACGTAAAGAAATCCAAAAAATGGCTCAATAAAAACGGCGCGCATCTCCATGCCGTTGGCGCCGATTTCTAAAGGCGAGAGCTGTTACGGAATTTTTCAAGCTGTTCGGATAGGAGTCTTACTTAAAAATTCTCTAACATACGGCCTACTCGCCACGTTGAATAATCAAGCCGTCGACCGCTTCAAATTCCACTGCATCCACGCAATCATCTCCCCCTGTTTTACACGTCAAATTGGGGGCTGTAATCACGCTTAATTCTGCGCATTCGCGGGCCGGAAACAACAGCCTTGCTGTATTTGTCTCGCCCGCCGCTACGGTCTGAGCAAACATGTTTCCACTATCCTCCTGCCCGGAGCCTGTGACGGAAAATGACATCATGGACACTGTAGCCTCGGAATCCGTTCCGTTTGTAATTGTAATCGGGAGGATACAGGCGTTAGGTTCGCTGACCTTTGGCAAAGATGAAACCACAATTCGACCGTCCGTCGCCAAAGCAGCTTCTTCTTGTGTTCCATCCTGAGCGGCAGTTACGTCTTCTTGTGGTTGAGGGGGCGTGTCCCCGCATGCTGAAAGAACAGAAATTGACAGCCCCGCGATGACCGTTAAAGGCAAAAAACTCTTAAATAACATAATAATTCCTGAGTGTTTAAATTGGAACACCTTCTCTTTCGCAAAAGTTCCGGGCCGTTTCCCGAAGTGAAGATATCCGTGTATTGATATTGAGGTGCGGTTCAAGTTCGGCGCGTAACTTCCCAGCATCCAAAGCCAGCAAAGCAGATTTCACCGGACCGATGCCAGTAACAGGCATAGAAAGGGTTTCATAGCCTAAGGCCACCAAACAGGCGGCCTCCAATGGACGGCCCGCAATTTCGCCGCAAACACTAACAGGCGTATCGTTCATTTTGCATCCTGCTGAAATGAACTTAAGGATAGAAAGCGCCGCTGGGTGGAGCGGATCATATCGGTCTGAAACCCGCGGATTATCGCGGTCAGCGGCGAAGAAAAACTGCATTAGATCATTCGCGCCGACACTGACAAAATCCGCATGATCACAAACAGCGTTGACCTGCCACGCTAATGACGGCGTTTCCAACATGACCCCAATCTCAATTTTTTGAGGGAGTTCCTGGGCCAGGTTTTTCGCTCGTTCTATTTCACGGTTTAACAGGGCGCGGGCCTCTATCATTTCGTCCACCGTAGTCACCATGGGAAACATAACGCGCAGATGTTTTCCGGCCCCGGCAGCGACCAAAGCGCGGAGCTGATAACGCATCAATCCGGGGCGATCCAGGGCAATGCGAATAGAGCGCCACCCCATGGCGGGGTTTTCCTCCGGAACGGGATCCATATAGGGCAGGATTTTATCAGAGCCCAAATCCAGTGTGCGGAACGTTACCGGGCGATCGCCTGCCGCTTCCAAAGCCTGTCGGTAGAGCTTCGTTTGCTCTTTAAGCTTCGGCATGAAATCGCTGACCATAAATTGAAATTCCGTTCGGAAAAGACCAATTCCGTCCGCTCCAGCCAAATCCAATTGCGGAAGGTCAACCAAGAGCCCCGCATTTAACTGCAAGGAAATATTCAATCCATCTTTGGTTTTTGCCGGTTTCAACCGGAGCGCATTATACGCCCGGGCCATTTCGCCCCGAACCGTCTGGCGCAATTCAAAACCGGAAATTTGGGATTCCAATGGCCGAATGTGAACAACGCCGGTTTCGCCGTCCACCAAGACGTCATCCCCCGTTTCAATCAGATCCAGCACGCCTTCCGCCCGTCCCACCAGAGGAATACCCAAAGCTCTGCAGATGATTGAGGTATGAGAGCTCGCTGACCCTTCCTCCAAAACGATTGCGCGTAATTTGTCCCGATCATAATCCAGCAGTTCAGCCGGCCCTATTTCGCGCGCAAAAATGATAGCGTCGTCTGAAATATTTTTATTCCCGGGCATCAAAGCCTCGCCGGACAGGGCTCTTAAAAGGCGATTGGCCAGATCCTCAAGGTCATGCAGCCTTGCACGTAAATAAGCATCGCGGGATTTCATCAACCGGGCTCTATGCTCGTTGCGAACCCGCTCGACAGCCGCTTCAGCTGTCAGCCCGGAGTGAACCGCCTCGCGCAAACGCCCGACCCATTTTCTGTCATAGGCAAACATGCGGTAAGTTTCGTAAATCTCTTTGGACGCTCTGGAGATTCCGGCTGCTTCCCCAGAGACCATTGCGTCCACCGAGGCGCGAAGTTTCTTAATGCCCACTTCCAGCCGTGTTTCCTCAGCGGCTATATTCTCCGACAATAGATTGGCAGGCGGCACAGGGGGAAGATGAAGATATGAATGACCCTGCGCCAAACCGTCTGCAAAAGCTTTGCCCTTAAGCGTCTCGGGTTTTGTGGCCGCAAGGGTAATCCCCTTCAACGCGGCCTTTTTCCCGCCGATCCGTTCATCATCGACAATGATCTCGCCGATCACCATGGCCACCGTCAGAAGGTCTTCAACTTCCTCTTCATTGAAACTCCGGGCATCTTCGGACTGCACGACCAAGACGCCGAGGACGCGGCTACCGCGCAAAATAGGCACGCCCAGAAATGACCGGAACGGATCTTCGGCGGTTTCAGGCCTGTAGGAAAAGAGCGGATGGCTTGGCGCATCCGCCAGGTTGAGCGGACGAGCGGTCAGACTCACATGTCCGACAAGGCCTTCGCCCGGTTTCAAGCGGGTTTTGTGAACCGCGGATTTCTTGAGGCCTTCGGTCGCCGATAATTCCAGCTCGTCGCCTTTGCGCAGGAGGTAAACCGAGGCCACTTTGACCTGCATGGCGGCGGAAATAGCTGTGACGAAAGCATCCAGGCGGCCCTGAACCGACTCGGTACCCGCCATCGCTTCTCGAATGGCCCGCATGAGTTTAGGCGGGGTCGTTTTTATGTTCGGCTCAATACTCACGTCCCCTCTATAGCAAATGAAACCTAGAATACCCTAATCGAAATTATGAATTCCGGTTAATCAGTGCCTATTTATATTCCTCATCTGATTATTCAGCCTCTTGCGGAACAATTATGAGGCGACGAGAAGCAACGTCCACCTTCGGAGTCGCGGCCTTGGTGAAAGGGTGAAAAAAACTAGGAGCGGCCTTTTTTGTTTTCTTGTCCGGATGCGGAGCAATTTCGAGCATGTCTCCAGCTCCGAATTCGTGAACCCCTATGACCGTGCCAATACGTTTGCCGTCATTTGATTTAACGTCGAGCCCCACCAGATCAGAATAGTAAAAATCATCCTCTTCAGGGCTTGGAAGTTCGGATCGAGGCACATAGAGCTTAGTCGATTTCAAGGCGTCCGCCGCTTCGGGCGTCGTAATTTCAGGTGCTGAAACCGCTACAAAGTTCTTGAGCCTGCGGTGCGTTTGGGGGGTTAGAACAACTTTCCCGTCCTCATCCAAAAGAGGGCCATAGCTCACGCAGTTTTCAGGAGCCTCGGTAAAGGATTTAAGTTTGACCTCTCCTTTCACGCCGAAGGCCCCGGCAATGGCGGCTACGCATATAAGTGAATCTGTCGGAAGCTTTGTCATCGATTAATTTTGTCTCTTTGTTGACGCCTGAGAATCCGATGCCTAGCCTGACTTCATGATAAAGTATATCCGAACTCTCTTATTGGTTTTAACAAGTGCTGGTCTGGCTACGCCTTCAACAGGGAGCGCGCAATCGGTAGACACTCCTTATGAAAAAGAGGCCATCGCCACAAAACGGGTTCCGCCGGTTATGCCGTCTAATGCGGAAACAAGCGGATATTGCTGCATGATTTTTGATGTCAGCAAGAGTGGAATTCCTGAAAATATCAGAGCGTCTTATTGTACGGATGCGGTCTTTACCGAGGCTTCAAAAGAGGCCGTTTCCAATTGGAGCTTTAGTCCGGCTGAAAAGAACGGAAAACCTGTAAAACAATGGAATGCTGATACTATGATGAGCTTTCACCTGACGAATCGTTTTGGTGTCATGGTTCCAAGCTCCACAGGTTATCTATCTCTCAGACCAGATCGGAAATTAACGCCCCCACCCCAGAATGACTGGGATGCTTATTCCGAGTGGATTGAGCAGACTTATGTAACAGAACAGCCCTGCGGCGATTTACTAAGCTAGAAAGTCTCTACCCCTTGGTCACCTTACCGTAGATCAGCAAGAGAATGATCGAACCAACCACCGCGCCGATAAAACCTGCGGTTTCTCCGACTTCATAAATCCCAAGCAGGCCGCCCAGATATGTGGCCAGGAGCGCTCCGAGTACGCCGACAATCGTCGTCATGATGAGGCCGCCAGGCCGTGTTTTTCCGGGAATGAGGAAGCGCGCAACGACCCCTGCTAAAAACCCGATGATGATAGTCCCAAAGAACCCCATAACACTCTCCCTTATTTCCAAGGAGTATTATGGGGCGATTTTGCGGGCCTGTCCATTGGCTCCGAATATTTATGTTCTAGACCGCTTTTTTAAGAGCCTCGACCAGATCCGTTTTTTCCCAAGAAAAATGACCTTCTTCAGTCGGAACACGGCCAAAGTGACCATAGGCCGTCGTCGGCGCAAAAATAGCTTGATTGAGGTTTAAGTGAGAACGAATTCCGCGCGGCGTCAAAGACATCAGCTTTGGCAAAATCTCTTCCAGACGCTCGGCAAGAGCGGCATGTTTTCCATCAAGTTCAACATAGATGGAGGTCGGCTCGGAGACACCGATCGCATAAGAGAGCTGAATATTGGCCCAATCCACAAGACCGGAGGCCACCACGTTTTTCGCCAGATATCTAGCTGCATAAGCCGCAGACCGGTCAACCTTTGTTGGATCTTTACCCGAGAAAGCGCCGCCGCCATGGGGCGCCATACCGCCGTAAGTGTCGACAATAATCTTTCGACCTGTCAAACCCGCATCCCCGTCCGGGCCGCCAATTACAAATTTCCCAGTTGGGTTAATATGGAAAATCGTTTTATCCGTAATCCATCCTTCGGGCATGACTTCGCGAATATAAGGCATGACGATATCGGATATATCCGCAGAGGTCAGGCCGTCTTTATGCTGGGTCGACAGCACAATAGCCGAGGCGCCGACAGGTTTACCGTTTTCATATTTCACGGAGACCTGGGATTTTGCGTCAGGCTCCAAGCCAGGCTCCTTGCCGGAATGACGGACTTCGGAGAGGCGTTCCAGAATTTTGTGGCTGTAATGCACCGGAGCCGGCATCAACGCTTCCGGCACTTCATTGGAGGCATAGCCAAACATGATGCCTTGATCCCCTGCGCCTTCCTCGGTGTGAAGTCCCGTGCCTTCATCCACGCCAGCCGCAATATCGACGGATTGAGCATGGAGCAGAACTTCGACATCTGCATGGGCATGGTGAAAGCCGGGTTGCTCATAGCCGATATCTTTGATGGCGGCGCGGGCCACGGCTTCAACATCGTCCTTGGAGACATCCATGCCGCGAGTTTCCCCGGCAATCACGACCTTATTTGTAGTGGTCAGTGTTTCTGCGGCGACGCGAACTTCCCAGGGGGACATACCGGCGGCAACGGATTTACGGAAATAAAGGTCAACGATTTCGTCCGAAATACGGTCCGCCACCTTATCGGGGTGACCTTCGGAGACGGATTCAGATGTGAAGTGATAAGTTTTACGGGCCATTGTGGGCACCTTTCAGATTTTAAGGCTCTTCGCTTTTTATTATTATTAAGAGGCTTTTGGATGGAAGCTTGATTTAAGAGAGTAAAACGGGGCGTTACCGCCCCGTTTTCTATTAGAAGTATTGCCTAGTAACGGTAATGTTCCGGCTTGTAAGGGCCGTCTTTCGAAACACCGATATAATCGGCTTGCTCTTTGGACATTTCCGTCAGTTTCACGCCGATTTTTTCGAGGTGAAGGCGGGCGACTTTTTCGTCCAAATGCTTCGGCAACATATAGACTTTATTTTCATATTTGCGGGTGGAGGCTTTGGAGTCTTCCCACAATTCCATTTGCGCCAGAACCTGATTTGTGAACGAAGCTGACATTACGAAAGACGGATGGCCAGTAGCATTGCCAAGGTTTAGCAAACGTCCTTGAGACAAGAGGATCATACGGTTTCCTTTAGGGAAGGTAATCATGTCCACTTGGTCTTTAATATTTGTCCATTGCAGATTTTTCAGCGCCGCCACTTGGATTTCATTATCGAAGTGACCGATATTGCCAACAATAGCCATGTCTTTCATCTCGCGCATATGCTCAAGACGAATAACGTCTTTATTGCCTGTGGTTGTGACAAAAATATCAGCGGTCGAAAGTGTATCCTCAAGTGTTGTAACCTCGAAACCGTCCATTGCCGCCTGAAGCGCACAAATCGGATCAACTTCGGTGACTTTCACGCGCGCGCCCGCCCCGCGAAGAGACGCCGCTGAGCCTTTACCGACATCACCGTAACCAAGAACAACAGCTGTTTTACCGGCCATCATCGTGTCGGTAGCGCGGCGAATGCCGTCCACGAGAGATTCTTTACAGCCATATTTATTGTCGAACTTAGACTTGGTAACAGAGTCATTCACATTGATGGCAGGGAAAGGTAATTGGCCTTTTTCAAATAATTCATAAAGGCGGTGAACACCCGTGGTCGTTTCTTCGGACACGCCAACAATCTGGTCGCGCATTTTAGTGAACCAGCCCGGACTGGCGTCTAGGCGCTTTTTAATCTGTGCAAAGACCGCCGCTTCTTCTTCGGATTTCGGCTCGCCTTCAATCAGGTTGGTTTCGCCGGCTTCAACCCGGGCGCCCATCAAAATATAAAGCGTTGCGTCGCCGCCGTCATCAAGAATGATATTTGGGCCCTCTTCGAAAAGGAATGATTTATCAAGATAATCCCAATGCTCTTCCAGAGACTGACCTTTGATCGCAAAGACAGGTACCCCAGCTTCGGCGATTGCAGCCGCTGCATGGTCTTGTGTTGAATAGATATTGCAAGACGCCCAGCGGACGTCGGCCCCCAGAGCCACAAGCGTTTCGATTAGGACGCCTGTTTGAATAGTCATGTGCAGAGAACCAACAATGCGCGCACCTTTCAGAGGTTTCGTCTCTCCGAATTCTTCCCGCAGAGACATAAGACCCGGCATTTCAGTTTCTGCGATGTCCAGCTCTTTGCGGCCATACTCGGCCTGGCTAATGTCTTTGACGATGTAATCGGACTTGCTCATATCAATCTCGCCTCTTCGGCGCCTCTTTGAAAAAGATAAATATTTGTGGTGCCAATAGTCTGAATGCGCCTCAGCGTCAACAGCATATAACGTTTTCTTTATATCACTTAATAACCATTTTCTCCGTGAAATTCGCCCATGACAGAGGCACTCACAAACCCTATAGACAAGCCCCAAAACTAGAGCGGTCCGATTCCAAAATTTTCTATAATCATCGTGAATTATAATGCTGGGGACTGGTTGGCGCGCAGCATTGCCTCTGTTGCGGCGCAAACCGAGACGGATTTTGAGTGCTTTATCGTTGATAACGACTCAAAAGACGAATCCTTTGCCTCCCTGCCCGAACTGGATGGACGGTTTATCCTTCTGCCTCAAAACGAAAACACCGGATTTGCTAAAGGCAACAATATTGCAGCGCGTCAGGCCAAAGGAGAGTGGCTGGCGCTACTGAACCCGGATGCGTTTGCGCGGCGTGATTGGCTCGAAAAGATAGGCGAAACAATTTGCGCTTACCCAAAAGCCACAATGATTGGCAGCACGCAATATATGGCGTTAGAGCCGAATGTGTTTGACGGCCTCGGGGATGAATATCACGCTTTTGGTCTGGCTTGGCGGTCAGGTTTCAATCACCCCGTTACGCCAGTTCAAGACCGAGAAGCTTTTGGGCCTTGCGGGGCCGGGGCGGTTTATCACCGAGAAGTATATATGCGTCTGGGAGGCTTTGACGAGAGCTTTTTCTGTTACCATGAGGATGTGGACCTTGCTTTTCGGATGAGACTGGATGGGGGGTTTTGCGTGCAAAGCGCCGGAGCCAAAATTGACCATATCAGCAGCGGCATTTTGGGGCGAAGTTCCGAATTTGCGGTCTATCATGGCACCCGTAACCGCATCTGGACTTTTATGAAAAACATGCCCCTGCCCTTACTCTTATGTCTCGGGCCGGCGCACATTGTGACCAACTTTGTTGTTCTCATTTGGTCGCTCTTTCGACCCGGACGACTTAACCCGACTTTTAGAGGACTGAGAGACGGATTTTTTAATCGCCCTAAGTCTGAACAACCGACTGCCAAAATGAAAATAAGCCACTTGAAGCTTTTACGAAGTTTTGGATGGTCGCCATTAAAAGTCTTGAAACGCGCAACGGTAAAGACGAAAAACCCTTAAGATAAGTCCCCATTACGGAGCGCCTTCTATGACTCGTCAGCCTCAACCCGCAATTGCGTCCAATACGATCGAATTTGAAACGCAAGCTCTGATTAAGCCAACCGGGTTTCGAGAGTATGATGCTCGCTGGTGGTTCGGACTGCCATCCGAAGAAAAACCATCCGAATTAAATCTCTACGGTGTTCAGGCTCTCGGCGAGGGGCTCGGCACTCTTATGCATGAACGCGGGGTCGATCCGAAAATTGCGGTAGGCCATGATTTTCGTCATTACTCTCTCGGCATTAAACAGGCGCTCATGCTCGGTCTCGTCAATGCGGGTATTGAGGTTTTGGACATCGGCCTCGCTTTGTCGCCTATGGCCTATTTTGCCCAGTTTCATTTAGACGCCGCCGGAGTCGCTATGGTCACGGCCAGCCATAACAAAAATGGATGGACCGGCGTAAAAATGGGAATTGAAGCGCCGTTGACGTTCGGCCCCGATGAAATGTCTCGCTTAAAGGACATCGTCCTTAACGCTGGGTCTAAATCGCGTCAGGGCGGTTCGTATAGATATGTGGACGGCGTCAGAGACGCTTATATCAAAGACCTGACCAAAGACGTTAAGCTTAAAGACAAAATCAAAGTTGTTGCCGCTTGCGGAAACGGAACGGCCGGCGCGTTTGCCGAGGAGGTTCTGACGGCCATTGGCGCCGAGGTCGTGCCCGTTGAATGCGAGCTTGATTACACCTTTCCAAATTATAATCCAAACCCTGAAGATATGAAAATGCTCCATGCTATGGCGGACGCCGTAAAGGCGAATAGCGCGGATGTCGGCCTCGGCTTTGACGGCGACGGCGACCGCTGCGGCGTCGTTGATAATGAAGGCGAGGAGATTTTTGCCGACAAGGTCGGCGTCATGCTAGCGAGGGACTTGTCCGCAATCCACAAAGACGCCCAATTTGTCGTCGATGTAAAATCCACCGGGCTCTACAATACCGATCCCGTTCTGATGAAGAACGGGGCAAAAACGGATTATTACAAGACTGGTCATTCCTATATTAAGCGCAGAGTCCACGACCTCAACGCTTTGGTCGGATTTGAAAAATCAGGTCATTATTTCTTTAACGCCCCGATTGGGCGCGGCTATGATGATGGTCTGGTCAGCGCAATTGCCATTTTGCAAATGCTGGACCGTAACCCGGAAAAATCCATGGCAGACCTTCGCCGCGCCCTCCCCATGACTTGGGGCAGCCCTACCATGTCGCCTTATTGTGCCGATGAAGAAAAATACGGCGTGATGAAAAAAGTTATCGAAGAAGCGCGAAAAGACGCCGAGGCCGGAGAGACTCTTCTTGGCCAAAAAATCATCGACGTGAATACCATCAATGGCGTTCGCTTGACACTGGAGGATGGAACCTGGGGCCTGATGCGCGCCAGTTCCAACACGCCCAATCTGGTGGTGGTTGTCGAAAGCCCGACCTCAAAGGAAAACATGGTGGGCATGTTCCGCGAGATTGAGCGCCGCCTTGCAAATCACCCGGAAATCGGCGAGTTTGATCAGAAGATATGAGAGAAACCAGTCAGACAATTCATAGATGGGGACGCGAAACCTTTGGCGAGGCCCGTTCCGTCAGAACCTATGCTCTACGCGCCAGAGAGGAGCTTGAGGAATTGATTGAGGCCATTGAAAAAGATGAGTCCTCAGAGTCGATTCTGGCGGAAGCGGCGGACGTCACTATTTTACTGCACCGGCTCGCCGCGTCATTGAATAGTGATCTTTCTGATGCCGTGGATCAGAAAATGGGGATGAACCGTCGCCGGACTTGGACTAAATCCGGGGATGGTGTGGGTCAGCACAAAGCCGAATGACAGCTTTCGGCCACTCCTTTCAATTCCGACTGATAGGAAATTTTATTTGTTTCTGTCCTGTCGTTTTCAAACCCCTATAGTTCTCTTATGACAAAACCCTTCACCCAACTGCCTTCTCGGCGCGGCATATTAGGCGGGCTGGCCGGCGGCTCCTTAGCGGCTTGCTCCGACGCTAAAAGAACGCCTTTTACGGCGCGGAGCGACACCCGCACGGGGCGCTTTGCTCACGGCATAGCCTCGGGCGATCCGTTCACCACTTCCGTTATACTCTGGACCCGTCTCACGCCTGAGGAAGACGGCGATATAACGGTTAAATGGGAGGTATCAGAAACGGAAGATTTCAATTCCATTGTTTCAAAGGGCAACATCAAAACCGGCATCGTCAAAGATTATACCGTCAAAGTCGAAGCGAATGGCCTGAAACCCGGTCAATGGTATTATTACCGTTTCCGGGTCAATGACACAATCTCCCCTCTCGGACGCACGAGAACCTTACCGGATGGCCCGACAGCAGACGCCCGTTTTGCCGTCGTCTCCTGCGCCAACTGGCAACATGGCTATTTTAATGTTTACGATCATATAGCACGAGAGGCCAAACAAGACCCATTTGATGCCCTCATTCATCTGGGGGATTATTATTACGAATACGCCGCCGATGCCTCCCCGCGGCTGGCGGATCGAGTCCACGATCCGAAAACCGAAATTATTGCCTTGGCAGATTATCGCCGGCGTCACGCGCAATATCGCTCTGACCCTAATCTCCAGGATGCAACTTCGCAAATGCCGCTCATTGCCGTTTGGGATGATCACGAAAGTTCCAATGATAGCTGGAGAGGCGGAGCAGAGAATCACAATGAGGGAGAGGGGTCCTGGGCGGCCCGAAAAGACGCCTCGCTTCGCGCTTATTATGAGTGGATGCCTCTGCGGGAGCCGAAATTCGGGAAATCGCGGGCGGATATTTACCGCGCTTTTGAATGGGGAGACCTCGCCAGCCTCGTCTGTGTCGAAACCCGTCTGACAGCACGCGCCGAGCAAATCATTGTCGAAGAATATATTGATGACATCACCGCCCCTGGCGGCGCCGATAAATTCAAGAAAGACAAACTCTATGATCCCAGCCGGGAAATGTTCGGACAGGATCAACAGGACTTTATCGTCGACACCCTGAAAACATCCAAGCAAGCGGGAAAACCCTGGCGACTCCTCCTCAACCAAGTCATCATGGGGCGGTTACTGACGCCGGATTTTACGCCTTATATTGACGAAACGGCCCTGGTGAAAATTGAAAAAGACTGGGCCGGGGTTCGTGCCTTTCTAACCCTGTCCAAATATTCCCTGCCCGTCTATCCTGATAGTTGGGACGGCTATCCTGTCGCGCGGCAAAATTTCTATGACGCCCTGTCCGAGGCCGGCGTAAATGATTTGGTCGTGCTGACCGGAGACGCGCACGAATTCTGGGTCAACGATCTGACCTCGGAGAAAGGCGATAACAAGGTCGGAGTTGAACTCGTGACGTCCTCTGTCTCGTCTCAAACCTTGCTCGCCTATCTTGGCGATGCCACGGCGGATCATAATCTTCTCCTGACACAGTCAAATGCCGATGCCCGCTATTACAACGCTTTGGTGAGCGGATATATTGACCTGCGCCTGAGCGAAAAGAAAATTAAAACCCGAATGGTGGGCGTTTCCACGGTGTTAAGCCGCGAATATGAGGCGTTTGAAGCCGCGGCATTTACCTTACGAAAAAGCGGCGAGACGGTGAAAGTGGGCTCTCCCAAGGGACTGAACCTCAAACAAAGAGCTTTGTTTCACGGATTGGGTTGATCCTGCTCGCTACGGCGGGCGTAAAATTCCCGCTTGATATCCTCAGAGGTTTGCCGTGAGCCGTCATGGGAATAACCGGGCGGGCCGAAAATATAGCCGAGTCTCTGGCGAAGAGTCAGGTCTTTCCCCGCGGCGTCCTTGAAGACATTCCCCCATTCGGCAAAGGCGATTTTCGCCGGATTGAATGTCTCAATCGGTTTGACTACGCCGTAAGCGATTTTAACGTCGTCCTGTTCTCCAACAAATGTGCCAAATAACTTATCCCAGATAATAAAAATCCCGGCATAATTCATATCCAGATATTGAGGATTCGTCCCGTGATGGACGCGGTGATGACTTGGCGTATTGAAAACCGCCTCGAACCAGTTCGGCATTTTATCCACGGCTTCGGTGTGGATCCAGAATTGATAGAGTAGGTTCAGACTGGCGACAAATCCAATCAATAGCGGGTGGAACCCAAGCAGAACCAAAGGCACGGACAGTAAGATATGCCCCGTAAAATGGTTGTTCCACGGCTGGCGGAGGGCGGTGGTCAAATTGTAATGTTCAGAGCTGTGATGCACGACATGCGCCGTCCAGAACCAGCGCACCCGGTGAGCAATTCGGTGTTTCCAGTAATAGACAAAGTCCTGTGCAATCAGGGCCAGAATAATGATCGGCAGGCTGTGCCCCAGATCAAACAGCCGGAATCTCCACGCCAGAAGAAGAACGCCCAGACTGATAAATCCAAAGAGCAAATCCGTCGCCAGATTACCGATCCCCATGGTCATGGACGCAAAGGCATCGCGCGTTTCATACCGCCCGGCCCATTTCTTCCGGTGAACAAAGAGCCATTCGAGAGCGACGCATATAACAAAGAGAGGCGCGGCCCACGCCAATATCATCGGAAAACTTAGCTCGGCCTCTGTCATGACCCTTTATGCGGCTTTTGCTCGAAAAAAGTCAAAATGGCGCTATGACGCAGGGGGTCGAATCCCTATAGACGGTACGACGCCTAGTTAGGAAAGCCGAAAGGAAAGAGCGCATGCGTGTAGTAATGGTAGGCACCGGATATGTCGGACTGGTTTCAGGCGTGTGTTTCGCCGATTTTGGCCACGACGTTGTCTGTGTAGATAAAGACCCCAAAAAGATCGAAACGCTCAATCAGGGCGGCATTCCTATTTTTGAGCCCGGTCTTGATGTGCTCGTTGCCAAGAATGTACGGGCCAAGCGCCTGTCTTTCACAACTGACTTGTCCGAGGCCATGCAAGGGGCGGATGCCGTCTTTATCGGGGTCGGAACGCCGTCACGACGGGGCGATGGCCATGCGGATCTGTCTTATGTCTATGCCGCCGCTGAAGAAATTGCCCAGAATATTGCGGCCAGCGATTCGGAGTTTACCGTGGTTGTCACCAAATCCACGGTTCCCGTCGGAACCGGTGACGAGGTTGAGGCGATTTTATCGAAACATCTGGAGCCGTCTCGCTTTGCCGTGGCGTCCAATCCGGAATTTCTGCGCGAAGGCGCCGCCATTAATGATTTCAAACGGCCTGACCGTGTTGTTGTGGGGACAGAAAATGAGCGCGCCAAAGCCGTTATGCAGTCGCTATACCGTCCGCTCTTTATCAACCAGACGCCGATCCTCTTTACCAGTCGCCGGACATCCGAGCTGATTAAATATGCAGGCAATGCGTTTCTGGCGACCAAGATCACTTTCATCAATCAGATGGCGGATTTATGCGAAGCGGTTGGCGCCAATGTTCAGGAAGTCGCGCGCGGCATTGGCCTTGATAATCGCATCGGGCCCAAATTTTTGCATGCCGGGCCGGGTTATGGGGGGTCATGTTTTCCAAAAGACACGCTGGCGCTTACGCAAACTGCTTCCGAGGCTGGGACGCCGGTGACAATCGTACAGGCTGTCATTGACGCCAATGAAGCCCGCAAATCTAAAATGGCGGACAAAGTCATCAAGACTATGGACGGGGATGTTTCAGGTAAAACGATTGCTGTGCTTGGCCTTGCCTTTAAGCCTAATACGGATGATATGCGCGACGCGCCCTCTCTGACAATTCTACCCCGGCTTCAAGAAGCGGGAGCGACAATTCGGGCTTACGACCCAGAAGCTATGAAAGAGGCCCGCAGCCTGCTTTCTGATGTGACATATACGGACGGTCCTTATGAGGCGATAGACGGCGCAGATGCCTTGGTCATCATAACCGAATGGGATGAATTCCGGGCTCTGGATTTGCACCGCATAAAAACTCTGCTTAAAACGCCTATAATTGTGGATCTTCGGAATATTTATCGTCCGGACACAATGAGAGAGCAGGGCTTTACCTATGCCAATATCGGCCGGCCCGTTTAGACTTTAGGAAAGCCGATTATGAAGCCTGTCAAAATTGCCGTTCTGCCCGTCGCCGGTTTTGGGACCCGTGTTCTGCCGGCGACAAAAACTATTCCCAAGGAAATGCTTCCCGTCGTGGATCGTCCGGCACTTCAATATGTCGTCGACGAAGCATTAGAAGCCGGAATTGAGCATTTTGTCTTTATTACGGGTCGCCAGAAAAGTGCGATTGAGGATTATTTCGACAGCGCTTACGAACTTGAAGACGCGCTACAACGTAAGAAAAAAACGACCATTTTTGACGAGTTGAAATCCATGCAGCCCCGCGAAGGGTCGATGAGTTTCGTCCGTCAGCAGGCTGCCAAGGGTCTTGGCCACGCCGTTTGGTGCGCGCGCGACATCGTTGGCGATCAGCCCTTTGCTGTCTTACTCCCGGACGTTCTGGTTCAGTCCAAGCGGAGCTGCCTGGCGCAGATGATGGACGCCTATAAACAAGTCGGCGGAAACATCATCGCGGTGGACGCTGTGCCTGAAGATAAGGTTTCAAGCTACGGCGTCATTAAACCCAAAACAGGCGAAGATTACCGCGACAAACAGCTTATCCAGATGGAGGGAATGGTTGAAAAACCCGCCCAAAAAGACGCACCCTCCAATCTAAAAATTACAGGACGCTATATTCTCCAGCCCGAATTAATGAAGCTTTTGAAAGATCAAGAGGCTGGAGCCGGCGGCGAAATTCAGCTGACAGACGCGATGGCGCGGCTTATGGGCGAGCAGAGTTTTCACGCTTTTGTCTATGACGGTCAGGATTATGATTGCGGCAGTAAAATCGGGTATCTCGAAGCCGTCATGGCTTATGCAAAGATCCATCCTGATATCGGTGAAGAGGCAAAAGCCCTCATAAAACGCATGGCCGGATAAGACCGTGAAGCCCGATTAAAATTTACACTCTGCCCTATAAAAATACTTGTCAAAATCTCAAAACAGGAATCTAATATTATCCTGAACAGAAGCCGCGCAAGGTCGGGATAAGCGAAACTCTCGCCCAGACTAACGACCTTGCCCCAAGCGACTTTTGTCTCCGGAGATTTGATACAATGATGCTTATCCGTAGCTTTGTCGCGCCAAGCGGCATTGAGGGTGTTGGGGTATTTGCTGCTGAAAACATCAAAAAAGGTGATGTTATCTGGAAACTCGACACGAAATTTGACCGATTGGTAAATCCAAAGCAGATGAAAGACTTCCCGCCTCATATGCAGGAATTCATGACCCGATATGCTTATCCCTTACATAACGAGCCTGATACGCTTGTCTTGGAAGCGGATAATGGCCGGTTCATGAACCATTCGCACAATCCGAACTCCGACTTCAAAGAAATCGTTATCGGCTATGCGACCCGGGATATTTCAGAAGGCGAGGAAATTCTCTGCGATTATTCGGAATTTGACCCCTCTCATGAACTTTTACCTTCCTTGCAGCCGATATTGGCGAAGAAAGAGAAAGAAACTGCTTAAATTTTGACGCTGTCTTTCACTGGAAGGCAGCGTTTTTTATTTGATTCTGAATTAACGGAGATTCCCATGTTGGAAGATTTTCCTGTTCCCGATTACACCCCAATTTTGAACTCGATCGCCCGTTGTGATGATCCGATAAAACTCAATAATTTCATCCAGAATGCGGCACGCAAAAATGTAGATATTGTCAAAGGCGCTGCCATCCGTAAATTTGCGTCTATTGTGCCGGACCACATTCCGGGCTCGCTGGCTTATGATTTTTGGCAAATGCTCAATGCTTATGAAGCTGTTCAATCCGAATTGCGGCGCACACGTATTCGCTTGGAAAAGACACGTGAGCGCGCCGAAGAGGACGGAATTGAAAGTGTTCTGACCCACTGGGTTTTAACGAACCGCCAATCCCACATTTCGGAACGTCTTATCGCCTATAATATGATGGAATTCACCGCCGATGCTGTTCTAAACCGACATAAATCTGGCTTCCCGGTCAAAGCAAGAAGAGCCGCCGCTGCACGGCTTGCTGTTTCGTGATCCCGTCAGGGCCTAGACCTCCTTTTCCCCAATCAATTCATCACCAAAGAATGTGGACTGCCTGCTGCGGCATATTCAAACTAATTTAAATTTTTAGTCCCGAACTACAATTAATAAAATGCTTTTAAAGCTATAGTGATGTGCCGCGCGTATATCGTTTGTGCTGACTATTAACTCTTGTTTATCTTCAGGGGTGGGAACTTGTTTTTTTGCGTGTATTGACAGTAAACTAAACTTTCTCGTTCTACCTCTGTGTCTAGACCAAACTTAAAAATAAAGGGTTTCCCTTGAAAACAGAATTCAAATGGCAAAAATTCTGTGTGATTGCGTTTGGCGGTCTTTTGGCGGCTTGTTCAGAAGCTCCAGATACGTCGACAGAAGCGGCTGAACAAGAAGTTGAAGTAATTTCTCAAGCGGTCACATTCATGAGTGATACCAACCGGGTGGAAGCCATTGGCACGGCCAGGGCCAAAGCATTCGCCGTTATTTACCCCAAAACTGGCGGAGAAGTGACGCGCGTTAACTTTAATGCCGGGGATTTTGTCAAAAGGGGCCAGACTCTCGTTCAATTGGATTCACAAGAGGAGGCTCTGGCAGTTCAGCGCGCTGAAATCGCCCTGAGAAACGCGGAACAACTCCTCTCGAGATATAACCGTATTGACGTCCCGGGGGCAATTTCAGATAGCCAGATAGAAGAAGGCGAAACGGCGGTTGAAGCCGCGAAGGTTGACTTGGCTCTGGCTAAAAATGCTTTGTCCGAACGAACCGTTATCGCGCCCTTCTCCGGCCATATCGGTTTCACCGAACTGGATGCGGGCGCGAGAATCACGCCGCAAACTTCCATTGCCAGACTAGATGATCGGTCACTCATTTATGTTGACTTTAACGCACCAGAACAGGTGTTTGGAGATCTGGAAGTCGGAGAAACACTCCAGATGGAGCCGTTCGCCCTACCCGGAGTTATTTTTCCTGCGACCATTCAAACGATAGATAGTGGTATTGATCCGGAGCAGAGAAACTTTTCTGTCCGAAGCTCGATAGAAAATGAGGATGACAGACTGCGACCGGGGATGAGTTTTCGGATCGGGTTTGATTTACCAGGCCAAAGCTATCCAGCCATTCCAGAGGCGGCAATTGTCTGGGGCGGTGACGGGGCTTTTCTCTGGGCGGTTGAGGATGGCGCGGCGACACGAGTCTCGGCAACACTTGTCACACGTCGAGATGGTTTGGTTTTAATTAAGGCCCCACTGGAGCAAGGCGACCGAATTATCGCTGAAGGTGTTCAGAAAGTTCGGGAAGGCACACCGGTTTTAGATATTACATCCGCGCGGCCAAAGTCCGGCGCCTCAAATGACAGAAATACGATACGGGCTGAATAATCATGTTCAACGCCGATAAGAACGGATTGCCAGAGATTGCGGTTAAACGGCCCTTATTGGTTTCTGTCCTTAACCTGCTTATAATTATTGCTGGCCTGGCCGCTCTTTTAGGGATCGATGTCAGAGAACTTCCCGATGTAGACAGGCCCGTCGTTTCCGTGCGCGCCACCTTACCTGGCGGCGCTCCGGAAACAATGGATTCAGAAGTTACCAGCGTTCTGGAAGGCGCCGTGGCGCGCGTGTCTGGCGTCCGTGAAATCAGATCTTCTAGCGAAGAAAACAGCTCTAGGATTCGGGTGGAGTTTGAACCCGGAATTGATTTAAATATTGCGGCATCTGACGTGCGCGAAGCGGTAAGCCGCGTTTCGCGCCAGCTCCCGGATCGTGTTGAAGATGTTTTTGTTACAAAAGCCGATGAAGACGCAGACGCAATTGTAACCTTGGCCATTGTCAGCAATGCCTATAGTGAAGATGAACTCACCCGAATAATAGATAATGATATTGCCCCGGCCATTCTGACCATTGAGGGTGTCGCCACCGTTCAGGAATTTGGGACGAGGCAAAAACAGATGCGGGTGTCTGTTGACCCCTTGCGATTAAATAGATTTGGCCTGACGGTAAATGATGTCGCCGACGCCCTGCGCCAGGCACCCTTTGACATTCCAGTAGGAAGTTTCCGGTCGGAGGATCAAGAGCTTATCGTCCGCGTTGAAGCTACCGCCTCTACCCCAGAACTTATCAAAGACGTTATCATCCAGAACAATGTTCGGATCCGAGATGTGGCCGAAGTCATTCTTGGCCCGGCCGATGCGACCAATTTACTGCGACTGAATGGCCGACCTGTTATCGGTCTGGGAATTGTGCGTCAGGCACAGTCCAACACAATTGATATCTCAAATCAGGTGGCCGCAAAAGTAAAAGAACTAAACAATCGATTTGAAGATATTGACGTGACAATCACATCGGATGACGCCGTCTTTATCCGAACATCGGTCTCGGAAGTCTTTACCACCTTGCTTATAACCGTCGGAATTGTCGTCCTGACAATTTGGCTTTTTCTGGGGTCTTGGCGCGCGACTTTAATTCCCGCCGTGGCCATACCGGTTTCTCTTATCGGTACAATTGCCAGCATCTGGATTATGGGCTTTTCCGTCAATTTGCTGACGTTGCTGGCGCTCGTTCTGGCAACGGGTTTAATTGTTGATGACGCTATTGTTGTACTTGAAAACATTCAGAGACAGCAAATGGAAGGGGTCAAGAGACGAAAAGCGGCCGCGTATGGAACGCGCCAAGTCTTTTTCGCCGTTGTCGC
This sequence comes from uncultured Hyphomonadaceae bacterium, assembly GCA_963972195.1. Lineage (GTDB taxonomy): Bacteria > Pseudomonadota > Alphaproteobacteria > Caulobacterales > Maricaulaceae > Litorimonas. The sequence continues at coordinate 66,919 of CAXATH010000010.1, read as the reverse complement.
GACAACCGCGGTATTGGTTGCCGTCTTTGTCCCGATTTCGTTTTTACCTTCCACGACCGGCCGGCTCTTTCGAGAGTTTGGGTTCGTTTTGGCCGTGGCGGTCATTATTTCCTCTTTCGTGGCCCTGACCATGGCCCCCGCCATCGCAGCGCAATTCCGATTTTCAGAAGATAACTCATCACGCAAAGTCTTTCACCGAGTTGGGTCGTTTGCTTCGAGCCTCTATGAAAGGTCTCTCAGGTTCTGTTTGAAGCATTTCTGGCTCCCCGTTCTCGTAAGTGTCGCCGCGGTGATTGGAGCTGGTTTTCTCTATAGCCAAATCGAAAATGAACTTGTTCCACCAGAAGACAGAGGCCGGGTTGAGATTTTTGCGACGGGGCCTGACGGCGTTGGCCTGAGTTATATGGAGCGACAAGCAAACGAGATTGAAAGGATTTTACAACCTTATCTGGATAGCGGCGAAATCGAGTCCCTATTTACCGTAGTAGGCCGATATGACCCTAACCGCGTTGGAGTGACAGCCCGATTGGCCCCCTGGGAAGATCGCGAAAGATCACAACAGGAAATTATTGCGGAATTAGAAGAACCTATGTCCCGCATTCCCGGCGCCAGAGTTTCGGTCTTCGGACGCGGCACGCTCAGCGGAGGCGGCGGCGGACGCAGCGGGTTGGAGGTGGCTCTAACTGGGTCTGATTACGCTGATATATATGCGGTCGCACGCGAACTCGCCAATAAGATTGATACCGAGTCTGAAATCTTATCCAATTCTGAAATCTCCTATCAGCCTACTCAACCGCAACTGGCTATCCAGGTTGACCGCCGCCGCGCGGCAGATTTGAATGTTCCCCTAGATGAGATATCGCTTGTTCTACGCGCTATGGTGGACGGTGAAGACTTGATTGATTTGAACGTTAATGATGAAGCCATACCCATTATTTTGGCTTCTGAAACACGTTCCATTACCTCTCCCGCAGATTTGCGAAACCTGTTTGTTCGATCAGATAACGGCGCATTAATTCCATTATCCAGTCTAACTGTTCTGGAAGAAGAAGGCGTAGCGGCAGAGCTCGACCGCACCGAGCAGAGCCGGGCGATTGAAGTCGAAGCAGATATTGCTTCAGGCGTAGCCTTGGCCGATGCGGTGGCTGAAATACAGCGTTTGGCCGATGAAACTCTTCCGAATGATATTGATATGATATTGCAAGGGGAGGCAGACACCCTTCAAGAATCATCTCGCGAACTGCTTTACACTTATGGCTTCGCCCTGATTATCGTATTTCTAGTTCTGGTGGCCCAGTTCGAAAGCTTGACGAGTCCTCTGGTGGTCATGTTGTCGGTTCCATTTGCCTTGGCGGCCGCAATATACGCTCTCTTCCTGTCGGGTGTTTCCTTGAATATCTATTCACAAATTGGCCTCATCTTGCTGATTGGCCTGATGGCAAAAAACGGAATATTGCTAGTCGAATTTGCGGATCAGTTGCGGGCCCGGGGTCGGAATTTGCAAGATGCCATATTTGAGGCGGCCACCATGCGCGCTCGTCCCATTATCATGACCGTAATCTCAACCGCATTAGGCGCCTTACCTCTCATCCTGTCCAACGGCGCAGGCGCGGAGGCCAGGCTTTCTATTGGTTGGGTTATTTTCGGCGGTTTGGGGATTGCGGCGATCTTCACACTCTTCTTAACCCCGGTCATTTATTTGGGAATTGCGCGCTTTAGCAAAGCTCAGAACACCCAAAACCTGGAAACAGAGGGTGAAGAAGATATAAACGGGCCGTCCACAGCTGTGGAGCCTGCAGAATGAAACAATTTAAAGGGCTGATTTCCCTCGCGGCGGTCTGTCTGGCCGGCTGCGTGACGGGTCCCGAACCTGTCGCGCCGGATTTAGAAGCACCGGAAGCCTATCAGACAGAATTGAAACTTAACCAAGCCTCCTCTCCAGACGCCCCTTGGTGGAAAGGGTTTTCCGATCCGGTTCTTAGCGAGCTGATAGAGACCTCACTTGACCAAAACCTGGATATCGAGATCGCTCTTGCCAATGTCGCCCGCGCTCGCGCTCAGGTCGGGGCGTCAGAATCCGATCTGTTTCCGACCTTTGATGCGTTTGTCGAAAGCGAAATTTCTTCCGTTCTCACAGGCGGCGTTGAGGCCGAGGCAAACGCAAGTGGCGGCGGCGTGGTTTCGTTCGATCCGGATATCGCGGGACGGAACAAGCGTGCCTTACAAGGCGCCAGAGCCCGGTTTGAGGCGGCTCGTTTCAGTTTGGAAGATGTTCGCCGACTAACCGCGAGTTCTGTAGCCAATCAATATATTGCTTTGCGCCGCTCCGGCGCGGCCATCGTTCTGCTCGAGACCTCGCTGGGTCTCCAAGAGAGAACACTCGAGATAGTCTCTGCGCGTTTTGATGCGGGGCTTTCTCCGGCGCTAGATGTGGACCGCGCTGCTGCGGATCTGGCCCGCACCCAGTCTCAAAGCAGCTTATTGAGGGCAAATCGGCGGAGCGCCGAATACGCTTTGTCTGTTTTGGTCGGAGAAACGCCAAGAGGCGAATATATGGGCCTGCCTGAGGAGGACATTATTCCGAATTATGCGGCAGGTCCTGAATTAGGCGTCCCGACTGACTTGCTCCGGCGACGGCCGGATATCCGCGCATCTGAAGCGCTTCTCGTGGGCGAAATTGCAGATATAGGCGTTGAAAAGGCTGATTTATACCCCTCCCTCCGCCTGCCTGGAACGATCGGCGCCAGCCGGACAACCTCTAATAATGGTTTAAACGCTCTGACAGCCAATCTCGGCGCAGTGCTTGATATTCCCATTTTTGATGCAGGGCGACGACGGGCTGAAGTTGACATTCAGCGCGCTGAAGCCGATGCCGCGCTCGCAGAGTACAAATCGACTCTTTTGGACGCCATCCGCGAGACTGAAAACGCGCTACTTCAAATCGAGGCTTTAACAGAACAAAAGGCCGAGTTGGAAAAAGCCGTCGAGTCTAGTCAATCCGCTTTTAATCAGCTTAACGCTTTATACCGGGAAGGTTTGGCGGATTTCATCAATGTTTTGGACGCTCAACGAACCCTTATTTCCAGCCGCGAAGCTGTCGTCGCGGCGGACGCCAATATCGCCTTGGCTTATATCGATCTTTATACGGCAGTAGGTTATACGGAGTAACGACGTCAAAAAATGCCCCGCATTTATTTCTATTGTCTAATCTCATAATTCGAACGTTTCACAAGGTATTTTGCCGTAAAACTAAGCCCGAATAAGAAGGAAGGTGTGCGCTTCGCCAGGCGAACCTTTGGTGGAGCCTAGGGCCACCACACTAATGTCTCCTGCTATCCCCTAATGTCCATTTTTCTTATATATTACCGAGACATAAAATTTCTTTCGTCCCACGCCATCCCCTATCGTTCGCGCCCTTCATACTTTAAAGGTATGAACAAAGGTATGAACGGCTTGGAGAAAGCACATGGCTAGAACGCGAAACAAATTGAACATGACAGTGGTGAAAAACGCTAAGAAGACCGGGCGATATAGCGACGGGGGCGGGCTTTACCTTCACGTTGGCAAAACGGGCACTCAGTCATGGGTATTTGTCTGGAAGCGCAACAAGGCGAAGCGGGAGATGGGCTTAGGCTCAGCGCTAGACGTAACCCTTAAACAAGCGCGCGAGAAAGCCGCGCAATGCCGCCAAAATTTAGAAGACGATAAAGACCCAATAGTCGAACGTGACAAATCCAGCGAACCGACGTTTCTGGATTGCGCGCTGGAATACATCGCTGACCATGAAAAACAGTGGAAAAACGAAAAGCATATTTATCAGTGGCATCATACGCTGACAGTTTACGCCAAACCCTTGCATCACTTGCGCGTGTCGCAAGTCACAACGCCCGACGTGTTGGCCGTGTTGAAGCCGATATGGCTGGACAAGCATGAAACCGCGACGCGCCTGAGAAGCCGCATAGAGGCCGTGTTGGACTATGCCACCGCCATGCATTGGCGCTCAGGTATGAACCCAGCAATCTGGCGCGGCAATCTAAAGAGCCTCTTGCCGACGATTAGCAAAGCCAAGCGCGTTGTGCATCACAAGGCGATGGACATGGACGCTATGCCCGCTTTCATGGAAAAACTAAGGGTGCGTAAGGCGATGGCGGCGCGCATGGTGGAGTTCGTAATCCTAACCGCTTGCCGTTCGATAGAGGCGCGTGAAGCGACTTGGGACGAGATTGATTTCACGAAAGATGTCTGGACGGTACCAAAAGAGCGCATGAAAGCCGGAAGAGAACATATTGTACCATTGTCTGATAGGGCATTGGAAATCGTTAAAGATCGCTTTAAAATGCGTCAATGTGATTTGGTTTTCCCGCATCCAAACACTCTCAAACCCTTATCAGTGAATGCGCCAAGAGCTCTACTCAAAAGAATGGGCCACGCTGAAACTTTGCACGGATTTAGGGCAACCTTTAAATCTTGGGCCACAGATAAGACCGTGACCCCACGTGAAGTTATAGAGATGGCGCTTGCTCACAAAATAGGAAATGACGTCGAAGCCAGCTATTTGCGAACTAGTGCGCTAGATAAGCGCCGCAACTTAATGGAGCTATGGTCCGCGTACTGTTGGCAAGAGCAAGGCGCTAATGTAATCAATTTGCATGGGTGAAAAACGACACCAAGCTTTATGGGAAGAATTTGAGGCAGAGCCCTTTTTTCTTCCGATAGGCGACACTAACTTGAATGCCTGTTTAGGCAAACAAGGATCAGAAAGGTCTTATTATCGGGGGTATATTCGATCTGCCATTCTATTAGTGGAAGATGTTCTCAACAATGAACGCTTCGCAGATTTTGATTCTGTTGTGCTGCCAATTCTTTTCAACGCTAGGCATGGAGTTGAGCTAAATTTAAAATTTATATTAAATACGTTCAACGAGTGGGGGTTAAAGGTTCCCCAACATAAGATCACACATGACATTAGCGCCCTTTACGACTGTATATCCAAGGTAAAGATGGGCGACCAAGAGCTTAAAAGCATAGTCATAAAAATAGGGCCATATGTGCGTTCTCTAAGCAATATTGACCACGATGGAGAAGAATTACGGTACCACAAAACCCGTGATAACGTCAAAAGTTTGGATACAATCTCTATAGTTAACTTAGAAGTGGTACGTTTTAGTCTGGCTCAGCTAAATGATCTGACAGAGCAACTCCACCGATGTTTAAGGCGATTAAGCTTAGAAAGAAAGGTGGTTAGCCACACCAGTGTCCTATCTCGCCGCGACCTCCTAGAGATCGCAGGACGACTCCCGGATCGGACAGAGTGGGCGAGTCCTAGGTTTAAGGAATCAAAGAAAAAAGTAATGGATGATTATGACTTGTCTGGAACTCAATTTTCGAGAGCACTGAAGGTGATTGAAACCAATCGAGCAATGATGCCTCTAATCGGACTTGACTGCCACCTTTTGAGTTTAACAGACTTTCAAATTCAGAAAATACTTCGACTTAGACCGAATACGTTTGAGCAAAAGGTAAATTTGCAGAGTGTATTAGAAAATAATAATTCTAAAAATCAGGCTCAAACATTTCATAAATACATAAGAACGCACTTATCTGTTAACGACAGAGCGGACTTAATGACAATTTACTTTATAGGTCGAGACGGTGACTTAGCTGAATATTACGAATATGACTTTGCTGAAAAGTGCCGTGCAATAAAATCCAAGTCAATTGATGACACATCTTATCTATTTTCAACAATTTTCATGGAAAGCATAGTCGAGGGACTTAGGATTTTAGGAAAGGCTGCCTTAGCCACGCAAGTGGAATCAAAATACACCGCGAGCGCGACTCATCCATGAATGAGAAAGAGAAAGCGATTTTTGATTTTTTCGCAGATTGGTGCGCGTCAACACGTAAAGAATATAGAGAAAATCAGGACCCAAAACGCTTTAAGCAACATATTACTGAACTGAGAGAAAAAGCTAAAAAAGCCTATCTGCGGGAACAGGAAAGGTGGAGATCGAAATCTTTTGAAGGTTACTTTGAGGCTAAAAGAGACTTTGATCAGGCGGCATACCAATATTTTCTTTACGGCCTTCATTTTGGCGACCGGATTTACGAAGATACAAAGTTACGCTTAGAAGAATTCCATGAAAAATGGGACTCATTAAATACGCTAATTTCAAATTCAGAAGCCATATCTGAAGTCGTAGACCAAGCAATTGAACCAAATAAAGGCTTTGATATGATCTATGACTTGCTAGCTGGTGCCGAATACACAGACAGCGAAAAAGACTTTCTTCAATTTAAAGCCGACCTTACCTCACTTCGAAATGAACAGTTTGAAGCAAGGTTTGGCGAAAAGGCTGTTTTTGAAGCAGCAGGCCGACAGTACGCTAGAGTTGTTTTTTCAAAAATGCTTCGTGGGAGGGGTAAGCCAAAAAATTCACGGACGAATAATCTGGACATTTTTAGAGCCTTTCAAATAACAAGGTTGGTCAAAAGAATAAATGAAAGGCTGGCGCAACTAGGTTTCGATTCTACCACCACTTCTGAGGTTTTTGAACTGCTGATAGGGCAAGATTCTTTGCTGCACACTTATGACCGGAAAGGCGAGATTGAGTGGGGTTTGACCAAGTTTTTTAAGATTAAAAATATCACAGTCCGAGCTTTGTTGAATTCGATAAGCAGAGGAAAACAGCACCTTGATCATGATGAAAACGGTTATTATTAAGGCTCACTATTTAATCTCCATTTTTTCGTGAATGCAAATTTTTTGTCTGCCTCTATCCATATAGATGCGATGGAATTCTCCAGCGTGTGTTACTGGCCAGACTGCCAGTTTTGGATGATGTTGATGATTAAAACACTTACCGTAACGATCCCGCAAGCCTGTGAAATTACCGGCCTTGGCCGCTCCACAATCTATCGTCTTTTTGAAGACGGAAAGCTTCAGCGCATTAAGGCTGGCACACGCACCTTAATCAAGATGGATGATTTGGAAGCTTATATCGAAAGCCTCTCCGCACCGTCCCGATAAGGGCGACGGCTATGAAACGCACATATGACCCACGTAAGGTTAAACGCCATCGCAGTTATACCGTTCAAGACCTTGCTGAGCTTTACGGCGTTGGCCCCAATACGGTTAGGCAGTGGATAAAGAAACACGGCCTACCAGTTATAGAAGGCACTTACCCCATCTTGATGCACTGCGAGGCCATTCGGAGCTGGATGATAGAATGGCAAGCCGCGCGAAAGTGGACGAACGGGCCAGATAAAATGTCATGTTTTTCGTGCGGAGGGCCGCGTAGAATCAAGTTGGGCACATTCCGCATAGCTGAAAGCAATAAGGCAAATCTTATGCTTCATGGTGATTGCGAGACGTGCGGCAAGCCTCTTAACCGAGCGACTTCGCGCGCGAAGCTAGAGGCAGATAGGGCCAATTTTACGCAAAAGAGCCAGCCGCATAGTGCCCCGCCAAATGCACATAATAGCAATTTCAAATCCCTTCCTAATCCATTACTTTGAATAGGATGCAACATATGACCAAAGTGAATCCCAAAAACGAGCGCCTGAAGCTTGATTGGCTTAGGGAGCTGGAGCGCGATGACTCTGCGTCAACGATTGACCATAAGCTAGCGGCGCTGGCCTGTTTTGAAGAGGCGACAGACTATATCGACTTCGACAAAGTCACGGTCGAGTCAGTTGATAGCTTTACCGATTACGTCGTGACGCGCCCCACCCGCAGCCGCACCAATGTCGCAACCGTCAATAGTGTTAAGAGCTTCTTTCAATGGATGGTCATGGATGAACGGATTAAAGGCAAAGTAGCCCGCAAGCCTATCAATGCCCTTCGCCTAAAACGTAAAGACCGCACGGCGTCCAGAGCGCGGCAATCAAGGCCCATAGCAACCATCGCGCAAATTGAGGCCACAATTAAGGCCATGCCCAAAACCACCGTCATAGAGCGCCGCAATCGCGCCCTAATAGCCTTTACTCTTGTTAGCGGGGCGAGAGACGGTGCGATAATTTCCATGCGCCTAAAGCACGTAGACCTTATCAATAAACAGGTGCATCAAGACCCGAATGAAGTGGACACAAAAGCAGGCAAGCAAATCAATACATGGTTTTTCCCTGTTGGTGAATTTTTTATCTCAGAGGTGGAGGACTATCTGGACTACCTTAAGACTGAACAAGGCTACACGGCGAATGATTACCTTTTCACGTCCAGCGCACGCGGGCGAAATGATGATGACCAATTTTGCATTGTCGGGATTACCAACGAACGATGGGTCAACGCCCAGCCTATGCGCGATATATTCCGCAAGGCGTTTATTGCGGCGGAACTACCCTATTTTAATCCGCATAGTTTTAGGAAGACACTTATGGCACTGGCCTATGAGATGGAGCTTAGCGGCGAAGAGATAAAAGCATGGAGTCAAAATCTAGGCCATGAAAAGCTAGATACCAGCGTCAACAATTATGGCCCTGTCTCGCTAGATCGGCAGAAAGCCCGTATGCTGGCCTTACATGAAGCAAAAAGCGACGGAGCTGTATTACCACAGAACAAAGATGAACTGATCGCACTCATACGCGAAGCCGTAAGTGGGGGCGGGTTAAATCTCTAGGGCGACCAATCGGAAAACCAACGCCCCCAACACGTAAAAAACCTGAATACAGCTTTTAAACCTTTCTAGGGGTAATTAGCTTTGCTCCAGTGATAGCAGATACAGAATGAACGAAAGCGAGTAAAATGTCTTCGTCCGACAAATTATTGTGAATCGGAAAATCTGCAGGGTTTCCACCAATTCGTCCTTTTTCCTTACAACGCACGACATTTAGATAACGTCCCGTCCCAGCCCAATCTTTATCTCCAGTGCGCGTTTGAATCCATGCACGTTTATAAACACCGTTTGCTTGCTGCCATTCAATAAAGGGCTGCTCTTTCGGCGTTTGGTCATACTTAATCTCAAGCATAGCTAAATCCTTTTCGCTTTACGTTTCCTGCAAGGACTCTAAGTTGCCAAAAAGTCTGAGGAGTTTTCATGCCTACACTTAATTTCAAGGGCAAGCCATTTGTCTATTCGCACCATCTGAGCGTCCCGTTTCGAGAGCTAAAGATTGATGCGGAGAAGTCTTTGCCGGGCGAAGGCGGGCCATCGCTGGATGATAATCTAATTATACATGGCGACAACCTTCATGCACTCAAAGCGCTCTTGCCAAAATATGCAGGTAGAGTGGACGTCATCTATATTGATCCGCCTTATAATACAGGAAACGAAGGGTGGGCTTATAATGATAACGTCAGTTCACCCTTGATGAAAGAATGGCTTGGGAAGGTCGTGGATGGTGAAGACCTAGAGCGTCACGATAAATGGCTCTGCATGATGTGGCCGAGGTTGATTTTATTAAGAGAGTTATTGGCCGAAACTGGAATTATATTTGTCAGCATAGATGACAACGAAAACCATTATTTACGCGCCATACTGGATGAAATTTTTAACGAAAACAACTTTGTAGCGGACATTGTGTGGCGGTCATCTGACAGTGCAAATAACGATGCTAAACAAGTTTCTTTAGACCACAACTACACGCTAGCGTATTCAAAAAACAGCGGCTGGACTTCTAATCTACTGGAGAGAAGCGAGAAACAAAATGCTCACTACTCAAACCCTGATAATGATCCGCATGGGCCGTGGTTTTCTGGCAATCTTTCTTCACCGAATCCTAGAGAAAATTTGAAATACTATATTAAACATCCCGATGGCAGAGAGCTGGCTCCTCCCCCCAATGGATGGCGATGGAAGAAAAGTGAAGTTACCAAAAAAATTAAAACTGGTGAAATTATATTTACGGAAACCGATCGTGGAATTTTACGCAAGACGTATTTGAAAAATCAAAAAGGTCTAGCGCCATCTTCTCTATGGATTGATTTAGAGGAAACCGGTCACAATAGAAATGCAAAATATGAGTTGAAAAAAATTTTTCCTGACATCCCAACCTCCGAGCTTTTCAAAACCCCAAAGCCTACGAAGTTTTTAAATAAGGTTATGAGAATTTCAGGAAACAAAAAGAGCATTGTTTTAGATTCCTTCGCTGGTAGTGGAACCACCGCACATGCAGTGCAAGCCTTAAATGCCAACGACGGCGGTAACCGTAAATTCATCTTAGTGGAGACGGAAGACTATGCCGATACTATCACAGCTGAGCGTGTGCGGCGGGTGATGGGAGGTGTACCAAATGCCAAAAATGAAACACTGAAAAACGGATTGGGCGGCTCTTTCACCTATTGCGATTTGGGCGACCCGATAGATATGGATAGCTTCTTTGACGAGAGCGCGTCCATGCCCGCTTATGACCAGCTGGCTAGCTATATCGCCTACACAGCTACAGGTGAGGCATTGGATAAGGCACCTAAAAAACCCTCGCAGGATTGGTTCATAGGAGAGGTTGGCGGCGTTCGCATTTACTTGGTTTATAAGCCTGATAGCGCGTTTATGAAGAGCCATGACGCGGCGCTCGATATGGAAACGGTCAAAACCATCTCGGCGGGAAATATCACAGGAAAGCCAAGTTATGTTTTCGCGGCGGCGAAATATATGAGCCAATCCGAATTGACCCGCGATTATGATATGACCTTTTGCCAACTCCCCTATGCCATCCACCGCATAATGGGCGATGGGGTAGACGAGTAGTTATGCGTCTTAAAGATTATCAACTTGATGTGCTGGAGGCGCTGGAGCGCTATTTGGCTTTATTAGAATCTGAAAAATCAGATGCGTTTGATTATTATGATTTTCAAACGTCTAAAGGTAAAAAACCAACGCTGTCCGATTATACTACGGCTGCGTGGCAAGCAGGCCAGACACACGGCGTTGTGGCGTCCAGCTTGGCGCACAAAAGCTATTATGACGGATTAGGACAGCCCATCCCATCGCTCTGCCTGAAAGTGCCTACAGGGGGCGGCAAGACGCTCTTGGCGACCAAGGCCGTGGATACAATTCAGACGCGCTATTTCAAACGGCAAACGGGGTTAGTGCTTTGGATTGTGCCCTCCAGCGCAATATTCCAACAGACGAAAGAACAGCTGTCCAAGAAAAGCCATCCTTATCGCCAAATGCTGGAGCGCGCGTCGGGCGGGCGAGTGAAGTTTTTTGAGAAAGGTGCGACCCTCACTAAGCAAGATACGGAAAACCATCTTTGTGTCATGCTTATGATGTTGCAGGCGTCTAACCGTAAAACCAAAGACGTGCTTAAGATGTTTCAGGATAGCGGCGGTTATTCTGACTTTTTTCCAGCAGTGGACGATTACGCGGCGCTTAATGCGTTCTGGCAAGCGACGCCAAATCTCGACCGCTATGATCTGGGTGATGACGTCCAACCGACTGTTAACACTGGATTGGCAATCAAACAAAGCCTTGGCAATACTCTCAGGGTGTTGCGACCCATGATCGTGGTAGATGAGGGGCACAAAGCCTATTCAGAGGGCGCGAGAGAGACGCTAACAGGATTTAATCCGTCATTCATACTAGAGTTATCAGCAACGCCTAATATGAAATCTCATGGCTCCAACGTGCTTTGCGATGTGTCGGGCATGGCGCTCCTGCGCGAGGAGATGATAAAGCTGCCCATCGTCATAGATGACCATATTGGCAAGTCATGGAAAGAGGCGCTGGAATCTGCATGGGAGCAAACGCAAACGTTGCATAAGGATGGCCAAGAGAGCCAAAAAGCCACTGGGGATTATATCCGCCCCATCCTTTTGGTTCGAGTAGACCGCACCGGAAAAGAACAACGCGATAACAAGTTTTTGCATAGTGAAGATGTGCGCGTATACATGACTGACACGCTGGGATTACAGCCCAACGCGATACGGGTGAAATCGGCCAGCAAAGATGAAATCGCAGGCGAGGATTTACTTTCGCCCTACTCGCCCGTGCGCGTCATCATAACCAAAGACGCGCTTAGAGAAGGCTGGGATTGCCCCTTTGCCTATGTGCTGGCGGTATTATCCACGTCCAAATCAGAAACGGCTATGACCCAGATGATTGGCCGCGTTTTAAGGCAGCCCTATGCACGGCGCGCCAAGGTCGATAGCCTGAACATGTGTTATGTGCATTGCCTAGACCAAGATGTGAAAGAGGTTGTTGATCGTATCCGCAAGGGCTTGGAAGACGAAGGCATGACCGGCGTAGACCAGTTTATCGTTGGCGCGCAGGGCGCAAGTGATAGCGTGCCCATGCAGCAAGTTACGCTTGGACGGCGCAAAGCCTTCAAAGGGCGCAAGATACTCTTACCGCGCGTCCTAGTGCGCGAGGTGGCGGCGGACGGCACTACGGATGCAAGAGCGCTAGATTATGACCGCGATATATTGGGCGGGCTAGATTGGGAGGCGCTGTCCTATACCAAAGTGGCCACGGTGGAGCTTGCAGAAGACCTTAGCCTATCCACGCGCACCGTTGTGCAACTGGTGGAAGAGAAAGCGCAATATGATTTGCTGGCAGGCGTGCCAACGCCAAGTTATGAAGTCACAAAACAGGCCATTCAGCATTTGCAGACAGATGTAGGCGAAGTGCAAAATGTTTTCCTGATCCGCAAGCTCATAGACCTAGTGCCCAACCCTTGGCAGGCCGCCCGTATTTTGAAAGAGGCGATGGAAGCATTGCTGGCGCGTCCAAATTATGACGCCGCGCGATTGGCGAAAAGCAAGTTAAGCTTAATCGATGCAATCAAGACCGATTTACGCGATCAGATAGAGGCACAATCCGAGGCCTTGTTTCGGGCCAAAGTTAAAGCGGGCGAGATTACCTTTCGCTTGCTGGGGAAGGACATGGACTTTGCGATGGATGACACGATTACAGTGACCATTCCGCAAGGTGCTGGCGTATTGACGGCCAAGGGCGGGCACGATCTCGCAAAGCCGCTTTATGAAAAAGTCTACCGTGCCCAGCTCAATCCGCTGGAACAGCAAGCAGCGATTTACCTAGACGGGAAAGACCCGCTCAAATGGTGGCACCGCGTCGCAGTTAGCGCAAAAAATGATTACTATTTGCAAGGCTGGAAGAAATCAAAAGTCTTCCCTGACTTCTTGTGTTGGATGGAGCTGGACGGCGATGATGGGGCGGCTCGCCTTTTAGCGCTGGAAACCAAAGGCAAGCATTTAGACGGCTCCGATACGGCATGGAAAGAGCGCCTATTCGGTATTTTACAAGAAACGTATGAGAGTGGCCAAGAATTAGGCCAGCTAGAACTAACTGATAAACAAGCCGAAAAGATGACCTTTAAGCTCTTGATGCAAACCAAAGACGAGAAAGCCATGCTGAATGAATTGGCGGGGGTTTTTTCGGATGGTTGATCGAAAAATTGACAATCTAACTCATATTGGTGGCAAAGCTCGCCCACCGGATAAAGATGGCCAGCGCTATCAGCCAGTAGTGCTAGAAACTTACCGAATGACTAAATCAGGCAAGGGCCATGATCTCCATGCGCGGCCTATTGCTGGGCAGGGCAAGTTTAAGACTACAATGGATGCCGAGTGCAGTCGGAATATGAGGCGTAATCATCCCGTAGGCACGATGTTCTTGGCGTGGTGCATCGTTATAAACCGAGAGGGCACTGATTTTGTTTACACATATCATGACTGGCCGCATCCCGTAGTCGGGAAATAGCTGATTTTAGAATCCAAAGTATGAATCAAAGTATGAACGCCTTCATGGCGGTTCTAAATTCATCTTATAAATCAGTAGCTTGATATATAAAAATGGTGGAGCCTAGGGGAGTCGAACCCCTGACCTCTTGCATGCCATGCAAGCGCTCTACCAGCTGAGCTAAGGCCCCTGTCCAATATGTGGGCCGAATGGGTCGGCCAGGATAGGTTCGCGCCGTTTAATCTCCGGCGCCGGAGCGGTCAAGACGACAAATGCCGTCTTGAGGGATTTAATACATTAAAGACAATGGAGCTAGATTTCGATCTCTTCGGGCTCGTCGTCATCATCCGTGTCATCAGGCGGCGGCATTTCATTGTCGTCATCATCGTCAGAGACAAGAGCTGCATCTTCATCTTCGTCCTCGTCTTCGGAATATCCGTCATAGCCGGGTTTATCGTCATCATCACCGGCCGCACCGCCAACTACCGCCATATCGTCGCCATCAAGCTCTAGCTCTTTTGCGGCTTCCTCTTCTTCGTCGATATCATCCTCATCGACTTCTTTATTTTCATTCTCTTCATCATCTTCGTCATCGTCGTCATCATTTTTAGACTCAGGCGGCAATTGAGAAGACGGCAGAATAGGGGCCACAACAAACTGATCCCAGGGCGTTTCAGTCGCGCAAATGGGACAAAGAGCCGGGTCTTTCCCAAGGTCATAAAATTTAGCATCGCACTCGGGGCAAACACGTTTCGTGCCCAAATCAACCTTCTTTGCCATCAGGATGGTCCTTCCTCTGTCGCAGGGTGTGCAGTGCGCCTGTCCTGCGATAAAAAATATTTTCTGTTGCGTGGAGAAATAGGCGTTGTAAAACCCGCTTCCCGCTGGTCAATCCGCCTCTTAGCGGCTGGGCTAATCAAGTCAACCGCCAATGGATGTCTGTCTGTATATGTCCGCACCTGTCAAGTCCGCAATCGCCAAGCCCTCAAAGACCCTGAAGGGGACTGTCACGGCCCCCGGTGATAAGTCCATTTCTCATAGATCGATTATTTTCGGAGCTATGGCCGAGGGGATCACGGAAGTTACGGGCCTGCTACGGGGAGAGGATATTCTATCCACTGTCAGGGCAATGCAAGCGTTCGGCGCAGAAATTACCGAAGATGAAAACGGCAAATGGCAAATTGAAGGCGTGGGCGCCAATGGATTTGCTTCGCCGACGGGTGATGTAGATTGCGGAAATGCCGGCACAGGCGTTCGCCTGATTATGGGGGCCGCTGCGGGTTATGCGATGACCGCCCGTTTTACCGGTGACGCCTCTTTATCCGTTCGCCCGATGAACCGAATTTTGGACCCTCTAAGAGAAATGGGTGTTTCCGCAGACGCCCGTACAACAGAAGCAGGAGAGCCGGGCCGCCTGCCCGTTACCCTCAAAAGCAACGGAGCGCTTCGGCCAGTTGAATACCGGCCACCTCATGCCTCTGCTCAGGTAAAATCCGCCATATTGCTCGCCGGTCTGAACGCCCAAGGCACAACAACGGTTATTGAGCCGATTGCGACCCGGGATCATACGGAAAATATGCTCCGCGCCTTCGGCGTGCCCGTGGACAACAGATCTATTGCCAATGCCGCGCATATCAGTATCACGGGGCCGGCGAAGCTGAAAGCGACAAAGATAAAAGTCCCGGGCGATCCGTCATCGGCCGCCTTTCCGATAATTGCGGCGCTCATTACGCCTGGTTCAGATATCATCGTCGAGAACGTTATGATGAACCCGACCCGCACAGGGTTGTTTGATACATTGAATGATATGGGCGCGTTTTTGCGGGCGGATAACTTTCGTAAGTCCGGCGGCGAAACCATTGCCGACATTCACGTCAAACATTCAAGACTGATCGGCGTGACCGTCCCGGAAGACCGCGCGGCTTCGATGATTGATGAATACCCTGTTTTGGCCGTCGCCGCCGCTTTTGCGACTGGCAAAACGATCATGAACGGAATTGGCGAGCTGCGGGTCAAGGAAAGCGACCGCATCGCGGCCACGGCGGCTCTGTTGAAAGCCAATGGCGTAACTGTGCACGAAACTCAGGACGGCATGACGGTTACAGGCGGGGAAGGAAAGCCGCCTCTCGGAGGCGGCACCGTGACAACGCATCATGACCACAGGATCGCCATGAGCGCTCTGGTTCTGGGCTTAGCCTGCCAAAATCCCGTCAAAATTGACGACGCGTCTATGATTGCGACAAGTTTCCCGACTTTCTTTGACTTAATGGCCTCTCTTGGGGCACATATCGAAAGATGACGGAACGCCCCAAAACAATTGCCATAGATGGGACTTTTGCCTCCGGAAAAGGTACGCTCGCGAAACGTCTGGCCACGCATTATGGTCTCGCTTACATGGATACCGGCAAGCTTTACCGGGCCACAGCCAAAGCCACGCTCGACGCCGGCGGCGATCCTGACATTGCCGGCGACGCGGCAATAGCCGCTAAAACATTGGAGGGTGGAGCGCTGGATGAGAAACTTTCTGACCCCATTCTCAAATCCGGACCTATCGGCGCAGCGGCTTCAAAAGTAGCCGTTCACCCTGAAGTCCGGGCGGCGCTCTTGGATCTACAGCGTGATTTTGCCGCTAAAGGCGCGGTTTTGGACGGACGCGACATCGGCACAGTTATATGCCCTAACGCGGACGTGAAACTCTATGTCGACGCCAAGCCTGAAATCCGCGCGGAACGCCGCCATAAGGAATTGGTTGGATACGGTGAGGAAATCAGCTTTGAGACTGTTCTCGCTCAACTCAATGAACGGGACGCGCGGGATATGAGCCGCAAAGACGCTCCACTGAAACCCGCAGATGACGCCCATTATCTTGACAGCTCTTACCTTTCAATTGATGAAGCCTTTGACGGGGCTTGCCGAATTATAGACGCAGTCATGGCCGGAAAGTTTGAAACGCCGCCAAAGAATTAATTTCACCTCATTTTTCTGAAGAGCCTGTGTATGACCAATCCGAAAACTCGACGCCTTTTTGTTCTGGCGCATCTTTGGTTGGCCGGATTCTTAGCGCCCGCATTTCTACTGGTTGCGATTTCAGGCGGGCTTTACCTTCTTGGAAATAGCGGGAACTTCAAAACCGAAGACGTGACGCTGCCTGCGGACGCTTCACTCAATTTTGAAAGTCCAACTTTGGACTCCGATGTGCGAGAACTTCTGAGCACAGCCGATATAGACCAAAAGTTTGAGTATATCCGAAACCGCGGCACGGTGATCCAGCTTCGCCCGACCTCTCGCCCCCATTTGGAATTTCGCCAAACAGATGATGGTCTGACCGCAATCCGTAAAGTGCCCGACTTCCAAGGCACATTAATGGAGCTGCACAAAGGTCACGGACCGTCTTGGTTCAAATTTTATCAAAAACTTGTCGCTCTTGGCCTAATTGGCGTTGTGTTTGGAGGCATTCTCGTCGGCTTCCTGGCCAAGGCCTATCGCCGCCAAACCTCTATTGCGGTCGTGATCGGCAGTCTTATTTTTGTTTTTCTCGCATTTTTTTCGTAATTACTTTTCCCGTATGATTCCACGGGAAATCGACGACATCCCCCATAAGGCCGAGGATTTTTCGACTCTTTTTAGATTGTAAATCCTGAGTTTCCACCTATGTCTAAAGGACAGAACAGTCACAAGGAAAGGGGAGACGATGTCCAACTTCGAGACCCAAATGGAGCAATCCAAAAAAGAAGTCGCAGAAGCCCAAGCTAAAATCAGCGAGCTATCTTCAAAAATAGAAGGGGCCCGAAAGAAAATGGAAATGGGCTCCGATATCACGATTGATATCGAAAATGCGTCTTTGGACGATGTCCATGCTCATGCGGATACGATGAACGCCAATATCGCCGAGCTTATTCTGGGCCTCGACGACGTCACCTCAGGATTTTCCAAAGATTTCGATGCCATGCGGGACAGAACCGGATGGGAAAAATTCGTCGGTATCTTTTCCAAACAGCGGGCTGAGTCCCTCCGGTCGGAGCGGATCAGAACCGCCTCTATCGAAGATAAGCTGCAGGATCTGATTTCAAAATCCAACACCATTCAGACCATGCTGCAGGATCAGCTTAATCAGTTGAACATGCACAAGGAACAAGTGCAGGCCAATCTCGGCACGACGCTGACGAACCGCGAAGCCGCCGTGACGGCTCTGGAAAACATCAAGGCCGAACTTCTCTCAATGGATCCAAAGATTATTGAGCTGGAGAATAAACTCTCCGTCGAGCAGGACGCCAAGAAGCGCGCACAGCTTGAAAGCGAACTGGCCGCCGTAAATGCCAATTACAATGACCTTGCTCAGCAGGAGCAGGTCAAGCTGGCTGAATCCCAAACCCTTGAGCGGTATATTGAAAAAGGAAAAACCTGGGTGGACAGCCTGCAAAATCAGGCGGCCACGCAAATGGTGCTCATCAATAAGCTGCAAACCGACACCAAACAGCGCGTCATTCTTTATGATGCCTTGTCGAAATCCCTGAAAACGGCGCAACAACAAGACGTCGCGCATAAAATCAACGAAATTGGGGTGGCCACGGATAAAGAAGCACAAGTTGCCATGTCGGCCATTGGCGCAGCCACGAATAATAAGATGGCTGAAATGATGGAAGCGCATGAAGACCATATCGTCTTTGCCCGCAAAGTGCTCGAAGAAAAAGCCAAGGCGGACGAACGATTCGCCCGGCGGTTTGAAAAAATTGTCGAGAAGCACGACGCCAATGCCTATGGCCGGGATGATCTTTCAGCAGGCGGTCAGTAGATAAGTGTCAGTCGTTCAAGACCTGCAATTCGATCATAAAATGCTCGATAGCGCCCGGGCGACCCGGCGCTATTTCGCGAAATTTGAGCGCATTATGGGCCACCTCTCTGATGTGGCGGCGCTTTCCAATCAGGAAAAGCTGATTACAACAGCAGAGGCCAAAATCCTGCAGAGCTATTTAAAGTCTCTGACCCACAGTTTTACCGCTCTGTCCTATAAATTCCTGATGGCCCACCGCGTCAGCGGCATGGAAACCCACGGCATAAGCATTGATAAAACCGAAAGCGGGTTTCCGATCTTTTCCGAACTCTTGCAAATGGCGTCTGACGCGACCCAGGCGGAAAAGCATCTGAAATCCCTGCCGAGCCAGACCCGCCTGAAAAAGGATATGATTCAGCATATCCTGACAGAGCGTTCCTCTCCGACGCAGCTTCAATATGCGATGAGCCAGCGCGTCTATTATGAATATCTGGCGGAAGAGACCTTGTTCCTGACCCAAAACCACCCGCAAATCGTTTGGGTCGGAAAGGATATGAATAGCGGCCGCCGCCACTATCTTGTTCACTGGGCCGCCTATGACAGCCAGACCAATCTGCCGGCCATTTACCTCATGGAGCTGGAAGACACGGCTTCTCGCGCCCTCCCCCATGATGAACGCCGCTGGCCCCGCGCGCAGAGCCACCTCATGGCGCAGGCGGTCTCCAGTTTGAAACTCCTGACGATTGCCAAAGGGTTTGATTCCGATTTCGATACGCTGCATCCGAAATTACTGCGGCGCTTCCATCTCGGCCCGATGTATAGCCACGCCTATACCGAACAGCATGGCCCGCTACGTGATATTCTGGCCGATGCGAGCCAGGCAGAGGAAAGCGACTGGGCTCTTGCCTGGACGGTCGAGTCGCTCCTATCCGAGGACACGGTCAAGGAAAAGACCGGGCTGTTCCGCTCGGCGGTACGGCAGGTTTACAAGCTCGAAAAATTCAGCGGCGGCGCTGAAAGCGGAACCACCCAAACGCAGCGCGCCGTTATTTTACCCCACCGGGCCTTTCAGGTTCTGGAAGAACGCGCCTCTTCGGCCTTTGACGGCACGCGCAAATATGTCGTCGGCGAGAACACCAAGATTTTAAGTTATAGCTAGGACCCCGAATGTCTGACTCCGGAAATTTGATGGAATTAAAAGAAGAGCTTATCCGCGAAAAATACGCGGCGGCAGAGCAGCTTTTAAACGGCTTTGACCATACGCCCCGCCTCGCCAAAAAGCAGACCGTCAAATCCTCCGGCGCCAAGGAACGCTCCCCCGGTATCGGCACGCGCCGCCGGTTCCGCTCCACGACCCCCGGTCTTGTCACCCAGTCCACGGCCCGGCCCGAAGGCGTTCACCTCATCGCCCGTATCGAAGAGGCCGATGACGGAGACAATCTGGTCAGCCCGCGTCAGGCGCATATCCTCCAGGCCTTGCGCCGCGCTCTCGCGACAGGCTTGCTCGTCTCGGATCAATATGCCGAGCAGACGGGTCTCTCTGCCCTCATGAAGGACAATCTTGAAGGCAAGCTTTCTTCCGGCAAACAGGCAGACTTCAGCGAGGGCCTCGCCGCCTCCGCCGTTATCAGCCTGCATGTCTTTGCCAATATGGCGAGTTTTCTCCTTGCTTCGGCTCATGCGGACGGCTCGGATCTGACTGTCGAAATCGGGGACGTCGAAGAAGTGCTGACGGATAATGCGCAGCTCGCCCTGACCGGCGCATTGTGGGAGCTAGATCAGGACATTGCGCTGTTTGCGGACAGTGAGGACAAGCTCCTGCCCGTTGTTACGGCGTTCCTGGAAAAGCTGATGGACAAGGTTGCCCTGCGCGCCGCAAACCTGCCCCGCTTGAAACCTTTTACCTCTGTCAGCTACCGCGTAGAAGAGGATAATTTCGACATTAACGGCTTTACGCCTTTTGCCCGCGCGCAAAGCTCCAAGCTGACCATGACGTTTAAAAAGCCGCATGAGGTGGTCGGCAACCATATCGCGAAATATCAGGCGATGAAGCTGTCCAAAATGCTCATGGCCTATGATTTTGAGCGGAAGTTAAATCCCTTTGCCGAGCTCGGCGGGTTTATCTTTACCTTTATGGGTGACGGCGCGCCGGGAACGGGGAAGACCACCCTCATCCAGATGATGGCGGGATTAATTTCCGAATATTGCGCCAATGCAGGCTATGCCTTCCGCTATCAGAACCTGTCCACCGACTCGATCGACAGCTATCAGGGGAAATCCGCGCAAAACGCCAAGGCCTTTATCAATAATGTGATTGACCCCAATGTCATCGGCTTTGGCACGATAGACGATATTGACCAGCTCGCAGGCAAACGCGGCGATCGCCAGTCCTCTGCCGGACAGCTCGAAATCACCGCCGTGTTGATGGAAAGCTTTGCAGGCGCAAATACGGTGATGCGCGGCAATTGCACCTTTGGCATGTTCTCCAACTATCCTGAAAATGTGGATGACGCGCTGCGCCAACGCGCGGGCGCGAGGTTCCTGGTGGACGGACCGCAAACGCGAGAGGACTATATCGACATTCTGCATCTCTTAATGGGCAAGAACCACGATATTCCCGTCGGCAAACATGACCTCTTCGCTGCGCAGCAAATTAAAAAAGCCGTCGCCGCGAGCTATGACAGCTATGCTCGTCCGAAAGAAGACGGCCTGGTTGAGGTCTATGACAAAGTCTCCAGGGACATCGGCAAGCTCGACACCATTGCCAAACTCGGCACCTATTTGAAGGGCATCCAGGAAGCGGATTCCCGCTTCACCGGACGCGCGATTAAAAATATCACCGACGCGGTCAAAGTCCGCGCCATGGATTTCGAACTCCCCGATGAATGGATGGAAAAACCCGATCTCTTCCTGACCAAAGATTATGACACCAAGAAAAAAATGATCGCCGACCTCTCACAGCCCATCACGGTCGAGATGGTCATTCAGGAAATCAACCGCTACGCCGATTCCGAATTCCGGTACGCCGATAAGTCAGATGAAATCGCGATTGAGAATATGGTGCGGGACTATGGGCGGCAGGAAGAGGCGAAGAAGCGGTATTTGGGGGAGAAGGGATGAATGATATTTTATTTGGAATATCTGCCAAAGATTGGGCCGAAATTATTCGCAATTATGTAATCGCGGCATCAGCTATCTTTACAGCTTGGATAGCATGGCATGGCCTAAAAAACTGGAAGGAACAGCAGGTTTGGAAGTTCAACCATGATTTAGCAAAAGAGTTGTTAACGTCATCTATATGCGTGAAAACTAAAGCATTGAACTTGATAATGACTTCAGCAATCCGCTCCACTAGTCTTGAAACTCTTCATAAAGGGCTGCGTTTAACATCAGAATCTAAAGATATTGAACTCATAAGCATATCTGATGATTTATTCTCCCAACTTCAAGAAGTTAAAAAAGAGAGACTCAAGTTTGATGCTAAAGGTCAAGAAGCGATCCATGTCTGGGGAGGAGACATTACGCAATCCTTTTTTGATACGAACGCGTTGCTTTCAGAACTAATGTACGCCGCTAATTGTAGATGTTACATTGCTCGTTATCCAAACTCTACATCCGTAAAATGGAACGAAATGATTAAGGCAAGTCAAGGCAGAGCTTTGCAATTTAATCCATCTGGAGACGAGTTTTCTACGTTGCTTCAACATCGTTTTACGGAATTTAATGACCATCTAAAGCAGTATTTGGAACAACGCAAATGATGCGTCTCGTCAAAAAAGGGTTGATGTTTGGCAACCTTATCAAGGTGAGCTCGCCGGTTCTGGTGGAGCGTTATAACCGCGCCTTGAAACATCTTATTGACCGAGAGACGACGCTGACGGAATTTCATATTGATATGGTCGGCTATTCGCCCGAAATCGGGGATGAGTTTGGCGATACGCTCTATCTCAACCCTAAAGGATGTAATCAGATGTTCATCCTGCTCAGCACGGAGCAGATGAAAGCGCCGCTCCTCGGCTCTCAATTTTCGACCTCCCGCTCTATCCTGCGGCGCTATATTCAGGAAAATGAAAACCAGCTTTTTGCCCTGACCGCGCGGGAGGCTGTGGCCGGAGAATTGATGAATTCCGTCTTTCATATGTCCTCGCCCGCTGACCTGCTGAATATCAATCGGGTCGAGATCGAGGCTGATACCATTCAAGAACATGTGGCGGAAGCCCATCAACTGTCTGAACAGATCGACCGGTTCATGTCCGAAGACGACGCGTGGTGGGATGATGTTTTAATCGCGCAAATGATAGAGCTGGCCAAACGCACGGGAAATATTCACCGAAATCCGGTCACTCTGGAAAACAAGGTCTATGTTCAGGGGAATTATTATACCGGTCATTTCGGCGGCATATATATTTTCCGCGACGCAGACACCCCGACTGTTATCGCGCGGGAAAAGATAGAGGGTTTGGAGGATTTAAACATCGAGCAAATCCTGACTTTTGAAGACCGGGAGGCGATTGCCGATTTTCTCCGCGATGAAGATCTTTCCGAACTGATTGTGCAAAAACCCAACCATTCGACAGCTGCGATTATCAAACAGAAGATCGACTTTATAACGCTGACCGTTGCCGCCGAACAGGGGCAGGATCTGAGCGGATTAACGCGGCAGAATATTCGCCAGTTAGAGCGCCGCTACGGCGAAAATATGCCGGAGGAGTTTCACGGCCTGATGGATGTCTGGCGCTGGGCCAGCCATGGCGGACGCGCGCCAAAGCTCGGCCCCGACCATCCGGCGTTTTTTTACTGCCTGCGGTCCAGTCAGCATAAGGATCGGGATCTGGTCAATATGCTTTTATCTGATCTGTCGCGCCTTGACTTCCGGCAGCTCTTTATCTGCCATAAACCTCTTTTCTATGACGCCTATCGCGGGTGGTCGGACTCGAAAAAGGAATATGTCTCGGACTTTCTGGCGCAGGAATATGCCATGGATAAAGTCGGCGCGCGGGAAGCTTTGTTCGGCGATGAGCCCGCTATGGAAGAACCAGAGCCGGAATCAAAGACGGAATTTACAAATCCCTGGGGCAAAGCCGAAGTGAAAGACGGCCTGTACAAACTCAAACCCCATAATGAAAAAGAAGAGGACTTTCGCGAACTTTATAAGGATTACCGCAAGAAAAATTTCCGGAAGTCAAAAAAGAGTAAGAGAGATTAAGCGTGATTCCTTGGATAAGAAATATCGTCATTATTTTCGCCATTCTCAGCGCGGTCTATGCCGTTTTGAGTGTCACGGCCAATCTGCGGCAGCGGCAGAGACTGCGCAGTGAGTATCACAAACAAAGTGACGTCGAGAGCCAGCAAGATTTTGTCGAGCGGGGTCTGCGCAAATATAATCGATCGCTTCGGCCCAAAATGTTGCTGGGCGTTTATTTCATTCCCCTTGCGCTCGCGTGCCTTCTCATTTGGCTGGCGCAATATGGATAAATTTCGGTCAGATAAAAGCGGGAGACTATTATGAAAGCAGTTAAGTGGGTCTTTGCCTTTTTGGCTTTCATCCTTATTGCAACTTTGGCGCATTATTACCTGCCCGATCGGGACATCGTTCAGATTGTCGACACAGATGTGAAACGGATGGATATCTCCGATGTCTCTCCTTTCTGGGATCGACCGGATGTCGGCACCAATACACAAATGACGCGCGACGTTCGTTTTATTTATACGGTCAAGAAAAACGGAAAATCCATGACCTATAGGAACGAAGATACGGGCTGGTCTTTTCCGCCCTATTTCAAATTCGACAGCAGCGACGTGTCCGGCAACGCCGCCAATCTCGCGAGAGACAAAGACCAGTGGGTGGCGGTTCGCCATTATGGATGGCGGATAAAGCTGTTCTCAATTTTCCCGAATGCGACCTCCATCAAAAAGGTCAGCGGACCGGACGCGCTCCTTATCCCCTGGTTTAATATCGTCTTTTTGGGATTGGTGGCGCTTATCGTATTTTGGATTCTCCGCCTGGTAAATCGCTGGAAGACGAAGAATGTCGATCCGATTACAGACAGGATTGGGGAAGAGTTTGACGAAGCCGGCGAGGCTCTCTCCAAACGCGGCTCCGCCATTGGCCGGGGCTGGCGGAAGGTTTTCGGGACCACCAAACCGAGGAAATGAAAGAACCGTTAGATAGACGTCTTTTTTTCCATCGTGTAGTTCAGGGCCAGGCGGCCGCCATCAACATAGATACACTGTCCGGTGATGTAGCTGGCATCTTCGGACAAAAGGAAAGACGCAACACTTGCGACTTCATCTGGGAGCGCCACTCGGCCTAAGGGCGTCCGCGCCGCGATCTTTTCCATCGCATCCTCGTCGCCGACCACGCCGTCCAGCATATCGGTTTTGACCGATCCCGGCCCGATGGCATTAACCCGAATCCCGTAGGGCGCAAGTTCCAGCGCCATGGCCCGCGTCATTTGAAGCATTCCGCCCTTGGACACCGTATAGGCAATATAATCCGGGATGGCGACGGTATCATTGATCGAAGACATATTAACGATGGCATATGGCCGGTCGGATAAATGCGAGCGGTCATCGCGGTCCTCAATTTCTCTGACCATATGTTTGGCCACAGCCTTGGACACTAAAAACGCGCCGCGAAGGTTAACCGCTAAATTCCGGTCAAAATCTTCCACGCTCATATCCAGCGCCCCGCCTTTAACGGCGATGCCCGCATTATTAATCAGACCATCAATTCGGCCAAAAGCCCCGATGGTTTCGGCGATCAGATTGTGAACCTGTAATTTATCAGAGACATCACATTCGACAAAAACGGCTCGATCAGTCCCTTCCGCCAGTTCTTCGCCGGCGCGATAGCCCTGGTCCGTATCCATATCTGCGAGAACAACGCGGTGGCCATCTTGTACCAATCTCTGGGCGCAGGCAAAACCAATCCCGCGTGCAGCGCCTGTCACGATAAATACCTGGTCCGACATAATTTCTCCTAGTGAAAACGCTCATTTGGGCCCAATAAAAAAGCTCACCCCGTCAGGGTGAGCCCGTATAACACTAAATTTTTGAAGTTTAAGACGCGAGAACTTCTTTTTCGGAAATCTCGTCTTTGATGTGCAGTTTTTGTTTTTTTAGCTGCGAGATGAGTAAATGGTCAGGCATGGGACTTCGCATTTCAGCCTGTATTTTCTGCTCCAGTGAGGCGTGTTTCGAATTAAGTTGGGTCAAATGCGCTGATAATGCCATTCACATCTCCTTAGGTTAGGTGACTTAAGCCTTAACCTTATAGCACAAAACTTTGCTTGAGTCTTAATCGAATTGAAATTTTGAGATTAAACCCTGTTCAGCTTGCTCCTTATCGCCAGACGCTTTATTAAACTCCGATGTCAAACGAGACTCCAGACGCCAATAATGATGAAACGCCAGAACCAACGCCGTCTGAGCTTATAGGTCTGCTTGAAAGGCTGCGATCGGAACATCGACGTATAGATGACGAAATAAGAGCTTTATCCGAAAACGGCGTTGCCGATATGCTCAAGCTCCGCCGAATGAAGAAAATCAAACTCTCGATGAAAGATCAGATCGTTTATCTGGAAAACCAACTGACGCCGGACATTATTGCTTAAACGACCTTAAGCTGATCCGATCCCAACTGATCCGACACGCCGCGCTTTGCCTGATACATGGCCTGATCGGCTTGATGTAGAATCTCTTCCGCCTCGCATCCCGGCTTACAAGGCGCGACTCCCCAAGAGGCTGATGTACTGACATAGCCGCTACCGGCGGAAATTCGTTTTTCCCGCATTCTGCAGGACAGAGCTGCTGCTTTGGCCCTGGCAATATCGGGTGAAGATTTGAATAGAAGGACGCCAAATTCATCCCCCCCGAGACGGGCCACCATATCGCATTGTCTAACGCCGCTTATTAGGACATCGCCAACGGCTTTCAGCAAATTATCCCCGACCGTATGACCGTGCGCGTCATTAATGGCTTTAAACCCGTTCAGATCAAAGAAAATGAGGGAGCTAACCATATCATAGCGTTCTGAAACTGTCTGCGCCCGCGCAACTTCACGCATGAATGCCCGGCGGTTAAAAACAGGCACAAGAGGGTCTGTATCGGCAGCGCGTTCCAATTCCAATACTCGGGCGCGCAATCGGGCGATTTCAGACTGTAGGGACAGATTATCTTGGCTGAGTTTCACATCCGTCACGCCTGGCCGATCAATCTCGCGAAAGCTGGCAACGGTCAAAGCGTTAGAAACGCGGCTAAGCGGCATATTGAAAGTCCCCAGAATCAAATGTTCCGCTCTGTTTAGCGCTCCAGAGTTAAGAAACGGAAAAGAGGCGGCCTAAAGGAAACGTAAACAGGGCTAAAATGGCGGTTGGATTCTGCGAGGTCATCCTCTAGAAGATATCGCTTTCCCGTCACTATTTTTGGGACTGAACAGACATGACCTCTAAAACTGCTCCTATCGCCATCATCATGGGCTCGACGTCCGATTGGCCGACCATGGAACATGCCGCCAATATTCTGGATGGGCTGGGGATTGCTTATGATGCCAAGGTGATATCCGCCCATAGAACCCCGGGACGACTATATGATTTCGCCACCGGCGCGGCCGAAGCAGGCTAT
The DNA here is from genome assembly GCA_963972195.1 of uncultured Hyphomonadaceae bacterium. GTDB lineage: Bacteria > Pseudomonadota > Alphaproteobacteria > Caulobacterales > Maricaulaceae > Litorimonas. The sequence goes on along the minus strand of CAXATH010000010.1, from coordinate 39,886 downwards.
AAAGTTATTATCGCCGGCGCGGGCGGCGCGGCGCATTTGCCAGGAATGGCCGCGTCTATGACGCCCCTTCCCGTTCTCGGCGTTCCCGTAGAAAGCAAAGCCCTCTCCGGAATGGATAGCCTGCTCTCCATCGCCCAAATGCCCGGCGGCGTCCCTGTCGGCACTTTGGCCATCGGTAAATCAGGCGCGAAGAACTCGGCGTTGCTGGCCGCGGCCATACTCGCCCTATCAGATGAGGCGATTGCGAAACGGCTGAATGACTGGCGGGCAAAACAAACAGAGTCTGTGGCTCACAACCCCAAAGGCTAAACCATGAGTATAGACGCTCCTCTTCCGCCCGGATCAACCATCGGGATTTTTGGTAGTGGTCAGCTGGGCCGCATGCTGACTTTGGCTGCGGCGCGTCTTGGCTTGAAAACCCATATTTACGCTCCCACAGGGGCTGGTAGCCCCGCCGCTCAAGTTGCGCAGACTTACACTCAGGCCGACTATGATGATCTTGAAGCCGTGCATGCTTTTGTAGAAACCTGCGACGCCCTTACCTATGAATTTGAGAATGTCCCGGCCCAGACGGCCATGGCCGCCGCGCAGCGCAAACCGCTTGCCCCAAGCGCCTTTTGCCTGACGGTTGCGCAGGACCGCCTGACAGAGAAAGAATTTATATCAAAAGAAGCCGGCGTTCCGGTCGCCCCTTTCGAGGCATTAGAAAGCGAATTTGATCTCAAGAGAGCCTTGAAACGTTTGGGCGGCGCGTGCGTTCTGAAAACCCGAAGGTTTGGCTATGATGGTAAAGGCCAAGCGATAATCCGAAGCGAAGCAGACATCCAGGCCGCTTGGGAAAAACTCGGGAGCCAATCGGTCATCGCCGAAGCGTTCATTCCATTCACACGTGAAGTTTCTATTGTTTGCGCGAGAGGCGCAGACGGCCAGACCGCAGCTTACCCTCTCGTTGAAAACATGCATAAAGACCATATTCTCCACACCAGTACAGCGCCCGCGGAACGGGATACAGGCAAGGCGAAAGAGCTGGCATTGAATATTATGGAAGCCCTGGATTATGTGGGCGTCATGGCCACCGAATTCTTCGAACTCGAAGATGGGAGCCTTTTGGTCAATGAAATCGCGCCGCGCGTTCACAATTCCGGTCATTGGACGCAGGACGGCGGATGCATAGACCAGTTTGAGCAACACATACGCGCGGTCGCAGGGTGGCCTTTAGGAAATCCGGTTCCGTCACACGGTGTGGTGATGACAAATCTGATCGGCGAAGACGTGAATGAGTGGCAGGCGCTTTCGCGCGAAAATAATACTTTCCTACACCTTTACGGTAAAAAAGAAGCGAGAGCCGGCCGTAAGATGGGGCACGTTAACCGCATTGTGCCATAAAGCTATTGATGGGGTTTATCCCCGTCGTCTGCGGCGCTTAAACTTTGGCAAGCCCCCATAACGTAACGCCCCTATCACGCTCGCAGGGCTCGGCCAGTCTTTGGTTTTGGATTTAACCTGCCATTTGAATTTCTCGAATTGCATGACATTGGCAATTCGAGCGTCCAAAAACGCCCGTGCTTTCACCTTATCAGGGTCGTCATCATTGAGCCAAACCGGCAAGGTAGTTCCTATGACGCCGGATAATATCGTACGTTTCGAGTAATAATTTCCGTCCGTCGAAGTATCACCAATCGCGCGCCAGATAGTGTCCGCCGCTGCCCATAATTGGCCCGGCCCGCTAAGCCGTCCGCCCAATAGGGTGTCAGGCAAGGCCAAGCGGGACAAAGCCCGGTGAGCCGCTTCTTCGAAAGGATGAATAGCTTCCAATCTGGCCACGACGCCTTGCGTAACCCGATCCCGGATTTTCATATTTTCGATATCCATCGCGGCTATCGACTCTTGTGTTTTGGCACTTAGCTGATCTGACCAGAAAGCCAGCAAATCAAGCGCGCCTTCGGGGAAATAAAGAGCTTCTGCACCCTCTGGGAAATCCGCGGCTTTAACAGACTGGCGGAGCATTTTATCCGTCCAGCCTTCAAAGGCGGCCATGGGCAAGGCCGCTTGTAAAATGCGTTCGCGCGGGGATGGGCCTGTTTCGGTCATAGGCTTCATATAGGGCGACAGCGCCGTCCTGTCACCTCTCCGCCGCTATATGCCGCAGATAAACAAGTTAGCTTTGACGCGATAGCTTGCGTTTGAACCAACCGGTGACAGCGCTCATGCCGGAGCCAGACAGGACGCCGTAACGGAAGACACGTCCTGCCGCCCAGACAACGCCGAGAGAAAGAAGACCGAGAAGCACCGCAGATAGAATCAGCTCCCAGAGCGGCGGATCGGACGGCAGACGGATTAGCACCGCGAAGGGCGCAGAGAGCGGGAAAAGGCTCGCTAGGCGCAATAGCGGACTGTCCGGTGTGGCAAGGCCCAATGGCACGACGAGAACGCAGAGCGTCAGCACAATGACGATCGGAGTGGTCATAGTCTGGGCGTCCTGCATGGACTGGCTGAGCGCGCCAAGCGCAATAAAGCACGCGCCGTAGAAGATATATCCCAAGATAAGGAAGATGAAAAAGAAGATGACGAGCTTCGGCGTGAAACTCTGTGCCAAGGCCTGAGCGACTTCACTATCCCCGGACAAGGCAATGACCGTTCCCCCGAAAATGGCGAGCAAGAGATAAGGGGCCATTGCCGTTAAAGTCAGGGCCGCGACGCCTAATAGCTTGCCGAATATAATCTCGGAAAAGCGGGTCGATGCCAACATCATTTCGAGAAGCTTATTTAATTTCTCTTCGAGCATGGAAGTCAGCAGCATATAAGCGCCGGAAAAGACCGAAAGCCATAGAAAGGCGGAGAGGCCCGCCGCAACGTAATAGGGCACCTTGTCGGCATCTGAGACCGCTTGAGACGTCGTCTCATCAGCAACTTTAGTGGGGTCAAAGCTTTCCACTTCCATTCGGGTTTCCTTGGCTTCGGCCAACCCTTCTCGAGTTAAATTGCCCGTTGCCAAGTAATTCTCTTCTGCCTGATTCCTGAAATAGTCCGCAGTCAAATTTTTAAGGTCAGACGCATTAATATTTTTAGACCAGTACTCCGCCTTCGGGCCTTCCTCAGTTTGTGAAATATACAGAAGTCCGTCGAGAGAGCGGGGTTTGCCGTCTATTTGAATTAGACTTTCACCTTTTAAATAAGGCTGCGAATCGGCCAGTGTTTTCGCCGGCGGATCGACAAAGTTGACCTTGCTGTCGAGCGACTTCAACTGTCCTTCCAATGACGGAACTTCACGCTCGATCCGGTCTTTGGCCGCAACCGAGCCGTTCTGCTCCAAAGTTTTTCGTATATCTGCTTCCTGGTCGTCAGAGAGAAGCGTGGCGCCTAGACCGTCAATGAAACGTTCAACTTTCCTTCTTTGTTTTTGCTCATGGAGAGCCAAAATACCGTCGGCATATTCTCCCGTTTCGTCCAGAATCGTTTCATATCGCGGTGGGGATAGCTCGACATCAAGTGTCGCGAAACCAATGCCGAATCCCATTCCGATAAAGGGCATTAAAAAGGAAATCCAAAAACCCCAGGTCTTGATATATCCCAAATAATCCCGGCGCGCGATGAGGAAGGTGCGACGTAAATTAACAGCAGGCAGAACGGACATAATTACGCCTCCTCTTGAGCAGGATTGTTTTGGGAAAAGTCTTTCGCCATGTCGGCCTCTAAAGAGGCACGAACATCGTCTCCGACCAATTCAACAAATGCTTCATGCAATGTCGGCTGCTTCGGCTCAAACTGAGTGAGTTTTATTTTTTCGGCGACGCAGCGCTCCAGCACAGCTTGGCTCTGCGCGGTGTCATTCAATATAACATTTAATCCCCTGTCACGGCGGATTTCGACGTCTTTGGCAAAAGGCTGCACAATGTCCATAAGACGGTCGTCTTCGGATGCAATCACCATACGGCGCGGCGCTTTAGCAAGAGCCGCCTCGGTGGAGCCGTCAAAGACAACTTCCCCGCCGCCCATCAGGATAATCCGGTCACAGAGGCGTTCGGCGTGCTCCATCACATGAGTCGAGAAAATAATGGTTTTGCCGCGTCCGGCGATCTCACTGACAATGCCTTCGAGCACGCGTTGATTGACGGGGTCGAGGCCGGAGAATGGCTCGTCCAGAATGTAGAATTCCGGATCATGCGCGATCGCCGAGAGGAGCTGCACCTTCTGAGCCATGCCTTTGGACATGTCTTTATTCTTCTTGCGTTTGGCCTCTGACAGGCCGTAGCGATCCAGCAGGTCATCTGCGAGAGTAAAGGCTTCTTTTTTCCCGATACCGTTGAGGCGCGCCATATGGGCGATGCTTTCACGGGCGGTCTGTTTCTTATACAGGCCGCGTTCTTCGGGCAAAAATCCAATTCGCCCAAAGGCGTTTTCGCCCGGCTTTTCATTAAATAATTTCACATCCCCTGTGTCTGGCGGGATGAGGCCCAGCGCCATACGGATCGTTGTCGTTTTACCGGCTCCGTTCGGGCCCAGAAACCCCACCACTTCGCCGCGTTTTATAGTGAAACTGACATCTCTCACCGCGGATTTTCCGCCGAAGCTCTTGGAGACGTTTTGAAGTGAGAGAGGGGATGTGGACATAGAGGTCTTTAACGTCATTGAATTCCCTCTGACAAGGACTCTCTCGAGGGTTGGAACTAAATTGAGAGGAAACGGGTTTTTATCAAAGGAGACCGATATGAAAGCCAAATCCAAAGCCCAGCAAAAAGCCGCCGGAGCCGCGCTCTCGGCCAAACGCGGAGAGATCAAGAAAAGCGAACTCCAAGGCGCGTCCGTCGAAATGTATGAAACAATGACCGAGGAAGAACTCGACGACATGGCCTCGACAAAGCGCGGGGACTTACCGGACCATGTAGAGGATTAATTTTATTTGGGTCACCCAGTTCAAAAAAATACGCGCTTTCGGGGAATCCAAAGACGCGTATATTTAATTTTCTAAAATTAGAATGGGGCGTAAAGCCTTTTCCTAAAGCGACTTGATAATGCTCTCGACCATCTTTTTCGCGTCTGAAAGGAGCATCATCGTCTTGTCTTCATAGAACAGGTCATTGTCGATACCGGCATAGCCTGTGGACATGGAGCGTTTAACGACGAGCACGGTGCCGGCTTTATCGACGTCCAGGATAGGCATGCCGTAAATCGGGCTGGACGGATCGGTTTTGGCGGACGGGTTCGTCACGTCATTGGCGCCGATAACAAAGGCGACATCCGCGTTGGAGAACTCGGAATTGATGTCTTCCAGCTCGAACACTTCGTCATAAGGGACGTTCGCTTCGGCGAGGAGCACATTCATATGGCCCGGCATACGGCCCGCAACCGGGTGGATAGCGTAGACCACATCGACGCCCTCTTCCTTTAGCGTATCAGCCATTTCGCGAATGGCGTGCTGGGCCTGCGCCACGGCGAGGCCGTAACCGGGTACGATGATGACTTTGGACGCGTTTTTCATGATGAACGCCGCGTCTTCGGCAGAGCCCTGTTTAAAGGGCCGCTGTTCCTTGTCGCCGCCTGCGGCGGAGGATGTGTCGCCGCCAAATCCGCCGAGAATGACGGAAATAAAGCTCCGGTTCATGGCTTTACACATGATGTAGGACAGGATGGCGCCCGAAGAGCCAACGAGCGCGCCCGTCACGATGAGCGCCATATTGCCAAGCGTGAAGCCGAGCGCGGCCGCCGCCCAACCGGAATAGCTATTGAGCATGGATACTACGACGGGCATATCCGCGCCGCCGATTGGAATGATGAGCAGAAAACCCAAGATAAAAGTGATAGCAACAAGGCTCCACAGAAGTGTCGGGTCGGCCCCGCCGGATTTCATCAACATCCCGATGAGTACAGCTACGCCAAGACCTAAAGCGATATTAATCAAGTGCCGGAAAGGCAGCATGATCGGCGCGCCGGACATGTTCCCGTTCAGCTTGGCAAAGGCAATGACAGAACCGGAAAAGGTAATCGCGCCAATGGCCGCGCCGAGCGATAGCTCGAGCAGGCTCCCGGCCTTAATGGTGCCTTCGTCTGTTAGAATACCGAAACTATCGGGCGAGAAGAACGCGGCGACAGCCACGAGCACAGCGGCCAATCCGACTAAAGAGTGAAAGGCGGCCACAAGTTGCGGCATATCCGTCATGGGAATTTTTTTCGCAATTACCGCGCCGAGGACACCGCCGACTGCGAGGCCTGCGCCAGCAAAGAGAAAGCCAGTGCCGCCCATACCAGCGACCAAGAACGTCGTCACAATCGCAATCGCAATACCGACCATGCCGTAATAATTCCCGCGGCGGGAGGTTTCAGGAGAGCTGAGCCCCCGCAAGGCCAGAATGAAGAGAACCGCCGAAACTGTATAGAGAACCGCGGCGAGATTAGCAGATAGTTCAGGCATGATTATTTCGCCTTCTTCTTATACATGGCGAGCATGCGCTGTGTGACGAGAAAGCCGCCGAAAATATTGACGGCGCAGAGCGCCACAGCAATCGCGCCGGTCCAGGTCGAGACGGAAGAGCCGCCTTGTGCGCCAGCGGCAACGGCGATGAGGGCGCCGACAATAATAACGGAAGAAATGGCGTTGGTGACGGCCATGAGCGGAGTGTGAAGGGCGGGCGTGACCGACCAGACAACATAATACCCGACAAAAATCGCCAGAACGAAAATAGTGAGTTGGAAAACGATCGGGCTGACGGCGGCGCCTCCCGCCATGATAAGAGCGAAGGTCATAATCTACCCTTTCTTTTTCCCGGTATTTTTTGCGGCAGGCTTTTCAGGCGCCGCCTTTTTTGCAGGAGCTTTTTTTGTTGCCGCTTTTTTCACGGCAGTTTTTTTTGTACTAGGCTTTGCGGCTGGCAAAGCGAGTAACCGCTCATGAACGACTTCGCCGTCCTTGGTCAGGGCGCAGCCTTTAATGATTTCGTCATCCCAATTCGGCGCATAGGCTCCGTCCTCGGACGTCACCAGAGGCAAGAAGGCTTTCAGGTTGCGTGCAAACATATTGGAGGCATCCGCCGCCATACGAGACGGCCAGTTAAGATAGCCGACAATATGGACGCCGTTCTTGGTCGTCACGATTTCGCCTTTCTTGGAGCCTTCAACATTTCCGCCGCGTTCTACCGCCAAATCAACAATGACGGAGCCGGGCTTCATGGAATCGAGCATGGCCTTATCAATCAATTTCGGTGCGGGGCGTCCCGGAATAAGGGCGGTGGTAATAACAACATCCTGTTTAGCAACGTGAGACGCGGTCAGCTCGGCCTGAGCCTTTTGATACTCCGGCGACATTTCCTTGGCATATCCACCTGAGGTTTCGGCGGCTTTGAATTCGTCGTTTTCCACGGCGACAAATTTCGCGCCGAGGGACGCAACTTGTTCTTTGGCGGCCGGGCGAACGTCAGTCGCCGTTGTCACCGCGCCGAGACGGCGGGACGTGGCAATGGCTTGTAATCCTGCAACCCCCGCGCCCATGACAAAAACTTTGGCCGGGGCGATTGTGCCTGCCGCCGTCATCATCATTGGCAGAGCGCGGCCATAAATCCCGGCGGCTTCGACCACAGAGCGGTAGCCGGACAAATTGGACTGCGAGGACAGCACGTCCATCGCCTGAGCGCGCGAAATACGCGGAATATAATCGAGAGCAAAAGCCGTGACGCCGGCTTTGGCGCAGGCCTGAGCGTATTTTGGATTATCGGTCGGGCTCATGGCTCCGGTAATTCCGGCGCCTTTTTTCAGGCTGCCAACCAGTTTTGCGTCTGCCCCGTTTACCGAAAAGACAAGATCTGCATTTTTGACACAAGCCGTATTGCTGGCCGCGATCGTCGCGCCTGCCTCTTTATAAGCGGCGTCTGAAAAATCCGCCTCTGCCCCCGCGCCTTTGGTCACCGTAATTTTATGACCTGCGGCGACATAGCCTTTAACGGTATCCGGCGTGGCGGCGACGCGGCGTTCGGCCGGCCCAGAATCTTTTATGACGGCTATATGCAAGACAAATCCCCTTCGACTGAAGTCTTAATCTATCGACCCAAACGACGTCTGCCGGTCGGGCAAATGGCGCTTACCCCGCAAGGAGGCTCAGCAAAAATGAGATTATAGCCACAAAGATAGCGGTTCCCACCAACACGACATACCACATAGCTTTGAATTTAAGGGCCACACCAATCGCAAATCCGACTATCAGGCTGACGATGAGCGCGCTAAACCAGCCCATACCCACGGCAAAGACCAAAGTCGGCATGAGAACTATAAGCGCGACCAGTGCGCCGCCATATTTTGTCATACCCATAAATCCGCCAAATGTGCCGGATTGGGCTTTAACGTTCATTTCACCGCGATTGTAATTTGAAGAACCAGCTGCCATTTTTCTTTCCTGATGTCTTTTTCAAAGGGTTGTCCGCCCCAATATCCACCCGAGGATACCGGAGACAAAATTTCGCTTCTGCTATCATGCGCTTGTCCAACGGACAATAGCGCCGACACCCTGTAGGGGCATATTTTTCCTCTAAAATGGATTTAACTTCCTGCTAACCCTGATCTTTGGCCAAAAATTCACCTGTTTGTCCCATATTCTTACGAGAAGAGCTTGAGGCGACTCCGCCCCGATTCAAAGATTAAAAGGTAGATTTCATGGCAAAAACTGTCCTGATTGTGGATGATGACCCGACTCAGAGGCGGCTCCTTCAAGCCGTTGTCGAGAAAAGCGGTTTCTCCACCCTGCAAGCGGATAATGGGGACGGGGCTTTGGAAATTGCGCTTGGGGCTAATTCAGACAAGGTCAGCGTCATGTTGCTCGACTTGGTCATGCCCGGCCGCGACGGCATGGAAACTTTAGACGAGTTGGCGCTCAAACGCCCGGACCTGCCCGTTATAGTTCTGACAGGGAAAGGCTCAATCGAAACAGTCGTCAAGGCCATGAAAGCCGGCGCGCGAGACTTTATCGTGAAGCCCGCTTCCCCTGAGCGGATTATCGTTTCCATTCGCAACGCGCTTGAAATGAATACGCTGGTGACAGAAGTCACGCGATTAAAGAAGACCTCTGAGGGCAGCCTTCAGTTTAACGACCTAATCGGTAACGCGGGAACAATGAGAACCGTTGTTGCGATGGGCGAACGCGGCGCGAAAGCCAATATACCTATCTTGATTACGGGCGAATCCGGCGTCGGGAAAGAAGTCATTGCCCGCGCTATTCAAGGCGCGTCGGACCGGGCCGGTCGTCCATTCATTACTGTAAACTGCGGGGCTATTCCCGAAAATCTGGTAGAAAGCATTCTTTTCGGCCATGAAAAGGGCTCTTTTACGGGCGCGAATAATAAGCATCTAGGCAAATTCCAAGAAGCCCATACGGGAACTTTATTTTTGGACGAGATCGGCGAATTGCCGTTGGATATGCAGGTAAAATTGCTCCGCGTTCTTCAGGAGGGCGAAGTTGATCCAGTTGGAGCCAAACGCCCGACGCCTGTGGATGTTCGTATTATTAGCGCGACAAACCGCGACCTCCAAGAGTGCGTCGCGGACGGCTCATTCCGCGAAGACCTCTATTATCGACTCAACGTTTTTCCGATTGCCGTCCCGCCCCTACGTGAACGCCGCGAGGACATCCCGGCCCTGACGGAGCATTTCATCAGACGATTCAACGCCCAAGAGCGCTTGAACATTTCCGGCGCCTTGCACGAGACAATAGAACTTTTGCAGAATTATGAGTGGAAGGGAAATGTCCGGCAATTGGAGAATATGATCTTTCGGGCGATGATATTGTCAGATGGCGAGACATTACGCCCTCAAGACTTCCCTCAAATCACAGGTGAGGCGCCCTCTTTTTCCAAAGGATCGCCGTCTGGCTTGGAAAGCTGGACACAAAAACTGGATGAAAAATCGACAAATCAGGCCGACGATATGAAAGCGGTCTCTGTTTTTGATCGGGAAGGTCACTTAAGAAGTCTGGAAGAAGTCGAAAGAGACCTTATTCAATTCGCAATCCAGAATTATTCCGGGCATATGAGCGAAATTGCAAGACGTCTCGGTATCGGGCGCTCGACGCTTTACCGGAAAGTCCGCGAGCATTCTCTTGATGTCGACGACGTTCGCTCGGCCTAGCATTATAGTCTGCCGCATTCCGGCCCTATTTTCCGGCTATATTCTGTCCAAATTGTATATGGTTTTACAAAGTGTGAAATGTCACTGTGTAAGCCTTAACCTCAAGAAGGACTGAATTATGCGTTTTTCTGCCTGCTCGATTATCGCTCTTTTTACTTTGGGTCTTGTCCTGGGTTCCACGGATTCGGCCCTTGCCGGAGCATTGCCCACCGAATTCGCCAAACTTGATAAAAACGGTGATCATCAGGTGAGCTTCGCCGAGTATAAGCTCTATGCCGACAGCGCCGGGGTCTCACCGACCGAAGCCGCCCAAGATTTTGTTCGGGCCGCTCAAGGCGACGCCGTTTTGACAGAGGATGAGCTAAAACTTGCGCTTTTGATGGAAGGAAAAGCCTACGCGTTAAAGCCTGGCACGCCCCCGGATTCCGTTATTCCTCTCGGCCCGCAGCCGCTTTCAGACGTACGAGATGTGGAAGTAGAGCCCATTTATGGCTATGAGACCATTCCAGCCGAATAAGTGAGTTTGAAAGCTAAAATTCCCCCGACATAACTTTCTTTCCGACATTTAATGAAACGGAAGACGCGTTAGGCCGTTATTTGATTGATGGTCGCGGACTAAACACTCCCCCCTTCAAACTGTTTCTCTGCGACCGTCAATTTATATAAGGAGATTTCAATGACCTATCGTAACACCGTCGCCTTAACTGCCATCGCAACTCTTTTGACAGCTGCGCCTGCCTATGCGGGTGATAAAGCAAAATCCGATCTGTCAAAAAAAGAGGTGTTTATGAAGATAGACGCCAATAGTGATAGCCAATTGACATTTACCGAATTCGCAAACTTTAGCGAAAACCACGGCGTGAGCACGTCTGTCGCGGCCGAAGAGTTCAGCCGACTGGCTGGTCAGGACACAACTATTGATATGGACGGTTTCGCCGATTTTGATATGGCCGGACTAGAAAAGAATAAGATGAAGTCCGCCATGAAGGGTTCCGACGATAAAATGACGGCCCCGGACTCGATGCGCGCCGATTCCGTGCAGACTTATGAAAACCAACCCGAGGCGGTCTTGAACCGTACGCTCACAACCTCTCCAGACAATTCAACGAGACTGAACGTTGAATACGGTGATTTTGCCGCATTAGATGGAAATTCGGACGGGAACGTCAGCTTTGATGAATACTGGAAAATGCGAAAGTCGCATGGTCTCTCCAGCGCCACAAAGGCCGCTCAGGAATTCACTAAATTGAGCAATGGACAAAGAACGTTTAACCAAAGCCAATATCAAGCGGCTGTGTCGAATGATGTGTTGAATACGCCCAAATACCGTTCGACCGCAGGCATGGAAGCGGCCGTCACCTCCGACAGTTCCATGGAGTCCGAGAGGATGAATGACGCTGAAACCCGGCAGGATTATCCATTGGGTAACAATCCAGCAGGTTTTAATCAGATGAACGATCCTGACGAGATGTCGAACATGACGAATTCAGGCACCGAAACAGATATGGACAAAACGTCTAACCCGCAAATGAAAGTGTGGGGCGAGAAATAGGCGCTGGTTAAAATGGATTACTATTGAAGTCCGCTTCTGGCGGGCTTTTTTTATGATGACAATTGGGTGCCCTCTGCCACGACTCCCGCCTTGTTTTCGCCTCAAATCCCATGGTTTTGTAACGCAACAAAACTCGTCTTTAGACATTGTATTTACAGAACATTCACTCAACTGGGGGTGATTGGCTGATAAGAAAGGAATTTCAATATGACTTATCTAAAAACAACTTCCATTGCTATGGCGCTCGCCGCAATTTTGGGCGCTGGCAACGCTTTTGCCGGGGACACACCTCCCACATTTTCAGACTTAGATACAGATGCCAATGGCCAAGTGTCATTCACTGAATTTGCAGCGCAAGCTGAAGCCAATGGTAAAACATTGACCTCTGCTCAGAGAGAGTTCAACCTTATTTCATCTGGCGAAGATAGTTTTTCTGCCGATCAGTATGAGTCTGCTATTTCCACAATGGGTGAAATCAAGGCCAAAGATGCCGACACCTTTACTGTTAAGCCATCCGAACAGACAGATGTAATGGGCGCGGTGGAATCTCGAGAGCTTGACGCAGCTGCAGAAGATGCCGCCCCGCAAGTCACAGAAGATGGCATGATGGGGGAAACATCAGACGTTGAAACAGATTCCGAGGTCAGCACTGAGACAGATGTTGAAACTGATCTTGATAATAACACGGCGTTGGACACGGAAATTGATTTGGACACTGACGCCACTCTCGAAAATGAGATTATGACAGATACAGACGTTCAGTCCGAAACGAATGTCGAGACTGAAATGGGTTTGGAGGAAAATGAAATCGCTCTGGAGCCTGATGTTCCCTCAGCATTAGATACGACAGTCGAACCCAACTCCCAGGTCGAAACTGACGTAGAAGGCGATGCGATCTTACAAACGGATCCGGTACTTGAAACTCCGACACTGGAAAATCCGGTTCTTGAGAACGAGGTCATGTCAGACACGGAGACGACGATTGATTCTCCGCAAGTCGAAGATTCTGAACTCAACATAGATCCGACTGAAAATGCTGTATCAGGTGAAAATGACTCCTCTTACGAGACTGAATTTTCCGTACCGGAAGCGCCGGAAATGCCGTCTTTAGAGGAGACTGACCCTGTAGTAGAATCAGAAATGGAAAGTGATGTTGAGCTACAGGAAAATATGACTCTTGAGGAAGATTCCGATGTAGACCTCGACATTAAATCTGATGTTGAAACTGATCTGGAAACTGAATCAGACCCTAACTAAGATATTTCTCTTGGGATTAAATGGCCCGTTTCGCGAAAGCGGAGCGGGTCTTTTTTTATCTACGCCTAAGCCTGGTATTTAACCAAGACCAATTAACGCCCAAATTAATTTTCTGAGCGAACCAATCGAAGAAAGGGCTTTTTAGGCGCTGATACCTTTGGCGGCTCCGGCACATATTCCGGCAAGAAGGGTTCAATTTTAGGATCGCTGAAATCGACATCCGGTTTTTTTAGCGCCGATTCTTCGGGCATATCCTCTTCGACCTGCCTGACCCGCGGCGTAAAATTTTTATGTCCGAATCCCTTTTTGGAGCTTAGGCCTTTTTTCTGCTTTGAGGCCCAGGCTCCAGCGGAACGGCTATAATCCGCATCCGGGTCGTGTTCGGAGGCTTCTGAACTCCTTTTAGCTTTAAGCTCTTTGACCTTTTTGTTCATGCGCGAGACGACCTGCCTTTGTGCCGAAGACAGTGCATCTCCTGCGCGCCCCTTTTCCGGATCATGAAAAGCCGAACCATATTTTTCGAGACGTTCCAGCACGCTCTCGCCAAATTCGTCTTCAAACTCGCTAATATGACCAAGTTCCGTCAATTTGGCATGAAGCCTGGCAATCTTGCGCCGCGCATTGCGAGCGGACCGCTCACGCGATTTGGCCATTTTATCACGGAAAGCTGTTTGGGCTTCTTCTCGCGCCGCCTGCTCCGCTTGCCATTGCTGCTTGTCATAATCGGACATGAAGGCCGTGTAGCAGAAAAAGAACAGAAGCGGAACACTTAATCTGTATTACCCTATTGGTCGGCAACAACTTCCATATACATGTCGAGCAGGGCTTCTTGCTCCGCCCGTTCGGATGCGTCCTGCTTGCGTAGTGAGATAACCTTGCGCATCACCTTGGTATCAAACCCAAAGCTTTTCACCTCGGAATAGACTTCGCGGATATCTGTCGCCAGTTCGGCTTTCTCGGCTTCCAAGCGCTCGATACGAGCGATAAACTGTTTCAATTTTTCACGGGTGGCCTGACCCATTTGGTCAGCGCGGTCTGCATCGGAAATCATAATGGCCTCTTAAATCCTAAAAACCTGTTGAAGGGTCTGGTATCGCGTCAACGCGCTGCCTGCTATGGGGGGATACAGATGAAATTGTGGACAAGCGAATTCGTCGCAATTTTATCTCTGCCCCTTTGATGGATAACTCCCTATAAGGGTTAGCAAAATTAGAAGGAAAGCCAAATGCTCTATATTTTATACGCGCTGACAATTGCCTCATTTCTCTATGTTTTGTTCACCTTGGTCATGGGCGCAAAATCTATGGGCGGCAAGAAAACGGGCGACCGAGAAAAGTCTAATATCTGGATGCGACGCCGAGTTGTGGCCCAAGCCGTCGCCATCGGACTGCTTATACTAACTGTTTACGTCAAAACCAAAGGCTAGGCTCTTGGTCAAACTCAACAAAATATATACCCGCAACGGTGATGACGGTTCGACCGGCCTCGTTGACGGGTCCCGACTGTCCAAATCGGCTTTGCGCGTCAGAGCTTATGGAGATGTGGACGAAACCAACGCCGTCATCGGTCTGGTTCGGCTTCATCTGGAAAACCGCCCGCTTGATGACATGCTCTCGCGCATTCAAAATGATCTTTTCGATCTCGGCGCGGATCTGGCAACGCCGCTCCCGAAAAAAGGCGAAGCCGATAGCGAATACGCTTTGCGAATAGTGGAAAGCCAAACAACGCGTCTTGAAAAAGAGCTCGACAGTCTAAATGAGGATCTCGAGCCGCTAAAAAGCTTTGTGCTTCCGGGCGGAACCCCTCCGGCGGCTTATTTGCATCAGGCCCGTACCGTCTGCCGACGGGCCGAACGTGTCTGCGTGGCGTTAGCCGAAGTGGACGACGTTAACCTGCATGCTATTAAGTATCTGAACCGCCTTTCGGATTATCTTTTCGTCGCCGCGCGCTGGACAAATGATCAGGGACAGGCAGATGTCAAATGGGTGCCCGGCGCCAATCGATGAGCCGCGGCTTGTTTAGGACTGGCTTGGATATATCCTATTCGCCTGTCTTGAGATGTTTTGTAAGCCGCGCCGCCATTTCCGTCGGGGTTGTTCGCCCATAGAAAAAATCGACAAATTTTCCGTCCGCGCCCATCAGATACATTATGTCTGAATGATCGACTGTATATTCTGCGGCGCTCTCAGGCGTCGGGACTTTGGACGAATAAACCTTGTAAGCGGCTTTGACGATCGAAACTTCTTCCGGAGTTCCGGTAAAGCCTTGCAGCCCTTCCGGAAAGCCATTGGCCTCGACATATTGGGATAAGGATTCAACCGTATCGCGTTCAGGATCTACGCTTATCAAAACATAGCCAATATCATCGCCTTTATCGCCCAGAAGGCTTTGAGCCTGACCCATTTTCTGTAAGGCCGTCGGACAAACATCCGGGCAATAGGTGAACCCGAAATAGATGAGGTGTGGTTTCCCGGTTAGCGTCTCTTCGCTCACGCGCTCGCCGTTTTGATTAACGAGCGAAAACTCGCCGCCAATATCCGCCTGACCTGATGTAACAGTTTTACCCGCTTGGCCTGACGTGCCTTCGCTTGGGCCGCAGGCCGCAAGTGTCGTGGCTGCAACCGACATCACTAGAAATTTTACAAAAGGCATAAGTGTTCTCTGATATAAAAACTTTCGAGCTATGGCATATCCAAGCCCGTCCCGGATGCGTATAACCCAATTATGACTTTTGCACTATCCCTTAGACTTTGTCAGATTGACGCTATTGGGGCCTTATCGTCTGAGAAGCTCCTGTGAACCCGGCCCCGGATATTAGCCTGCCTCTCGGGCTGAGCGAAATGGCGGACCCGCCCAAGCCGCCCGCGCGGTCCATGGGCCGGCTTCGGCGATATACTCTGGTTCTTTTGCGCTGGGGCGCTATTGGCGGTCAGGCTCTGGCGTTATTAATTGTCAGCCAGATATTTAATTATCCGCTTCCGGTCCTCGCCTGCTCCCTCGTTGTCGGGGTTAGCGTTGTCGTCAATCTCGCCATAACCACTTTATTTCCGCTGGAACGGCGCGTCGGCGAATTGGAAGCGCTTCTTCAGCTTGGCTTCGATATTATTCAATTGGCCGTATTGCTTTGGCTGACGGGAGGAATCACCAATCCTTTTGCGCTTCTCTTTCTCGCGCCGGTTGTGACAAGCGCGACGACTTTATCAAAACCCGTCTTGCTGACGCTCGCCAGTTTGGCGACGGTGTTATCCCTCTGGCTGGTCTTTCATTACCGTCCTTTGCCTTGGGATCCGGCCTCTCCTCTGGATTTACCTTTGCTCTTTCGTCTCGGCGTCTGGACGGCTATTATTGTCGGCTCCATCTTCACCTCCCTCTATGCGTGGCGCGCGACCAAAGAGAGCCGCAAGATGGCAGCCGCCCTGGCCGCAACCGAAACCCTTTTGGCGCATGAACATAAACTCTCCGCTCTGGGAGGCCTCGCCGCCGCCGCCGCGCATGAACTCGGCACTCCCCTCGCCACCATTCAAGTCGTCGCCAAAGAAATGAGCCGCGAAATTCCCAAAGGCACACCTTTGTCAGAAGACGCTGCGCTCCTATTGTCGCAAGCCCAGCGTTGCCGCTCCATTCTAGAGCAGCTTTCCATGCGCGGCGATGAAGGCGACGCGATCCACGACCAACTTTCCATTGAAGACTTGTTCGAAGAAGCGGCTGAGCCTTTTATTGATATTGACCCGGACATCACCATCGAGACAAATGGCGAAGGCCCCGAACCTGCCTTGCGCCGTCAGGCGGAGCTGGTTTACGCCATGAAGAATTTTGTCGAAAACGCTGTGGATTTCGCCCGCGACCAAGTCAATCTAACCGGTCATTGGAGTGAGGATCATATTACTCTCACCATAGATGATGACGGGCCGGGCTTCGAGCCGACGATTCTGGGTAGGCTTGGCCAACCCTATGTCACCATGAGAACCCGGCAAAAAGCCAAACCCGATCGCGCCGGAGGTCTGGGACTCGGCGTTTTCATCGCGACCACATTAATTGAGAGAACCGGGGGAAACGTGCACTTCAGCCGAGCTCCGCTTGGCGGCGCAAGGGTGGAAGCAAAATGGCCAAGAAAGTCCTTGATACTTCCCGAAGCCAGATAAGAGAATGCGGCTTTTTGCATATCTGTTCAGCTCTTTTGACGCTGTCACACGTAGTTATAATAGGATAAGACATAAAATATCCTGACGGACTGCTCTATCAGACAGAGAGGATGAAACGACATTTATGACTGAATATGACCTTCCCAATGATGCCAGTCTTTTAATTTTGGACGATGACGGGCCCTTTCGAACACGTCTCGGACGCGCCTTGGAGCAACGCGGCTTTACTGTCGAAACAGCGGAGACTGTAACCGAGGCCAAAGCCATCGCACGGGCCAAACCGCCCGCTTTTGCGGTGCTTGATATGCGGCTTGATGACGGGAATGGTTTGGACGTAATTGACCTCCTCCACCAAACCCGCCCGGATTGCCGCATGGTGATGCTCACAGGGTACGGAAATTTGGCTACAGCCGTCTCCGCAGTAAAACGCGGCGCTGTAGATTATCTGGCCAAACCTGCTGACGCGGATGATGTCTGCAAAGCGCTTCTCGCGAGTAAGGGCAAAGCGCCCGAGCCACCGGAAAACCCCATGAGCGCGGACCGCGTGAGATGGGAGCACATCCAGCGGGTTTACGAGCTTTGCGGGAAAAATGTCTCCGAAACAGCGCGACGCCTAAATATGCACAGACGGACTTTGCAGCGCATTCTCGCTAAACGCGCGCCGAGATAATCATCATCTGATTGTACTTTATGGTTTGGATGAAATTGATATTGGTTTCGTCTGGGCCAAACGGCGGGGAAGCGGATAATTATTCAGCTTCGTCCTGAGATTTTTCCAGCAACGTAAAGACGGTACCGTCACGGGTCGATTTGACCTCGATTTCGGCCTGAACATTTTGAGCAAATGTAGACATTAAACGTGTCCCCAACCCGCCATTTTCCTTTTTGTCTTTAGAAGGCTTTTTCTTCGCGCCTTCATTCTCGATACCACAGCCATTGTCGGAAATAGTGAGCGCCCAAGGCTCGCCTTCACAGGCTACAAAAGAAACTTGGATTAAACCTTTTCTGTCATCCGGGAAGGCATGTTTGACGGCATTGGTCACAACCTCATTTAGGATCAAGCCAAGCGCCACGGCTTTATCCCTCTCCATTCGATAAGACGCTGTCGTCAAAGTAATGCTTATATTTGAGTTTGAGGCAAACGCCGTTCTCAGGCTTTCACAAAGAGCCTTTAAATAATCCGCTATATCTATGTTGTCCTGAAAGTCTCCGGAGCTATAGATGGAATCATGTATAGCCGCGAAACTATTGACTCGCGTCGACGCCATTTCCAGCGCGTCCTTAACTTCAGGCGACTTGTGACTCCGGCTTTGCATATTCAACAGCGCTGACACCATCGAAAAGTTATTCTTGGTTCTGTGTTCCAACTCTCGGATAAGGAGGGTTGTGGTGGCGAGTTGTCGGTCTCTTTCCATCGTCGCCAGGCGGATGCCGCGTCTAAAAATTTCCGCGAAAAGCAAAATAAATGAGGCCGCACACCCGTTCACAATCGTGCGGGCAGCATCTCCTTCTATTTCAAACGAAAATGATCGAGGCTCTGGCAATACGAAGTACCAAGCATGTAAGAAAGCAAACAAAAACGTTGTCAGCCCGGATTGCCAACGTCCATATAAAGTAGAGATAAGAATAGCCGGATAAACAAGCGAAAATGGCCCCGCGGCAGAAAATACAGCGTCGACAATTGCCCGAGCAAAAACAGCCATCAAAAAACAGGCTAGACCAAAGACAATCTGAATTCCTATGGCAGGAAGTCTTTTAGAAAATTTGTCGACGACATCAAATTCGACAAGTCGATCGCGCGCTTTCATTAACACAGTTCTCTCCCGAAGCCGCTTCCCCGCTGACGCTTCGCGCACGTTTTTCTTATAATTTGTGGGCGATGGCAATCAGATTCTTTGTTCATAGGAAGGGAACATCGAAATCGTATAAGTGAAAATATCCGCACCGTAGTGGGAGGGGGACTTGAACCCCCGACCTCAGGATTATGAGTCCTGCGCTCTAACCAGCTGAGCTACCCCACCATACGGTGCGAAGCGCGGCATATAGGACAGACGCAAGCATCTGCCAAGCAGAAAAGTAAGTCCGCGACTAGGCTAGGAACATCATTTGCGGGTCTTGCAGCAAAGCTTTCAGGTCTTGCATCATTTTGGCCGCGTCATAGCCGTCAATAACTCTGTGATCACAGGAAACAGAGAAGTTCATGACTTTACGCTCTACCACCTGACCGTCTTCCATCACTAATTTCGGACGGATTTTATTCGGTCCAAAAATCGCCACTTCCGGGCGGTTGATAACGGGCGTCGTTACGATACCGCCAAGAGGCCCAAGAGACGTTAACGTCGTTGTTGCGCCGCTCATCTCTTCGGGCTTGAGCTTGTTGTTACGCGCGCCTTCCGCCAAGCGGTTTAGCTCTTCTGCCATTTTCCAGACAGATAGCGTTTGCGCTTTTTTCAAGACGGGCACGACCAGACCGATATCGGTCTGCGTCGCAATACCCAAGTTGAAATCTGAGAATTGCGAGACATAGCCCTGCTCGTCCATATAGCGCGCATTAAATTGTGGCCAATCGCGAAGCAAAACAGCCATCGCCCGGATCATGAGCGGAAGCACGGTCAGCTTCGGCTTGTCATCGGATTTTTTCTGATTGATGCGCGCACGGAACGCTTCCAGCTCCGTCACATCTATTTCTTCAACATAGGTGAAATGCGGGATATTGCGCTTGGATTCCTGCATACGCTGCGCAATCACGCGGCGCAGGCCAATCACCTTGATGCGGGTTTCGCCGTCTTCCGGCTCTGCGGCTTTCTCGAGCAGGTCGAGATCATTATGCGTGACCTGACCTTCGCCGCCACTGGCTTTCGCTTTGGACAAATCAAGACCGGAATCCATGGCACGTTTACGAACGGCTGGACTCGCCAGTACTTTCTCCGAGGATGACTTCTTCTCTGAAGTTGATGGGGGCGTTGACGGTGTTTTCGACGCTGGAGACGAAGGCCTTGCCGACGCTTCCGCTTTTTTCGGAGCGTCTTTTGTCTCGCTTTCCGGCGCGGGCGCAGCCCCTTCGACTTCCAAGGTTACAAGATGGCCGCCAACGGAAAACACATCACCCTCTTCACAGCCAAGCGCTAAAATCTTGCCGCTTACAGGAGACGTCAACTCAATTGTGGCTTTGTCCGTCATTGCGTCTGCAAGAGGCGCGTCTTCTTCGACTTCATCCCCGACGGAGACATGCCAAGCCGTAATTTCGGCTTCGACAACGCCTTCACCAATATCCGGAAGTTTGAAAATAAACTCTCCGTATCGGGAAGACGCCGGCGTGTCTGATGATGAACTTTCGGAATCCTCTGACGTGTCTTCTTCTGACAACTCTTCTGTTTCTTCGCCTGCCGCGTCTTCACCTTCGGTCTCTAAAACAACCAAATGACCCCCGACCGCAAAAACATCGCCCTCTTCGCAACCGAGAGACTTGACGACGCCTTCTACTGGCGAGGTCAACTCAATCGTCGCTTTGTCGGTCATCGCATCCGCCAGCGGTGCGTCCTCATCGACTTTGTCACCGACAGAAACATGCCAAGCCGTGATCTCGGCTTCGACAACACCTTCGCCGATATCCGGCAGTTTGAAAATAAATTCGCCCATAATTTAAGCGGCCTTCATTACAGTTTTTACAGCCCGTGTTAGACGCTTTTGTCCCGGGAAGAATGCCCATTCCTGCGCGTGCGGATAAGGCGTATCCCACCCTGTCACGCGCTGGATGGGGGCTTCAAGGTAATAAAAACAGTGTTCTTGAACAAGAGCGGAGAGTTCGCCGCCAAAGCCGGAGGTTCGCGTTGCTTCATGAATGATAACGCAGCGGCCTGTTTTCTTCACAGATTCGACAATCGCATCGAGATCCAGCGGCAGGAGAGAACGGAGATCCAGAACATCCGCGCTGATACCCATATTTTTTACGACCGCCTCAGCAACCCAAACCATGGTGCCATAAGCCAAGATAGTGAGATCATTGCCTTCGGTAATTTTACGCGCCTTGGCCAGAGGCACAGTATAATGACCTTCCGGGACTTCGCCGAGTTCATGGCTTTTCCAGCCGACGGACGGTTTCTGATGGTCGCCATCAAACGGGCCATTATATAGCCGTTTGGGCTCCAGAAATAAAACCGGGTCATTGTCTTCAATCGCCGAAATCAAAAGGCCTTTCGCGTCATATGGATTTGACGGAATGACAGTTTTCAAACCGGAAATATGCGTGAACAGCGCTTCGGGGCTTTGACTGTGCGTTGTGCCGCCATAGATGCCGCCGCCAACGGGTGTGCGGATGGTCAAAGGCGCGGTGAAATCGCCATTTGAGCGATAGCGGAGGCGGGAGGCCTCGGACGCAATTTGGTCATAGGCTGGGTAGATATAATCGGCGAACTGGATTTCCGCGACAGGGCGAAGGCCATTAGCCGCCATACCAATGGCGATACCTACAATACCGCCTTCGGAAATCGGGGTGTCAAAACAGCGGTGAAGGCCATGCTTTTCCTGCAATCCGGCCGTGCAGCGGAATACGCCGCCAAAATAGCCGACATCTTCGCCGAAAACCAAGACGTCCCGGTCCTCGGTCATTTTCACATCCATCGCATCGCGGATGGCTTCGATCATGCTCATTTTAGCCATTAGTCTATCTCCCCCTGGAACATCTCTCTTTGACGGAGAAGGTGATCTGGCTCTGTTTCATAAACTTGTTCAAACATCGTGCTGTCAGGAAGCTGCGTGGAATTGGCAACGGAGCCCATGGCTTCCGCCTCTTTAAAGGTTTCGCGAACTTCTTTTTTCAATTCCTCGGCCAGAGCCTCGTGTTTTTCTTCGGACCATTCGTCAATATGGATGAGGTGGTTTTTAAGCCGCTCTACCGGATCGCCAAACGGCCAGACATCGCCTTCATTTTCAGGGCGATATTTCGAGGGGTCATCCGACGTGGAATGACCTTCTTTGCGGTAAGTATAATGTTCGATAATAGTCGCGCCGCCGCCCTGACGGGCGCGATCCGCCGCCCACTTGGTCGCCGCATAGACGGCCAGCAGGTCATTGCCGTCGACCCGCAATGTCGCGAGGCCGTAGCCCGTTCCGCGCGCAGCGAAAGTTTCGCCGCGTCCCGCCGCAATACCTTGGAAGCTGGAAATCGCCCATTGGTTATTCACGACGTTAATAATGCATGGCGCACGGTAGGTAGACGCAAAGTTTAGCGCATAATGGAAATCACCTTCGGCGGTTGCGCCCTCACCCGTAAAGACTGAGGCAATACCGTCCGTATTTTTATAAGCTTCGGCCATCGCCCAGCCCACACCTTGAATAAGCTGCGTGGCCAGATTGCCCGAAATGGAAAAGAAACCGTGTTTTTTGAAAGAATACAGGACGGGAATGGATTTACCATCCAAAGGGTCGCCGGAATTAGATAGGACCTGACACATCATCTCTTTCATTGAGGCGCCGCGGGCAATCAGAATGCCTTGCTGGCGATAGGTCGGGAAAGTCATATCTTCATCGCGAAGCGCCATAGCGTGTCCCACGCTGACGGCCTCTTCGCCGGTGGACTTCATGTAGAAGCTCATTTTGCCCTGACGCTGCATCGTGAACATGCGCTCATCCATGGCGCGTGTACGCATCATGTGACGCAAGCCTTCACGCATTTGATCCGCTGACAGGTCGGGTTTCCAGTCGCCGTCGGCTTCGCCGTTAAAGCGCAAAACTCGGATAAGTTTCAAGGCGTGCTCAACGGTGTCATGCGCGTCGCAGAGAGGATCCGGGCGCGAGGGGGAATGATTTGTCGGTATAGAGATATGGGAGTAGTCCGGCGTGTCGCCGGGGCGGAATTGCGGCTCCGGCACGAACAATTTTGACTGGTTGGAAAGGTTTCGCTCCGCGCGTGCTTTATTTTCAGCTGACTGACCCATTCTGACCCTTTATTCCCGTTTTGTCCTATTCGGACGTTTTTCTTATCACAATTACGTGCAATCCACCCTAATCGTTGCGGGAAGATTGACTTTTCAGCGTAATTTATCCAAAAAACGCGCTATAATCATAACGCTTTACAGCTATAACGGGGAACAGACGCGATTTTTTTGCGTATATTCGATATATGAGAGGTTCACATGCCCGAAATTATTGACAACATCGATGCCAAGATACTGCATCTGATTCAGAACAACGCCGGATTATCCGTTGCAGACATCTCTGAACAGGTCGGGTTGTCCTCTTCGCCTTGCTGGCGACGCATCAAGCGTATGGAAGAGCTCGGCATTATCGAAAACCGGGTTACCATTTTAAACCGCTCTAAACTCGGGTTGGATTTCGAAGTCTTTGTCGCCGTCAAACTCGGCCTCCCCAACCGCGCGAATATGGAACGTTTTGAAAAGTCGGTTGCGCGAATGCCCGAGGTTATTCAATGCGCGGTGGTCACAGGCGCAGTCGACTTCATGCTCCGTATCGTCACAAAGGACATGCACTCCTACGAAGACTTTCTTCGCGAGACGCTCCTCTCTATTGATCTGATTTCCGACGTTCAGTCTCGTATCGTGCTTCGCCAAAGCAAAGACACCAATGCAATACCTCTGAACCTCATCAGCAATGCTGTGCCAAGACTTTAGAGTTTTTCTTTCTCTGCGGTAAAATCTTTCTTCAGGGGCCCCATTCCGGGTGACTTTTGTTGACTTGTCGGCGCGGCGGCCTTAACCGCACAATTTGTTTTTAGTCCTAACTGTCCAGCCTTTGTTTGGGGAAGCCCGTCATGCCCGTTCCTGTTATTGTTCTGAATTTCGGCCATAGCGTTTTAAGGTCGTTGGAAGACTATACAAATGCGGCCTCTGAAATTTACCGTCACTACCGGCAAGGGCAGAATGTCGTTGCCGTCACTTCGGCGCAGGGCGATCAAAGTGATGTCCTTCTCGCCGAGGCCCGTAGAATAGGCCCGGAGGGGCAAGCCAAAAACCTGCCGGAGCTCATCCAGCTAGGCGAGCGCCGCTCCGCCGCACTTCTGGCACTGGCTTTGGAACGCATTGGCGCTCCGGCATTTGTACGTCAGGCCCGGGACCTCGGGCTTACCGCCAAAGGGAGCGCAACAGAGGCCAAACTGACAGGATTGGACGCCGACCAGCTCAACCAGGATCTGAAAGACCATGACATAGTGGTGATGCCCGGATATGTCGCCATCGGCGAAAAAGACCGCACCGTTCTGCTCGGCCAGGGCGGGTCAGATTTGACGGCTCTTTTCGTCGCTGAACAGATCGACGCGCCGGCTCTGCTTCTTAAAGATGTCGACGGCGTATACGCCCGCGACCCGAAACAATCCGGCGACAGTCCGGAACGTTACAGCGATATTAGCTGGGACGACATGGCCAAAGTTGCCGCCCCTCTCGTCGAGCCAAAGGCCTTGGGCTTTGCTAAAAAACACGAACAATCTTTTCGTATCGGCCGGCCCGGCATCCCGCTTTACACAACAATCGGACCTAAAACAGGCCCTCTTTCCAAAGCGCCAAAATTTAAAAAACTGCGCGTCGCCATGATGGGCTGCGGCGTTGTCGGCGGCGGCGTTTTCCGGCGGATGAAAGCCTCCCCTGAAAAGTTCGAGATGGTCAAAATCATGGTGCGCGATATCGAGAAATATATCGACCAAGGCTATAGCCCCGACCTTTTGACAACAGATTTCGATGACCTTCTGGCGGCTAAACCGGATATCTTTATTGACGTTTCCGGCGGCGTAGACCCGGCCCTGCCAAATACGCGCGCTATGTTGAACGCGGGCGTTCATGTCGTCAGCGCCAATAAACAAGCCATCGCCAAAGGCGGACGCGAATTAATTAATCTTGCGGCAAGTAAAGGCGTAGAGCTGCTTTTCTCCGCCTCTGCCGGCGGCGGAATGCCGGTTCTGGAAATGTGTAAACGTGAAAAGGGGCGCATCACCCGCGTTCAGGCTTTGCTCAACGGCACAACCAATTTCATGCTTGGCGAAATCAGTAAGGGGCGTTCTTATGAAGACGCCCTCGCCGACGCGCAGGAAAAAGGCTTTGCCGAGGCCGACCCCTCAAATGACGTGAACGGCGCCGATGCCGGGGCTAAAATTCTTCTCGTCGCTCTGCTCGGTTTTGATGAAGAAATTACCATTGACGACATCCACCGCGATTCAATCGAGAACTTTAACCCAACGGAACCACTCAAGGGGTCGATAAAGCGCATCGCAACCGTGTGGAAAGATTCCAACGGTTTCTCCTCGCGGCTGGATTTAAAAGACCTCAGCCTGAATAACTTTTTAGCCAAAGCCGAAGGAGAAGAGGCCCATGCTGTCTTTGATTTTGACGACGGCGATCAATACCGTATTCGAGGCAAAGGTGCGGGACGTTGGCCGACAACGGAATCGGTGATGGCAGATCTCTTCGATATTTCAGCCCTCGACTTATAAACGCGGCCGGCCCATAGGCTAAGCCGTGCTTTTGGTCTGTTTCAATTCGGCTCTAGCTTGCGCCGTGATCGAGGCGGCGGACTTCAAGAATATTGCGGCCATTAATCCGGCCACAATCAAGTCGGGCCAAGCAGATCCGGTAAAGGCGACCGCAAAGCCGGCTAAAATTACACCGATATTTCCGATGGCGTCATTGCGCGAACAAAGCCAAACAGAGCGAACATTTGAATCGCCGTCCCGCCATTTCAAAAGTATCAGTACGCTCGCCATATTGGCCAGAAAAGCAAGGGCGCCAATTAATCCCATTGTGTGCGCTTCCGGCGCCCCGCCCTCGATAAAGCGCAGACCCGTCGTCACGAGAATGACCAAAGCCATTAACCCCAGCGACGCGCCTTTAAAAAGCGAGGCCAAAGCCCGCGTTCTGATGGCCGCGCCAATAACCGCGAGGCTAATCGCATAGGTCACAGAATCCCCCGCAAAATCGAGGGCATCAGCTTTAAGCGCTTGGGACTGAGACGAAAACCCGGCCGCCATTTCAACAAAGAACATAACCGCATTAATTAAAATAACGGCAATAAGCGCTCGCTTATATCCTTTTGAAAGTCCGGTGAAGACCTGTGGCTCGCAACAATTTCCCATAGGAAAGACTAACATTCTTCCCCCTAACTCTGACAAGTCAAAAATGTATCTAAAATACGTCTCAGAAAAACTCTTAAAAAATAGGTTTTGACACCATCAACCAAACAATTCCCAAAACAGCGAAAAATGCCGGAAATCCACACGCAAACCATATCCGGTATAACTTGAAGTATCGTGCCGGTAATGCCTGACCTTTGCGCAATGCGTCCCGGGCTAGATCTCTCATCTGTTTTTGTATCCAGACTACCGGCAACCAGAACAGGCCGACAAATACATACAATATGAGTGACCAGAGCACCCAGCCCTGCATTAAAGGCCACCCAATAGACTTCGCAAGTAAGACCCCTGTTATGGGCTGTATGATGACAGCAGAAGCCGTGAAAATCCAATCCGCGACGACAACAATTCCGGCCGTATGAGCGACCAGTTTTATGTCGCCCGTGCGGTGCGCCATGACCATAAAAAAAGCGATGCCTGCCCCGGTCCCGAGCAAAACCGTTGCGCCAATCACATGGATCCACCTTAAAAAATCAACCCACATCTTTATCTCTCCTCTGCCAGGCTTGCGATGACGAGGGATAGCGCAATGGCAGGAAAGACTTTCACTATTGGCCCAAGCGGGTTCGCCCAAAGATGCGGCGTCAAGACGGCACTTGCCACGAGATAGCCCGCAGCCACTAACACGGAAAAAAGACTAATGAGGCGGGTCAAAGGCCGGAACAGAACCAAAAGTCCGATGGCAATATCAATCATAGACCCCAGCCAAACAGATATAATCGCGGCTGTCTCAGGCAAGGCTCCATCGAGAACTTTCACAGCCTTATCATGTTGAAATACACCCACCAGGCCAGAGGTAAGCCAAAAAGCTGACATGATAAAAAGCAGCAATGGAAATAGGAGCTTCATACGCGCATAGAGTCTTTCCTGCGCGGTCGAAGGAAGTCCTCGCAAAGTTTGTTTCAAGCCTTGCGGAACGTGACCCGTCTCGTGTTTCCAAGGGGCCGGATCCCCCGTAACATTTTGAGTGAGCACTTTCAGGGATGTGGAACGCAACGATGATCGCCAGCCTAGCCATCCTGCAAAATCGGCTATTTTTGAAATGACCACTCCCACCCATTTCGGGAGAGGTAATATAAAAAGGGGCTTGGAAAACCCAAGCCAAGCCCGAATGCTCAGAATTAAATCGGTAAGTGTCCCGGCATTTTCCTCGACGAGGTCAAAGTCTTGCCCGGCCAAACTGTCTTCCCCAAGGGCGGCCGAAACAGCATAAACTACATCCTGAACCGAGATTGTCTGAATGAGGGCCTTTGGCATGACCAGCGGTTGAATGAGCGGAAACGCTGCCAGCATACGCAGCAGGCTTGTTCCGCCATAAGCGTTCGGCGAAATGACAAGGCCGGGTCTTAAAATCGTCCACTTCAAACGACTTTTTTTCAACGCGTCATCCGCTTCGCCCTTGGTTTTGTAAAAAAGGGTTTGTGCCGCGCTGGTGGCGCCCGGTGCAGAAATTTGGATAAATTTCTCAACCCCTTTCTGATCACAGGCTTTGATCAAAGCCTTGATTGAATCGCGCTGTGTTGCCGCGACATCGTCATTTAATCCATTTTGCAAAATACCGGCGGCATTCACAACAGCATCAATATTTCTGAGAATTTCAAACCAGTCTTCGGGTTCAGTTAATTTCGAAATATCTTCTGATATCCAACTTGCCTCGGGTAGAAATTTTCTACCCGTTTTGGCCGATCTGGCCAACCCGGTAACTTGGTTTCCCTGATTCAAAAGAAATTTTGAAACTGCCAGCCCTATCAGTCCATACCCGCCAAGAACTAATACACGCAATAGAATGTGCTTCCCAAAATATCGTGCCCATTAAAACGATAAATCAGTTGATTTAGCAAGTGTGCCTCGGTCTAAAACGGCAGAATGCTCCGCTTTTTTGTATAGCTCGTATAGCCGACATTTGCGCCGAGACGAAGGCCGACGCCGGTTCGGACGGGAGCGAGAGTTATGCCATTGGCCGCCTGATAGTTAACCGCCATACCGGCGACGAGATAAGCCGACCCGTCCACGCCGGGAAAACGCCGATAGACATTGACCGGATCTTCCAGCCCGTAGACGAGCGTGAAGACCTTGCCGGCTTCCGCGCCGACATCAAATCCGATGGTGGGGCCTTGCCAGTAAACTTCCGCCGTGCGTCCGTCTTTCATCCAGAGCGTGCCCTTGCCGTAGCGCGCGCCAATGGTCAGCGCGCCTCCGCCCTCTTCGCCCGTGATATAGGCTGTAGGACGGCCCCGGTCTTTGAAGAGGCGCTCAATCGCGGAGGCCGCACTCTCACTGGTCACCCCCAAATGCGTCGAAATCGCTGCCACCACTTCATTCTCGTTATAACTTTCAGCCTGGGCTTCCGATTTGGCCTGGGCCTCGCGAATATCTGTATTGGCATTAGGATTATTTGGCGCGGTGGCGCAGGCGGACACTAAAATGGCTGCGCTGATCGCCGCGGCGGATCGGAAAAAGAATTTAGACATAACGGACCTCATTGAATTCCCGCAAACGTCCCGCTTTATAGTTAATAATTCACGAATATCATATGTGAATGAGCAAGAGTTAATTTTCGAAAAATCTAATTTTATTGAAAGTGACTTTGCCGGGCAGGTCGGCTGTCTGATGAACCGTCACAACAACCATGCCTTCCACTTCGCGCTCAAAAAGGGTGAAAATATTCCCTCTCTTATTAAGTGAGCCTACGGTCGGTAAAGACTGTTTAAGGCCGTTTATTTCGGTGACATCATATACCATGTGAACCGCTGGCATGGGCCTCAAATGTCCCGCAAGATTTTCTCCGTCAATTTGCCAGAATGTATGTTCTTGCGGCGTAAGTTTATAGCTTGCCTGCCCTGATCCGTATAGGCGGCTTAAGGTCGGGTCGGCAACGGATGACATATGCCCGGAGACAAACAGATAAGGGCTCCCATATTTTCGGTAAACCGGGCGTAAAGCCTCCAACAAATCTTTTTCATTGGCGCCGAAATGTTCAGAGGAAAGACGGGCTATCTCTGCCCTATCATAGGATGGATTATACGCTTTGGGAGAACTGACGCAGCCAATGAGCAGAAGGGAAAGAAAAATCAGATATAACGCGCGCATATAGCTCTATACCAAATAAATATCAGCTTTCCTAATCGGCCATAGACCATCAAAATAGTGGGGGTAAACACAATTTCATTAAATAAGAAACCCGGGACTTCGTCGGGGGAGGAGAAAGTCCCGGGTTTAAACCTCAAGTAAAAGGGCAAACTTGAGGAGGAGAGATCATGATTGGTATGGACTATCGGAATACAGCCTTTTTGTATAATCGATTGATACTATCATCTTGATAGTTTTCCTCTATGTAGTAAGCCGAATATATGAACCTTCGAGATTTAGATTATATTTGCGCGGTGGCTGATATTGGGCATTTTGGTCAGGCAGCCGAAGCCTGTAATGTAAGTCAGCCCACGCTTTCTGGTCAGATTAAAAAGCTGGAGGCCGAGCTGGGCGTCACGCTTTTTGAACGTAGTCATAAAGGCATTCGCGTCACCGATATCGGCAAAGAAATAATTGCTGTCGCGCGGGAGGCCCGGGAAGCGGCGCAACGGATAAAAGACGTTGCCGCCATGGCGCAAGACCCTCTCGCCGGAACCTTATCTCTCGGTCTTATCCCTACCATCGCGCCCTATCTTATTCCGCGATTTGTGGCAAAGCTTCAGACGACGCTCCCCAATATGACAATTCACTACCGCGAAGACATTACGGACCGTCTCAATGAAGCTTTAATGATGGGCGAGCTTGATGTGGCGGTTTTAGCCACGCCGCCCCTGGAGGATAGCCTGAGGGCCATCGAACTTTATGTAGAGCCTTTCTGGCTTTTATTTCCAAAAAATCACGAACTCGCTGAACTCGATAACGCCTCTATGGCAGATGTGAAAGACGAAGATGTCCTCTTGCTGACCGAGGGGCATTGTTTCCGAGATCAGGCTTTATCCATTTGCCGCCCGGCGCAAAAACGCCGCCAGCAAAGTTTACGCGCAACTAGTTTGGAAACGCTCATCAATCTTGTGGCCTCAGGGCAAGGGGTTACTCTCGTGCCGGCCCTGGCCATGCGCGGCGGATGGATTTCGGAATTAGATCTCAGTTCTCACAAGCTGACGGATAAAGGGGCTTCGCGTCAGATATATCTGACCTATCGAAAGCGTTTTCCGCGCCAAAAAGCCATCCAGGCGCTGGCCGAGATTATCCGCGAGGGGTTACCGGAGTCTTTTTAATTAAATAAAAAAGCCGCACGACCCGAAGGGCGCGCGGCTCACCTCAAATATAAGGCTTTTCTAAGCGGCTTTTTCGTCCGCGTGCTTGCTGTCATCGCTTAGGTCAAAGCGGTCATTGTTCATGACTTTCGTCCAAGCTTTTGCAAATTCACGAATGAACGCTTCTTCGCCGTCACTTGCGCCGTAGAACTCACTGAGAGCGCGGAGTTCGGAATTAGACCCGAAAATTAGATCAGCGCGTGTAGCGGTAAATTTTTTCTCGCCTGTTTTTCGGTCTTTGCCGACGAAATTCATTTCCTTTCCGTCAGTGTCTTCCCAAACTGTGCCCATATCGAGCAAATTGACAAAGAAGTCGTTGGACAGAACGCCGGGTCGGTCGGTGAACACGCCGTCCTTACTGTCTTTATAATTCGCCCCGAGAACGCGAAGGCCGCCAATCAACACCGTCATCTGCGGGGCCGTAAGGTCCAGCAACTGCGCGCGGTCAACCATAAGCGCTTCGACAGGAATGGAATAATCCGCTTTAACATAATTGCGGAAACCATCGGCTTGCGGTTTTAATACGTCATAAGACTCGGCATCTGTCATATCCTGAGACGCATCCATACGGCCTGGGATAAACTCGACACTTATATCATGTCCGCCGTCCTTGGCAGCCTGTTCTACCGCGGCCGTCCCGCCGAGAACAATGAGGTCTGCCATCGAGACTTTTTTACCGCCATCGTCTTTTCCGTTGAAGTCAGATTGGATGCCTTCCAAAACCTTTAACACGCGTTTCAGATTATCAGGCTCGTTCACGTCCCAGTTCACCGCAGGTTCCAGACGAATACGCGCGCCATTAGCGCCGCCGCGCTTGTCGGAGTTACGATAATGACCGGCCGAAGCCCAAGCCGTCTTGACGAGATCGGAGAGGCTCAAATCGCTCTTCAAAATAGTCTTCTTTAGCTCCGCCACATCGGCGTCACCTATGACGGGGTGGTCGCAAGCCGGAATCGGATCCTGCCAAAGCAAATCTTCCTTGGGAACTTCCGGGCCGACATAACGGACCTTTGGCCCCATATCCCGGTGGGTAAGTTTAAACCAAGCCCGCGCGAAAACATCCGCGAAGTCATCCGGATTCTTCTGGAACCGCTCGGAAATCTTGCGGTAATCAGGGTCCACTTTCATCGCCATATCTGCCGTGGTCATCATAGGCGGGTTCCCTTTTGACTCGTCATGAGCGTCGGGGACGATGTTATGAAGGTCCCGGTCAACAGGCTGCCATTGATGCGCGCCGGCCGGGGATTTTGTTAGCTCCCATTCATGGTCCAGCAGCATATCAAAATAGCCTTTATTGTCGCCATTTGCCCATTGAGTAGGAGTCGGGGTCCAAGCCCCCTCCAATCCGGACGTAATCGTATGACCGCCGCGACCACTTTCAAATGTGGAGGTCCAGCCCAGACCCTGTTCCAGAATTCCCGCGCCTTCCGGCTCGGCCCCGACCAGGCCTGCATCTCCGGCACCGTGACATTTACCAAAAGAGTGTCCCCCGGCTGTCAGGGCGACTGTTTCTTCATCATTCATGGCCATGCGGGCGAAAGTTTCGCGGATGTCATGCGCGGAGGCTTGCGGGTCAGGATTTCCGTCTGGGCCTTCGGGGTTCACATAAATAAGTCCCATCTGCACGGCCGCGAGGGGATTTTCGAGGACGCGTTCGCCGGTGTAACGGCTATTATCTCCGCCGCTCTCTTCCAGCCATTCCGCCTCGGATCCCCAGTAAATATCACTTTCAGGCGTATAGATATCTTCGCGTCCACCTGCATATCCGAATGTTTTAAATCCCATACTTTCGAGAGCGACATTCCCAGTCAAAATGAGCAGATCCGCCCAAGAGACAGACTTACCATATTTTTGCTTGATCGGCCAAAGAAGGCGGCGCGCCTTATCCAAATTGGCGTTGTCCGGCCAGCTATTCAGCGGTGCAAAACGCTGTGACCCCGAAGACGATCCTCCGCGGCCATCCGCGGTCCGATATGTCCCGGCGGCGTGCCACGCCATACGGATAAAGAACGGGCCATAATGCCCCCAATCGGCCGGCCACCATTCCTGACTATCAGTCATCAGGTCATTCAGGTCAGATTTTAATTGATCATAATTTACCGCATTGAAGGCTTCGGCATAGTCGAAATCCTCCCCTTCAGGAGAATCCATCCCGTGATGTTGATGCAAAATAGAGAGATCGAGACGATCAGGCCACCAATCGCGGTTTCCACGCCCTGGGAGTCCGCCTCCGCCATGTATTACCGGACATTTTCCACCTGTATTGACTGTCATCTCGTTCATCTGGGTCTCCACTGAAAGCGTGTTAAAGTTATAGACCATTCTTAAAGGGCGATATCCCATCGGTCTAATCGATTTTTCCAATAAGAATTATCGGCACGCCCTATCATTATAAGAGACGCCTTTTCGTTAGGCCGACAGCACAGCAGAGCAGGCTTGCTTCTCTTTCGCCTTACGCTAAATAACCCGCAATGACCGATCAAAGTAAAATCCGTAACTTTTCCATTGTGGCCCATATCGACCACGGAAAATCCACTCTGGCCGATCGCCTGATTGCCGTGACAGGCGGTCTGACGGACCGCGAAATGCGCGAGCAAGTGCTCGACAATATGGACATTGAAAAAGAACGCGGCATCACCATCAAGGCCCAGACCGTCCGCCTGGAATATAAAGCCAAGGACGGCGAGACCTATATCCTCAATCTGATGGACACGCCGGGCCATGTTGACTTTGCTTATGAAGTCTCCCGCTCGCTTTCCGCTTGCGAAGGCTCCATCCTGGTTGTGGACGCCTCACAAGGCGTCGAAGCGCAGACGCTCGCCAATGTCTATCAGGCGATTGACCATGACCACGAAATTGTCCCCGTGCTGAACAAGATCGACCTGCCCGCCGCTGATGCCGAGAGGGTCAAAGCCCAAATCGAAGACGTCATCGGCCTGGATACCTCAGACGCGGTGGAATGTTCGGCGAAATCCGGCATTGGCATCGAAGACGTTTTGGAAGCGATTGTTCGTCGCCTCCCCCCGCCCGCCGAAGCAGACGCGAATGCGCCGCTCAAAGGCATGCTCGTCGATGCGTGGTATGACACATATATGGGTGTGGTCGTGCTGTTCCGCGTTATGGAAGGCACGATTAAAAAAGGCATGCGCATTCGCACGATGAATACGGGCGCGAGTTATACCGTCGATAAAGTCGGTGTGTTCAAACCCAAACCGACCGATGTCGCCTCTGTCGGGCCGGGCGAAGTCGGGTTCTTCACCGCCTCTATTAAAGAAGTCGCGGATGCGGCGGTCGGCGATACCGTTACCGAGGACAAGCGCCCGACCGAAAAAGCCCTCCCCGGATTTAAACCCGCCCAACCGGTTGTGTTCTGCGGTATCTTTCCAGTCGACGCGGCGGACTTTGATGATTTGCGCGACGCCATGGGCCGCTTGCGCCTCAATGATGCGAGCTTCTCATACGAAATGGAAACATCAGCCGCGCTCGGCTTTGGTTTCCGCTGCGGCTTCCTCGGCCTATTGCATCTCGAGATTATTCAAGAGCGTCTGGAACGGGAATTTGATCTTGACCTGATTACGACGGCCCCCTCCGTCGTTTACACGCTGAATATGCGCGACGGCGAAGACATCCAGCTTCATAACCCGGCCGACATGCCGGATGTTATGCATATTGAGAGCATTCAGGAGCCCTGGATCAAAGCGACCATTATGACGCCGGATGATTATCTCGGGGGCATTTTAAAGCTCTGCCAGGACAGACGCGGCATTCAGACGGCGCTGACCTATGTCGGGCAGCGCGCCATGGTGGAATATGAGCTCCCGCTCAATGAAGTCGTGTTTGATTTTTACGACCGATTGAAATCCGTCTCCAAAGGCTATGCCAGTTTTGACTATCAGGGCATTGGCCTGCGCGAAGGCGATCTGGTCAAAATGTCTATTCTGGTCAATGACGATCCGGTTGATGCGCTTTCCATGCTTGTCCACAGAAACAACGCCGAAGGGCGGGGACGGCAAATGGTGGAGCGCCTCAAAGACCTCATCCCGCGCCATATGTTCAAAATCCCCGTGCAGGCCGCTATAGGCGGACGCATCATCGCCCGCGAGACTATTGCGGCCATGCGTAAAGACGTAACGGCGAAATGTTACGGCGGCGACGCTTCCCGGAAACGGAAATTGCTCGACAAGCAGAAAAAGGGGAAAAAGCGGATGCGCCAATTCGGCAAAGTCGAAATTCCGCAAGAGGCGTTTATCGCGGCGCTTAAGATGGACGATTCCTGAAATTGATTTGGGAAATCAATTGAAGGAATCGCGAAGCGTGAGCGACAGCGAACACGATATCTCATCGGCGTGACCTGCCAAAACCTTATTTTAAGAGGGTCTGCTCCGCGAAGCGGAGAACACACCGATGTCTCCAGCATCGTATGAGTTTGAGTCACTTAGAAACTGATTTAATGCCTTTATTTGAATACGAAAAAGAAAGCCCAAAATGGAAATTTTCGAAATAGGCCAAATCGTCCGCCTTAAATCCGGCGGCCCGAAAATGACGATCAAAGGCGCAGACGCCGGCGCTTGGGCCTGCCAGTGGTTTGATAGAAACGGCAAACTCCACAACGATACCTTCCCCGAAGATATGCTCGATATTTTCGTTAAGAAACGGCACGCACCAGGGTTTGGGGAATGACTTTGCAGCAACCCTCTAAAATCCAATTTGAGATTGAGTTATTGACGGATTTCCCTATTCTTTCGTTGTTAAAGGAATAGGGGATCAAATGCCTAAGAGACAAAACGGTATTGCACCGGAATTCTTTCCACTTACCAAAAAGGAAGAAGACAGGGCCACGTCCATTTTTCTGGCAGTATTCTTAAATGTCTATGAGTTCCGAAAAGCTTTAATGGCGACATTAAATAGGAACGCCAAAAAATCTGGGCGTGACGTAGAGGCATTTTTACACCCCTCTTTTGGAGGAAAGTATTCTGAAACAGATATCCCTGATGGTTTAATAATACATTCTAAGAGAGATGAGATATGGGAAGCATCTATTGAAGTAAAAATTAAGTCAAGTGAGTTAGGTCTGCCACAAATTGAGAAGTATCTTAAGCGGTGCGTTGAGTTTGGCTCGGATGCACTCATAACTATTTCTAACGAAATGTGTATTTCCCCTTCTCGTCCTCCGCTTCGGCTGAAAACTTCAGATAAAAAATTACAGCGTATTACCCATTATCACTGGTCTTGGACATTCATTCATTTTCAAGCAGAACAGTTACTACTCGATGGAAAAATTGGAGACGAGACCCAACGCACTGTCTTGGAGCAATTTAAAAACTTTTTGGCTAATCCAATAAGTGGGGCGAAGGGCTTCAAATCTATGGGGCCAAACTACACTCGCTTAGTTGAGGACCTCAGGGCTAAAGTATCCCCGATGCAAGAGCATTTGGAGGAAGCGGTCGCCGACTGGCATCAAGAGTCTGCTGAGATAAGCTTGATTTTGTCTCGCTGCCTGAACATTCGCGTTAACCAGATAATAGAAAAGAATAGAAGCTCTTCTGCAGAAGCGAGACTGGAGAAGGATGTCCGTGATTTATTAAAAACTGGCGACCTTAAGGCCAGTTTTGACATTCAGGATCGAGGGAAACCATTATCTGTTACTCTAGAAGTTGACCAAAGAGTTTTAAGAATTGAAAAAGAGTTCGATTTAACGGACCGAGTTAAAACTCCGCATAAAAAAATAGAATACTTTCTCAAACGGTTTCATGATCCCGACGCTGGTGATAACTCTGGGCAACATGAGGGCATTTATATTCACGCGTCTTGGCCTTACTTAAAAGGATGGACCAGCACGACACTCTTTGATGCGATTCAAGACATGGTCAATGATGACTTGAGTAAAAACAAACTTATTAATCCGGACAAGGATTCTATCCAGTCAATTAAACTCTCTTACATTCCTCCTAAAGTGGGTGGCAAAATAAGCAGTCGGAAAAAAGTCATTGAATTGCTTGAAGCCAGCGTCGATCATTTCTGTAAACGCTACGTTCAGTAGTATAAAAGGCATGAAAATCAACGATAAACCCTCTAAGGAAGGGTTCCGTTATCTGCGCAACCCCCTTGCCAAATTCCGAATTGAGCAGATGATATGCGCTCCGCTCAAACTTCCTGTTTCGGGAGTTGAACTCTAGAGCCTGTCATTTTGCAGGTCGCGAGCGGGTCATCAGAAAGTCCGGTCATGGCAAAAGGAAATAATCAACGCGGGAATAAAGAAGCAAAAAAACCCAAGAAAGACAGAACTCAGGAAAAAGCGGATGCGGCCGCCGAGGCAAGAAAGTCATCAATTTCTATTGGCGGCAAAAAGATGAGATCATAAAATTCGGGGCTCGAGGCGCTAATATTCTGTCATTCCCCTATCAAGTCGGGGAATGACAGCTCAAAGATAGGGATGAAGGATGATCCGCATTTATCCTTTCTAAAACTCTATATAGCTCAACCCCTTACCCCTGACGCCAAGAGATAGATTCTCACTCTCCATTTCCTCCTATATTAAAGGCGTTGGTTTGAAAGACGGGATTAAAGGCCCCGCTTCTGGATCGACTAAAAATGTTCCGGTTGCGCGGGCAGGTCATGTGCACGTTGACTGACTGGCAATCGGATAGCGTTTGTCGTTGGATGAGCAAGGGTAACGCCTTGTGAGTTGGGCGGCCTGAGGAGAGCTGATCACGTCTCGACTATCTGGTTCGGCCCTCAGTGGAAAAAGACGCTACTGCGAGGCCTTGCAACTTACGCCCGTAAGACGTGAGGTTGTAAAAACTCCATCCCAAGCTTCCACGTTTCCCCGTTCAACCTCACACCTCGCAGACAGCCCCATTTTTCCGACACCGATACGAATCAAACAAAGAATAAGGACCACAATTGGAAGAGACAAAAAAAGGGGAAAGCGTGAGCGGAAATGCGAGGTGATTAACCCTACGCCAATCCATCCTGTTAATCCGCGCGAAGGCGCGGAAGGTCGAGAGAGTGTGATCTATTCAAAGAAACCTGCCTGACAGGTTATGCCTAATGTGCCGTATGAGAGAATTAGATATGATTTTATCCGGCCCTCGTCCCCGAAGGCACGCGGCCGGATAATCGCAATTCGCGTTATTTTAAGTGCTTTTCAAAAAGCTCGTCGCTGGCCTCTAACAGTTTTTTCCGGGATATCGGCAGGGACAGATTGTGATCGTCATTTGGCAAGAGGAGGATATCGTCAGACTGCCCTCTTTTTTTCAAAGCCTTGGCCATCACTTCGGACTGCTGAAGCGGAACGGTCATGTCGTCTGTTCCGTGAACGAGGACGATTTCGGCTTTGATTTTCTCTGCATTCTCTGCCGGAGATTGAGAAAGAAGCATATCTTTGTCATCATATCTGTCGCCGATAATTTTCTGCCAGAATTTGATAACGCCGCTCTCTCGGCCGGTGCGGGCCTCTTCAAACTTCAGGATATCCCGAATTTGAGAAACGCCGTTAACGGAAAGGGCGCATTTAAACATATCCGGCTCCATGACGGGCAAGGCCAAAGCCTGATAGCCACCATAGCTGGCACCGGTGACACAGATTTTATCGGGATTGATGACGTTGTTATCCACGTAGTGATTTACACCGTCAATCGTATCGTGGAGCATCCCCCGGCCAAATTCGCCATAACCTTTTTCGAGGTGCTCATACCCAAATCCGGTCGATCCACGAAATTGCGGTTTAAAGACAGCATAACCTTGCGCGGCCAGATACTGCCCCCAAAAGTCGAATGTCGCGTCATCTCTCGCGGTCGGCCCGCCATGCGGCATAACGACAGTTGGGAAAGGTCCGTCCGCTTTTGTTTTTCCAGGGGGAAGCGTCAAATAGGCCGGTATATTGAGACCATCTCTAGCCGTGTAATCTGCCCGCATAGTCGACCCAATCTGGGAGGCTTTTAGCTCTGGATATGTTCCGCCCAAGGACGAAATTGTACCGGGGCCTTCTTCATAAAGGAAATACTCACCCGGATTGCTGTCATTTTCCGCATAAATCGTGACCATTTTGTTGTCTTCCGTCTTGGACAGGATGGTTACATTCTGCCCTTCCAAGGCGTCAGAAAACTTGTCATGCCAGGATTTATAAGGCTCTTCGGTATAAACTTGGCGGTAGCGATCATCGGTATAGCTCACGCCAATCATTTTGCCGGTCTGGTTGTCAAAGATAGGGCCATAGTCATAGCCATCCGGGACATTGGCTTCGAAGGTGAACGGCGTTGCGGACTTTGTGGCCGGATCGATCGTGAACAAGGTCAGAGCGTTTTGTTCCGTTTCCTGCATTAACAGTTTACCGTTAAGAACCGTCGACAAATACGTCGTACGGTTTTTCGATTTATCGAACCGTTTTTTATAGACGCTCTCTTCATCAATACCTTCGCCAAAGAAAACTTCGTACTGACCGTTCCGCGGGTCGTAATCTTCGCGTGCAAGAACGGTTTCACCGTTGTTGGAAAGCACTACATTGCCTGTGGTGGCCGGCATGGATCTCTCAAGGCGTTCGTTCCCGCTATCCAGATCGACGCGGTAATGGCGTTGGAAAACTTCGCCGCCATATTCTGTAAAGCTCATCAAAACCTCGTCCTCATTATCCGGGAGGTCATGCACGTAGCCGCCGCCATACGTCACGCGGTAGCGTTTGCTTTTAATGACGTCATCAAGGAGGATAACAGACCGTTCAGTTTCAATATTGGTGGAGACCCATCGGCTGAACAGTGTGCTGTAATGTTTCATTTTGCCTTCGCCGTTTCCGCGAACGCGGGCCAGCATAATAACGTGTTTATTACTCGCCCAATCAATTGCCTTAACAATAGAGTTTTCTGGGGGGGTGACGATAACTGTTTTCGCGTCCGGGTTTATCAAATCATATACAAATACTGCCTTGTCCCCGGCGAAGGGCGCCAGCATGGCAATATGTTTCCCATCCGGCGAAACCCGCACGCTCTGAGTCCGAGGAAGCTGCGCATATATGTCGATGTTAGGGTCTTCGGCAAACGCCTCATCAGGCGCAAAGGACAAGGTCATCAAGGCAGCAAAGGCCGGGGCCAAGATGAGGCGGATATATTTAAATACAGTCAAAACAGATCTCCCAAATTTGGGCTAACTATTTCCGATGAAATACTCTGAAACAAGGGGAAATGCGACCAGTGGATGAAGAAATATGAAAATTGAGAGATCTATCTTAGCCTATATTAAAGGCGGAAGCGAAATTCTCATTTCCTTAGGCATGGTTTAAAACGGGGGATTCGAACTTAATAGGAAATTTGTGAACACGGAACACGGGTCCGCGAATTGAGAACCAAATGCTAATTTTGGGTATTGGTTGCGGGGGTAGGATTTGAACCTACGACCTTCAGGTTATGAGCCTGACGAG
>CAXATH010000009.1:0-135142 GCA_963972195.1 uncultured Hyphomonadaceae bacterium | reverse complement strand
TAAGAGGCCGCTCCGGTTCCAATCGCTGCCGCGGGGTTAGCGCCCTTGCGAAACACATAGTTATTACGGTCTCCGGCAAGGGGGCCGACCCCGCGGGCTGTCCACTTTATTTGGAAACCGTGAAAAAGGCTTGGCCCTCGATGGCAAGCGGGAAGGAAC
The DNA here is from genome assembly GCA_963972195.1 of uncultured Hyphomonadaceae bacterium. GTDB lineage: Bacteria > Pseudomonadota > Alphaproteobacteria > Caulobacterales > Maricaulaceae > Litorimonas. The sequence goes on along the minus strand of CAXATH010000009.1, from coordinate 134,983 downwards.
GCTTGGGCGATGCACAATTCAGAAACTACGGTTGCATCTTTACCCTTCGTCATTACCCGACTTGATCGGGTAATCCATATGGTGAAGGTGCAATTGAATAGGGTCTATCGTGGTACTTCAACGCTTCTGCTTACGCTCAACGCTCAATTTACACCCAACGAACGAGAACCGCATGGATTCCCCGCTCCAATCACGTCGCAACATTTTATGTTGCTTTGGTTCATACGGGGAATGACGGAATTGAGAAAAAGGTAGATGATTGCGGGCACGACTTCATCCTCACTACCTCTGCTTCGCAGAGCCGTGATCGGATGGTCGAGGCGGCTTAGGCCGCGTGACCACAAAAACGGCCACGAGCAGTAAACACACTCCCTGCACGGTAATCGCCCAGACCGGGAGATGAAAAACAAACGCCAAACCAAAGGAGACGCCGATTGAAATAATGGTCAGGATTTTGGCTTTGGTCGGGATTGCGCCGTGCTCATGCCAATTCGATATCATCGGGCCAAAAACTTTATGCGCCATAATCCAGTCATGCAAAGCAGGGGAGGAGCGGGCAAAGGCATAGGCCGCGATGATCATGAAAATGGCCGTTGGCAGAAGCGGGAGAAACATTCCAATCGTGCCGAGCGCAACGCAAGACGTGCCAAGGCTGATCCAGAGCCATCGCCTCGGGGAAAACCGTTTCATAATAAAGTCACCTTCGACATGATGACTTTGCCTCTAGGCCTTTTGGCGCGCGACTTCACCAAATCTTTGCAGAAATTTTCTCGCGGGGTGATGAGACATAAATTCCCGCAGACCTATCACCATGATTGAAACCTGCCCTTCGCTTCGTTAGACCCCTGATATGACCTCACTTTCCGATAAAACCATTCTCGTCACCGGCGCCTCTCGCGGTATCGGCGCGTCGCTCAACGCTTTATTATCCGAAAGGGGGGCGACCGTGGTTCCACACGCCAGCGGCCCGAGCGACAACACCGATGACAGCTTTATATATTGCGATCTGAGCGAGGCCGGCGCAGGGCAAAAACTGTTCGATATGGCGCTGGAGAAGCATGGCCGCATAGACGCCGTGATTAATAATGCGGGGGTTTATCTGCCGTCCTCCCTTGTAGGTGAGGATTGGGACAGTGGATGGGACCGCACTATGGCGGTCAATGTCCGCGCCCCGGCCGATATCTGCCGCGCCGCGATTGCGCATTTCCGCGAAACGGGCGGCGGACGAATTATCAACATTGCCAGCCGGGCCGGACAACGCGGCGACGGCGTCGACCAGGCCGCCTATGCCGCCTCCAAGGGAGCGATACTCGCCATGACCAAGACCTGGGCGCGGGCCCTGTCAGGCGAAAATATGCATTTTTACGCTATCGCGCCGGGCTGGGTCGAAACCCGCATGGCCCCGCAGGATATCGAAAACCGCAAAAAGGCCGTCACCGAAATTCCTCTGGGCCGCGTCGCCCAACCCGAAGAGATCGCCGAATTCGCGGCGTTTCTGCTCTCCGATGCGTGTCCGTCCGCCGTGGGCGCAACCTTTGACATCAACGGCGCGAGCTATGTGCGTTAATGGCTGAGGCCCGCCGCATTATCGGCCTCGACCCGTCCCTTGTGGCCTGTGGTTGGGGCGTCATTGATGTGCGCGGGAACAAAGCCTCTCACGTCGCTCACGGCGTGATCCGTCCGCCCAAGAAAGAGCCGCTCGCGAGCCGTCTGGATTTTCTTTTCAAAGCCATCATAGACGTGATTGAAGAACATCAGCCGATTGAAGCCGGCGTGGAAGAGGCGTTTATGAAAGACAATGCGATGAGCGCGCTCAAGCTCGGACAGGCGCGGGCGGCCTGTATTTTGGCGGCCACATCGCGGGGGCTTGGCGTTGGCGAATATGCGGCCCGTCTGGTCAAAAAATCCGTGGTTGGCACAGGCGCGGCGGACAAAGCCCAAGTCGCGCATATGATGAATATCCTGCTCCCCGGGGCTAAGGTCAAAGCCGGCGACGCCGCTGACGCGCTCGCCATTGCGCTGACCCACGCCCATCATAAACGTCTCTAATCGAGCGTATTGGTTTGACGCAGGCGCGGGAAAAGCTTTGCCCATAATGCGGCGACCCCAATGGCCGCAATTCCGCCGGCAGTGACAGTGAAAACGGCGCCGTAAACGGCCGCCATCAATCCGGCCCGCGCCTCACCCAATTCATTCGACGCGCCAAGGAAGATGGAATTGACCGCATTCACCCGGCCCCGCACATGGTCCGGCGTCCAGAGCTGGAGGATGATTTCGCGAATATAGACGGACACCATGTCAAACGCCCCAACCCCCATCAGCGCTAAAATGGAAAGCCAGGCCACCGTTGAAAACCCAAAGATCGTGGTCATCACGCCGAATAAGGCAACCGTTACAAACAAAAGAACTCCGGCATGTCGCTTGATCGGAAACGCAATGAGGAGAGTAATCATGATAACCGCCCCCAGGCCCGGCGCGGCCCGGAGAAGCCCCAAACCTATCGGCCCGACTTCCAGAATATCGCGGGCGTAAATTGGCAGAAGCGCCACAGCTCCGGCCAGCAGGACGGCAAACATATCCAGAGAGATTGCGCCCAACACGATTTTCTCTTTCCAAATATAGCTAAATCCTCCGATCAGAGTTGAGAGAGAGGTCCCGGCTTCCTCAAATGTTTGATGCGGCTTAGGAATGGAAAAGATGAGCAAGGCCGCAACGGCGTAGATCAGGGCCGCCGTCCCGTAAGCGATCGGCCCTGAGAGGCCGTAGAGCAAACCTCCGGCGACAGGGCCGAAAATAGAGGCTAGCTGCCATGATGACGTCGTCCATCCCACCGCATTAGCGAAATCGGATCTGGGGACGAGATTAACGACCAGTGATGACGAGGCCGGATTATGAAATGCCCGCGCCACGCCGAAAATTCCAAGGAGAGAGAGCACCCAAACCGGATGGAATTGTTGCGTCACCGCCAGATACAGGATGGCTCCGGCGCAGGCCATCTCAACGATGATAGAGGAGCCCATCACCATGCGGCGGCCCAATTTGTCTGAGGCGAGACCGGTTGCGATAACCAGTAAAAGCGCCGGGGCGAATTGCACAAGCCCGATCAGGCCTAGCAAGAGCGCGTTTTGCGTCTCATCATAAATCTGCCAACCAACAGCAACGGATACGATTTGGGTGGCGAAAGACGTCAAGAACCGCGCGCTGAAATATTGCGCAAAAGAACGGTGCTTAAAGGCTGCGAAGCGGTCGTCGGTCATGGTGCGGCCTTATAGGCACAAGGCCGCAAATTGAACGTTTATTTTGACCTATTTATTTACGCGGAGGCAAATAGGGTTCCGGTTCAGGCGCCGGGGGATAATAGGTCGGCGGCGGAGGCGTATAAACAGGGGGCTCCGGCTCAGGCTCTGGGGCAGGCGGCACGTAAACAGGCGGCTCGGGCTGAGGCTCTGGCTCGGGAATATAGACTGGCGGTGGCGGCGGAGGCATGTAAACCGGCGGCGGCGCAACAGGGGCGCAGCACGGCACGCAACACGGATCGGGCTGCACATAGCCACAGTCTGCATAGGCTGCACCACAGGCGTCAGAGCCATAGCGCGATGATTCATATGTCGCGACGGTGTCATATCCACCTCCGTGGCCCGCACCATAACGCGTATCGACGGAAGGGGTTGAACACGCACTTAGCGCAAGGCTGCCTATGACAGCAAAAAGAGCTAATCGAGAAGGATGAATGCGTCGCATAACGAATCTCTCTAAATAAAGTTATCAACAGACTGGCAGAAACCACTTAAAGCTTTGCTAACGGCTTTGTCTTTGCGTTTGCCGCCTCAATCTTTACAACTCGGAATATGATTCATTTTATAATTATTTTTCCCCTGACGGACCTTGCAACATGATTGGCATAATTTCAGGGGTTTGCCTGATGGCGGGGACGGGCGAGGCGATCGTCGATTGCTCCGGCGTCGGCTATTTGCTGCAATGCGGGTCCCGAACTCTGGCTAAACTGTCGGAAGGTGAGGCTACGCGCCTGCATGTTGAAACCCATGTGCGCGAACAGGCTATTACTTTGTTTGGTTTCCATTCAGAGGAAGAGCGCGCCTGGTTTGTTCGTCTGCAATCCGTGCAGGGCGTGGGGCCTAAAGCGGCGCTTGCGATTTTGGACATTCTCTCCCCCGGCGAGATTTTATCTGCGGCGTCATTGGAAGACAAAACCGCCTTTTCCCGCGCGTCGGGCGTGGGGCCGAAATTGGCCACGAGGATAGCGACAGAGCTATCCGGTAAGCCCGCCCCGACCGGGCGCGGCTTTCAGCCGGCCTTTACCGCCCCGTCCGGAGAGACCGGAACGGAGGGCAGCCGCAATGAAGGCCTTTCGGATATGGGCCTTCGCAATGACGCGGTCAGCGCGCTCGTCAATTTGGGAATTGGTCAAAGCGAAGCTTTAAGAGCGGTGGCTCAGGCTTACGCATCTTTCGAGGAAGATCCGAACATTGATACGCTGATCCGGGTCGCTCTGAAAGAACTGGGAAGTTAGGCTCAATTATGGAACCGGAGTTCTGGAACGAAACATGGTCAAATCGGGACATCGCCTTTCACAGCGCAAATGTGCATCCCTTTCTGGCGGGCCAACTTTCTACTCTATCCCTCCGGTCGGGGGCTCGAGTTTTTCTGCCCCTGTGCGGAAAAACTCTCGATATTCATTGGCTTTTGAAACAAGGGTTTCAGGTCGTCGGCGTCGAATTGGTCGAAACGGCGGTGCAGGAGCTATTCGATGAACTTAAAGTGACTCCAGAGATTATTGAGAGCGGAAAGCTGAGACTATACTGCGGTGACAATATAGATATTTATGTCGGCAATATCTTTGATTTAACTCCAGACGAAATAAAAGCTGTAGACGGCGTTTATGACCGAGCAGCCCTCGTGGCGCTGCCCGAAAAAATGCGTAAGAATTATGCCGATCAAGTCATGAGGTTAAGCGGTTCTGCGCCTCAGCTTCTTATTACATTTGAATATGATCAGGCCGAAATGGAAGGGCCGCCTTTTTCGATCACGCGCCAAGCAGTGAACCGCCTTTATGGCGAGACCTATGAAATTGAGCGACTGACCGGACGCAATTATGAAAGATTTGAAAATGTGTGTTCAAAAGTTTCCGAAGTCGTTTGGTGTCTGACATGACCGAAGACCGTCTTATATCGTCGGAAGGACAGCTCGGGGATGGTCATGACCGCGCCCTCCGGCCTTTGTCTTTCGTGGATTTCGTTGGACAGAAAAGCGCAATTGCCAATTTGCAGGTCTATGTAGACGCGGCTCGTCGCCGAGGTGAACCTTTGGATCACCTTTTACTCTCAGGTCCGCCCGGTCTTGGTAAGACAACTCTGTCGCAAATTGTTTCGCGAGAACTCGGTGTAAATTTCCGCGCCACATCCGGTCCTGTGATTTCTAAAGCAGGGGACTTGGCCGCTTTGCTGACCAATCTTGAGCCGAATGATGTGCTTTTCATCGACGAAATTCACCGCCTTAACCCGGTTGTCGAAGAAGTGCTTTATCCGGCAATGGAGGATTTTGAACTTGATTTGATTATTGGTGACGGTCCGGCCGCGCGGAGTATCAAGATCGATCTTGCGCCCTTTACTCTGATCGGCGCGACAACGCGGGCAGGGCTTCTCGCCACGCCCCTGCGGGATCGCTTTGGTATTCCGGTACGCCTTGAATTTTACGACACAGACGACCTGACTTCTATTGTTGCTCGGGCGGCGGGCAAACTCGGACTGCAAATGAAACCGGACGGCGCACGAGAAATTGCGCGCCGGGCGAGAGGGACGCCGCGTGTTGCCGGGCGCCTTTTGCGCCGGGTTCGTGATCTCGCGGAACATGAAGGCCATACCGTGATCGACGCTCCTGCTGCCGATCAGGCGCTGCGGCGCTTGGGTGTCGATGATATTGGATTGGATAAACAGGATATGCGCTACCTCCACGCGCTCGCCGAAATGTTTGGCGGCGGCCCTGTCGGGGCAGACACATTGGCGGCGGCTTTGTCAGAGGCGCGGGATGCTTTAGAAGATGTGATTGAGCCTTATTTGATACAGCAGGGGTTTTTACAGCGTACGCCGCGCGGACGGGTCGCCACGCCGCGCGCCTATGCACATCTAGGCCTGGCCCCGCCAAAACAGCCCCCCGCGCCGAGTTTGTTTGACGGAGGCGAAAAATGACAGAGCAAACCCATCGGGAAGAGCCTACAATGGGGTGGTTTGAAGGACGTGAACATCACTACCCCATCCGCGTTTTCTACGAGGATACGGACTTCACCGGGATAGTCTATTACGCCAATTATCTTCGTTTTTTTGAACGCGCGCGGAGCAGCTATTTCCGCCTTGTCGGCTTTAATCATTCCGATTTATGGGAAGCAGAAGACCCGCTCGCATTCGCGATACGCAAGATAGAACTGGATTATAAAAAGCCGGCCCGGATTGATGACTCGCTGACTGTCGTCACGACCTATGATCGTTTCAAAGGCGCTAGGCTCTGGGTCAGCCAGGCCTGCTATTGCGGGGATGACCTACTCGTGACCGCCGTTAGCGAAGCCGCAAGTATCACGCCCGAAGGGCGGCCAAAACGCGCGCCGAAATGGATGGTGGAGAAATTAGCGCCTTATTTGGAGGGGTGATGCCTTACTTTAGGGTTATAATGCACGGTAAAGGAAAGCTGTTTTTTGGTTTTAATAGTGATGGAAGTCCATATGCCGTAAGTGGATTTTTCACTACGTGCATTATCCAAAGCTTTTCTGTTGATCGCGCTAAAGACTATGCGATGTTGAGGATAGAGAAAAGATGGAAGAGTTCAGAATATTTCGGAACGATATCAGGAAATCTAGTTTTGGATATTGAAGAAACAGAACAAATTTCGGCTTTCAGATACTATCGCGCTAAAGTCGTGAACTTTTTAAAATTGGGTGGTTTAATTCCGACAATTCCTAACGCTGGCCACTCATTTTACTGAGAAAATTTAAATGACCCAACCCGACACACTTTTCCTCCTCCCGCCCGGCTTTGCAGATAATTCCCGTCGGGAATATTGTCCGGAATGCGCCGAGGTCTGGGGACTGTTATCTTACTTTCCCGCGATAAAAGAGAGTCTCGAAATCTCCTATCAACCCCTTGATAGACCGCGCACAGAGATGGTCGTTTTGATTGGAGAGAAAAACCAAAATTGCCCGACCTTAGTCTTGCACACCGACAGCCCGTCATATGAGGATTGCGGGATAATGCAGATGAACGGACATCGGTTCATCAATAATGCCCGCGATATTGGTCGGTACTATGCCCATCGCTATGGCACGCCTTTTCCTCGAGGATAAGCCAACTCTTTATATGAACTAAAATCTGAAATCGGCGTTATAGGTCTGAGGACATATCTATGACACTATTTCGACGCGTGATGTTAGGCTTAGCCATTTTTTTGGCGTTTATTCTCCTATTTGCTTTATCCATGACGTGGTCGAAAATTGCGACCCCTATGGTCAATAAGGGGCTCGATTGGTGGGGCCCGGAAAATAGCCGAGTTGACCGCGCGCGATTGCGTTTCCCTCAACTCCTTATCCTCTCCGTAGAAGAGGGGAATATTGGGGACTATGGCGGCATTTCGGTGGCCGACCTGACATATAACCCATTTGGGTTTATTCCTGGCCTTGCGTGGCTGCCGAATATTGAGGGCCAACAGGGCCGATTTGTCATACCGCCGCGCGATCCGGAAGCTGAACCTTTCGCGCTCGACATACGCAAAATCATCAACAACGTTGAACTGTCGAATGTGGACATCGTTTTCACCGATCGACAGCAAGAGCGCCGGGTTCTCGCCATCTCTTCCGCTGCCGGTTCGATACATTCCGGTAATATCGCCGTCTCCGCTACGGGGGGAGGGGCGACAATACAGATCACCGGGACCAGAGACGAAACAAATGCCGATATGTTGGGGGGAACGTTGCGCATACGCGGCGACAATGTGAAAGATATTGCGGCCTTTGCAGGTTTGGCCGCGCCGGATACGCCGCCTTATGACCTGTCTATTAATTATAGTCTGGCGGGGAAAACGGCGGATTTGGACATTCAACAAGGAACCGTTGGGGATAGTGATATATCCGGGCCAATGAACGTTAATTTTGCCGGAGACGTGCCGGACCTGGACGCTAATTTATCGTCTCAAAATCTTGACCTCGATGATCTGGGAATTGTTTTTGGTATTCCTGTGGGGACCGGCGAAGGCGAAACCGTCGGCGAAGAACAACAAAGAGCCAAACAGGCTTTCGAGCAGTCCAATCGAATGATACCGAATGTGGAAATCGATTTTAATCGGTTGGATAGCCTGAATGGACGTATCCGGTATGAGGCTCAATCCGTTAAAGCCGCCGCCGTTAACATGACTGGATTAACGCTGGATATAAATATCGACGGCCGCTTGGTTGAAGCCAGACAGATAGAGGCCACTTTCCCCCAAGGTCGATTGCAAGCCTATGTCACTCTGGACGCCGGGCAATCTCCAGCCAAAGCGGATGTGAAAGGGAATTTGGACAATATTACGATGGAGGCGCTGGCGCTGTCGGGTCTAGCGCAAGGGAATATTGAAGGTGATTTCGAATATACGACTTACGGGAACAATTTTCGCGACGCTGCGGCGAGCGCGACCGGCGATATCGCGCTTTGGTCTACAGATTTTAGGCTCATCTCAATCGGTTCAGAGTTGGTTGGGCTCGACCTAGGTGAAGCCTTTATGCTGCTCTTGGCAGGGGAGGAGAAAACGGATTTCACGAGAGCCCGATGCATCGCGTTCGTGGCTCAGTTGGAGCAGGGCGTTGGCACCATAGAACCAGGTGTTATTGATACTACTGATAGTCTCATCTTGTTGGATGGCGGATTTAACCTTGGAAATGAGGCTATTGACGTTGACGTCCGGGCGGACGCGAAAGACGCGTCAATCGGCAGTTTGTTTGGTGACATTTCGCTCGGCGGAAGTTTTCGTAACCCGTCGGTCTCCGTCATTAGCGAAGAGACGATATTACAGGCCGGTTTAACGGCGCTGCTCGGTGCCCTAACCGGACCCTTAGCAGCGCTCCCTTTTATCGATACTGGCGATGGGAACGACGCCCCCTGCGAAAGCCTTTTGGCCAGAGCGCAGGCAGCAGCGGACTCGCCGCCTGCGCAATAATTAGATTTGGGTTCGATCTAAAACGCTTTTTGCCAACCTATGGTCAGAACGCTGTCGGTTTCAAGCTGAGGGCCGTTTAGATCGCGATAAATCGGCACGCCAATCTCAAAGGCAAGGCGCTGACCCCGTAGCCATCCGGATTGGCCTGCAAGGTTGATGCCGAAAAGAGCCTGCACTTGCTCTCCGCCGTGATTGGCCGGGTCGGCGGTCTGGACGGGGGCCATAATAGCGGCGTCGGAGCCGGAGATATCGCCTTGGGAAGTCGCCTTCAAGCGTCCAGAAAATGAAATCCAGTAATCCGGTTCATAAGCGAGCCAAGCCGTCGCTTCGAACCGGCTGCCTAGCTTGTAGCCTTCCTTGTTTTTTTCAAGCGGGATGCGGGTTGAGGATTGGGCACCCCAGCCGAATTTATCGCCTCGGCCAGAATAAGTCAGGGCAGATTTGAGGTCGAATGTGCCAGAGCCGAGTTGCATTGGGTAGGGCAGGCGTGGCGACGGGGTATCTCCCATTGGGGTCAGAATTTGGTCGTTCTCTGTGTTTGATCCTGTTGGGATAGAAACCCCTAGGTTCAGATTGACCTCGCGTGCTTTGGTTGAGCCGTCGTCCAGACCGATAATCGCCGCGAGTGTGGTGTCGCCGAAGCCTTCCGACTTGGTATTAAAACCGCCAAGAATATTGGTCCCCATCCCACCCTGAAAAGTTGTGTGGTCCATGTCATTGGTCAAATATGAGCCCATCCCCATCAGGGTAACTCGGTCGGACAGTCCGTACATGGCCCCGACCATATGCATATCCATTTTCATTTGTTCGGGTACCACTCTCAAAGTCGGTGGTTGCCCTGGCGCGCCAAAGAAAATGTTAGGAACGGTTGTGGCAATTGTTTCGGGTGAAGGCTGGTTTGTGCCGTCGCGGGAGCCGTTCATATCCATTGTCATATAACGGTAGGAGAACATGACTTCGCCTTTTTTATGGCGGTGATCTGCCATGACGCCGATGGGGGCATGATCTTTAGCGTGGGGTGCGGTGCTGTCATTTTCGTGAGCAGACACATGAATGGGGATAGACAGCACTAAGGCAGTACCTGCTAAGAGGGTAAGTTTTTTCATTTTAAGAATCTTTCAATAAATCAGAAGGCGCAAAATCGCGCGGGTAAATTGTCTAAATTATTGAAAGAAAGGAGGGGCGCGTCCGCCGAGGGGCGGGCCAGTGGGATTGAAAAGAAAACCGTTAAAAAGCGCGAAATAATTTTCAATGTGCCGGGAGAACCTTAAAGGCTCCGCTCTAATGGTCGCTTGGACCGGCAGGCCGAGAACAGTAACAAAACAATCTGGACAATGATGCGTATGGTCCTCGTCTCCGTTGTTTTTAGTTTCCCCGACGATAGATAAAAAACTTTCCAAATGCGCTTTCGCCTCAGCGGAGGGCGCCTGCCCCGAGGAACTGCAGAGATAGCCGCTGGCAGTGATTTTCGCAGAGGTTGCGCTGACGCTGGCCATAGGCGACCAGATCAACATTATCGCCAGACAGGCGCGTAGAGCGATATGAAGACGCGTTAAAAACACAGACCGCGTCCTAGAGGGTCCTAATGAAATTGAAAGCGTCAAAAATGTCGCAAGGATTGAAGCAGCGTTACTTCAGAACTTTATCCCACTGAAAACCGACAAGCTCTTCACTCATTTCCCAAAGCTGTTTCTGCCTGTCCCTTTTAAGAGCTCTTTCTTCGACAAGCGCGTCGCTAACTGAACCGCGCATTTCTCTGAAATTTTGCGGGCCATAATAGCCTCCGGGGCGGGCTTCTGTGCCCGCGGCGCATAAAACGGTTGGCAGAGCGCCTTGCTTCGGATCTTGTCCCATGACTGGATTTAGAACCTTATAGAGCAGGTTGAAAAACCCGGTGGGACCAGTGCTTTGTAATGAAGTTTTGGAGTAGCCCGGATGGCAAGCATAGACCGTCACTTTGCTTCCCGCGGCTTTTAGGCGTTTGTCCAGTTCCAACGCATACATCAGATTGGCAAGCTTGCTCTGACAATAGGCTTTGGACGGGTCGTAGTTTTTTTCCAACATAGGGTCGAGCCAATGAATCCGGCCATATTTATGCGCAATTGAACTTACGACAACAATTCGCCCGGAGGCTTTCTCAACGAGATCAAAAAGCAGACCGTTTAGGAGGAAATGCCCTAAATGATTGACGCCGAATTGCATTTCAAACCCGTCTTCGGTTTTTTGCTCCGGAGTCTGCATCAACCCTGCATTGTTGATAAGCCCGTCCAGTTTAGTCGTTATTTCCCGCACCTGTTTGTCACAGGATTCGATAGACGCTCTATCAGCCAAATCAAGGGACACCAGATGGACTTTGCCTGAAACTGTTTCGTTCAGCTTTGCTACTGCGCGCTCACCCTTTTCTTGGTTACGCGCGGCGATGATAAGAGAGGCCCCTGCTTCGCCTAGCATTTTCGCGGCTTCAAACCCAATCCCGGAATTTCCGCCGGTAATCAGATAAACTTTCCCTTTCAAATCTGGAAGGCGATCTTCAGTCCAATCTTCAAATCCACTGTGGGTTATTTTCTGAGCCATGGGCCTTGCTTTCGTTCAATTGATTAGGCGTATCGTTGCCTTGAATATGTTACGTACGGTAAACATGCGCGTTCCCGTTTTATCCAGTTCTATCCTGTCACGTCTCGACAAATGGGGCAGGGCATCATAGGTCTGTGATATGCTACTTGTAGAGAGAATTATGCGCGCCTTTATTGTACTGACGATCGTCCTCTTCTTATCGTCCTGTACGCGGGTTTCAGATCATCCGAACCCCCTGGCTGGACTGGATAAACGGGACGGATTTCTAGAGCTTTATATTGATACGAATGATAATCGCGTCCTCGCCAAATTACCCAAAGCAGATAAAGACGGCGTAGCTCTACGCCTCATTCATACTGCTCGCTTGACGGCGGGTCTCGGATCCAATCCGGTCGGTTTAGATCGTGGGTGGGGGGATAGCGGTAAGATCATCGTCTTCCGGCAGATGGGCAATAAGGTTATCATTGAGGCGGAAAATCTGACCTACCGGGCAGATCCTGAGAATCCCCTGGAGCAGCGCGCCGTCCAAGAAAGCTTCGCGCGATCTTTTCTTGCCAGTGCCGAAATTGTCGAGGGATCTAAACGCGTAGTCGACCTGACGGATTTTTTAACGAGCGATATTCTCGGCTTGACCCAGTATTTACAAGACGGCGGACACGGAACCTTCACTGTTGCCGAAGACAGAACGCTTGTAGACACTAAAAAAGTCTTCGCTTTTCCCGATAATGTTGAAGTGGACGTTTTTTTCACGCTCAATTCATCCAAGCCGGGACGTGAAGTTGCGACAACAGCGGCAAATGGAAATGACGCGACGCTCATTCAACACCACTCTTTCGTCCGGCTGCCGGAAGAAGGCTACACGCCGCTGAAGTCCGACCCTCGGGTCGGCGCCATAGAGGAAGTGCACTATGATTACAGCGCTCCGCTTTCAGCTCCGATAGAAACCCGATTTGCGCGGCGCTATCGCCTCGAGAAAAACGCAGAAGGCAAAGTTGTTAAGCCAATTGTTTTTTATATCGACAGCGGAGCGCCAGAACCTATTCGCTCGGCCCTGATTCAGGGCGCGAGCTGGTGGAAAGAGGCCTTTGCAGCGGCCGGCTATGAAGATGCCTATCGCGTAGAGATTTTACCGGAGGATGCCCACCCTCTCGATATTCGCTATAACGTGGTGCAATGGGTTCATCGTCAAACCCGCGGATGGTCCTATGGCGGCGGCGTCTCTGATCCACGCACGGGGGAGATGCTCAAGGGGCATGTCAATCTTGGCTCGCTTCGTGTGCGGCAGGACAGAATGATATTTGAAGGCCTGGCCGGGGTCGCCAAAACGGATAGCGGCGCGTCTGATGATCCTGTTCAACTTGCCTTGGCCCGTATTCGTCAGCTTGCGGCTCATGAAGTCGGACACTCTCTTGGCTTTGCCCATAACTTTGCCGCCAGCGCCTACGGTAAAGAGTCGGTCATGGATTACCCGGCGCCGGATGTTCGGGTCGCAAATGGCGAGCTCGATTTTTCAAATGTCTATGGCGTGGGCGTCGGAACTTGGGATAAATTTGCCGCTACTTGGCTCTATGGGAATATGACAATGCCTGAGAGAGAGGCGCTGGTCCAAGATTCGGTCAAGAAAGGGCTAGTCTATGTTGCCGACACCGACGCGCGCAGTATCGGCACAGCGCATCCTATGGGCAATATTTGGGATAATGGTCTGGACGCCGTTGAGTCTTTAAACGAAACATTAGCCGTTCGCCGTATTGCATTGAACAATTTTGGACTTCGGAACATTCAGTCCGGGCAGCCTGTCTCTGACCTAAATAAAGTCATTGTCCCCATTTATCTATACCATCGTTATCAAACGGCTGCCGTCGGGAAGCTTATTGGCGGTATGTCGTTTCATTATGGCCTTAAAGGCGACGGACAGCCTCCGGCAGAAATTGTGTCTGTCTCCCGTCAAAAAGATGCTCTCGAAGCTCTTTTAAAGACGATAGAGCCTGAAGCGCTTGACCTGCCGGATGAAACCCTTGCGCTTTTAGGCCCGTCTCTGACGAGCTATTCCATCGCTGATAGTGAGCGCGAACTGTTTGAACGCACGGCCTATCCGGCCTTTGATATCAGCACAGCGGCTGACACCGCTGCCGCGATGACGTTTGAGATTTTGCTCGACCCACGGCGTGTGGCGCGTCTTGTGGAATTTAACCGCCGCGACTCGTCCCAATTGGGCTTTACCGAAATGATGCGCACCATCGAAGAGTCTGTGATGAAGCCTGCCTCTCGCGACCGCACAGGCGAAATCGCCAAAGTCGTTCAGGCCCGGTATGTTTTTTCCCTGATGGATTTAAGCAATAGCGATGTCAGCCCGGGGATAAAGGCGCGGACGGACGCCATGCTTCGCCGTTTGCAGGATGACCTGAGCCGAAGCGGGTCGGGTCATGGAGACTGGCTGGTGACGCGGATTGAAGAACATCTGAATAAACCCGCACCCGCAGCGCCCGAAGTGACGGAGTCCAAACCTCTGCCACCCGGCGGACCGATCGGGATGGGGCAGATGGAGACGTGCTGGCACTGCGAAGGACAACCGTTTTAGAAGCTAATTCTTCTCGAGTCTGAAAATAGCGGGTTGGTGATCTGTGTATTTGAAATCCAAATTTATTAGTTTCGCTTCAAGCAGTGAAACGTTCGGAGAAATGACGAGTCCATCAATGATCGTCGTATAGTTTTCGCCCTTGTTAAAAGGTCGCTCATTGGTTCTTACTGTGGGTCCGTTTGGATCAAACACCTTTTGCCACCCGTCGTTAATCGCGCCCTGTGGGAAATCATGTATCCAGAACAAAGCCTCCTCTGATGAAGTGTAGGGGAAGTCAGTCTGTCCAAGTCGCATATTCCAGTCTCCACCCACAACCACAGCTTTTCCCGCCTGGTAATGATCATTGGCAATATTGAAGACGGTCTCCAATTGTTTGGTTCTTACACTTGCGCTTTTGTCAAAGGCGGAGAGGTGAATGTTGATGATCACCCAGTCCTGATTGTCGATGACCAGTTCCATCTCCTGTATGTGGTATTTACGTTTGATAAAGCCCATTATGCGTTCAGGTTCGTCATCAATCCGAATTACTTGAGGCTGAGTCTTCATATCTTTCGAAAATATCGCCAACCCATGCTTGAGCGAGATGCGTCTAGGAAACCACTTTGTGCTAATATCAGAGGAAAAAAAGAGTGAATGGTCACTAAGGCCCTCCGCAATGCTTCCTAGAACTTCCACGCCGCGGGTTAGAAAGCCTGCTTCAGCCACCTCTTGCATCAAGGCGACGTCAAACTCCGAGTTCTGCAGAGTTCTAAGAATCCCATCCAAATTTTTTACAATTGCGTCCCGGTCAGGCGGAAGAAGCATTTCGCCGCCATCCGCCACAAAATCGGATTCCTCCCCCAGGCCTGCATACCCAATATTCCAGACCAGCACGTTTAAAGGAGAGGAGATAGAAGACGAAGTGGAAGCCTTCGGTTTATATTGCGTGGGAACTTCGCGATTTTTCATTGTCACAAAACCTGCCATGAAAAAGTAACTCGCGGCTAATATGCAAAGGAAGAGAAACCATCCGAATGCCTTAGTTGGGAAATTGGTCATTCATCTTATCCATATAGTATTTGAAAGCGTTGCCAATGCGTCAAATCAAACTTCGACCAAGTCATCTGCGGGACTTTGAGGCGCTTCTGGTTTTGAGAATTGCTCGGATATCCACTGCGCCAAGCCAAGCAAAGCGGCAAGTCCGCCCCATTCGCTACTCATACGCGAAATAAACCCCACAAGGCTTTTCTGATCGGTGATTGTCAGAACAATTTCAGAATATCTTTGGATGGCTTCAGCGTCTGACAAGATTATGGTTTCTTTGATATTGGCTAGAGATTGCAAGTAATCGTCGATAAATACGGAATAATATCCAACATAGATCATTCCCCCTGCGAGTAGAATGAAGATCAGCGCAACAAAGGTTGAGCCATGGGTCCACATTATTGCATCCCCAACGAATAAGGATCTCAAGGGTGTCAGGCGTATGGCGAGATTGACCGCAAAAATGCCGGCGACGAAAACAAAGACGGGCGCCATACTTTCTTCGACGGAGGCGAGTAGAGTTTGTGCATCGAGGAAGGAGACTTCCAGTTGTTTGGAAATAAGCTCTGGGTTTGTTAGAGTTTGGTCCCCTATCCGGCCCAAAATATCGGGGGCAACCGCATTGAAAGCTTGATAATCCGTGTGGGATTGAGCGATCAGGATTCCCACCATAAGAAGGCCGCCAAAGAAGAATATTGAACTGAAGGCCCCGTACACAAGGTAAGTCTTGATAAGCACGGGCTTTTCATCTTCCGGCGCTCTCATCGCCGTTCTCATACCGTGGAAATAGGCGATTGATCCGACAAAGACCAACCCCATGAAGCTTTGCCACGGATATTCCCTCAGGACATCGAAAATGGAAATTGCGTCACTGGCGCGGTCCACAAAATAGAGAAGTAGAGCTCCGAAACTTACCAGAAATATTTCTCCGATAGCGCCGCTGCATTGCCGTTCGGAGTTTCCGATACGGTATTTGAGAGAATGCCGGCGAACCCAGACATCGCCAGCCACCCAGTAAGATGTCGTGACGAAGAGAATTGCTAGAAATAATGCAATCAGTAAGATCAATGTGTCCCCCGCACAAATCTATCTCAATGTTTTTCTTACTTTATATTAATTTTTGCAAATGGCTAGTTTCTTATGAATTCAAAATTTCTGACAAAATGAGCTCAAAACAAAAAAAACCGCCATCTGTGAGGCGGTTTTTCTTATTCTACTTTGCGAAAAGCTTACTTCTTGGCTTCGGCCTTTTTCATGCCGCGGCCTGTTGTGCGCTCTGTAATCCGCGCAGATTTACCGCGGCGGTCACGGAGGAAGTAAAGCTTGGCGCGGCGGACTTTACCACTGCGTTTGACTTCGATTTCTTCGACAAGCGGGGAGTAAAGCGGGAAGACGCGCTCGACGCCTTCGCCGTAGCTGATTTTGCGAACTGTGAAGCTCTCTTGCAGGCCAGCGCCGGAGCGCGCGATGCAAACGCCTTCAAACGCCTGAAGACGGGTACGCGTACCCTCTGTAATACGAACCTGAACAACCAGAGTATCACCGGCAGAAAATTCAGGGATGGTTTTGCCATCTTCGAGCAGACGCTCTTGTTCGGCTTTGTTCAGTTTTTCAATCGCGTTCATGACCGTCTCCATTTTGATACGCGTCCCATAAGTCGGGGCGGCGTGCCTTTGTAATCTCTATTTGTTTTTCGTGTCGCCACTGCGCGATCTTTCCATGATCGCCGCTTAACAACACGTCCGGGATGGCCCGGTCCTTCCATTTACGGGGCTTGGTATAGAGCGGATACTCCAGCAAGCCCGTTTCAAAACTCTCTTCGTCTGCGCTTGACGATGCGCCCAAAACGCCGGGCAGCAATCTTACGCAGGCTTCGATCATGGCTTGCGCCGCGACCTCTCCGCCGGCCAATATGAAGTCGCCGATGGAAATCTCTTCCATTTGGCGGGCTTCTATCACCCTTTGGTCCAGCCCTTCAAACCGTCCGCAAAACACAATAAGACCCGGACCAGAGGAAAGCTGCCTGACGCGGTCTTGCGTCAAAGGCTTGCCCCGGGGGGTCAGATAGATAAGCGGTCGGCCGTCTCGGGCCACACTGTCAATCGCCGCATCCGCAACATCAGGTTTCAAAACCATGCCCGGACCGCCCCCAGCAGGGGTATCATCGACAGTGCGGTGTCTATTAGTGGAAAAATTTCGAATGTCCACTGTCTCTAACTGCCAAATGCCGCTTTTTTCAGCTCCGCCAATGATAGACGCGCCCAAAACGCCCGGAAAAGCGTCCGGAAACAGGGTGAGGGCCGTTGCGCGCCAGGGATTTGAGGATTTTTCGCTCATAGGGGCAGGGGAATAAGATGAAAACGGAAAGAATCATAGGATAGATTACCCATAATCATCCTGTCAGTCCGCACGAAGTAAAACGCAGATGCCCGCTCTGCGGCCTGTCGGCCTTGTGCGGAATGACAGGGAGTATGAATTGTGCATCGCCCAAGCGCCTTACCGCGACACCGTTATTCCCCGACTTGATCGGGGAATCCATACGACTCCTTTTCTGCCATGAGTAATTTTGCGTTGGCTCCCAACGGTGCGTTTGCGAACGTAACTAAATTCACACATATGGCACTGACACCGCATGGATTACCCGGTCGAGCCGGGTAATGACGGAGGAGAAAGTTAAGTCCACAGTTTCTAAAATATGCATCGCCCACGCCTTTCCTACCGCTTGCCATCAAGGACAAGCCTGTCTCACGGTTTCCAAATAAAATGGACAGCCCGCGGGGTCGGTATCCTTGCCGGAGACCGAATTTGGTAATGTTTCGCAAGGGCCAGGCCCCGCGGCAGCGGTTTTATCGCAGCGGCCTTGTAGCGATCCTCCTGAGTTGGAGGTCGTCCGCAGTCTAGGCGATCGGCCTGCATCCTTCAAAGAAGTCACAGGGTGGAACGCCAGAGCGTCAGGCACGCGCATTGACAGACCCGGCACACACCTCTCAGTCACGAAAGGTCGCTCAGTCCCGCCGTCTCGTACTCCAGAAGGTGACGTCTTCCTGTCCATGAGCAAAAGAACAATTCTGAATATAAGGGCAAAAGGGGAAGCGGGGATCATTTTGTTGATTTTAGCGGTAAGGGGTTGGGAGGGTTGGAGTTTTTAGAAAGATAAGCGGGGATGGAGTTTTAAAATGAAAATGCTCGAATTATTCTTCCGTCATTACAAGGCTTGTCCTTGTAATCCATCTCCTGCAATCTGCCTCAATGCGCTATGGTTACGTTTATCTCCTCTGCAACCGAAAGAAAGGCGCAATTTACCTCGGCGTTACGAACAATCTTGGCGAACGCCTGCGAGAACATAAAGAAAAACAGAATGAAGGTTTTTCCGCCGATTTTGACGTCACCCGCCTGGTTTGGTTCAATCGCTACGACCTGATCACGGACGCTATTCAAAGAGAGAAAACGATGAAGGGATGGCCCCGCCAATGGAAAATCAACACGATTGAGAAACATAATCCAGACTGGAAAGAGATTGTTTTAGAATTTGATGATTAATACCGCCATTGGGGCGCGTAGCAAACACCCGGAGATGGATTGCAAGAACGGGGTCTTGCAATGACGGAAGAAGGGGCGCCCAACCTTGAGGACGGGTAATCTTTAGAGACATCGCAGCCTCTCACCCGGCCTTTTGCCACCCTCTCCCCATGGGAGAGGGGATAGGAACGGTCGATTTATAAGTGAATGCAGGGCGAGGGACGAAGAATAGGCGTTGGCACAATTTCCCTTCTCCCACGGGGATTTGAGCCAAAGAATGATTGATAATCATTCTACGCGAAAGGGTGGCCCGGAGGGCCGGATGAGGGGGTCCAAATTTCCCAGTTTTTGCATACCTCCTATTATGTAAAAAAATCGGGAATAGTGCTCGTAGAACCTCTTAATTTTGCTCTAGGCCACTGCTTCGCCATTTTTCGCGGATTAAATCTTTTGCCAAGTCCTCCATTTCTAAAATCTCTCGAGCATCAATGACGTGGCCTAAGTGCATCATAGACTGGACGTTGATTTTATCGTCTGTTGGAGAACCGTCAAAGCGTTGAATCTCGCCCTTTTGGTTTATAAATGGGCCGCTGAACAATACTCCCGCAAACGCTTCAGGCGGCACACCCATTCTCAACTGCCCAGTGGATCTACTTTTCCAAGGATTTGATCGATAAATATAAACAGGCGAGCCACTTGACCCGGGATAACAAGCACAGTCGATCATAAACTGTCTTTTACCCATATATTTTCTGTAAGCAGCTGTCGCTGTTATACCACTCCTAACAATGGGCTTGTTGTTAGCTTCATCATAAAGGCCGTTGGGGTAACCTACCATCAATACTGGCTCTACAGCAGTTAAGTCATTTAAGAAGTCTTCGGTAATTAAATTTTCTCTCGTTATACAAGCAATACGTGGACGGGTGCCGTTTATTTCACTTTGAGCAAATGGCACAAGCCAGATCGCAGCTAAATCCACTGTTGGGTCTGGATGCTCGATTACATTAGGATTCTCATTAGTCACGATTATAGATTTCACGTTTTCTTTTGGTGGGGCTAATTGAAGGTCAAAGGTAACCGAGAGTGTTTTATGCTCCGCAAGGACATGCCTGTTTGTGACAACCCAAAAATCTCCCGGATGCTCCGAAAAGCGCCAGAAAAAGCCTGTTCCTGTAGATATTGATCCATTACTTTCAGTATTCTCAATACGAGTAGTGGATCGGGAAATATCATCAGTTATTGCCATTATATTTCTCAGATTAGTTATGCTTTTTTGGCAAAACTGATTTTATTTATCATCTATTAGAATGCTTATCATTTCAATACTAGTTGACGAGCAGCCAGAATACTTTTGGCTTATTGAAACTAATTGAAGTGATATAGTATTCAATTAAATTGGTTCCTTTCACAATGACCTTAAATTCTCCATACCACCCACCCCATCATGGTTAACCAAGCGTAAAGGCTTATCCGCGACCATGGGTGGGTGATTCTCCGTTCTCTCATAATCTCCTCAGCCTTCATCGGTCTGTCGGCCTGCGCTTCTGGGCCTATCGGCACGCCCTATAATGCCTATCCGGTGCAGCAAATTCGTCCGGGGCAGGGGCAGTATGTTCGGCCGGCCTATCTCAATCCGTCGCCGACGCCGCGCCTCCAACCCGTGGATGCCTGCCAGTCACAGCTTTATCAGGGCTTGCTGGGGCAGCATGAAGGGGCGATTTATATTGCGGGTTTGCCGGGGTGGAAGCGGGTGATCAAACCGGCCTCGACCGAGGATTTTGAGGACGGCTTTATCGCCGGAATCGATCCGGATCCGCCCTTTTTGGAGGTTCGCGACTTTCTGCCGGGGCAATCCCTTTACGCGCCGTCAATCCGAACGGTCGAGGACCGTATCGCTCTCGGGCCGGCAGAGGAAGACCGCCTGACGGTCGAATTGGATGAAGAGGGCTATGTTCAGGCGCTGAATTGCGGCTAGGCCACTTTCATTTGATTTTCGAGCATCTGTTTTTCAAGCCGTTCGCGGCGCCGGGGTGTGGCGCACATGAGCTGAAGCTTTTTCAGCTCGGCGTCAAAACTCTCTATCTGCTCACAGGCCGCCCTGATTTTGCGCCTTTGCGACCGAGAGGTCAGGCAGCCATAGGCGGCGATGATTTGCTCGGGCGAGCGGTTGAGGGCGCGAAGGCCGATACAGGCGGCAAAGATCAACCTCAACTGAACCTGTTTTGAGGTCAGGGCTGAACTGGCGTTTTCCGGCAGTAGTTTTTTACGGATCAGTTTGCTCATCGGCAGGAGGTGAAAGCCCTGTCCGCTATGGGCGGCGCTGACAATCGTCAGTAGGGAACCGGAGAAAGCATCGGTCGTCTCCGCCGGTTCATATTTTGCGCGTTTCAGCTCTGCGAGCTTCCAGATGACATAAGCCGCAAACTCTCCGCCCGCATGGCATTGCGCGGAATTGAAGGGAATGACGGGGCGCCCATAGCGGTCAAGCTGATAGGAAATAGACGAGGACGAAGGGTTTTCGCCGCGGGGCGAGACAGTTTTCAAATGGGTCTGCGCGCCTGTCGGGTCCATGATTTGAACGTTCCAGTCTTCCAGACCGCTGTCACGTTTAATGTCTGTCAGGATATTTTTGGCCCAGACCAAAGGTGGACGGGAATCGGACGCCGTCCAGCATATATCCGTCAGGCGCGGCGCGCGGCATAGCGGAGAGGGGACTTTCGGCGCTCTGGGCTGGCCGCATTTGGGAATGAGCCACGCCATGAGGTCAAAGCAGGCCAAAGCCTCTGCTTCCTGGATCATATTTTTTCTAAAAATATCCAAACCGAACATCGCAAAACCAAGTAACGTGTGGCAACCCTATCAAAGACTGGTTTATACAGCCTTTACAAACGCGCTAAAGCCAAGTGCGCAGAGTTTGCGGCGTCATCTTGTCGCTCAGGTGAGGTCGCCGAGCCCTTCAGCGCGGTGGGCTTGCTCATAGACTTCCAGCGCTTCGAGCCATTCCAATTCCAAGGCGTCGAGTTTGCGCTCCAAATCGGCGCGGTTTTGCGAGAGCTGCACCGCCATGTCCGGATCTTTGGCGTAGAGGCCTTCGACGGAGAGGGCCTTGTCGGTGGCTTTCATCTTGGATTGTGTGGCTTCGATCTGCTTTTCGATCCTTTCAGCGGCCTTTTTCAAGGGCGCAATTTTCGCCCGCGCCTCTGCGGATCGTTTGCGGGCGAGCTTTCTTTCATCTTCGCCCGAAGAGGCGCTTTTCTCACGCCTTTCCTTTTCCAGTTGCAGGGTTCGGTAATCTTCCAGCGAGCCTTCGAAAGTCGTGACCGTGCCCTGATCGACCAGCCAGAGCCTGTCCACCACGGTTTCCAGCAGGGACCGGTCATGGGAGATCAACAACACCGCGCCATTATATTCGTTGAGGGAGCGAGTCAGCTCCGCCCGGCTGTCAATGTCGAGATTGTTTGTCGGCTCGTCGAGCACAAGCAAATGCGGGTTATGAAACCCGATGAGAGAGAACAGCAGGCGCGCTTTTTCGCCGCCGGACAGATCCCCGGCCTTTGTCTCTGATTTCTCAAAGCCGAGACCGAAAGAGGCGAGCCGCGCGCGGCGTTCGGCTTCCGTCGCTTCCGGCATCAACTCCAGTATATGGTCATAGGCCGATTGGTTCGGATTGAGGGCGTCGACCTGATGCTGGGCGAAATAGCCGATTTCGAGCTTTTTATGGCGTTTGATATAGCCGTCCTGCGCCTCCAAATGGCCCATTACGGCTTTGGCAAATGTGGATTTGCCTTGTCCGTTTTTCCCCAAAAGCCCGATGCGGTCATCATGGTCAATGCGTTGATTGAGACCGCGTAGGACCGTGACATCGTCATAGCCTAGTTTCACGTCATTGAATTTTATGATGGGCGGGGAGAGGCTGCGCTCCGGCCCGGGCAGGCTGATCGGGGCAATCGGATCGCTGATGATCGTCGCGACGGGCTGCATTTTCTCCAGCTTCTTCATCCGGCTCTGCGCCTGTTTGGCCTTGGAGGCCTGCGCCCGGAACCGGTTGACGAAAGCTTCCAGGTGACGCCGCTCATCCTCCTGCTTGGCCATCAGCGCCATGTTAAGGCGGTTTTGCTCGGCGAGCTGACGCTCAAACTCGTCATAACCGCCCGTATAGGAAAAAAGCTTGCCGCCGCGTAAGTGCGCAATATGCGTGACGGCCCGGTTCAGGAAATCCCGGTCATGGGAAATCATGAAGGCCGTTCCGGGATATTTCCGGATATGGGATTCCAGCCAGACGGCGCCTTCGACATCCAGATAATTGGTCGGCTCATCCAGCAGGAGCATATCCGGACGGGCAAACAGCATGGCCGCGAGCGCCACGCGCATCCGCCACCCGCCGGAAAAATCAGAGCAGGGACGCAGCTGATCCTCTCCGTCAAAGCCCAGACCCGACAGGATAGCGCCCGCCCGCGCCTCAGCTGAATAGGCCTCGATATCGCCGAGGCGGGTATGGATGGCCGCAATACGCAGCGGATCCTTGGCGGTTTCGGCTTCGGCGAGTAGCGCGGAGCGTTCTTTATCGGCGTCTAGCACTGTTTGTAACAGCGTCTGCGGCCCGCTCGGCACTTCCTGATCGACCACGCCCAGTTTCATATTGCGGCGCAAAGAGATGCTGCCGTCATCTTCGCTAATTTCGCCTTTGATAAGGCGGAACAGCGTAGATTTACCCGTGCCGTTTCGGCCTACAAGGCCGACTTTGTCGCCTTCATTTATGGCCAGAGTCGCTTGTTGGAAGAGCGGGCGGCCTTCAATGCGGTAAGTGAGATCGTTTATATGAAGCATGGATAGAGTTTATATAATGGATTTGCGACAGCTAACACGGCTTTACATAAAGGGAAACGCGCATTATCGGGTGCGCCAAGATTAACCCATAAAGGAGCGCCCCAAAATGGCCGTCCAACGCACATTCTCAATCGTCAAACCTGACGCTACAAAACGCAATATCACTGGCAAAGTAAATGCTAAAATCGAAGACGCCGGTCTTCGCATCATTGCGCAAAAACGTATTCAGCTTTCCAAAGAGCAAGCCGGCGGATTTTACGCCGTTCATAAAGAGCGTCCGTTCTATAACGACCTTGTCGAGTTCATGACGTCTGGTCCGGTTGTGGTTCAGGTCCTAGAAGGCGAAGACGCGATCGCGAAATACCGCGAGGTCATGGGCGCTACCAACCCGAAAGAGGCAGCCGCCGGGACTATCCGCGCTGAATTCGCCGAAAGCATCGACGCCAATACCGTTCACGGGTCTGACGCGCCGGAAACAGCCGCAGAAGAAATTCCTTTCTTCTTCTCTGACGATGAAATCGTTGGCTAAGTCTTTTGAGACAATTTAAAAATAAAAAAGGCCGGGTATTTGACCCGGCCTTTTTATTTGCACTGCGTGAGCAAATTTCTAATATTGGTAAATAGCTAGTTGGAAAGTCGGATAACCTCGTTAACGATATCAGAACCGATATTGTTGAACGCTTTTTCGAGTTCACCTGCGTCTTTGGCTTTGTAAAATTTGCCGCCGGAATCATCAGCGCAAGTTTTCAACATCGCATAAGCCCTATCCGTAACCGGCTTTTTGATCTCGACGTGATATCTTTCATAAATCGTATAGTCGTAATTCACTGAGTAATCCCTCGGCGAGGAATCGCGCATGTGATAATATCCAGGTTCCAGACCATAGCCGATGGTGAAGACTTTGACGCCTTGAGCCGCAAGCGCTTGACAAGATGCAATGGTGGCTGTGTCATAGGACGACGTATATTCACACGTTGTATCCTCATCAAATCCTGGCCCGACTTCTATTTCTTTCCAATCTTCAACCTCATACCGGCCCGGTTCGTGCCTCGGTTTAAAACGGGAATGCGAATATTCGTAATAAGAGTACCAACCTTGATACCATTGATAGGTGTATCGCCAATGTTTGTGACGCGGGCGGCTTTTGGTCGTGCATCCGCCAGAGCCATAATGGGTTTCATTATTGGCGCCGTCTGTCATCAACACGACATATTTAAAGGGGTTTCCATCGCCGCTTTCATTTTTATGACGTAAATCTTCGCCGACCATATCAAGAACAACCTCGGACATAGCCGAGCTGGAGTTTGTCCCCCCACTTGCCGGTAGTTTGGCAAGCTTTGAATTCTTGCTTGTTGACAATGCGCCCCATTGCAAAGGACTTGAGCGAGAGGGCTGATAGCTGCTGTTATACGCATACATACCTGTTCGAACCACACGCTTCCCATTTGCACCCTTTTCCAAAGGTTCCAATCGGTTCATGAAATTTGAAGCCGCAGTAATAAGAGACTCATTCCGCGAAACGGCATTTGGTGTTCGCGAGCTTGACTCATATTCATCATTTGATTGAACAGGATCAACACGATCATCCCAGGCCATAGAACCTGAAGAATCCAGAACAAGCGCAATACTGGCTGGGTTTTTAAGCTCGACTTGAGAATATTTCACGGTTGCGGAAGCTTTGAAGTTGAGGTTTTTATGCCCCATGACTTGTGAGAAAGTCGGCTTGGTTTTGCCCTCGACAACCACAGTCGCTTCCAGCGCGTCATCGTCATAGATAATTTCTACGTCCACACCGTCCGGGCCATTTTCTACCCATCCTGAGACGTCATAGCCGAGTTCCTTGGCTGTGTAGGTGCCGATCAGGCCTTCCGATTTGTTACTCGGCTTGTTGCCGTTATTTTTGACATGAATAGCGGCAGCCAGAGCGCTCGCGTCTGCGATAGATTGCGCGCGGCTATCGGCATTGGCGACCACAGAATAATCCACGGCGGCGCCCACGGCGCTGAGAATAACCATGGCGCTCAAGGACATGGTGAGAGCCATGTTGCCTTTTTCATTTTTTCGGTATCGGTGAAGTAAAGACTTCATTTCATCTGTGTTTCCCATGGCCCCATCCAAATTATATTACGTGATGAGGACGCGAGATTCGCAAAACCCCCTACACGAAGATAGCTTATAACATGGCAGGAGTTTAAACGGACTTAGGGTTTATGATTAACAAGACGTTGAGAGATTTAAGACCAAAAGCAAAAAATCTATTGAGGAGATCGTAACTTTGACGCCACTATTTCGAGAGCTTCCGGATAGAGCGAGAGCTCGATAGGCAAAAGCCTCGCGGCGAGGAGTTCCGCCGTATCATGTGGCGCGATTTGGACGGATTCTTGCAGGATAACAGCGCCGGCGTCCAGATCCTCTGTGACCCAATGGACGGAACACCCTGTCTCTTTATCCCCAGCATCAATTGCGCGTTGATGGGTTTGAAGACCCTTATATTTGGGCAAAAGTGATGGGTGTATATTAATCAGCCGGTTTTCCCAGCGCGAGACGAACCAAGGCGTCAGGACGCGCATAAATCCCGCGCAGCACACCAATTCCGCCTCCAGAGCTAATAGCTTTTCATGCAAATCCTGTTCGAAAGTTTCCCGGTCAGAATAGTCAGTATGGTCGATAACAGCTGTCGGAATATTCAAAGCCTGCGCCTTTTCCAATCCCGCCGCATTCGGTTTATTTGAGATAACTCCGACAATCTCGGCGGGATAAGTCTCCAGTCGTGCCGCTTCAACCAAAGCCACCATATTGGAGCCGCGTCCGGAAATGAGGATGGCTGTCTTTATTTTCCGGGCAGTCATACTCAGGCCGACTTAAGGGTTCCAATGGTCCAAGCGGATTCGCCGCTTTCTTTCAGTTTTAACAAAACCTTGTCCTCATCCCCCGGCTTCACACAAAGCACGAGGCCAATCCCGCAATTGAAGGCACGGCGCATTTCGTCTTCGGCGATACCGCCCGTTTCTTGCAACCAATTGAATACGGCAGGGCGCGGCCATGACCCAAAATCGAATTCAGGTTTCAGCGTATCTGGTAGCATGCGCGGCGTATTATCCGTTAGTCCGCCCCCGGTGATGTGCGCCAATCCGCTGACCAATCCATCCTGAATCAAAGGCAGAATGGATTTAATATAAATTTTCGTCGGCGCCATAAGCGACGCGCCCAGAGATTGACCTTCGGCAAAAGGCGAGGGAGCGTCCCAGGACAGGCCGGAAACCTCGACGACTTTGCGGATGAGGGAATAGCCATTGGAATGCGGGCCGGAAGAGGCGACGCCGATTAAGATATCCCCGGCGGACATGTCCTGATGGCGCGGAAGGATGGCGTCCCGTTCCACAGCGCCGACCACGAACCCGGCCAGATCAAAATCATCCCCATCATACATGCCCGGCATTTCCGCCGTTTCTCCACCTATCAAGGCCGCGCCGGCCTGGCGGCATCCTTCCGCAATACCGGAGACCACATCCTTGGCTTTTTCAGTGTCGAGGCGGCCTGTCGCAAAATAATCTAAAAAGAAAAGAGGTTCAGCGCCTTGTGCCAAGACGTCATTGACGCACATGGCAACGAGATCAATGCCCACCGTGTCGAGCTTGCCTGTATCAATCGCGATGCGCAGTTTCGTGCCCACACCATCGGTTCCTGAGATCAGGACGGGGTCTTTAAAACCAGCGGCCTTTAAATCGAAGGCGCCGCCAAAACCGCCGAGGGCCGCGTCCGCGCCCGGACGCCGGGTGGATTTGGCGAGAG
Organism: uncultured Hyphomonadaceae bacterium; assembly: GCA_963972195.1. Lineage (GTDB taxonomy): Bacteria > Pseudomonadota > Alphaproteobacteria > Caulobacterales > Maricaulaceae > Litorimonas. The sequence goes on along the minus strand of CAXATH010000009.1, from coordinate 107,475 downwards.
GTTTGATCGCGTCGACCAAGCGGTCGCCCTCATCGATATTTACTCCGGCATCTGAATAGCTAAGACCTTTTTGGGCTTTGGAGTTTGTCTCTGATTTTGACTCTGGCATAAGAACGCTCTGTTGGTTTTGCGCTAGAAAAAGGATTCTCGATATGAATTCAAGGCTCTCTATCGTAGTTTTGCCACAAAGGACATAGACAGAGAGTGCATATCATGGCTTTTAAAGTGCAAAAAAGAGGGTTATCGCTAAGAGACTAAGAGGATTTCTATGACACGCTTTTTGCTTTCCCTTTTTTTGTATTTCGGACTGGCCCTATCGGCCCGCGCCGCCGACCCGTTTACGATTGTTGGCGTCCCTGTGGATGCGCGGGGAAGTAGTGCGATTGAAGCGCAAACGATAGCGATACGCGCCGGTCAGGCCGAAGCCGCCAGACGCCTTATGGAGCGGCTTACTCTGGAAAGTGACAGGCAGTCCAATCCGCTTCCGCCGCTGAGCGCCGACGGCGCTGCACGAATGATCCGCGCGCTAGAAATTGCCAATGAAAGACGCTCCTCCAATCGATATCTTGGGGATATTACGGTCGCATTTAAACCGCGCGACGTGCAGGCTTATCTCAGCAGCGCCGGCTTAACCATGATTACCTCGCAATCCCGCGAGAGATTGGTCCTGCCATTTCTGGGCGGACGGCTCGATCCGGAGGGCGAGGAATATGAGGCTTGGAGCAAAAACCGTTACGCCAACGCTTTGACGCCGATAAGGGCCTTGCCGGCGGAAGACATTTCTTCGCTGGGTCTATCCTCTCTGAGACCGTCTATCGCCGATGATTTGGATCGCCTCCGCAATTTGGGGCAAATCGCAGGTGTGGAGCAAATTCTGATTGCCAACTATACGGGCGGCGGCATTCGCGTCACAGATGTCGCGCTGGATACCGGCGAGACGGATCAGTTCGTCGCGTCAGGATATGAAGCAGAACGCCAGATTGTCACCCGTTTGGAGCAAGACTGGAAAGCCAATACGGCCGTTTTGGCCGGGCAGGCGGAAAATATGTCCGTGTCCGTTCTTTATTCCTCGCTTGAAGATTGGCAGGCTTTAAAGGCCGCGATTGATGGTTCCGCGCAAATTCAGGACGCTCGGCTCGACGCTATGTCAAAAGACGGCGCTCTAATGAGCCTGACCTATGCCGGGGATATGGATCGCCTGAAGCGAGAACTCGCTTATAAGGGCGTCGATATTCGCGAAGACAGAGAGATGGGCATCGTTCTGACGCGTACTGGCCGATAGAGGTGGTGGGTAGACCCGACACTCAAATCCCTCTTGAGCTGAGCCCTGAACCGGCGAGCGGCTTTGACAGTTTCATCATCACGGATAGTAACCGCATTGCGGTCACGGCGCTGCGGGCGTGGCCTGATTGGCCGGCGCCGACCCTCTTGCTTTTAGGGCCGGAAGGCACGGGCAAGACCCATCTGGGCGAGGCTTGGAAAGAGCTGAGTTGCGGCATTTTTATTGATGACGCCGAAAAAGTGGAGGAAGCCGACCTTTTCGCGCACATGAATCTGGCGCTCAATGGCCAGGTGTCGGGGCTTTTACTGACCTCACAAAAATCTCTTTCAGACTGGAATGTGGAAATGCCGGACCTGAAGTCGCGCCTTTCCAGCACGCCCGTTATGGTCATGGATGATTATGATGAAGGGGATTTGGAGCCTCTGCTTCGCCAGTTATTTGAAAATCGCGGGCGGCAAGTGACCAAGGATTTGGTGGATTACCTCCTGAAATATGAAAGCCGCGAAGTGGGGGCGCTGCGTAATCTTGTCCGCGCTCTGGATCAGGCCGCTCTGGCGGAGAAGGCTGACCTGACCAAATATTTCGCCGCGCAATATCTGTCAGGCCGATTAGAACGCGATCTCTTTTCCGGCCCAGTCGAATAATTTTCCGCTGTCTTGCGGACTGACTTGGTCAATCACGCTCAAGAGTTTTTCAATTGAGTATTCCGGGGCGAAGAGTTTGTCTTCGGGGACATTGCCTTGAAACGGTTTCGATAAATCCGTATCGACCGTGCCCGGGTGAAGACCCAGAATAATAGCCTGTTTATGGCGCCGAGCATGCTCAATGGAGAGTGTCTTCAAAATCATATTCAGGGCCGCTTTCGAGGCGCGGTAGCCGTACCAACCGCCTATCCGGTTATCGGAAATGCTCCCGACACGGGCGGAAAGCGCGGTGAAGACTGACTTTCTATCCTCCCGGAGGAGGGGGAGAAAATAGCGCGCCGTCATCGCCGGGCCAATCGTATTGACGAGAAAGCTTTTCTCTAATCCTTCATATGACAGGTCACGAATTGACTTTTCAGGTGATATGCCGTCGCCCTGCAGCAGACCGGTCGCAATGATGATCAGGTCGAAGGAATCTGTTTCGCGCAAAGACTCGGCGGCGGCTTTCAGGCTCTTTTCAGAGGTCAGATCAAAGGTAAGATTGTCGACCTTCTCGGAGGGGTGGGATTTCCCTTGTCGGGATAGCGCATAGATTTTCGAGACTTGATCCGCCTCGTTCAGGGCGTCAATGAACGCTCCGCCTATGCCCCCGCTGGCGCCAATAACAATAGCGCGTATATCTTCGCCCATACTGGGTAACAACATAAGAATGCCTCTATTAAACTTCGGATTTCATTATTTCTCGCGCCTGCATCTCTCGGAGCAATACCGAACAGCCTCCCAATTCCGCTCCCATTTTTTCCGCCACTCAAAAGGGCGCCCACAACATGCGCAAACTTTTGAAGGCAGCGTTGTTTTTTTGTGAGCCATATAGTTTCTACGGCTGGAATTGAAGAAAGATGGGCTTAATATTGAAAAGTGACTGGGGAATACCCCGAAACTGTGGAATGAAAGGCTTATGTATCCTCTTTTAGCGATCATAACTTTTGCAATCTTGGTATGCTTGGCTCTGTTCCCATTGGCGCGCCGCTCCGGCACGCCGCTTCTTCTTGTCGTATTGGCTGTCGGGATGTTGGCAGGCGAAGACGGCGTGGGCGGTCTACTATTCGATAACTTCAGCCTGGCCTATGATTTGGGAAGTATCGCCTTGGCTGTCATCCTGTTTGCGGGCGGAATCGAGACCGAAAAGGGCGTGTTCCGATCGTCCGGTGTCCCTGCGCTCATTTTGGCTTTCCCAGGAGTTTTAATTACGGCCGGTATTGTGGGCGGCGGCGCTTATTTGTTTTTAGATATGCCTTTGACGCTCGCCTTATTGCTGGGCGCAGTCGTCGCTCCGACAGACGCTGCGGCCACGTTTATGCTGATCCAGCAAGGCGGGTTGAAATTGCCGGATCGCGTTAAGAACACATTGTTTCTGGAATCCGGTTTCAACGATCCGGCGGCCATCTGCCTAACAATTATTCTGACTGTGTTCGTCGGGACGAGCCTGGAACAACAAACGATAAACTGGCTACCTTATTTGTGGCTCATCTTTTCCCAATTTGTTTTTGGCTCTATTGCAGGCCTGATTGGCGGAAGAATTCTAAGCGAACTCCTCAATCGATTGCCGATGCCGACAGGGACTTACCCTATTCTGGCGATCACCGGAGGGCTGTTGACGTTCTCCCTGACCACTATGATTGGCGGGTCAGGCTTCCTCGCCATATACATAGCCGGGATTGTTTTGAGAAATTCCCTAAAAATTCCTTTGGAAAGAATTGCCAATTTTAGTGAGGGTATGCAGTGGCTCAGTCAGATATTGCTGTTCTTAATTCTGGGTCTTTTAGTAACGCCGAGTGAATTACCGGGCTCCGTTGTCTCCGCTCTTATATGCGCGGCGGTCCTCACATTCGTTGCACGTCCTGTGGCGGTTTTTGTCAGCGTCGGTGCCTTAAAATTCAACCTCCGTGAAATAGTTTTCCTAAGTTGGGTCGGCCTCCGAGGGGCGGTGCCTATCCTCTTGGCTATCTATCCAATCGTGACGCCGGGGCCTGTAACCCATACTTTTTTCAATATTGTGTTTGTGATCGTCGTTGTCTCCCTGATTGTCCAAGGCTTCACCGCCGGGTTGCTGGGCAAGGCTCTGAAACTTGATACGCAATAGCTTCCGGGAAAAAATGCGATTTCCCATTTTCCGTAAGCAGAAAGTGCACCTTATTCCTATCGTCAGGCGTATATTTATAACTGGCTTAAGAAACGAAGCGGTTTGCAATACGGAAACCCGAGTCTCTGTGATTTAATAATCTTGCACCCGATGTCGGTGTGTGTTTATGACGAAAGTAGGAATAATTGACCAAAAGTTCATACACAGGGTTTGCAATGAGGACTTTGAAATTTCAGGTGCCTAAATTTAAGTTAAGCGTTTTCATGGGACGAAGTCGTACATTTCTATTTTCGTTAATAGCTTTCTTCAGCTTGGGCACCGCCCCTGCATTCGGTCATGCGACGAGCTGGAAAGTGGACACCGAAGCTTCGCCGGTCACTGTGCGTTTCGCCTATACGGACGGGCGAGCGATGGCTTTGTCCAAAGTGCGTGTGCTCTCTCCCGACGGTGAAGTTTATCAAGTAGGGAACGCCGACCGCGAAGGATATTTTTCATTTCTACCCGCCTCCGGATTCGAAAGCGGAGAATGGACACTGAGGGTCACAGGCGAAGAGGACCATCAAGTCGAGGCAGTGATTTCTGCCTCTGCGTCGTCAGATATAAATGCACGCCGTTCCTCTATGACGTCCATATTGGCTTGGATTTTGGTCGCAAGTGTCATCCTGAATTTCGCGCTCCTCGGCGCTATTGCCGAGAAAATTTTTCAACGTCGCCGATCCGAGAAAAACGTTTAATTTATCCTCCTAAATTTCGAAAGCTTCACCCGTGAAACAAAAACTTAGCCTTGTCGGACTCTCCGCTTTGATTATTGCGCAAGCCGGAGCGGTTTTCGCGCAAGATACAGAGGAAACGATCGCCTCAAACCCGGCACCCGCAGACACCCGAATTGTCGATACGATTACGGTAAAGGGTCAGATATTCAGGGGGGTTGAGTCGTCCTATTCCGCAACGGAAATTTCTTCGGAAGATATTCGGATAAAGCGTGTTTATGAAATCAATGAACTTCTCGAAGACGTGCCGGGAGTCAGTGTTCGTGATTATGGTCTGGGCGGCGTCGCCAGTTCAACCGTCATCAGAGGATTTGGAGACGGCGCCCATGGCGGTGATTTAGGCGTTGTGATTGACGGTATTCCGTTGAACGAGGCCAATTCCCATGCCGATGGATATGTCGATCTAAACGTTGTTGTGCCGCTTGAGGTCAAGGGGCTGACCGTTTTCCGGGGACCGGTTTCCGCGCTTTACGGCAATTTCAACCGCGGCGGCCTGATCGCATTGGAAACCAGAAACTCCGGTAATTATACAGAGCTCGATATCAGCGCCGGGTCTTTTGACAGTTTCGACGCGCAAGCCGCTTTCGGGAAAGAGGTCGGGGACAGTCAGGCCTATAACTTTGCCGCGCAATATTACCGGACAGACGGCTTTCGTCCCCAATCCGCTGCCGACCGCGGGACGGTCTCCGGGCGAGGGAGTTTTCAGCTTTCCCCAAAAGTCGACCTATCTTTATCCGGTCGCTATCATGAGGCCGAAGCCGAGTCTGCGGCCTATACGACTTTGGCGCAATTCCAGACGGACCCTTATGGCATTGATCCCCGGGTGCAGAATGACGGGGCGGACAAAACATTTGGCACGCTCAGAGCGGATCTGGGTTTCATCCTCAACGACAACAATAAGGTGCTCGCTTATGCTTACGGCACGCAGCAGGATTTCACCCGTTGGTTTAGCCGCGGCGGCGCAGACGCGCCGAGTTGGCGCCAGCGCGAAGAAACTTATGCCCGGGACGTTTATGGTCTAGGAACCAGTCTGAACGGACAGATGGACTTGGCGGGCCGGACGATAAGTTATGTCGCCGGGATCGAACATTTCGATGAATCAACCGATTTTCAATTTTATGATGACCTGGATAATCGCCAGCGCGTCTTTCCGGCGCAATTTGACCGTGAATCGACACTCAGCAGTAATGCCTTATTCGCCGAAGCCGATATCGCGTTAACGGACCGGCTCGATTTATCTCTTGGATTGCGGGCGGATGAATTTGACGGCGATTGTGAGCCCCTGGGCGCCGAAACAGGCGCGGCGCCTTGCGAAGAACTGGATACGGTCAGCAATGTCAGCCCGAAAATCGGACTACGCGCGCAGGTTTTGGATCAGTTACAGCTTCGGGCCAGTTACTCAGAGGGTTTTGCCTTGGCCAGTGGCTTTGCGAAATTTGCGTCGGGCGCGCAGGAGCTTGGCGTGAATGAACTTCGCCAATATGAGCTCGGCGCAACGTTCAAGCCTATAAGCTCGGTAAATTTGGATGTGGCGCTGTATGAAATCAACTCCTCTAACGAGATCAATGAAGTGACTCCCGGAGACTTTGTGAATTTTGGAGAGACTTCCAGAACCGGATTTGAAACCAGCCTGTCTTGGGATGTTTCAAGCCAGTTCCAGCTTCAGGCCGTTTATGGCTACGCTGATTCAGAAATCGAAGAAAATTTAAATCCTGATTTGATTGGCAATCGCGTAATTGGAGTGCCGGATCATACGGCTACATTGATTGCGACCTATTTTCCCATTCCGGATATCCGTTTAAGTGCAACCGCGCGCTATATTGGCGAGTATGATATTGACGCAGGGAATACGAATAAAGCGCCGGATTACGCCGTTCTGGATTTGGACGCGGCCTATAGTTTGAAGACAAAAAAACCGACGCAAGTTTTTGTAAGTATCGATAATATCACGGATAATGTTTATGCGACCACGATTAATAGCCTTGGCGCGTCCCCCGGGGCGCCGCGCGCTGTATTCGCAGGCGTACAGGTCGGATTTTAAAGACTGAAACTTTCAAGGAGAAGAATTATGATGAAACGATTTATGTTAACGGCGTCTGGCTTGGCCCTCTTATGGGCGCCGTCAGCCCTGTCTCACACAGCTTGGTTGGTGCCGGTCGAAAATGAGATAGCGGGCATGACCCAATACCAAGTCTATTTTGGCGGTCATGAAGGAAAACTGGAAAGCTATCCGGCGGACAAAGTGAAAACCATTCAGGCGATGGACGCCGAAGGAAATGAACTGACCGTTTGGCGGACATATCAAGACGATGACATGCAGGTCAGTGTTGAGGGCATGCCGACGCTCTTGCTCATGCATTTTGTGAATGGGATTTATACCACAACCGGGGACGGGGAAAGCGTCAATGTCCCAATGAGCCAAGTCGAAGATCCGCTCTCGGCTGTAAACGCCATCAAATACCACAAGCATATTGCGAACTGGTCAGATATCGTGACAACGGCTCAGGGCCAGCCCTTTGAGGTCGTACCGCTAAGCGCCGAAAAGCCAAAAGCCGGAGACCCTATGCAGGTTAAAGTGCTGATCGACGGTGTCCCGGTTGAAGGCATAGAAATCGGAACCGGAGAAAATACATCCGAGACAAAGACAGACCAGAACGGCGTTGCGACATATGTTCCGGTTGAAGGATATAACAAGGTCTGGGCCGGTCAGCGCACAGACGTCACAGATAATCCTGACTATACAGAAATGAGCATTGAATATCTGTTCACCTTTGACGCCGAGTAATATCGCCTTAAGGTGAGGTCGATTTATCGAGGCTGAATTTTGTTAAAAGAACTGAAAACCGACACTGGATTCAAGACCCCCATTTTGGGGGTCTTTTCGGCTCTGGCCGGAGGGATGCTCTTAATTAGCCCTTTGGGGATAGGGCAGTCCGGTCAATATGGCTACGCGCCGGGGAAAATGCCGCCTGAAGTGCAATCCGCTCTCGAAGATTATGACTCAGAGCCAGCGAATACAGCAACCGCGCTAAAAACGGCTCGGGCTTTGATAAATGAAGGGCGGCTGACGGGAAACGCGGAGATTGTTGCCAAAGCGGACAGTATTCTCTCCTCGATGTCCGGCCGAGAAAATATGACGGAAGCTTTAAAGCTCCGCGCCATTTCGCAGCAATATCTTCATAATTTTGACGAGGCTCTCAGCTTGCTCGAGCTTGTGCTTTCCTTCGACGGAAAAGACGCCACCGCGCTGCTGACGCGCGCGAATATTTTATTGGTTCAGGGGAAAATCGGCGCCGCAAAAGAGGCTTGCGTGCCACTCGGCACAGCTGGGCGCTATGATTTACTGTTACTCTGTGACTCTACGGCCAAAGCCCTTGGACCGGAGGCGAAAGGCGCTGCAGATCAGTTAAACACTGTTCTGGAATCCCGGCGAATGGACCCCGCCTTGATTGGATATGCCCACAGCGTTCTGGGCGAGATTGCGATGTTTCAGGGCGATAACGCGTTGGCGCAAGCGCAATTGGAAAAGGCCCAGGCGGCGGATCCGCAGACGCTCCGTATTCGAATGCTTCATGCCGATAGTCTCTTGGCTTTGGGTCAACCCGAAGCCGCTCTGAAGGCGCTGGACATTCCCGTTGAAACGGATGCGTTCCTGCTGCGCCGGGCGCTGGCCTATAAACAAAGCGGCCAAGACGAGAGACTTTCCGACGTTAGCAAAGAAATGGATCGCCGCATTCGCGCCAATTTCCGGGTCGGTCATAATGGCCATGCCCGGGAAGAAGCCCGCTATTTTCTGGACGTCAAAGAAAACGCCGATAAAGCCCTGGAACGCGCCAGAACAAACTGGCTGGCCCAGCGCGAATATGAAGATGCGTGGCTATTCATTGACGCGGCCAAGGCCGCTGGAAAACCTGCAGAGGCGGACCCCGTCAGAGATTGGATGAACGCGCAAAATGTTGTCGCGCCCGGCCTCGTCTCGCGCCTGCCGGAATAGACATTAGCTAGTTACCGAGAAGAGAGAAACATGACCCGTTCCACCTTATGCCCCCCAATGAAAACTATAAGATATCAGACGGGGTTTCTGCTTCTTGCTTTGGCCTTGTTAGGGGCCGCCCCGGCCTTTGCCCACACAGGCGAGGGGTTGGTCGGAGGCTTTATGAGCGGGTTTTTACATCCGGTGCTTGGCTGGGATCATGTCGTGGCGATGGTGGCTGTTGGCCTTTGGGGCGCATTTCTGCGCGCGCCGGCCATTTACATTCTGCCTATCGTCTTTCCGGTTATCATGGCGTTTGGCGGGGCCGCCGGCGTTGTCGGCGCGCCTCTGCCCTTTGTTGAGGCCGGGATTGCTCTGTCCTCCATTGTGCTGGGTCTTTTGATTGCGTTTGCGGTGAGGGCGCCTCTCTGGCTGGCGGCAATTATTGTCGGATTTTTCGCCGTATTTCATGGCCATGCTCACGGCACGGAACTTCCCCAGGCCAGTAACGCCATGAGTTTTGCGATCGGGTTTGTCTTGGCCACAGGCCTGCTTCATCTTTTAGGTATCGGGCTTGGCGTTCTGATCGGACGCCCCGGCGGTAAAGTCGCTGTCCAGATTGCCGGCGGGTTGATTGCGCTGGGCGGTCTGGGTTTTCTGTTCGGCATTATTTAAGGCCAGAGTCTGATGGATTTTTACGCCTGGATACCCGGATTTATTCCCGAGCTTGTGAAAGCCGGACAATTATTGCTTGCGGTGGGCATCGGCTTCGCGATGGGTAATTTAAAGCGAGAAGCCTTCCTCAAAGCTGTAATTTCGTGGGGCGCTTTCCTGTTTGCGGGTCTGCTCGGCGCTCTTTTCTTAAGCTCCGGTTTTATTACCTTATCGCTTCTTGCGCTGACCTTCCTTTCCGGCTGTTTGGTTGCGGCGGCGATAAGCCGTCCCTCGGTTATCTTTATTATGGCCGCTTTAGGCGGCGGCGGGCTAGGGGCTTCCTTTCTGCCGCAAGCCGGACAGTTTCCGTCCAATGTCGTTCTGATTACCGCAAATGTGATCGGCGTCAGTCTGGTTGTGGGCGGCGCGGCTTTGATGTCGTTTTGGGCCTTTCAGCGGCAAAGCGCGCTCTGGCCGAAAATTGGCGTGCGTATTCTCGGCTCGTGGCTTTTGGCTATTTCGGCGCTGATGCTGGCTCTTGAGCTGGCCGGAATGGGCTCGCTTTAGGCGCCGAACGGGTCATCAATGGATTTGGACAGAGGCGTAAACAGGACCGGCCCGTCCTCACCCATATAGAGGCAGTCTTCCAGACGCACGCCGAATTTACCGGGCAAATAAAGTCCCGGTTCATTCGAAAAACACATGCCGGGGGCGAGTTTGGTTGTCTCCCCGCGCACAAAATTGACAGGCTCATGCCCGTCCATCCCAATGCCGTGGCCGAGACGGTGCGTGAGGCCCGGCGCGGCGTAATCGGGGCCGTATCCAAGACTGTCGTAATATTTCCGAACCACATCATCCACGCGCCCGGCCGGTGTGCCGAGGGTCGCCGTTTCCAAAGCCAGTTCCTGTCCGCGTTTAACCGTATTCCAGACATCGCGCTGCTCTTTGCTGGCCTCGCCCATCACCCAGGTGCGGGAAATATCGGATTCGTAATCATGCACGCTACAGCCGCAATCCATGAGAATGACCTGACCTTCTTTCACTTCATATTCGATGTCGCTGCCATGCGGATAGGCGCTGGACGGGCCAACCAGAACGAGGGAGAATTCAACCGATCCGCCAAGCGCGGTCGTGGCTTTGTTCATCAAAGCGGCGATGTCGTGACGGGTCATCCCGGCCTCGATTTTCGGATAGATATGGCGATAGGCCGTCAGGGTAATGTCATTGGCCGTTTGCATCAGGGCAAGTTCCGCCGCGGATTTGAACATCCGGCATCCGCGCGTAATGGGCTGCCCTGAGACGAGCTTCACGCCGGCCTTTTGCGCCTTGATGCCGGTGGAGATAAAATTGCGGGTGGTCTCTTCGATCGCGACGGGTTTTTTCAGCGCTTTGTTTTCCCGAAGGACATCGACAATCAATTTGAAGGGCGAAGCATCTTCGTGCCAGGTGCGAACGTCGTCTCCGATTTTCATCGACTCCCGAATGGACGGCTCCTCGAAAAACGGCGTGATGACTGTAAACTCACCCTCGGCCGGAATAACGACGCCGGTAAAGCGCTCTGACCGCCACCAGCGAATGCCGGTGAAATAGGTGAGGGCGGAGCCGGCCTCTATAATCAGAGCCCCGACGCCCTGCTCCTGCATCAGGTGCTGAGCCTTCTCTATCCGGGCCTGGTGTTCGGCTGCCGTGATAGGTTTGGCGTTTGCAGCAAGATTTGGAAGGGCGTCGTCTGTCTTGGGAGATTGCGCAAAAGCGAGTTGCGAAGGGAGCAATCCCGAAAGGCCGAGCGCGCCGGCGCCCCTTAAAATTTCCCGCTTGTTCAAATTTGCCATGACTATCCCTATCTTTATTTCGCTTTTCGAAAGCTTAAAGAAGTAGCAGTGAAAAGCCCAATAAAAAAGCCGCCCCGGGGGACGGCTCTTTTTATTCAAATTGGCGCATTGGCCTAGTTCATGACTTTACCCATTTGCGTAATTCCGTCTTTAATAAGCGCGGAATAATCGGCGGGTTTCATGTTTTTACGCATCAAGGCTTCAGCTGTATTCACGGCCATGTCGGCGGCTTTGGACTTCACATCCGCCATCGCCTGAGCTTCGGCGTTTTGGATTTTCGCTTCAGCCTGCTGGGCGCGGCGCTCTAGACGCTCCGCCAGGTCCTTACGGGATTGGGCCGCCATGTTTTCAGCGTCAATACGCGCTTGCTTCACAATATCCTCAGCCTGTTTCTCGGCTTCTTTCTGCTTGCGCTGGAAAGAGGCGAGAAGGGTTTGGGCTTCTTCGCGAAGGCGGCGGGCTTCGTCGAGCTCAACGCGGATTTTATCGGCGCGGGAATCAAGAGCGGACGCAATTTTCTTATGAACGCCGAAATAACCGAGCGCGATAAAGAACAGAATGACGGCCAGAAAGACCCAAATTGTTGGGCTGGCGGGATCAAAATCAAAATGCATGGTCTGACCCTTCCTAGTTCAGAGCAGACTTGACGGAAGCCAGTGTCGGCTTTTTACCCGTCAGCGCTTCGACTGTGGCCTGAGCGGCTTCGGCGGCAACGGACTCGATGTTAGACATCGCCTTGCTGCGAACCTCGCGAATACGGCTCTCGGCCGCGTCCGCTTGCTTCTCGGCTTCTTTGTCAGCGGCGTCCAGTTCAGCCTGAATTTCCGCATCGACAGATTGACGCGTGGCTTCGGCAACATTGTGAGCCTTAGCGCGGGCGTCGGACAAAGCTTTTTCGTAATTTCGTTCAGCCTGCTCGGCGTCGGCCTGCATACGGGACGCCGTATCCAGATCATCCGCTATGCGGGAGCTACGTTCTTCAATGGTTTCGCCGATGCGCGGAAGAAAAATCCGCGAAAGGAGAAAATATAAAAGGGCAAAGCTGAGTAACAGCCAGAAAATCTGGGTGGCGAAATAGGTCGGATCAAACGGCGGGAAGGCCGCTTCTCCTGCACCGTCAACGGCCCCTGCGGGAGCCGCTGCGAGCATCATTTCAAAACCGATAACACTGGCTGTCATAGCAAGCTTTCAAACAACGTGAAAAATCGTAACTTAAAGTACGAACATCAAGATGAGGGCAACGGCGAATGAGAAAATGCCGAGGGCCTCTGTCACGGCGAAGCCGAAGATGAGGTTCGAGAACTGACCTTGAGCGGCAGACGGATTACGCAAAGCGCCTGACAGGTAGTTACCAAAGATGTGGCCAAGACCGATACCGGCGCCGGCCATGCCAAGACATGCAATACCTGCACCGATGTATTTTGCTGCTTCTGCTTCCATGATGATCTCCTTAGGAAAAGCGGTTAATTTGCAGTGTTAGTGATGACCGGGATGTAATGCATCTGAAAGATACACACAGGTCAAAAGAGCGAAAACGTAAGCCTGAACGAAGGCCACGAGAAATTCAAGGGGGGTCAGCGCGAGCGTCAACGTAAACGGGATGAGCGCGCCGAGTAGGCCGGGGAACATGCCGAAAGCCGTGACCATCATAATCGAGAAGCCAGCGAAGAGTTTCAGCAGGATATGTCCGGCGAGCATATTGGCCCAGAGACGAACAGATAGGCTGATCGGGCGAGAGAAGAAGGAAATGACTTCAAGCAGCGACACAAAGGGCAAAATCACGATCGGAATACCCGACGGCCAGAAAATCTTGAGGAAACCAAAGCCGTTTTTGAATACGCCGTAGCCAATCACGAGCGTCATCACCATCATGGCGAGGGTGAAAGTCACAATAATATGGCTGGTCGTCGTAAAAAAGAACGGGATCATGCCAAGCAAGTTGGCGAAAAGAATAAAGATAAAGAGCGTAAAGACGAAGGGGAAGAACCGGAGACCGTCTTTACCGGAGGCCGAACGGATCATATCCGCGACGAATTCATACGTCACTTCGGCAACAGATTGCGCCCGTGTCGGGACTAAAGAGCGCTTATTCGTGGACAGAAGAAGCCACAATACAACAAGGCCAACTGTGACCAGCATCATCAGGGATGCATTGGTAAAGCTGAGGTCAAAATTGCCGATTTTGAGAGTCGGACCCATTTTGTGGATCTCAAACTGCTTAATCGGATCTAGGGCAAAAATCATCTTGCGTTCCTAATCCGCTTCGGTGTTTTCAACCGGAGCGTCCATACCGTCTTTGGCGGCCCGCACAACATTCATAACGCCGGCGCACAACCCTAAAAATAACCCAGTCAGCAAACCAAAAGGCGACCATCCTGATAACTTATCGGTAAAATAGCCAAAGGCTGCACCGACCAGGACTGCCGCGGTAAATTCGCTGGCATATTTTAGACCGACCGCCAGGTTGGAAGTGCCTTCGACAAGTTTGGGCTGATCCGGCTGCGGCTTTTTGGTTCTCAGTTTGTCACCGAGAGCGCTAAGCGCGGCTTTGTCTGCCTCTTGTGTCTGGCGGTTTTGACCTTCTGTCATGACGTTCGTTCTTTGCCCCCATCTATTCGACCCGAAATGCCCCAATGACACTCCAACTCTCCCTTCCGAAAGCGCGCGGAACCTACCCAAGGGGCCTGATTAAGTCAACCGCAGTTGAGAGGTTGTAAGGCTTTGTAAAAAAAAGGTTTTCCAAGAAAAATGCAGAGAGTCTCATATGTCGCATCTTATCTTTCTCAGACTCATCGATTGAGATGCGGCTTTGCGTTTTATTCCGCCGCGACCAACTGCTCTGCTGCGTTCAATTCGATTGAGAGAAGTTGAGAGACGCCTTGCTCGGCCATGGTCACGCCGAAGAGACGGTCCATCCGGCTCATTGTGACCGGATTATGGGTGATGGCAATGAATTTCGTGTCAGTGTGTTTCTTCATATCGTCTAGCAGGTCGCAATAGCGGGACACATTGGCATCATCGAGCGGTGCGTCGACTTCGTCGAGAACGCAGACCGGGGCCGGATTGGATAGGAAGACCGCAAAAATAAGGGCGGTCGCCGTCAGAGCCTGTTCGCCGCCGGAGAGGAGCGACATGGCTTTCAAAGATTTGCCGGGCGGGCGGGCCATGACTTCGAGGCCGGCCTCGAGCGGGTCATCCGATTCGGTCAAAGCGAGAGAGGCTTCGCCGCCGCCAAAGAGCGTCGTGAACAGACGTCCGAAGTGACCATTGACGACATCAAAGGCTTTCAAGAGGCGTTCACGGCCTTCCTGGTTCAGCTCATCAATGCCTTCGCGCAGGCGGGCGATGGCGGCAATCAAATCCTGCCGTTCCTCATTCATGGCCGAAAGGCGTTCTTCCTGTTCCGCCGCTTCCTCGTCGGCGCGAAGGTTCACGCCGCCCATTTTTTCCCGTTCGACGGAAAGGCGGTCGAGCTTCTTCTCTATGTCATTTTCGGACAGGCCGGATTCGGGCGACAAATCGCCAAGATGCTGTTTCAGCTCTGACGGTTCACAGGACAGGGTTTCGTTGATGCGGGCCTTGGTTTCCGCGATGCGTTCCTGCGCCGCCGTTTTGCGGGCCTCGGCCCCCGCGCGGGCTTCGCGCGCGTCGGAATGGGCTTGTTCCGCTTCGCGGGCCGCGCTTTCGGCTTCTTTTAATTGTGTCTCGGCGGTGGCCAAAGCGTCTGCCGCGGTGCTGCGGCGGGTTTCCGCGCTTTCAAGTTCAGAGAAAAGGCGCGCGCGGCGGTCCGCAAATTTATCCGGTCCGTCCGTGGCCGCGCTCAAAGTGGTTTTGGCGGCAGTTGCCCGGGCTTCCAGCTGAGAGACTCGCTGCGCGGCGGTTGCGGACCGTTTCGCCCAATCGGCGCGTTCTTTTTCCACGGCTTTCAAACGGGCGGCGCGGGCTTCTGTTTCGTTTTTCAGGCTGCGATAAGTCGCGCCGGCTTCGTCTGCGGCGGCGCGGGCGTCACTTAATTTCTCGGACAGCGCCTCTTGCTGTTCGGAGACGTCTTCGACTGCGCCGAGAGCTTCCAGATTGGTTTTGGCCGCGTCGCGCTGCGTGGTCAGCTCTTTAAGCTCTGAGTCGAGTCGTTCGATCCGGTCTTCCAGATTACGGCGTTCCGCATTGGCGCGGGCCACATCGGTTTCATATTGCGAAAGCGCGGCCTGGGCGGCGCGCTCGGCGCGTTCCAGATCGGGCAGGGCGCGCCGCGCTGTACGGACCGCTTCTTGCGCCTCGTTGCGGGCGGCGCGGGCAGTTTCAAAATCGGCCTGATCTGTTCCGACCTGTTGTTCCGCGCCCTCAATTTCGGCCGTAATCTCGGTAAGGCGATTTTGTTGTTTGAGCTTTACGGCAGCGGAGGTTTCCGCGCCGGCGGCCATTTCAAATCCGTCCCAGCGGCTGAGTTGTCCGTTCTGTGTCACCAGACGTTGTCCGGGTTTGAGCTGCGGGGCCAGAGCGGCGATATCCGCGCTGTCGACAACTCCGATTTGTGACAGTCTTGCGGCCAGTTCTTTTGGCGCAGAGACAAAATCACTGAGCGGGTTTGCGCCGCCCGGCAGCGCCTGATCGGAAACTGACGCGCCGCTCCACCGAAGCGCGGCGTCTCCGCCAATGGCGGCGTCGAGATCTTCGCCAAGGGCGGCGGCGAGGGCGGTTTCGTACCCCGGCTTGGCCTGGCATTGATTAAGGGCAGGTTCGAACGTTCCGGCCTGGGCGCGGGCGAGCATACGTTCCAGCGCCGTCCGTTCTCCGGACAGTCCTGACAAGGTTTGCCGGGATTTCGAGAGAGCGTCGCGCGCGGCCTGGTCAGCCTCTTCGGCCGCAGACAGCGCCTTGGCCAGATTTTGTTCTTCGGCGCGGGCAGCCTCCAGCGCGGCGAGCGCTTCTTTGGAGCCGGCAGCAAACAGATTGCCCGAGGATCCGCCGTCCTGACTCATGCCTGCAAGACGGTCCTGTGTATTCTCCCGCTCCAGCGTGACGCGTTGCAGCCGGCTTTCCGCCTGTGAGAGTTCGCGTTCTGCCGAATCCCGGCGGGCGTTCTGATCAGCGGCCTGACGCGTGAGCTCGTTATAATCGGCTTCGAGAGAGGAGCGCGTCTTGATGGCTTCGGAGGCCGCGTCGGCGGCGGCGTCCAATGCGGCGGAGGTGTCAGCAACGGCTGAGAGGCGGTCAAATTCCTGTTTCAACAGGGCTTCGGCTTCCTCGGCGTCCTGAACAATACTGGTTTCGCGTTCCAGATCGGATGCCAAGTCTTTAATCTGGGCTTCCAGTTTCTGGATTTCGGAACTTGCCGCTTCCTCATCGGCTTCGAGCGCTTCCTTGGCGGCGTTCAACCGGCCAAGAACCGCGGCGGCGATGATCTGCTCTTCGCGCTTCGGCTCCAGCAATCCGGCCAGTTCTGTTGCCTGACGGGTCAGGGCCGTCGCTTTGGTGGCGGTATCGGCAACGCGGTTTTCGCATTCCGTCGAGGCTTCTGTCGCGGCGGCGAGCGTATCGATCGCGCTGATCCAGCGTTTCAGCCAGAGCAGGGCCTTATATTCGTTTATCTCTCCGGCGAGGCGCTTATAGCGTGTGGCCTGACGGGACTGACGGCGTAATGACAGAAGCTGACCTTCGATCTGCCCGATAATATCGTCGAGCCGGTTGAGGTTAGTTTCGGCGGCGCGAAGGCGAAGTTCTGCCTCATGACGACGGGTATGAAGTCCGGAAATTCCGGCGGCTTCTTCAAGGATACGGCGGCGATTGGACGGCTTGGCCGCGATTAATTCGCTGATCTGTCCCTGCCGCACAAGCGCTGGGGAGTTGGCGCCGGTCGAAGCATCGGCGAAGAGGAGTTGAACATCTTTGGCACGAACCGTCTTGCCATTGATTTTATATTTGGATCCGCCGCCTTTTTTAATGACGCGCATGACTTCGAGAATATCGTCATCATTAAAAGCGGGCGGCGCGATCCGGGCGCTATTATCAATTGTCAGGGTCACATGGGCCTGATTGCGGCCGGGGCGGGTCTTGGTGCCGTTAAAGATAACGTCATCCATGCCCGCCGCGCGCATGGCTTTGGCGGAATTGGCCCCCATGACCCAGCGTATCGCTTCCAAAAGGTTGGATTTGCCGCAGCCATTTGGCCCCACGATCCCGGTCAGGCCGGGCTCTATGTGGAAATCAGTCGGCTCGACGAAGGATTTGAACCCCGCAAGCTTTATCCGATTGAAGACCAGCGACCCCATAAGAGCTACTCGGCAGACTCTTCTGCGTCTGCCTCTTTTGCAGGGACGGGTTCGCCGAGAATCGGGAGAATAACTTCCTCGATAGACTCGATGGTGTAGAACGCATCTCCGCTCGGCGCTTTCTTGGTGTACTCGCCATTGACGAAGAAGGCCGGTGTGCCGGTCACGCCCGCATCAATACCGCTCTGAACGATGGCTTGATACTCTTTTTGAATGTCGGGGTTCGTAATGCATTCCGCAAATTCTTCTTCTGACATGCCGGAGTTCTTGGCGATACCGACATAGGCTTTGCGGGCGTCGCCGGCGCGTGCCATGTTCAAAATTTGCTCTTGGTTTTCGAACTGATATTTGATGTTTGTCAGGAACTTGTTGTCGCCTGCACACATGGCAATCATGTGACCCGCATCGGCAAGCTCTTGCGGAGGTGTCGGGAAAGGTCTGTAAATATAACGGACTTTGCCGGTATCAATATATTTCTTTTTGAGCTCCGGATAGACCGTCTTGCTCCAGTTGGAACAATGCGGACAGGTCACAGAAGCATATTCTACGAATGTCACAGGGGCGTCTTCGGCGCCGATGCCGACGTCACTTGCCAGCTCATATTGAGACGGGTCGCCTTTGGCGCCAGAATTTGTCGAGGTCTCCCCTCCGCTACAGGCGATTAGAGAGAGTGCCGCGACGCCGCCAACCAGCGTAGTCAGTGCAGAACGGCGAAGGGAATCAAATTTAAACGAATCGGTCATAAGGGAAGTCTCGCAATTTTCTGTGTGATGGCAATAAGGCCTAGTGGGATAAGTGATAGGATATAAGGCGATTTAGGACGAAACTGTGGAGGATTCACGTATTTTACGCAGATTTGTCTCGAAAGCGGGTCAAAAAACATTTCGCTTTCGTGATATCCACAGGGTGAATCTGTTTGCAGATATAAAAAAACGCCCTCCGAGAAGAGGGCGTTACAAAATTAATGTCGGTACGACTGTGTTATGACGGCCTATTTATTGTGGGCGCCGACAAACCAGGCGTCTTTATCAACCGTCCGGCTAATCTCGGTAAACAGATCCGCCGTGTCTTCATCTCCGATCTCGCCGGCATTATCGATCGCTTCTTTCAGAGAGGCGCCGAATGCCATCAGGCGGGACGTCACTTCATCGACATGCTTATTCTGATCTGTGATGTCGACAGGATAGGCGTCCAGGCTCGTATCCTTGCTGACGGCTTGAACGGAACCGTGTGGCTGTCCGCCAAGAATGACAATGCGTTCGGCAATCATGTCGGACGCTTCGCGTATGTGCATTGCCACCTGATCCATTAATTCGTGCAGACCGATAAAGCTCGGGCCTTTCAGGGTCCAATGCGCCTGTTTGACGGCGAAACTTAGATCGAGGGAAACGGCCAGGTTTCTTTTAAGAAGTGCAATGGATGTCTCGCGTGCGTTATCATCGAGACGGCTAACATAAGCTTTAGGCATATATATCTCCGTAATTTATTATAATAATGCGGCCGCTCTAGGCGACCTTACGACTTTATTACGAAGAAACGCCGCCTATAGTTCCTTTTCAAAGCACTATGTCGCACCCTTCAAACAGGGCGCGAAAGCCCCTTTAGTGCTCGTGGTCATGTGACGATTGAGACTCATCATGTGCCGGCTCAATGTTATCGGGCAGGGTGGATTGTCCGCTTTCATGCATGGTTTCAATTAAGGAAACGATCGCTGATCCTTCCTGTTTTCCCTTATAGGCTTCTCCGCCAATAAAGAAGGCGGGCACGCCGCTGACTTCGGCGGCTTCCGCGCGTTTGCCGTTCAGGCGAATGTGGTCCATGTTGGCTTCTTTACTCAGGCAGCTATTGATCTCCTCGTCATTCATAAGGCCAACGCCTTCTGCGACTTTTGCATATTCTTCGCGGGCTGTGCCTTTTTGAGCGCCTTCAAGAATCTTCTCCTGATTGTTCATCTGGTATTCGATAGAAGAGAAGTAACCGTCTTCATCCGGGGCGCATTCCGCCATTAAAAATCCCGTGACGGAGAGAATGGCCGGCGGAGTCGGAAGGGGACGAAGGATAAAGCGAATTTTTCCGGTCTCGATCAGTTCGCGTTTGACCAAAGGCCAATCGTCCTGAAACCAGTCTCCGCAATGACCGCAGGTGACGGAGGCATACATCATCATCGTAATCGGAGCAGAATCAGAGCCGATAACGTGATCATCCGGGGCTTCGGTAAAAACAAAATCAACTTCTTCCGCAGGGATGGTTTCGACCGGCGCATCGGGTATGGGAGTGGCGTTCGGAGTGGTCTGGGCAAATACGCCGCCGGCGGAAAGCGCCAAAAGGCTTGTCGCTAAAATAAGTTTACGCATATTATTTTTCGTCTTTCGTCAGAATTCCGCGTCCCAATTTCTCGAGGGACGCTTTCAAGTTTTCATTTTTCACAGTGGCCAGGCTCTCGCGCAGATGCGCTGCCTCGCTGGGGCGCAGGCCGCGCCGGGTTTTTACCGACGCGCTATCTGTGCGCATTTTGGTCTGGACGACTTTGATCGCCTTGACATGATCCGGTCCCAGATGGGTATTGAGCCTGTCAATGATGGGGCCGCTCGCCGCCATGATGAGCGAGGCCGCCGCGCCGGGAGCCGAAATTACGAGGGTTCGCCCGTTTCGCCCTGTCGTGAACCGCACAGGCGAAGAAATTTTACTCCACCGCTCGCCAACGATTTCCGGCCAGAGCCGCGCGAGGGACAGGGCCGAGGACCCGCCGCCATATTTTTTCGACAAAGGGCGCATGACCCGCGACACGGCCATTCCGGCCGAAGGCGTGCTACGAAATTGCGGCCGCGCCCGCTGGCTTTCCAGCCAGTTATTGATTTTTTGCCTGTCTTCGCGAGAGATGGTCATAACACTTCCCTTTTCCCCCATTGAAGTCGAGGCGTAAAGCACACACATCAGGGTCTATGATTAAAAGCCGGACAGAAATTAAGACAGAGCAGGAAATCGAGAAGATGCGGGCGGGGCTGCTCGATTGGTATGATGCGGAGGGGCGGACGCTGCCCTGGCGAGTCCGGCCCGAAGACCGCAAGGCTGGAAAAACTCCCGACCCTTATGCGGTCTGGCTCTCCGAGATCATGTTGCAGCAAACCACTGTGCCGCATGGCACGCCTTATTGGCATAAATTCCTTGAGGCGTTCCCGACTGTCACAGATCTGGCCAATGCAGAACGCGAAACCGTTTTAAGCATGTGGGCGGGCCTCGGCTATTATGCCCGCGCGCGGAATTTGCACAAATGCGCGCAAATTATCAGAGATGAATATGACGGGGTTTTTCCAAAGACCGAAGCGGCGCTTTTGAAACTTCCCGGCATTGGCCCATACACAGCGGCGACGATTGCCGCGATATGTTTTGACCAGGCCACCAATATTGTCGACGGCAATGTGGAGCGGGTTATCAGCCGCATTTTCAAAGTGGAAGAACCGCTGCCGCAAGCGAGACAGCCTTTGCGTCTTCTGGCCGGAACGCTGGCCGATCCGCGGCGCGCCGGAGATTACGGACAGGCGGTCATGGATCTTGGCGCCACCATTTGCACGCCGCGTTCACCCGATTGTCCAAATTGCCCCTGGGACGACTATTGCCTGGCCAAGGAAAAGGGGGCGCCCGAAGCCTATCCCCGCAAAGCGGCGAAAAAGCCGAAACCTGTTCGCTACGGCGCGGCGTTTGTCGCTATCCATAACGGCGAAGTCCTATTGGAAACGCGTCCGGATAAAGGCCTGTTAGGAGGTATGGCAGGACTACCCGGGAGTGAGTGGACGTCAGAGCCTCTTGAGAGCCCTCTCGACGCCGCCCCGTTCAAAGGGGAGTGGGTAAAATCAGAGGGCCAAGTGAAACACGTCTTTACTCATTTTGAATTGCATCTCGATGTTTATAAAGCTGAGTTCGAGACCCGCCCGAACAGCAATCAGGCCTGGGCCGATGATTACTTGCTCGCAGGACTGCCGACCGTGTTCAAAAAGGCGCTGAAGCTTTCCTTGAATGACGCCGCTTTGGAGGAAGAGTGATCCCTAAGCCTCAATATCAGACATAGGTAAAGGAAAAGGGCCAAACGGCCCTTTTTTTGATTTATCTGCGGTGTTTCTAAACCGGCGTTGGTTTTAATGTCCCCGCCATAGCTGCGCGGATTTCGTCGCGTATGGCATCGATCGGGGTGAGGCCTTCCTCGCTGTGATAATGCCAGTAGGTCCAGCCATTACAGCTCGGCGCGTTTTGAACGCGGGCGCCAACCTGATGGATGGAACCGGAGAAATCTCCGATAAGCAAAGACCCGTCTGCGCGAATTTTTGCGTTCACATGACCTGTGCTGTTGTGGAGAAACATGCCCGGCGACAAGAAGCCTTGTTCTATAAGGCGGCCAAAGGGCACGCGCGGCGCGGAGCGTTTTGACGCGGTGACTTGAATATCGCTGCCCGCGCCTTTTTTGATTTTATCAATCCGCTTTTGCGCGTGGAGGATATATTCTTCTTCCATTTCGAAGCCAATAAAGTGCCTGCCAAGCTTCTTCGCGACGGCGCCGGTTGTGCCTGTGCCGAAGAACGGATCCACGACGACATCGCCGGGATTTGTCGTGGAAAGGAGAACCCGGTGAAGCAGGCTTTCGGGCTTTTGCGTTGGATGGGCTTTCTTGCCGTCGCTTTTCTTCAGGCGTTCCTTGCCTGTGCAGATCGGCAGCACCCAGTCATTGCGCATTTGGACGCCGTCATTGAGCATTTTCATTGCATCATAATTGAAGGTCGGTTTGGCGTCTTCGGTCTTGGTGGCCCAGATGAGGGTTTCGGTCGCATTGGTAAAACGCGTGCCGCGGAAATTGGGCATGGGGTTGGATTTGCGCCAGATAATATCGTTTTGCACCCAGAATTGCTGATCCTGCAGAACGGTGCCGACGCGGAAAATATTGTGATAGCTGCCAATGACCCAGAGCGCGCCATTGGGTTTCAGGATGCGGCGGGCCGCTTTCAGCCAGTCATGGGTAAACAGATCATAGGCGTCCATCGTGTCGAACTGATCCCAATCTTCGGTCACGCCGTTCACGACGGAGTTGTCGGGACGAGACAGGTCGCCGCCGAGCTGTAAATTATAAGGCGGGTCGGCAAAGATGAGATCCACGGATTCGGCGGGCAGGGCATTCATCCCCTCAATACAGTCGCCCTGCATGATACGGCCAAGCGGCAAGGGCGGCATGTCCACAGAATCAAGGTCGGACACCAGTCGCAAATGTGGGTGCGGGTTATCGGAAGTTGGAGAAGTCGCCATGTCTTAAATCGGTCTCTTGTATTTACGCGGGCCCACCCCCGCTTTTGTGGATTGAAAGAGACCTTTTTGCTGATTCGGTTACCAAGCTCTTAAACCATTGATTAATATTGGTTTTTAAGGTTTTGTTAGGGGGTCTTACTGAGCGGTTAATATCCACAGGGTCACAAGCCCGGGAGCAGGCCGGTTTTTCGTTGAACCCTTTGGCGGGACAGCTTATCGAAGGCATCCCCGCGTTTATAAAGAGACACTCGATTATGACTTTACTGTTTGACCAGACTGCCCCTCGGAAAAAAGCCCGGGCCGTCCCGTCTTTACCGGAGAATTATACGCCGCACCCGACCTCTGAGCGTTGGACCCGTGAGGCCGTCAACGGGCTCTTCGCCAAGCCGTTTATGGATTTGATATTGCAGGCCCAGACCGTGCACCGGGCCCATCACGCCGCAAACGAAGTCCAGATGTCCCAGCTCCTTTCTATCAAGACAGGCGGCTGCGCCGAGGATTGCGGATATTGCAATCAGTCCGCCCATTTCGATACGGGTCTCAAGGCGGAGAAACTCATCGACGCCGACATTGTGATTGAAGCGGCGAAAAAGGCCAAGGCCGGTGGGGCTGGCCGTTTCTGCATGGGCGCGGCCTGGCGGGAGCCGAAAGACCGCGATATGGACGCGCTCTGCGAGATGGTATCCGAGGTTAAAGCCATGGGAATGGAAACCTGTATGACGCTGGGCATGTTATCCCCGGCGCAGGCGGAGCGGCTCAAAACATCCGGTCTCGACTATTATAATCACAATATCGATACCTCGCCGGAGGACTATGAGCGGGTGATTTCTACACGAACTTTTGAAGACCGCCTCCACACACTCAACCTCGTGCGCGAAAGCGGGATGAAAGTCTGCTGCGGCGGGATTGTTGGTATGGGCGAAACCGCCGAAGATCATGTCGGACTTCTGATGGCGCTCGCCAATCTCGACCCGGCGCCGGAATCCGTGCCGATCAATGCGCTCGTGCCTGTCCCGGGCACGCCGCTCGGCGATAGCGAGCCGGTTCATCCGATTGATTTTGCCCGGATGATTGCTGTGGCCCGCATCATGATGCCGGAAAGCTATGTCCGCCTTTCTGCAGGACGGGAGACCATGACGGATGAAGCGCAGGCGCTTTGTTTCCTTGCCGGAGCAAACTCCATCTTTGTCGGCGAAACCCTGCTGACCACAGACAATCCGAGCGAGACTGAGGACCGTCTTTTATTTGATCGTTTGGGAATACAGCCGGAAAGCTAATGCACGCTATCGGAGCGCGCCTCGTGAAGCGGTGTGCAATGGTCTGCGGTTTGGCTTGGGGATAGCTGAGTGATCTGAACTCTGGGCGCCTCAATAAATATCTCGGCCTCCGCGCAAATTAGGCCGTATTCCGCTGCTGCCTCGCATGCGGCTTTGGTTTTCGAATTGCCTTGAAGCCAGAGAAGGTGGGCGCGGCAGAGCGAACTTTGATTTGCCTGAGCGGCCGAGAGGGCCGCTACAAGGCTCACCTCATCGGCAGTAAGGCGCAATGTCCCGGATTCCGAGAGCAGAATTTTTCTTTTTCCGTTCTCGCCAAGGCTTCGGCAAAAGCCCGCTAGCGCTTTCATCGCCAATAAACCCTCTGTCATCTCATCGGGAGACCTAAGGCCTGCCGCATTTTGGTTGAAGGCCTTGTGAAACCCTCCGCGTAATGTCCGGCATCCTCCGCATCCCGCCGCCATGGCCCGAAATCCCCAGAGCGCAAACCCGCCGCCAAACCCAAGGTCGGTGATGAAAGTGTTTTCTAGGAAGGGGGACATAGACATACCTGCAATTAAGAATAACTCGCAAATATGATATACACTATTGAGACTTATTCGCAAGTAGAAATGCAATCTTTTTTATTAATAAGGTGTTAGCAGAGAACATAACGGGGCCCGATAAACCTAATTCTCTTGAGCCAGGCTATTAATCTATTCTTAAGGCAGCAGTTTAACTTTATATTACAGGTTGAATTTTATGTAGTGTCTATGACCCGCAACCCGATGAAATTTGACCTGTTGTTTAATCCAAATGGGCGGGTTGACCGCAGCACCTTCGTCAAAGCGAATATTATTATATACGTCGCGATCAGCTTTGTGATGGCGATCCACTTAATTGTCGCGCTACTTTTCAAAGCAGGTCTTTCGACTTTGGTGATAAGTAGTTTGATCGGAATGATGTTGCTTTCACTCTACCCCTATTTTTGTATCTATAGAAAATGGTTCAAAACACTGAATGTAAGCCAATACATGTTCATCGGGGTGGCACTGGTATTTTACAGCTCTTTGTTTTTCACAGGTCCACTTTCTCAAAAAGCGCTTAGTGTGCTGCCATCTTTGATCTCTGGCAATACAACGCCCGTTGGGTTCTTGCTTGGGTTGGGCATTTGCGTTGCTGTCCCGT
The DNA here is from genome assembly GCA_963972195.1 of uncultured Hyphomonadaceae bacterium. Classification (GTDB taxonomy): domain Bacteria; phylum Pseudomonadota; class Alphaproteobacteria; order Caulobacterales; family Maricaulaceae; genus Litorimonas. Next base: position 82,178 of record CAXATH010000009.1, on the reverse strand, counting down.
TTATCAGTTTTAGCGGCATTTTTCTCTTGGGATATTTGACGTCTAAACTGCCGACAAAAAACAAATTGCAAGCTGCGTAGCCTGGATCTTAAGTCTATCGCGGGTCACGAGGCCTGAACTATGCGTTCGATATCGCTACGGTTGCAGTGTAAATTTCGGAAATAGCCAAATCTCGATTGAGTGTTTAAGAACGCTTCATGAGCGAGACTCGCAAAACCATTGAACAACTCTCCGCCTTGGCACAGGAAACCCGCTTTGCGGTGTTTCAGACTCTGATGCGGGCAGGGGAGTCTGGGCTTCCGGCCGGGGCAATCGCAGAGACGCTAAAGGTCGCGCCGAATACGCTGTCGAGTCATCTGGCCATTTTAAACCGCGCAGATTTGACGACTGTGACGCGGGAGGGGCGGTCGCTCATATATAAAGCCCGAATTGACGGGGTGAACGATCTGCTCTCAAGCCTCGTCGAAGATTGCTGCGATGGTCATCCCGAGGTCTGCGTCACCCTTGCGAAGCTCTCAGACAAAACCTGCTAAAAATCATTACGATAGTTCGGCAACTATTGAAATGAAATGGTTTTAGGGTTAGGTGGCTCTCAAATGAAAGCGAGTCGGCATGAGTGTTTTTGATCGGTATTTGTCTGTCTGGGTGGCGCTGTGCATCGCCGGAGGCATTCTGCTAGGGAAAGTCTTGCCGGGCGTGTTTCAGGCCTTGGCGGCGATGGAATATGCCAGTGTGAACCTTCCCGTTGCGATTTTGATTTGGGCCATGGTCTGGCCAATGATGATTGGCGTCGATTTCGCCAGCTTGAAACGTATGGGGGATAAGCCAAAAGGACTGGTCATCACTCTGGTCGTGAACTGGCTGATAAAACCTTTCACTATGGCCGCTCTCGGCGTTTTGTTTTTCAAATTTGTTTTTGCTGACTTCATCCCGCCTGCCGAGGCCGAAGGCTATATTGCCGGGCTGATCTTGCTGGGCGCGGCGCCATGTACGGCGATGGTGTTCATCTGGTCCCAGCTCACTAAGGGCGATCCGACTTACACGCTCGCGCAGGTGAGCGTGAATGACGCGATCATGGTCGTTGCCTTTGCGCCGATTGTGGCGTTCCTGCTCGGCGTGACGGATATTGTCGTGCCGTGGGATACGTTGGTTCTGTCGGCCATACTTTATGTGGCAATTCCTCTGGCGGCCGGAATGGCGGCGAGGGCGGTGTTGCTGCGCAAAGGCGGCGAGAAAGCCGTCGAAGATTTTATCGCGAAAATCAAACCTGCTTCGATATTGGGTCTTTTGGCGACGGTTATTTTACTCTTTGGGTTTCAGGGAAATACCATTCTGGATCGGCCATTGGTCATTGTGCTGATTGCCGTGCCAATCCTCATTCAATCCTACGCCATTTTTGCTGTGGCTTACGGCGCGGCTTGGCTTTGGAAAGTGCCTCATAATATTGCGGCGCCCTGCGCGTTGATCGGGACGTCCAACTTCTTTGAACTCGCCGTTGCTGTGGCGATCAGCGTGTTCGGTCTCTCCTCTGGCGCGGCGCTTGCGACAGTGGTCGGCGTGCTGGTCGAAGTTCCCGTCATGCTGTCGCTCGTCGCTATCGCCAACAGAACCCGATCCAGATTTCCGGCTGAAGGAGAGAGCCCATGATCGTTATTCATCATAACCCGGATTGCGCCACCTCGCGCAATGTTCTCGGCATCATTCGCGCCTCCGGCTATGATCCGGTGGTCATTGAGTATCTGAAAGAGGGGTGGACAAAACCACAGCTACTGGCGCTTTTCGCGGCGGCGGACCTCACGCCGAAAACGGCTCTACGGACGACCAAATCACCGGCCAAAGAGCTTGGATTGCTCGAAGAAATTGTGGATGAAGAGGAAATTCTGGCGCAAATGCTAGAGCACCCCGTCCTTGTTAATCGCCCTATTGTTTGCTCGCCTAAAGGCGTGAAACTCTGCCGCCCCAGTGAGGCCGTTTTGGAGGTCCTCGAAAACAAGCCGGCCTCGCCCTATTACAAAGAGGACGGAGTCCTTTTAGATTTGGGCGGTAACTCCTAAGCGCTATACGGCTCTACATCGCCTCCCGGCCATGGGGAATATTCAGGTCGAGGGACGGGCGCACCGGCACGATGCGGTTCGGATTGACCATGTCGTGACTGCCGTAATAATGCTTCATAATATGATCAAAAACGATCGTTTTACTGACGCCGGGCCACTGATAGAGCTCGCGTGTATAGGGCCATAGATTTTGATAATCGGAAATTCGCCGTTTGGAACATTTGAAATGAATGGCATAAACGCGGTCAAAGCGAATAAGCGTCGTGAAGAGTCGCCAATCCGCCTCTGTAATTGTGTCGCCGCAGAGATAGCGGTTCCTGGATAGAATGCTGTCGAGCCAATCCAATGTCTCAAACAAAGGCTCTACGGCTTCGTCATACGCCTCTTGCGTTGTCGCAAAGCCCGCCTTGTAAACGCCGTTATTGACGGTTTCATAAACGCGCTCATTGATTTTATCGATTTCGGAGCGAAGCCTTTCGGGATAGAAATCCGGTCCCGTTGCGCCGATATCGTTGAACGCGCTGTTAAACATGCGGATAATATCTGCGGATTCATTGGAGACGATGGTATCGTTTTCCTTGTCCCAAAGCGTCGGCGTTGTGACATGTCCGGTATAGTCGGATTTGGCCCGGGTATAAAGTTGGTGAAGATAACGGTGACCCAGAGGATCCGGCTGAGTGTGATCATCTTGCCGGAAGGTCCATCCGTTCGAGCCCATGAACCAGTGAACGGCGGAAACGGAAATCATCTCTTCCAGACCTTTCAGGCTCCGAAAGATCATGGTGCGGTTTGCCCAAGGGCAGGCGTGGCTAATATAAAGATGGTAACGGCCGGCCTCGGCCTTGAAACCGCCTTTGCCCTTTGGTCCTGCGGAGCCGTCTTTCGTTACCCAATTTCGGAAAACGGCGTCTTCGCGTTCAAATTTGCCGCCTGACTCTTTGGTGTCATACCATTTGTCCTGCCAAAATCCGTCTACCAATAGGCCCATAATGCATCTCTCTGAATAGATTACTCGTCATGAGGAGAATGATTGGTACCGTGTTTGGGTTCCTAAAAACTAGAGAGTAAATATAACCATTTGACGGGGCGGACGTTCGTATTAAAGTTGCAAAATGACATTTAGAGATTTGACATTTTCGGGCCTGTTTAAAACCATACTTATTCTGGAGACTGTGCCGGCACTTTGCCTCGCGCCCTTCATTCTCCTTGTTTTCCTCATCAGCCCGGAAAGTATCGAATATGATTCTAAGGTGGAGGTAAGTGGAATAACCCTAAATTTCATTCCGGAAACCCCTGCTTTGATATTGGAAATTTTGATTGGTTTAATTCTCTGGGTTATTGGGGCTTCGATACAAACCGCAATTCTCTATTTTCTCGGACAAAAAACGCCTTTGGGCAAGGTACGGATTGGGAGTTAAACTACCTATCCACCCGAAAGACGGACCACCCGGTTCTCTGAACCAGACGCTCAAGCGCGTTCATGCCGAGTTGTGAATTGCCTTGGTCATTCAGTCCCGGTGACCAGACCGCAATAGAGGCGATGCCCGGCGCGATGGCCAAAATACCGCCGCCTACGCCCGATTTGCCGGGCAGGCCGACGCGGTAGGCAAATTCGCCCGATCCATCATAATGGCCGCACATCATCATGAGCGCGAGAATACGCCGCGTTCGCTGACGTGAAATAATCGTATCTGTTGTGTTGGGATGACGCCGCCCTCCGCACATTAGATAACGACCCGCCATGGCCAATTGACGGCAGCTCATCGAGAGCGCGCAGAAGTGGAAATATGTGCCTAAAGTTTCTTCGACCGGGTTATGAATATTTTCAAAAGCGCGCATATAATTGCCGAGGGCCAGATTACGAAATCCGGTATCGTGTTCGCATTTGGCGACTTCTCTATCGATAGCGATGGTCTCGTCCCCCGTTACCATTTGCATGAAACGGATAAACTCACCGAGCGCTTCTCGCGGTTCATAGTTCGCCAGCAGGACATCGGCGACGATAATCGCGCCGGAATTAATGAAAGGATTGCGCGGGATGCCCTGTTCTGACTCCAGCTGAACAATAGAATTAAATGGACTGCCGGATGGCTCCCGGCCTACTCTCGACCAAAGCGTATCGCCGACCGCGCCCAGCGCCATGGTCAGGGTAAAGACCTTTGTTATACTCTGTATGGAAAAGGGCGTGTCCGCGTCCCCGGCGGTATAACATTTGCCCTCATGGTCGATAATGGTCATGCCAAATTGCGTCGGCGAAACCGACGCTAAGGTTGGAATGTAATCTGCGACTTTGCCGCGCCGGTGCTCCTGCGCCATCTCGGCGGTGATTTCGTCTACGATAATTTGTAAATCATCTGGCGTCATTAAAGGCTCGCTTTTGGGTGGCGTTTCATGAGCTGCACCGCGGGCCGCAGCGGGCTATTAGCAAAAGCGGCGAGGGACAAATTGTTCCCCCACCGCCGCCGCTATTATAGCAATTACGCCGCCTTTACGTCAGCTATCCATTGGTCAACCCGGCGCTCCAGAACCTTGAGGGGCATAGCGCCCCCGCCCAGAACCGCGTCGTGGAAACCCGGAAGGTCGAATTTATCGCCCAGCTCCTGCTCGGCATTGCGGCGAAGCTGCTGAATTTTGATCATCCCGATTTTATATCCGGTCGCCTGTCCGGGTAATGTCATATATCGGCGGACTTCGGATTGCGCCTGCGCTTCAGTGATGGCTGAGTTTTCCAGAAAATACGCGACCGCTTCTTCTTCTGACCAGTCTTTGGAATGCAAACCTGTATCTACAACAAGGCGAATAGCGCGCCAGATTTCTGATCCCAAGCGGCCAAAATCAGAATAGGGGTCTTCATATGTGCCCTCAAATTCCGTTGCCAGCTTTTCCGAATATAAGCCCCATCCTTCGGAATAGGCGTTAAAACCCGCTTGTGTCCGAAATGTTGGTACGCTCGTTAATTCCTGCGCGATGGAGATCTGCATATGATGTCCCGGCAGGCCTTCGTGATAGGCAATCACTTCAAGCTCTCTTTTTGGCATGGCTTTCATATCGGAAAGATGCGCATAATAGATGCCCGGCCGTGATCCATCCGGCGTGCCCGGTCTGTAATGCTGAGCGGCGCCGTCCTGTTCGCGGAACGCCTCGACGCGTTTCACTTCGAGATCTGCCTTGGGCAGAATTCCAAAATAATTTGGAAGTTCCTCTTCAATGCGCTCAATTGCGGCTGTTGAGTCCGCGATATAGGCGAGGCGGCCTTCATCTGTATCCGGATAATAATATTTTTCGTTATCTTTATTGTCCCGAAGTTCGGCGAAAAACTCTTGCAGGTCACCGGTAAAGCCGACCTCATCTTTGATTTTCACCATTTCGGAGCGCAGGCGCGCGACTTCATCAAGGCCAATTTGGTGGATTTCATCCGCCGTCAGGTCGGTTGTTGTGTGACTGGCCAGTCTCTCATTGTAATAGGCTTCGCCGTTAGGCAGTGCGCCAATACCTGTGCCGACTTCCGGCGTGTTTGGCATATCCTCTTTCTGCCACGCGATCAGATTTTCATAAGCCGGCATCCAGTCTTCGATAAGGGCTGTTTGCGCCGCTTCTCTCAGGCTTTCCGCTTTGGCGTCATCAATCTCGCCGGCCTCGACCAAGGCGCTTATTTTAGACTGGGCATCTGCCCAAATGGCGCTGTCTTCACCCTCATCAAAGGGTGCGCCCGTGATGATTTTTTGCGCAGAATCAATAACCGATTCAAACGCAAAGCGAGGAGGGCGAACGCCCGTCTCCGCATTGGCCTTCGACCGGACAATCATCTGTTCGATGGCGCGGCCTGTTTCAGAAATACGGCTGATATAGGCTTCCATATCCGAGGCATCGTCTACTCGGTGTACGGAAATCAAAAATGACGGAGGGAAGGTATGGATTGCGCCCATTTGCTCGAAAATATACTCATTCGTCTGAAACTCATTTTCCGCCACAGCGGCTTGATATTGATAATCCCAAATATCCCATGAGATTTTGGCCTCGGGGGTCAGTTTGTCATAATCAAACTCACTTTTCATTTCCTCAACAGTCGCTTTTCGCCAGGCTAGCTGCTCATCCGCTGCCTCTTGAGACATATCATCCATTTGGCCGTAATTTGTTTTCCGCCCGAGGAAGGATTGCTGGATAGGACTAAAGGCGATTTCCTCTTCGAATTTCTCTTCAAACCAAGCGTTTAACCGAGCTGTTTCGGCCGCGATCTCATCCGCAGTTGGTTCTGCCGTTTCCGCGGCCGCAGCCGGCTCTTCCGGCGCGGAAGAGGACGGCGAACAGGCCGCCATGGCGCTGGACGCCAAGAGCATCATCAGAAAATGGCAGGACGATTTTTTAGAGGAAAATTGAGGGGTAAAACGCATTGGGTATCTCCGTAAACTGTGAACGGCAGGCTTTACGAAAGCGGGGGGAGAGTCAAGTTTTACCAAAGGTGAGACGGAGTGAAATAATGGGGTTTTTTAGGGGGCGTGGACCCCTAAACCTTATCCTCCGCAAACTCTTGTAACAGATGCGCGTAGCCTTCGCCTTCTTTCCAATAGGGCGTGATCTGGACGAGGGTCATGAAGACGCCTTGGTCGATGAGGGATTTGGGCGGGGCGGTTCCGAAGCGCAGGTCATGATATTGAAGCCAGAAAGTAAAATGCTGGGCGATGCGGCCTGACAGAGCTTTTTTCTCGCCTTCGTCGAAGGTCAGATGCCCGTCCTTGTGGAGTTTGGAGAGGAGGGAGTAAGCGGTACGCTCTTTCAGAGCGAGGATATTGGCAAATTTCGTCTGGAGTTCGGGGATGCGCCAGATCAGCTCTGCCTGATTGCGGTAGAAAAAGCGGAAGTCGAAAATTTCTTCAAATATGATGTAAAGATAGACCCAATTGTCTTCGATGCTGAGGGGAGCGTTAATCGGCGCGCTCAGGACGAGGCGGATTTCTTCCTCGAAATCGGCAAAGAGCTGGACGATAATCTCGTCCTTGCCCTTATAATGATAATAGAGATTGCCCGGGCTGATACCCATGACAGAGGCAATATCAACCGAAGAGATAGAGCTCTCGCCTTCATTGTTGAACAGCTCTAGCGCAGTGGCGAGGATTTTTGTTTTCGTGGCGCTGCGCTCGACCATTTGAAGAAAGGTCTAATCAGACTTTTTTGTCGGAGCTGTCTTGGCGGCGTCTTTTTTGGTTGTGGCGCGGGGTTTTGTCGACGCTTTTTTCGTCGCGCTTGACTGTTTTGGCGTCGCTTTCTTGGCCGAAGTGCGCTGGGTCGTTGTTTTCTTGCGAGTTGAAGTGGTTTTCTTGGCCGTGGTTTTTTGCTGCTGTTTCAACAGACCGTCGAGCTTGGCATTGAGTTCGGCGACTTGCGCTTCCAAGTCAGAGACGCGGTCCGATTTTCCGCCGGAAAGTCTTTCGCGCATGGATTTGATGCGGTCATTTAAATCAAAGTCACGGAGGCCGGATTTTTCGACCATTTCCTTGCCCTTATATTCGACGACTTTTTCAAGCATTTCGCCCTTCTGGACGAGATCTTCGAACACTTCCGACGATTTGCCGGAGAGCTCGCCGACAGCGCCTTTGGCTTCGGTCAAAGCGCGTCCATAAGCGCCAATACCAGCCAGCCAGATACGGCGGGCCGTGTCATTCGTTTTTTTATCGTCTTTATCTTTTTTGGCCATGATGCGCTCCGGTTAAGTGGCGGGGACGGGACTGACGTCATGCTTATGATTAAACGCTGCGGCGACGGACGGCAAGAGCATCGGATCGACATGCGGGCAGGGCACTTCGGGTTCGCCGAAGAAGTCGCGAATCATCTCGACGGTTTCATCCCGGCGGGTGAGCAGGAAGAGATGCCCTGCGCCTTCAATGATTTTTAGCCGGGAGTCTTTCAGCGCATAATTCAGAATATGGCCGTTCACGACGGGGACGATATGATCTTTTTCGCCCATGATGACGAGCGTCCGCGCCCGTATGCGGCGGATAAAGGGCAGGGAAGACCATCCCACCATAGCACTAAGTTGAAACAGATAGCCTTTGACAGAGGGCGGCACCATATTGATTGAGAAATCACGCACACCTTCGCCCGCCGCGTCGCCGTAAAGCGCTTCGAAGTTTTTGGCGAGGAAATCACGGTCCATATAGCGCTTAGGCGATATCATCTTGGACAGAGCTTTGGGTTTACCCGGCACCATCGTCGAGCCGGTTGTCGTCGCGCAAAGCACCAGATTTCGAACCATCCGCTTATATTGCCAGGCAAATTGCTGGGCCGGACCGCCGCCCCAGGAGACGCCGAGGACATCGACCTTGGTATACCGGTTTTCGATCAGGATTTGCTTGGCGGCCTTGGCCACCCACCACGGGCGGTAAGGAAAGCTCGGATCAGGCGATCCGCCCACGCCCGGCATGTCAAAGGTGATAATGTCGCGACCCGTAAAGGTATCGGCAAAAGCCTGTGCAATTTCGAGATTGGCACCGATTCCATTGAAAAAGAGCAGAGGCGTGCGTTTGCCGCGGCCTTTGTCTGTTCCCTTCCATATGGCCGTACGAAGTGTCTGGTTGCCGACTTTTGAATAAAAGATACGCGGCAAGTTCGGATGATAATCCGTTGCGACAGAAGGGGGGCCGGGATTAATTGTCTTGGCCTTTTTGGAGCTAGCGCTCTTTGGCATACCTGTCATCTTTCCCGCAGCAGGTTTTTCAGCCCTGTCTGCAATTGTTAAGTGCGAATCAGCTCCCACATTCCATCCCGATTCTTAATATTCTCTATGCATCAAAGTGGTGGCGGTCAGGCCCTCTGTAAAGCGCCTGACTGTGGATGGCGGCTATGCAAGCCCCGCTCTAAGTGAAGACATATTCACCCGGCGCCTGGCTGAGCGGCGGGAAAGCTTTGTTTCCGAGTGATTTAGGCGCGGCTTTCATTTCGCCTGAACGTTCTGACAGCCATTTATCCCAACGTAGCCACCAGCTTTCTGACACGGATTCTGCGGCTTCTAGCCATCGATCCGCGCGGGCCGGGTGATCCGGATTGATGAAATATTGCGCTTTCGGATTACCCGGAGGGTTGAGCAGAGACTGCAAATGGCCGGAATTTGACAAAACAAAGTCCACTTCGCCGCCAAACAGGCGGATATTGCGGTAGCAGGCCTTCCACGGCGTAATATGGTCGGTAATTCCGGCCACCATGAAGCAATCCTGCGACACGGCGCCCAGATCGATCTCATGACCGAGGAAATGGATATCTTTGTCGGGACGGAAACGACGGTCCTGGAAAATATCCAGATAGTCGGAATGAAGTTGTGAGGGCAGATTCGTGCCGTCATTATTCCAATAAAGCACGTCGAAGGGCGGCGGGCTTTCCCCAAGCAGGTAGTTATTGACAACATAGTTCCAGATCAGATCGTTCGGGCGCATCCAGGCAAAGCTTCGGCCAAGTTCTTCGCCTGTCAGAATGCCTTTCCGTTTGGAGTGTTTCCGTGCGGCTTCAATCGCGCCGTCCGTGACGAACAAGCCAATTTCCGAATCCGATTTTTTGCCGTCGAGCACGCTGACCATGACCGTGAAGGCGTTGACGCGGTTATCGCCGCGCGCCGCCAGTTCGGAGAGGAATAGCGCCATGGTAATGCCGCCGGAGCAGGCGCCGCTGACATTCAGGCGCGGGCTGCGGGAGATTTTCTTCACGGCGTCAGAGGCTTCGATGAGAGCCGCGACATATTCTTCGAGACCCCAATGGGCGTGTTGACGCCCCGGGTTGCGCCAGGACACCGCAAAAACCTGATAGCCGCGAGAGGTCAGAAACCGCACCATGGACTTATCCGGCGCCAGATCGAGCGCGTAGAATTTATTGATTTGCGGCGGGATGATCATCAACGGTATCTTGTGAACCTGCTCGGTCTTGGGTTGATACTGAATGACCTCGAGCATTTCTGTTTTATAAACGACCGCGCCTTTGGAATTGGCGAGATTTTCTCCGACTTTGAACGGGCGTCCATCGACCTGGCTCGGCATGCCGCCATTATTACGAAGGTCGTCATAGGCGTTTTGCAACCCCTTAAAGAGCGAGCCGCCGCCTGTTTCGAACAGACGTTTCATCGCTGTCGGGTTGCCGAGCAAGGTATTAGTCGGGGCCAGCGCGTCGGTGAGCATGTCGGTGACAAAGCGGGCGCGGGTCTGATCGGCCGGGTGCATGCGGGAGTCGTCAATCCAGCCATTTAATTCGCGTTTCATGGCGAGCCAGCTTTGCAGGCCGCGTTTGTAAAGCGGGTTCGTTTCCCAAGTTGTGTCCTGGAAACGGCGATCTTTGGGGTGGGGCGTCAGCTCTGAGGAGCCTTTGACGATATCAAGAAGCTCTCCGGCATAATTTTTGACGTGTTTGGCAAAAGGCTTCGGCTGTTTCGCCATATATCCAGCCATCATGCCGAGCGATTTGACGACCTCGCTGCGGCGAAACCCGACAAGCGAGTTCACGGCCGTGGTATTCTCAGCCGCCTGTTTTCCAATTTTCTCTTTTTTAGGTGCCATGAGTTTATCCCCGCAATGATTTATAAATAAACCCTAGACAGGGTTTCGCCGTCTGGCAATCACCCAATAAAGACGGCGCGTCCCGAGAGAGAGGGGACGCGCCGTCGATTTAGCGACTTAAGTAGGGGAGCTTAAGCGGCCTTTGTGCCTTCAGACGCTTTGTCTGCAGGCTTGACTTCGACTGTTTTGGTCTCAGTTTTGACAACAGCGTTTTCCGTCGGAGCCGGCTTGACTGTTTTCTGTGTTTTCATTGTTACTTTTTTACCGGATTTCGCTTTCTTGCTGGAAAGGGCAGAAATCTTTTTGTTCAAAGCAGCGATTTCGGCTTCGAGCTCTTCTACGCGGTCATTGGCGGAGAAAGGCAGGATTTTTGAAGGTACGAAAGAACGGACTTTTCCGGATGTTTCTTCATATGTTTCAACAACAGTGCCTTGGGCGTCTTTGGCCAATTTACCGGCTTGCTTTTCGATTTTTTCGCCTTTTACAACGAGATCACCGAAAAACTCTTCGCCTTGGGCGCGGGCTTTGTCAGCGGCTGTGCGGACTTGCTCTGTGCGCATTTTGGCCCGCTCATAAGCGGCGCCGTAAAGACCGACATAGGCCAATGCGCCTTTGCGCAAGATGGCTGTTGCGCGCTGAGTACGTGTCTCAACAGCGTCAGCTGTCTTGGAAGCTGTTTTCTTTGCAGATTTGACAGTTTTCTTGGCAGACGTTTTCGCGGCCGCATTTTTCTTTGCAATCGTTTTCTTTGTTGGTTTTGTCTTGGCAGTGGCCATGATAAAATTCCTCTTTCAGTTTGACCCGCAAAAGCGCAGGCGTTTATTCAATGATCGCAAGATAAGAAGAAAAATTAGAAAGCGCATCCTAATCGGCGGAAGGACGCGCGAGAGGCCACATCCTCGCGGCTGAAGCCGATAAGGGCGCATGACCGCTATTTCGATCCCTTCATGGGACGGTTTTTGAGTGTGGATCCGGTGACGTTTATAGAGACGGGGGAGCCGGGGATGTTTAACCGATATGCTTATGCCGGGAATGACCCGATAAATAAGATTGACCCGGATGGAGAAACTCCGGTTCATGCAGCTGCGGCGGCACTTGCTGGTTCTGCGGCAGTGGGGGCAGGAATTGGAATAGCTACAGAAGCTTTAGTAATTGAAATACAAGGTGGTAACTCCTTAGACTTTGAAGCTAATAAAGGCAGGTATGCCCTAGCAGCTGGTGTTTGTGCAGTTTCTGGCGGCGTTGGTGGGACCGCCGTCAAAGAAGCTGTTGCGCTTGCGCCTAATCTAATAGGAAAAAGCAAAATTGGACAAGGTGTAGTAGCCGGCTTGACTGGAGGTGCCGCAGGTGACGCTACGGATCAGTTGATAGGTAATCCAAATGTCAGCGAATTAAAAGGCGGTGACCTTGCTAAATCTGCTTTAGCTGGTGCGGTATCAGGCGCTTTGCTTTCAAAACTTTCTACGTCCGCACAAACCGCCGGGAATAGAGCTCAAGGTTTAGGTAATCCGAATACTAATTCAGGACTAACAAGTGGTCAAAATGGTTCTGGCGTTAGTCCATTATCGACAACCCACTCTAACAGCGGTTTAGCTACAACAGCTGGGACAACCGGAGCTATTGCTGTAAATACTGCCCAACGAACATTAGATTAGGAAGAATCCCAGTAAAAGTATTGAGAACCAAAACATGAAAAGAGAGATAGGCAGGTATGGCTAAAGAATTGTTCGTTTGTGGTGTTTGTATACTCGGATTAGTAATCTTGATCCCTTTCATTTTAGGAATAGATAACCAAGAAATAAAATGGCTTTTGGTTGTAATAGGTATGTGCATCTTGATAGTGTATTTCTTGATTGGTTTTTTTAGAACTAAATGAACAAAGTATTAGGTGGTTTATAGTGCTCTTGATTGCATCAACCATCATTCCATTTTTTAAAAGAACTGGTCTAATTAAGCTATAAATAGGCTGAAAGGAACGTGATTTTTTTGATTTGCCAGAAGCAGCAATCAATACTGAAAAAGATAAATTAGCTACGAAGCAAGATTTAGCTACGAAGCAAGATAAAGTACTACGTAAACGGTCTGATTCAGTCAGAATATTCAGTCCGGGCGATTGAATATAGAGCGCAAAAATAAAGAACATGAATAAAGCGAGCAGTTCAAACGAAGTAATGAGCCATATGCAGGTGACAAACACCCATCAAGGACTGGTAATGATGAGGACAGAATATGAGTTCAAATCTACAAAAATTTGACAATGTTGACTTGGCGCAAAAGCTACTTTCCGACCCCGCAGTAATTCAAGCGACACAGGAAGAACAAAATCGTATCTTGAGTCAGCTTTCAGAACTTATCAAGTGCCAGCAAAAAGATGCGGCATGGTGGTGGGATAAGTCGAACGTCAAACCTTTCGTATTGTCTTATGACCAAATCCCTGAGCAATATATCAATGGATTTAAGCTAGTGTTTGAGGAGTCAGTTTTGCTTGCTGTCACTGATGATTTTGCACCCCCTTGGCCAGTGTTTTCAGGGTCTCTTTCCCACTTTCTAGAGGTAATTGGTGACTCAAATTACTCTGAATATGTATTTATTAGCAAAAGTTTTGAGTGGGCTATTTTTGACAATCACCATAATGCTTTACTTTTCTATGGATACATAAAATGAAGTTTTATGCGACCGAAAAAGATCAGAATAGGTTTATAGCAAGATATCCCTCAAGGGACTTCCTCACGTTTGATGCCGCTCACAGCGAAGCTCTGTTTTTACGCCTCACAAAACTTAATCCGCATTTATGAGGTGTTCTGCCTGCTAAAATATTCAACTATTCCAGTGACTTATAACTTTCTTTCAGAGATGCGTCCCCGCTTTCGTATTTACCCCTATTATCAAACTCGTTCTTCTGAACACGGACAGGAACGCGTCAGGTTCTGGTTCAGGGGACAGCGAGGTTGAGCGACCCTCTGTGACAGGAGGGTGTGTGCCGGGCCACCGAGAGTGGGTTAGCCTGCCTACCGCGTCCAGGAGCTGTAAACGGCTTCGTCCCGGCGCGACTGTGGGAGCCATGTAAGAGGCCGCTCCGGTTCCAATCGCTGCCGCGGGGTTTGTCCCTTGCGAAACATTATTACTCTTCGGTCTCCGGCAAGGATACCGACCCCGCGGGCTGTCCACTTCATTCAAGGAGGTACGCCAAAGCTGACCCCGAGATGGGCAGCCGCATGAAACGCCTGCCCCAAGCTTTTTTATATCGTTTATTTCGTCTTTTTTATGGCCGTCTGCGACGCTTTGCTTGAACCTTGGCAGAGGGCGTCAGCAACGGGTTTGAAGCTTCGCCTATGGATCGGGCTGGCCCCTAAGTCTTGCAAGGCCGCTTTATGCGCTTTGGTAGGGTAGCCCTTATGGCCTGCGAGGCCGTATCCGGGGAACCGGGTATCGGCTTCGACCATCAAACGGTCGCGGACGACTTTCGCCGCGATTGAGGCGGCGGCAATGGAAAGGCTCCTGGCGTCGCCTTTAATGATAGCCTGGGCCGGGCAGGGCATGTCCGGCGGCAGGCGGTTACCGTCAATTAGCGCCATTTCGGGCCTGACAGCTAAGCCGTCCACGGCGCGGCGCATGGCGATCATCGAGGCGTGCAGGATGTTTAAGCGGTCAATTTCTTCGGGTTCGGCAATGCCCAGGCTTACGAAAATGTCATCTCGGGCCAGCATTTCGTTCAGCAGGAGTTCACGTTGTGATTGCGACAAAACCTTACTGTCATTCAAGCCGCTTGGAACGGATTCAGGTGTCAGGATGACCGCCGCTGCGACAACCGGGCCTGCCAATGGCCCGCGCCCGGCTTCATCCACACCACAGACGGGGCCTGAAAATCGGGACTCAAATGAATAATCTGGGGTGGTTTTTGGCATGAAAAGGTTTTTTGATCGGGCTTGCTTTTTGTTCGGAACGTCCTGACGGAAAGCGGAGTTAGTCAGAATATAACCTTTTGAGATATGAAAAGGTCTGATATAGACCGTTAAAGATTTACTAAGGAGTTTTCCATGACTAATTTTCGTTTCGGCGCTACTGCCCTCGGCCTGACTTTTGCGGCTCTGTCTGCGGCGTCCGCGTCCGCTATCGGTTCCAAAGCCGATTGCGAATATGAAGGCGGCCAGGTCTTTACAGTCAAGGGCGCCACGGTTTGCGTTGTGGCGGTTCGTCCGGCTGAATATATGGACGAGATTTATGACGGCCAGCAATTGGGCGTCAAAGACTGTAACGGTGAAGAAATCAGCGATGGTGCATTTTGCAAGGTTACGCTGACATCTGCCCCGGCCATGATGGGTGACGTCGACAATTCAGACGAGATGATCGAAAAAACCGGCGATGCCGTTGAAGACGCGGCGGACAACACCGGCGACGCGATGGAGGAAATCGCTGATGAGGCAGGTGACGCCATTGAGGACGCTGCCGAAAATATGAGCGAAGCCGATCAGGAACTGGCCGAAGGTCAAAGTGACGCGATGGAAGAAGCGGCTGAAGAAAAGTCTGAGACCCTCGAAGAGGCGGCTGACGCTTATGAGGACGCGACAGACGAATATACAGACGAAGACTAGTCACACAGTTTTCAAACCAAGTAAAAGCGGCCCCTTTGGTGGCCGTTTTTTTATGATTGAATTTCTATTTGATCTTTACTTTACCGTCCGCAAAGACCCTTAGATGCTGACTCTCATCATACCGACTCGTAACGCCGAAGGCGCGCTTCGCGGCAGTTTGCCTCGATTGGCAAGCGAAAGTCTTATCATCAGCGATAGCGGGTCAGAGGATGA
This sequence comes from uncultured Hyphomonadaceae bacterium, assembly GCA_963972195.1. GTDB lineage: Bacteria > Pseudomonadota > Alphaproteobacteria > Caulobacterales > Maricaulaceae > Litorimonas. The sequence goes on along the minus strand of CAXATH010000009.1, from coordinate 66,788 downwards.
CTCTTTGGGATTAGCATTAGAGGCGGGCGCGTCTCTGTGTTTCGGGAGCGCGGGCCGAGGGCCGCAATTGGCGCGTGGGGCAAAGCTGGCAAGTTTGCGGGGGAGCGACTGGTTCTTATTTCTTCACGCGGATGCCAAGCTGTCCCCGAACTGGCGCGCAGAGGTCGACCATCACATGAAAGCCTATCCCGAGAGCGTTGGCTATTTCCGGTATGGACGTCAAGGGGATGGTTTCTGGCCTTGGCTGCAGCGGGTTTTAGTGTCTCTTCGGTGCTGGGCATGGAAACTGCCTTATGGCGATCAAGGATTGTTGATTAGTGCGAGAGCGTATGTGTCAGTAGGCGGATATTCCGATCTCCCTCTATTTGAAGATGTTGACATCATGAACCGACTGAAAGCGCGCATTGGGCGCTCTAATATCAGACCTCTCGGCGCGTTTGTCGTTACTGATACCAGCGCCTATGAAGCTCAGGGGTGGTGGAAACGGGGCTGGCGTAATTTCCAGCTCATGCGAGGTTTTCAACGCGGCGAGTCCGTTTCACATCTTATGCAGAAATATTACAATGACTGAGCCGGTCTTGTTTGTTTTTGCGAAAGCGCCGGTTTTCGGGCGCACCAAAACCCGTTTGGCGGCGCATACGGGCATTGTCCACGCCAAGCGCCTGTACAGGATGATGGTGTCGCGGGTCCTGCGCCGGGTGAAAGACCCCCGTTGGAAAACCGTTCTAGCTGTAACGCCCGAACGGGCCATTGGGCGGGTTCCGGATTGGGACGGATACGCGCAGGTTCCGCAAGTCTCCGGATCGCTCTCCCCGCGACTGGCTGCCTGTTTTGCGCGCAAAGGCCCGACAATTGTTATTGGAACGGATTCGCCTCAAATAAGGGTGCAGGACATTGCCAAGGCTTTGAAGGCTCTCAAATCCTGCGAAGTCGTGTTCGGGCCGGCCAAGGATGGCGGCTTCTGGCTTATCGGCGCCAATGGCCCGCTGGCCGGGGACGTCTTTGACAATGTGGCCTGGTCAACTGAACATACTTTGGAGGATGTCATCGAAAATATAGAGGGCCGCGTCAAAACCCTGCGCACTATAAATGATATTGATGAAATTGAAGACCTTAAGGCGTATCGTCGCCTGACTCCGCGTTTTGGGAATTGATCTCGCTGGCGAGCATATTCATTGTGTGGTCAATCAGGCGAAGGTCCGCGCCCTTGCCGTGGCCCGGAACGACGAGGTCTGCCTCGGGATAGGTGGCTTTGACCCAGGCCAAACTCTCTGCCCAGGTCTGAAGGTTGGCATCCGAAACATTGCCGAGGGATTTGCTCTCCGCCCCGCGAACGGCGCAGCCCCCATAGAGGATATTGGCCGACGGGATATAGACAATCAGGTTGTCAGAGGCATGTCCCGGGCCGGGATAAGCGATTTCAATATTCCCGACTTTGGTACGGGACTTCGGCTGTTTCAATGCGGCCACGGACGTGTTGGGAACTGGCCAGCCATTCCTTGCGGCCAGAGCGGGTGTATCAGGGTGGGTAAAGACCTCAATGCCTTTCCATTCGGCGGCGTCGACACCCATGACCCGGTCGGCATGGTGATGGGTCGTGATAAGTTTGGTGACAGGTTTGCCGACTTCGTCCTCAACCGTTTCGAGTAAGGAGAGAGTCGCCAATTCGCCCCAAACCGCATCCGCCAATATGACGTCTTCGCCCTCAACGATGACGAGGCCATTGACGGGAATGGGGGAGTGACCGGGAATGGTGTAAGTTGACGTATGAACCCAAACATTCTCAGCGATTTTCGAAAGCGTCACCGGAAAAGCCTTCTGCAAGTCGGTGAGAGAGCTTTCGGCAGGAGGCGTTTCTTCCGCGTTTGGCTGAGTTCCCTCACAGGCGCTTAGAGCGAGGAGGGAAGCACAAAGAAGACAGAAAGCAGAACGCATAATAAATCCTGATGAAATTCGGACGTTTTATAACGTCTCAAGTTTAGCCCGCAAGCTCAGCAAGTCGCGCCAGGCCTCCTTTTTCAAGGCGGGTTGGCGCAGCAGAAAGGCCGGATGATAAAGAGGCATGGCAGGCAGAACTCTGCCTCCAATGTCTATACCCTGCCATTGTCCATGGTTTTTCATAATGCCCGTTTCGCCAGTCAGGGCCGTCATGGAAACTCCCCCCACCAGTAAAAGGACTTTAGGCTGGACGAGTTCGATATGCCGCTCCAGAAACGGGCGGCATAACTCAATCTCTTCCGGTTTCGGATTACGGTTTTTCGGCGGACGCCAATTTACAAAATTGGTGATGTAGAAATTGTCTTCTGTCAGGCCAATGGCCGCTAACATGTGATCAAGAAGCTGTCCGGAGCGGCCAATAAAAGGCTTGCCTTGAATATCTTCTTCCCGTCCCGGCGCTTCGCCAATAATCATAAGGTCGGCTTCTGGATTACCTCTCGAGAATACGGCCTGCCGCGCCCCGTCTGATAACGCTCCGGCGTCAAATGTCTGCACCGCGACGCGCAGGTCGTCTAGGGTTTTGGCCGATTTGGCCACGACCGCCGCATTTGGCAATGGGCGATCATCCGGCGCCTTGGGCCGGGTTGGCTTGGCCGTAACGTTTGGCTTGGCCGGCGCTGTAGCTGCCCTCTTCTTACGGGGCGCAGCCGATGGCACCAGCTCAGGGACATCCACGCCGACTTTAGCGTACCAATCGACCAGAGAACGCAGCGCCTTATCCATTCAGAGCGGCCTTATTTTCCACGGGTTCTGAAAACAGTGCGAACGTTATTTTCGATGCACTGGATAATATCACCAGCAATATCGCCTTTTGTGGCGTTTTCAATGCCTTCAAGTCCAGGCGAGGAATTCACCTCGAGGATTTTTGGGCCTGTATCGGATCGTAGAATATCAACCCCGGCGACATTCAATTTCAATATTTTGGCCGCCTTAATCGCCATGCGTGTTTCTTCACGCTTGAGTTTAATTCGTTTCACCGTTCCGCCTTGATGGACATTTGAGCGGAACTCACCCGCTTGTGCTGTGCGCATCATGGCGCCGACAACTTTACCGTCGACGACAAAGCAGCGAAGATCTGAGCCGTTCGCTTCCTTGACAAATTCCTGAACGAGGAAATGCGCATTCAAACCCCGGAAAGCGTCGACAAGAGCAGAGGCGGCTTTGCGGGTTTCCGCCAGTACCACGCCTTTACCCTGGGTGGATTCCAGTAATTTAACCACAACGGGAGACCCGCCGACCAAGTCTATAATGCCTTTGGTGTCGCGCGAGCTTTTGGCGAAAGCTGTCGTCGGCATGCCGAGACCATGTTGGGCGAGAACCTGGTGGGCCAAGAGCTTGTCACGCGAGTTACCGATTGAGCTGCTTTTGTTCAGGCAATACACGCCCATGCTTTCAAACTGCCGCACAACGGCCATGCCGTAAAATGTCATCCTCGAGCCAATTCGCGGAATGATGGCGTCATAACGCGGCAGCGGCGCTCCGTCATAATACACTTCGGGCTTGTGCGCGTTGATGGCCATATAGCAGCGCGACGTTTCAATACAGTCCACAACATGGCCCCGGGCTTCCCCCGCTTCGATCATGCGGCGGTTAGAATAATTTTTAGGCTCTTGGGTGAGGATGCCAATGCGGAGCGGGCGGCGGGGGATCGCTTTGCGGCCTTGCGGCTTTTTGTAAACCGAGAAGGAAAGTTGAGGTTGTTGAAAGCTTAGGCTCGGGGAGACACTTACCTCGTCAATGAGTGCTGAGCGGCCCAGAAGCATCCGATAACCCATCGTTTCTCGGTTTGTCAGAGAAATATCAACAGGCCACTTTTTCCCGCCAATATGGACGTTGGAGCGAATGACGTAGCGTAATTCGGTAGATCCATTCGAACTCGTGACATTGCGTCGATCAATGACCTTCGCTGAGCAGACGACTTCAACATTTGGGTCAGAAGGATCCGGGTGCATGATAAATCGCACCTGAGGTTTAGCTTCCGTGCCAAACGGTTCAATCGCGACGGCGTGAAGCGCAGACGTGCGCGCGCCGGTGTCTACCTTGGCTTTGATCGCGGGCAGGGACAGATCCGGTAGTCCTACCCATTCTTCCCATCCCAAAAGGAGATTAATCGGCTTTTTGTCATCTGTAGAAGGAATGATACTCTCCTGAACTATATATTGAGGCCGGTCAGGCCTGATTTTATTTTGTCTGTGACGAGACGCGTCCTTGTCCCGCGCGCGAATACTCTCTAATCCCTTTAGGGAACTATCGATGAGACTTAAAGGTTTCAGACCTGTTATGAGTAAAGGTAAAACATAAAATGTCAGAAACAGCCGCCGAAACAGAAAACTCAGTGCAACGTGAAAGCATGGAATACGACGTGGTCATCGTCGGCGCGGGCCCGGCAGGTCTGTCTGCCGCTATACGCCTGAAGCAATTGGACGCTGACCTCTCTGTCGTTGTTTTGGAAAAAGGCTCGGAAGTCGGGGCGCACATACTATCGGGGGCCGTTATTGACCCTGTTGGTTTGAAAAAGCTCTTTCCAGACTTTGAAACTATGAGCGGATGCCCGGTCAAAACCAAAGTCACAGAAGACAAGCTTCTGATATTGGGCCCGGCGGGGTCTTTCCGCCTGCCAAACTTTCTAATGCCGCCGCTGATGCATAATGAAGGAAATTATATTGTTTCCATGGCGAGTACATGCCGCTGGATGGCGGAACAGGCTGAAAATCTCGGCGTAGAAATTTTCCCGGGCATGTCATGCTCAGATCTGGTCTACCGCGAGGACGGCTCTCTCAAAGGCGTTGTCGCGGGGGAATTCGGTCACCAAAAAGACGGCTCTAAAGGTCCGGGTTACGAGCCAGGTATGGAGCTACACGGGAAATATGTTTTCCTATCGGAGGGCGCTCGCGGTTCGCTCTCTCAAATGGCCATTGCGAAATTTGGTCTTGATTCGGATTGCCAGCCTCAGAAATTCGGTCTCGGCATGAAAGAAATCTGGGATATCGATCCCGAAAAACACTCTGAAGGACGAGTAGTCCATACGTCAGGCTGGCCATTGGGCGCCAAGCAGGGCGGGGGCTCCTTTATTTATCACGCTGAAAACAATCAGGTCTTTCTAGGTTTGATTGTCGATCTGAATTATAAAAACCCTTATCTTTATCCTTATGCGGAATTCCAGAAATGGAAAACTCATCCGGAAATCGCAGAGCTATTGAAGGGCGGAAAACGCGTTTCCTATGGCGGCCGCGTGGTCACGAAAGGCGGAATACAGTCTGTTCCTAAAGTCTGCTTCCCGGGCGGAGCGTTATTAGGCTGTACGGCAGGGCTCGTAAATCTTCCGCGGATTAAGGGAAATCATAACGCGATGCTCTCCGGCATTGCGGCGGCGGATGCAGCTTATAACGCGTTGCAAACGGGTCGTCAGGGCGACGAACTCGTCGATTATGATGATGAATTGCACAACGGATTGATCGGTGATGACCTGCGGCCTGTTCGCAATGTCGCGCCTCTTAATGCCAAATTCGGCCCCTTCCTTGGCGGAATGCTCTTGGGCGGTATGGATATGTGGGCCGCGACAATCGCGAAATTCAATATTTTCGGCACGCTGAAACATGCCAAGGATGATGCACTCTCCACCGAGCCAAAAGACAAACACAAACCTATCGATTATCCGAAACCAGATGGGGTTCTTACCTTTGATCGCCTCACAAATGTAAGCTTCACGGCGACGAACCACCGCGAAGATGAACCAGGACATCTGAAGCTGATTGATCCTTCGATCCCGATTGACGTTAATCTTCCGGTCTATGATGAACCCGCGCAGCGTTATTGCCCGGCAGGGGTTTATGAAGTCGTACGCGAGGATGACGGATCGAATCCGCGGTTCCAAATCAATGCGCAGAACTGTATCCACTGCAAAACATGCGATTTGAAAGACCCGAGCAAGAATATTGTTTGGACAGTTCCTGAAGGCGGGGGCGGTCCGAATTACTCAAATATGTAGTTTGATCTAATCATTACGGCAAAGCAGACATTGATGACACTTTCAGAATTATATCGGCCTTTCAAAGCCGTTTCCGTTTCCGCCCTCGCGATAATGAGCGTATGGGCGGCCAGCGGCGCGCAAGCGGCTGAAGAAATGTCGTTCATGAATGAGCCCGAAGATGCATCGCTTTTAGGCGACTATCTGGCCGGAACTTACGCTAATTTTCTAGAAGATTCCGAGGCGCGCGAGAAATATTACACGCGTGCTTTCGAAGCCGACCCGACCAATGTAAGCATTGGACGCCGCGCAATTACCTCGGCTTTGACAGCAGGTGATTTTGACAAAGCCAGTAAATTGGCGGCAAAAGTTCATGCCGTGGATGATACTGAGAGCATGGCGCAGGCTATACTCGCCATAGACGCCTTCAACCGCGGAGAAAATTCAACCGCAAAGACTTATCTCGACCCGAATAGCGCCGATATCACGATGGGTATTGTGATGGCGTTTACGAATGGTTGGAATGAATATGAATTGGGCAATGAAGAAGACGCTCGGACAGCGTTCAAACAACAGGCCTCCCGGCCCTATTTTGGCGAGTTGGCAAAGTTGCAAATTGCGAATCTCGAAGCTCTGGAAGGCAATAGGTCTGCCGCAAATGAGGCGTTTGAAGAGTTGAAAGACACAAGTCAGTCAACCGTTGAGACAGCTCTGGCTACCGCGCGATTTCTAGCTAATAGCGGTCAACGGAAAAAGGCTCTGGAGAGACTTGAGACCTATATTGACGACACGGGGCTCGAGAGCGGACCTTTAAAAACCTACACCGAGACTTTGCGTGACGGAGAAAAAATTGATGAGCCGCTGAGTTCAAACGCTCAGCTGTCTCGTGCGCTCACAGATCCCGCATATGAATTTTTCCTACGAAACAGAGCTCCAGATGCGGCGGAAGTTTATCTCAGACTTGCGCTGCATGTAGATCCGGACAATGAAAAGGCTCAGCTTTGGCTGGCCAGTTTGCTGGAAAATACAGAACGCTCTGAAGAAGCGATGAAAATTTACAAAAGCTTCCCCGAGAAATCTTCATATGTGATTTCGGCGCGCTTGTCCGAAGCCAATCTCTATTTTGCGGATGAAGAAGATGAGAAGGCCCTTAAAGTTCTAGAAGACGTCAATGATAAGCATGAAACCTTCGTGACGCGTGAAGCCCTCGGGCGGGCCCGCTTGATCCGGGAAAAATATAAAGACGCTTTGCCCATCTATACCGCCATTATTGAGTCCATGAGCGGGGACGAGGTTAAAAAGAATACGCAGCCTCTTTATTTCAGAGGCATTATTTACGAGCGTCTAAAGCAATGGGAAAAGGCAGAGGCTGATTTTCTGCGGGTTTTGGAAATCGAACCTGAAAACGCGGATGCGCTGAATTATCTTGGGTACACTTGGGTGGACCGGGGTGAAAATCTTGAGAGAGCCTTTGAAATGATCAACAAGGCGGTTGAATTGGAGCCTCAAAGCGGGGCGATTATCGACAGTCTGGGGTGGGCTCACTACAAGCTGGGCCAATATCAAGAGGCAAAAACCCAGCTTGAGAAAGCCGTCGAACTATCGCCGTCTTCTGCCACGATCGTCGACCATTTAGGAGACGTCTATTGGAAATTAGGGCGGTATCGCGAAGCCGGATATCAATGGGAGCGCGCTCTCCTGTATGAACCCACAGACGAAGAACGTGAGACCATCGAAAATAAATTGAAATCCGGACTCAGCTCTGCGGTTGCGGCGCCCTAAATCGGCTTATGATTGCCGACGAAGGTATAATCACGGAAATTGCGCGGGCTAAAGTCAATCTCACCCTTCATGTTGGCAGATTGATTTCGCAAGGCGAGCACGAAGGATATCACCCTGTCGATAGTCTGGTTGTCTTTGCTGACTTTGGCGACGAACTTTGTTTCGAGGCTGCGGAGGCGTCAGGGCTTGAGATAGCCGGCCCTTTCGCCGAAGGGCTGGAAGCCAATTCCGATAATCTGATTATGAAAGCCCTTAACCTTGCTCAGGCTCCCTCTCAGAAAGTGCGGTTGCAAAAGAATATTCCTATCTCTGCCGGTCTTGGCGGGGGGAGCGCGAATGCCGCCGCTGTGCTGAGGCGCTTTGACCCAACCCAGCGCGTCAATGATGTTGATGTCGGCGCTGACGTGCCTGTTTGTAGACAGTCGCGAACGGCCCTCATGCGAGGTGTTGGAGAAGACGTGACGCCTGTCTTGGGTTTGGGGCAGATTCCGGCGATATTGGTGAACCCGCTGGTAGCGATATCAACGGGGGCAATATTCAAAGCCTTTGATTCCATAGAGCGGGAGAACGAGCCTGAGCGAAATGCCTCTCAGGGCAGCCTTTTGGAAAGAGCTTTAGCGGGTCAGAATGATTTGCAAGCCGTGGCGATTAAAAAAGCCCCTATTATTGATCAGGTGTTGTCCCAAATTGAGATGCAAGATGGATGTCAGCTCGCCAGAATGAGCGGAAGCGGCGCCAGTTGTTTTGGTCTATTTGAAACCATGGAGGCCTCGCAAGTTGCTGCAAACGCCATTAGAACATCCAATTCTCAGTGGTGGGTCAAGGCCTGCCAGTTAGGGGATCTGCATGAGTGATGTAATGTGGGCTCACCTTTGGCCGTTTATAAATATGGCCGGGCTCGGGCTTTTTACCAGCCTTGCGGTTACGGGGTTTATGGTATTGGCCGGATTGGGAGATACGCCCAATGCCAGAAGTAATCATGAGCGCGTTACTCCGACCTCGGGGGGCGTAGGCCTTGTTGCCGCATACGGTATCTCCGCCCTGGCATTAGCGCTGATGCATTCCTTTTTACTGCCTTATTTTCCGGCTAACTTTCCTCAAATACTCTCTCTGGTGTTTGCCATGGGGCTTTTGGGGCTGTGCGATGACATTTTTCACTTATCCGCAAAACTCAAATTCGGGATTATGGTAATATTATCCGGGGCCGGGGCCTATTCGGTTGGTTTTCCGCTGGCGTTTCCGCTGGAAGGAGGCTCAGTCGCTATTCCCTCTATCATCGGATTTCTAGGCGCCACGCTCTGGGTATTCGCCGTCGTCAATGCCGTCAACTTTATGGACGGAGCCAATGGCTTGATCACCAATATGCTGGTTATCGCGTCTTTTGTCTTGGCGGTTATAGGGCTGAGCAGTGGCTCGGTTTTGTCCGTCTTCTTATGCGGCGTTTTGATCGTCGGATTTCTTGGTTTCTTACCCTATAATCAAAGGCGTAAAGCGGCGATTTTTCTGGGCGACACCGGATCTCTATTGGCGGGATTTGTTTTTGCGCTCGCGAGCCTCTCACTTGCAAATATATCCGTTGGCGGAGGGCTCTTATTCTTGGGGCCGCTTTTAATTCTGCCACTGTTGGCAGATGTTTTACTGACGCTGGCCTCCAGGGCGAAGCGTAAGCAGAATTTGTTAACGGCGCATCGCGATCATATTTATCAGCGGCTTATCAAAAGGGGTGTTTCGCATCTGCAGGTGACATGGATTTACAGCATTTTAGGATTGGTCTTCGCCAATATATCCATCTTTGCCGTGCAGTCTGGACGTATTGCGTCGCCCGTGTTTTTTGCGATCAATATTGCCGTTGTGTCGGCTCTATACGTGATTGCCAGTCGGCTTCTTCCGCGAACTAGCTAATCCGCTCCACGACATAATCGGCGAGATCCGCTAATGTGTCCCGCCAAGGGGAAGGCTCAAAGACCATCAAGGCCTCTCGCGCGTCGATAGAAAATTGCTTCGCCATTTCCATTGTGCTTTGCAAGGCGCCGGCGGAGCGAAGGTAAGACACAGCCGTTTCCAGATCGACAGGTTTCTGGTCGTGATCGACGATGACGCGGCGCCAGAACGCGCGTTCTTCATCCGAGGCCGTCTCTAGCGCCCGAATAACCGGAAGGGTCATTTTCCCTTCGCGGAAATCATCTCCGACAGATTTGCCGAGCGCGCTTTCGAGTCCGCCATAATCCAGAGCATCATCCACAAGCTGAAACGCTAATCCGATTTTCAGGCCGTAATCCCGTAGCGCGGCCCGCTCTGCGTCTGGGCGTTCGGCGATAACCGGGGCGACTTCAGTGGCGGCGGCGAAGAGGGCGGCCGTCTTGGCTTTGATAACCGACATATAGTCAGCCTCGGTCATTTTTAGATTCCGCAAGGCAGCAAGCTGATGCACTTCGCCTTCGGCAATAACGGACGAGGCGTTGGACAAAATACCTAAAGCTTCCATAGAATCCGTTTCGACCATTAGGTTGAAAGCCCGGGCAAATAGGAAGTCCCCCACCAAAATAGAGGCGCTATTGCCCCAGATAAGGTTGGCGGGTTTTTTGCCGCGCCGGAGCGAGCTCTCATCCACGACATCATCATGTAAAAGCGTGGCGGAATGGATAAATTCAACAGCAGCCGCCAATTTATGGTGGCTTGTGCCTTTATACCCGAGCATGGCGGCCGTTGAGACGGTCAGAAGCGGCCTAAGCCGTTTTCCGCCCGCGCCGACCAAATGCTGCGCCAGATTGGGGATGAGGCCCACAGGGCTTTGCATCCGATCCAGAATCAGGGCGTCAACGGCGGCCATATCCTCACGCGCCAAGTCCCAGAGCGTTTCCGCCGGAGATTTGTCTGAGGATGTTTTTCGAACTGTGGCGGGTGCACTCACACGTATAAGGCCTTTTTTGTTTGGCGTTATATGTAGTCTGCGCTAGCGCTACTCACAAGGGTTTTAGTGCCGCACATGGCAGCTTTGCAGAAGAAAGCACAGAAATGATAGCCATTATAAAAACGAACAATCCGGCGACCATCAGTTTTGCCGAAGCAGTTTTGAAAGACGCGACGATAGAGTGCTTTGTTATGGACCAGAATATGTCCATCATTGAACCGGGAATCATGATTCCCAAACGACTAATGGTCATTAAAGAAGACGTGGAAGCCGCACGACGCGCACTCACCTTGGCGGGGTTAGAAGGCGACCTTCAATAGGCCCGACAGTAAAGCTATTCGAGCGTCCAGTCTTCAAAACTCTCTATCGGCCAGTTGTTTCTCCGAGGAGTTACCCCCTCAAACAGGGCCATGAGAGCAGATTTTATGGAATTTATAAGTCTCATGTGACTTTGTGTATCAGCAATTGGTTGGAATAGCGTTAAAGGGTTGAAATTCAACCACGCATGAATAGTGTCTCGCAAAAATTACACTGGCTTCGTTATGTCCGATAAACCTACTCAAACGCTCTCTTTTCAGGGGCTCATCCTGACGCTTCAAAATTATTGGGCGAAGCAGGGCTGCGTGATACTTCAGCCGTTTGATACCGAAGTCGGGGCAGGGACTTTGCACCCGGCGACTGTGTTGCGGTCCCTCGGCCCGAAACCGTGGAATGTGGCCTATGTTCAGCCGTCGCGCCGCCCGGCCGACGGCCGGTATGGCGACAATCCGAACCGCTTGCAGCATTATTACCAGTTCCAGGTGATCATGAAGCCGAACCCAGCTAATTTTCAGGAGCTTTATCTCGGCTCTCTCGACGCAATTGGTATCAACCGCGATTTGCACGATATACGCTTTGTCGAAGATGACTGGGAAAACCCGACGGTGGGGGCCTGGGGCCTTGGCTGGGAAGTCTGGTGCGATGGAATGGAAGTTAGCCAATATACCTATTTCCAACAGGTCGGCGGCATGGATGTCGAATTGGTTTCCGGGGAATTGACCTATGGGCTGGAGCGCCTCGCCATGTATGTGCAGGGCGTCGAAAATGTTTACGACCTCGTTTTCACCGAGGCGAATGAAAAAAACGGCTCGCCGGAAGTGCTTTACGGCGATGTCTTTCATCAGAACGAAGTCCAGCAATCGACCTATAATTTCGAGCATGCTGACACGGATAAAATCCTTGAGAAATTTAAAATGGCGGAGGCAGAATGTATGCATTTGCTTGGCCTGGAAAAACCGCTTCCTTTGCCCGCTTACGAGCATGCGTTGAAAGCGTCCCATCTGTTTAACCTTCTGGATGCGCGGGGCGTGGTCTCGCCGACGCAGAGGCAGGAATATATCAAACGTGTTCGCGATCTGGCGAAAGGATGTGCCGAAGCGCATGTTCAATTGGAGGAGGCGGTTGCGGACCGTGCGTGGCAATAATGGCTGAGCTACTTCTCGAAATATTCTCCGAAGAAATTCCGGCGCGGATGCAAGTCCGCGCGGCGGAAGATTTGTCCAAAATGATGACGGACGGTCTGACCAAAGCCGGGCTGACAGTCGAAGATGTAAAGGTCTTTTCGGGGCCGCGCCGCCTCACATTTGTCGCCGAAGTTCCACTCCGCTCACCCGATGTCTCCGAAGAGCGCAAGGGCCCGAGAGTAGGCTCGCCTGACCGCGCGATTGAAGGCTTCCTTCGCGGGGCCGGGCTGTCGGATGTCTCCGAGGCGGAAGTTCACAGCGACCCGAAAAAGGGCGAGTATTACGTTACCATTTTAAACAGTGAAGGCCGTAATACGACAGAGATTGTCAGCGAGTTAGTGCCGGACATTATGGGGAATTTCCCGTGGCCTAAATCCATGAAGTCAGGTGCGTTTCCTTTCCGTTGGGTGCGGCCTTTGCAAGGCATTATTTGCTTGCTTGAGGGGGCGGTGGTTCCGTTCGAAGTTGGCGGAATTAAATCCGGCGATATCACCGAAGGCCACAGAATGCATGGCAAGGGGCCTTTTAAAATCAAGGGCTTCGACTCGTATGTTAAATCACTCGAAGGGGAGGGGCATGTCGTTCTTTCGCACGATAAGCGTAAGGAATTAATTATCGAGCAGGCCCGAAAAGCTTGCGCGGATAAGGGTTTGGAATTGGTCGAAGACGAAGGATTGCTTTCCGAAGTCGCGGGTCTGGCGGAATGGCCTGTCGTGATTTTGGGCGATATGGATCCGAGCTTTTTGGAGCTTCCGGGAGAGGTCATCCGCCTGTCCATGAGAACGCATCAGAAATATTTTGCGGTACGCGATCCAAAGAGCGGAGAGCTGGCGCCAAACTTTATTGTGGTCGCCAATCAGGACGCGGCCGATGGCGGCAAAGCGATTGCGGCGGGCAACTCTCGCGTGCTCTCTGCGCGGCTCGCCGATGCGAAATTTTTCCAATCCGAGGACGCGAAAAAATCGCTCGCCGACTATTACGACAAACTCGACACGGTGGTCTTTCACAAGAAGCTCGGCACGATCAAGGACAAGGCCGAACGTGTGGCAGCGCTTGCCCGTGAACTCGCGCCCAAAGTCGGGGCCGATCCGGACAAGGCGGAAGCAGCCGCCAAGCTCGCCAAAAATGATCTGGTCACACAGATGGTCATCGAGTTCACCTCGCTCGAAGGTCAAATTGGGCGGCTGATGTATGAACGCGAAGGCGGCGACCCGGACATCGCTGTGGCCATCGAAGATCATTACAAACCCAAAGGGCCGAGTGACGAGGTGCCAACCAATCCGGTCGCCGTGGCTGTGGCCCTTGCGGATAAGCTCGACACGCTCGTCGGGTTTTGGGCGATTGATGAAAAACCGACGGGAAGTAAAGACCCGTTCGCTTTGCGGCGGGCGATGCTTGGTCAAGCCAACATAATTCGCTTCAATGGGCTTAGACTAAATTTGACCGAGTTATTCTTATTGGCAGCCAAACAATATTCTCCTCACCTTCAAAAAAGTTTTGTGACTTGGAAAAAAGCTTCACTTGCGGAAGCTCTAGGCGAGCAAGAAGGAACATTGTTCTCATTCGCGCTGGATAGGATTCAGGTCCTACTTCGAGATGAGTACTCAATAGATTTGATAAGATCTGTGCTAAACCTGGTTGCGGATGAGCATCGCCACCTTTTTGATCCGGAGACAGGTGAACATGTAGGCTTTGCTCCTTCAGAGATTGACTTAATTGCCATCGTCAACCGCGTAGAAGCACTTCAATCCTTCCTCGACGCGAAAGAGGGCGAAGACCTCTTAGCCGGTTATAAACGGGCGGCGAATATTTTGAAGTCCGAAGCAAAGAAGGGCGACCTGTCAACAGGCGCGCCGAATCGACCTGACGATCCTCATGGCGCGGCTCTTTTCGACGCGCTTCAGACGGCGTCACCCCAAATCTCATCAGCTCTGGAAGATGAAAATTTTGAAAAAGCGATGCTGTCTCTGGCCGAATTACGCGCCCCAATTGACGCCTTCTTTACCGAAGTGCAGGTTATTTCAACTGACAGCGCTGTCAAAGAAAACAATCTTCGACTTTTGGGTTTAATTCGTGATACGGCGCGCCAGATTGCTGATTTTGAAGCGATTAATGGGTAGCATTTATCCTGTCATTCCGGGGCCCGCAGGGAACCTGGAAGGCCGAGAGTTTGTGAGCTGATTTGTAAAGGGCTCTGTTCCTCTCGACCTTCCGCATCTCCGCTCCGCTCGGAATGACAGGCAAAAAAATATTAGAGGTCAATCAAATGACAAAATGGGTTTACAATTTCGGCGGGGGTTCTGCCGAAGGCGATACTTCCATGAAAAACCTTTTGGGCGGCAAGGGCGCCAACCTCGCCGAAATGGCGTCGCTCGGACTGCCTGTCCCGCCCGGATTTACGCTCTCAACCGATGTCTGCACTTATTATTACGATCACGGCGAAAAATATCCTGATGATATGAATGACCAGATCGCCGACGGCCTGAAAGAAATTGAAAAGCTGACGGGCAAAAAATTTGGGGAGGCGTCAAACCCGCTTCTCGTCTCTGTCCGTTCCGGCGCACGCGCCTCTATGCCCGGCATGATGGACACCGTGCTGAACCTCGGCCTGAATGACGAAACCGTCGAAGGTCTGGCCGAACTGTCCGGTGACAGACGATTTGCGTTGGATAGCTACCGCCGTTTTATCACTATGTATTCTGATGTGGTACTCGGCGTGCATCACCATATCTACGAAGACATCATCGAAAACCACAAAGACACCCAAGGCTATCTGCTCGATACAGAGATGACGGCCATGGATTGGGATTCTGTCATCAAGGAATTCAAAGCCGCCACGAAACGCGAGCTGGGGCAGGACTTTCCGCAGGACCCAATGGAACAGCTCAACGGCGCCGTGGATGCGGTCTTCGGGTCCTGGATGAATGAGCGGGCAATCGTCTATCGCCGCCTCAATGATATCCCGGCCGCCTGGGGCACAGCCGTGAATGTCCAGGCCATGGTCTTTGGCAATATGGGCGATACGTCTGCAACCGGCGTGGCCTTTACCCGCGACCCGTCCACGGGCGAAAACCGGTATTACGGTGAGTTCCTCTTGAACGCACAGGGCGAAGATGTGGTGGCCGGTATTCGGACCCCGCAGACCCTGACCAAAGCGTCGCGCGAAAAAATGGAAGAAGAGCTGCCAAGTATGGAAGAGGCCCTTCCGGAGGCTTATGCGCAGCTCGCCGAAACGTTCGAGACCCTTGAAGCGCATTACCGCGATATGCAGGATATCGAATTTACCGTCGAAGAAGGCACGCTTTGGATGCTTCAGACCCGGACGGGCAAACGCACCGCCAAAGCCGCGCTGAAAATTGCCGTCGATATGGCGGAGGCCGGGCAGATTTCGACCGACGAAGCTCTGCTGCGCCTTGAGCCAGCCAGTCTGGATCAGCTCTTGCACCCGACCCTCAATCCCGATGCCGAAAAAGACATGATCGCCATGGGCCTTCCGGCGTCTCCGGGCGCGGCGATTGGCGAAGTCGTTTTCTCCTCGGATGAAGCTGAAGCGCTCAAGAAAGCCGGACACAAAGTCATCCTCGTACGTATTGAAACTTCACCCGAAGACATTCATGGCATGCACGCCGCTGAAGCGATTGTCACAGCCCGCGGCGGGATGACCTCTCACGCGGCCGTGGTCGCCCGCGGCATGGGCCGGCCATGTGTGTCGGGGGCCGGAGAAATCCGCATCGACTATAGAGCCGAGAGCTTTTCCGTTATGGGCCGCACCGTCAAAAAAGGTGAAACGGTCACGGTGGACGGGGCCACTGGGCAAGTTTTCCTCGGCGCGGTCGAGATGCAGCAGCCGGAACTGTCCGGTGATTTTGCCAAGGTCATGAAATGGGCGGATGAGGCTCGGAAACTTGGCATCCGCACCAACGCGGAAACGCCGCTTGACGTTCAAACCGCGAAAGACTTCGGCGCCGAAGGCATTGGCCTTTGCCGCACGGAACACATGTTCTTCGAAGCTGACCGTCTTGGCTATTTCCGCGAAATGATCTTGGCGGAAGATAAGGAAGACCGAGAAGCGGCTCTGGCAAAAATCCTTCCGGTTCAGCGCGATGATTTCGCCGCGATTTTCCGGATTATGGAAGACCGGCCTTGCACCATTCGTTTGCTCGATCCGCCTTTGCACGAATTCCTGCCGCATTCCGAAGCCGATATTGAAAGCGTTGCGGAGAGTCTCGGCGTGCCCGCTGGCGAGCTGATGCACCGCGCCAATGATTTGCAGGAAAGCAATCCGATGCTCGGTCATCGCGGCTGCCGCCTCGGTATTTCCTATCCGGAAATTTACGAGATGCAGGCGAGGGCGATTTTCGAGGCGCAGAAGCTTGTCTCCGAAGAGGCTGGCGTCACCCCAGTGGCGGAAATCATGATTCCATTGGTCAGCTCGGCCAAGGAACTTGAAATTCTCAAAGGAAAAATTGACGCGATCGCGCAGGAAGTGGGCGCTTTGGCCTACACGATCGGGACGATGATTGAGCTGCCTCGTGCCGCCCTTCGGGCCGCCGATATTGCGGAATATGCCGAGTTTTTCTCGTTTGGCACAAACGATCTGACGCAAACAACCTTCGGCCTGTCCCGCGATGATGCCGGGCGGTTCCTGCCGGATTATGTCAATCAGGGCATTATGGAAAAAGACCCGTTCGTGACGCTCGATCAGGACGGGGTCGGCGACCTTATCCATATCGCCGTTGAGCGGGGACGTTCGACACGGGAAAATATCAAGCTCGGCATTTGCGGCGAACATGGCGGCGACCCGGCCTCTGTGGAGTTTTGCCACCGCGCCGGCCTCGATTACGTATCCTGCTCACCTTATCGCGTGCCGATTGCTCGCCTCGCAGCGGCTCAGGCGGCGATTAAAGCCAAATAATATTGGTTTTAAAAAATCTTGGGCAGGCGTTTTGCGCTTGCCGAAGAATAAAAATAACGAAGCGGAAAGCTTCAGGCCGAATCCCACTTGTCCTTTTTGTCATTGCCTCATAGCGTGGCGTCAGAAAGGTGGGTTTATGTTTCGAGTCTGGGCTGTTGTTTCTGTATTTTTATTGGCGAGCTGCGCCACTCTGGAGACGCGGACCGCTGATCCCACTGAAATGGCGCGGCTAGACGCTCAAGCCCAAAATGTCGAGATTATCCGCGATGATTACGGCGTGCCGCATATTTACGGCAAAACGGACGCGGATGCAGTCTTCGGACTTCTCTACGCTCAGGCCGAGGATGATTTCCCCCGTATCGAACGCAATTATGTCTGGGCGATGGGCCGTTTAGCCGAAATAGAAGGCGAAGAGGCCATTTATAGCGATCTACGCGCGCGGCTCTATATGACCATGGACGAAGCCAAGGCGGCCTATGAAAATGCGCCCGCCGATGTGAAGGCGCTTTGCGATGCTTTTGCGGACGGGCTGAATTATTACCTCGCCACCCATCCAGAGGTGGAGCCGGAGCTGCTGACCCGGTTCGAGCCTTGGATGCCGATGTTCTTCTCTGAAGGGTCCATTGGCGGCGACATCGAGCAAATCCCGCTGGACGGAATCAAAGCCTTTTATCGGGATAAAGAGCCGGGGGATTCTCTTCTTTTGACCTCCAACGCGCCTTTTGTTGATCCTGAGCCCGCCGGATCAAACGGTATCGCCGTCTCTGGCGATCTGACGCGTTCCGGCAATCCGATGCTGCTCATCAATCCGCATACGAGTTTTTATTTTCGCGGCGAGGTCCATGTCGTAAGCGAAGAGGGGCTCAACGCTTACGGCGCGGTGACCTGGGGGCAATTCTTTGTCTATCAGGGCTTCTCCGAAAAGAATGGCTGGATGCACACTTCCACCTATGTCGATTTCATCGATAAATTCCGCGAAGATATTTCGGAGCAGGACGGCAAAATGGTTTACCGCTTCGGTGATGAAATGCGTCCGGTTCAGGTATCTGAGGTCACACTGGATTACAAAGACGGCAACAGAATGAAATCGCGGACGTTCCCGATGTATCACACCCATCACGGGCCGGTGACACATATGGAAGGCGATAAATGGGTGGTCACTAAAATCAATTGGGACCCGGTCAATGCGCTAAAACAATCTTTCCTTCGCACGAAAACGA
Source organism: uncultured Hyphomonadaceae bacterium (assembly GCA_963972195.1). Classification (GTDB taxonomy): domain Bacteria; phylum Pseudomonadota; class Alphaproteobacteria; order Caulobacterales; family Maricaulaceae; genus Litorimonas. Next base: position 48,493 of record CAXATH010000009.1, on the reverse strand, counting down.
GCGGTCATGCCGAATTTAACGAGATGATGGATATTCGTACGAACTCTTCCAATAATACGGTCTATGCCGATGCGCAGGGCAATATCGCCTATTATCACGGTAATTTCATTCCCAAGCGTGACCCGATGATCGATTATTCCGGCACGGTCAATGGATGGGACACGCGCACGGATTGGGACGGAACGCACCCCGTGGATGAGGCGATTACATTGCTCAATCCGCCCAATGGCTGGATCCAGAATGCCAATTCGACGCCCTTTACGGCGGCCGGGGATAACAGCCCGAAACGCGAGAATTACCCCGCCTATATGGCCCCGGATAAGGAAAATTTCAGAGCGGTCCATGCCATCCGCCTTTTGGATGAGGCGAACGATCTGACTTTGGATAGCTTAATTGATCTGGCATATGACCCCGCGCTCCCAGCTTTTGAAATTATCATTCCGAGCCTTGTCGACTCATATGAGTTGACCAATAAGAATCCGAGTTACGCCGAAGCGATTGCGGTTCTGGATGGGTGGGATCACACCGTTTCAGCCGAGTCCGTTGCCATGTCTCTGGCTCATTTTTACGGCATGGAGATGTTGCAATCCGCCGCCAGGCCGAAAGGGGCGAGCCGGATGGAGACCTATATGCATTTCTTTGAAAGCGGAACGCCGCAGGAGCAAATGGCCCTATTGGGCAAGGCGATAGCGAAAATGACGGCTGACTATGGCACCTGGAAAACGCCGTGGGGCGAGATTAACCGCTTCCAACGTCTCTCCGGCCATATTGATCTGGAATTTGATGACGCGCAAAAGAGCTATCCTGTGCCTATGGCCTCGGGCCGCTGGGGAGCGCTTGCGGCATTCGGTGCCAGCCAGGGCGAAAATACGAAGAAGATTTACGGATATCGCGGTAACAGCTTTGTGGCAGTCGTTGAATTTGGCGATAAAGTGAAGGCCAAGAGCCTGCTTGCGGGCGGCCAAAGCAATGATCCAAACTCGCCGCATTTCGACGATCAGATAGCGCCTTATATCAATGTTGAATTTAAGGACGTGCCCTATTACCGCGAAGACGTTGAGGCGCGGGCCGTTCGAACCTATCGGCCGGGGAAATAGCCCGAAGTTCAAGACAAATAAAAAGCCCGGCAATTTGCCGGGCTTTTTACATTTATAAGTGACTTAAAGGATGCTCTGACCCGTTTTTTCCCAATCCTTGAGAAAGGCTTCCAAGCCCTTGTCAGTCAGGACGTGTTTGGACAGGCTTTCAATAACGGACGGCGGAGCAGTCATGACGTCAGCGCCAACAAGCGCGCATTCCTTGACGTGGTTTACATTGCGGATGGACGCGGCGAGAATTTCTGTCTCATAGCCATAATTATCATAAATCGTGCGGATATCTTCAATAAGCTCGAGGCCATCAAGTGTAATATCGTCCAGACGCCCGATAAATGGCGAAATGTAAGTTGCGCCGCACTTAGCCGCAAGCAAAGCCTGATTAGGCGAGAAGCAAAGAGTGACATTGGTCGGGGTGCCTTCTTTTGATAAGGTATTACAGGCTTTCAAACCGTCCATCGTAAGTGGCAGTTTTACGCAGACATTATCAGCAATTTTGCGAAGGTGACGGCCTTCTTTGATCATATCGTCGGCTTCTGTCGCGACGACTTCGGCGCTGACATGGCCTTCGGTAATTTTGCAAATTTCAGCAATGACTTCTTTGAAGTCGCGGCCGGATTTGGCGATGATGGACGGGTTTGTTGTGACGCCGTCAACAAGTCCGATGTCGTTCAGGGCAGAGATGGCGTCCAGATCGGCACTATCAACAAAAAATTTCATGGCTTTATGTCCCGTGGGGCTGTGGTTAAGTTCGCGGCCTGTTACCACGAATCATTCAGATGCAAAACGCTCAAATACTTTTTCCAGTGAATGTGCCCGGCGCGTTTGATTACGCGGTGCCCGAGGATATGGACCTGAGCGTGGGCGACTTTGTTTACGCGCCGATTGGCAAGCAGATGAAGCTTGGGGTGGTGACGAGTCTGGGCCCGGCAGAAGAAGGTCGGGAGCTGAAAGAAATCGCGGAACGCAAGCTGACGCGGCCTCTCTCGCCAGAAATGATAAAATTCATTGAATGGACGGCAAAGTATAATGTCGCCTCACCGGGGCAGGTTTTCCGCATGGTTCTGCGATCTTATAAAGCTCTCGATCCCAGCCCGGTGGTTTCACATTACATGCCGACAGGCGCCGCGCCGTCTCAATTGACGCCTTCGCGCCGCGCCGTGCTGCGTGAGGGCGGTCCGTTCCCAGCCCGCGCAAGCGAAATAGCGTCCCGCGCCGGGGTGAGTGCGGGCGTTGTGAAGGGCTTGGTCAAAGTCGGCGCGATGCAGGAAATGGCTCTGCCCGTCGATGCGCCTTTTGACGAGCCCGATCCGGATCACCCCGGCATGGAGCTAACCGAAGGACAGGAGGACGCCGCTAAAGAGCTGGTCGCGCAAATGCAGATCCAGGACTTTTCGGTCAGCTTGCTCGACGGCGTGACCGGGTCAGGTAAAACGGAAGTCTATTTTGAGGCCGTAGCGGAAGCCCTGCGCCAAGGCGGGCAGGTGCTTATCCTCGTTCCGGAAATTGCGCTGACGCAGGCGGGTATGACCCGGTTTGAGAAACGGTTTGGGGTAAAACCGGCCGAATGGCACTCGGCGGCCGGGGACGCGCCGCGCCGCCGGGTCTGGCGCGAAGTGGCGCAAGGACGCGCAAAATTAGTCGTTGGCGCGAGGTCTGCGCTCTACCTGCCATTTTCGGATTTGAAGCTGATTGTGGTCGATGAGGAACATGACACGTCCTATAAGCAGGAAGAGGGCGTCATCTATAATGCCCGGGATATGTCAATCGTGCGCGCCAAGCTTTCGGGTCATGCCGTTATTCTGGCGTCTGCCACCCCGTCTCTGGAAAGCCTGCATAATGCGCGGAGCGGAAAATTTGCCCATATCGTTTTGCCTGAGCGGCCGGGCGCGGCGGTCTTGCCGGATATTGGCCTTGTCGATTTGAAAGAGAATCAACCCGAAAAAGGCGATTTTCTCTCGACGCCCCTGATTGAGGCCGTCAGAGCCGGGTTGGAGCAGGGCGATCAGTCTATGCTTTACCTTAACCGTCGGGGCTATGCGCCGCTCATTATTTGCCGCTCCTGCGGGGAAAAGCTGAAAAGCCCGGATACGGATAGCTGGCTGGTTGAGCATCGGGCGACAGGCCGCGCCATGTGCCATTTGACGGGGTTTTCCATGCGCATGCCCACGCTTTGCCCAAATTGCAAAGCCGAAGACAGTCTGACGGCCGTCGGACCCGGGGTTGAACGTGTCGCTGAGGAAGCGGCGCGGCATTTCCCAGAGGCCAGGATTGAGATTTTCAGCTCCGATACGGCCGGTAATCCAAATGCGATCAGAGAGCGCATGGATAGAATGGCGACGGGCGAGATTGATATTCTCGTTGGAACCCAAATGGTGGTCAAAGGTCATAATTTCCCGCATTTGACATTTGTCGGTGTGGTAGATGGCGACCTTGGGTTGGCGGGCGGTGACCCGCGAGCCGGGGAGCGGACCTATCAAACTCTTGTGCAAGTCGCCGGGCGGGCGGGGCGCGCAGAAAAGCCGGGGCGGGCGCTTATCCAGACGCACCAACCGGAACATGAAGCTCTCCTCGCGCTTGCCGCTGGTGACAGAGAGCTGTTTATCGGGGTCGAACTGGCCATGCGCGAAATGCTCGGCCTGCCGCCCTTCGGGAAGCTTGCGGCCGTTATCATCTCCGGTCCGGATTTAAAGAAAACGGAAAGTTTATCCAAAAAAATGGTAAGCCTTGCCCCTCGGGCGGAAGGAATCGAGATTCTCGGCCCTTCCGAGCCGCCTATTGGGAGGTTGAGAGGGCTTTATCGTCGCCGTCTTTTCATTCAGGCGGAGCCCGGCGTGAACCTGCCGCGTTATATGGCAGTCTGGCGAGCAAAGATACGCCCGCCGGCAAAATACAAGATCCAAGTAGATATCGATCCCCAAAGTTTCATGTGATTTGCCAAGCTGTGCAATGTGACGAAGGGGTTAACACAATTAAATAATCTCTAAATGAATGTCGCGAAAATTAATTAACGCACAATTCCAGTGCAGAATAATATTTTATAATTCTCTATTTATTAGAATTAATTTTCTAATTATTTGTAATAATAGAAAATTATTGCGTTTGTTAAGGGATTTGTCCATATTCGTGCTTTTTATGCAACAGGTTTAGATAAAAAGCCCGTCGTTCTTACAAAAGTGTCACAAAGATATTGCGTTGACGGTCAATGACGAATAGCCATGCTCGCAATCTTCCCGTGTCGCGGGAGGGCTTAATTGATAACACAATCTATAAAGGGATTTTACTGTGAAATCATCAAAAAGAAATCTGTTGATAGGGACACTGCTCTCCAGCGCTATGCTGGCAAGTACTGCGCCTGCTTTCGCTCAAGACGCATCCGAAGACGAAATCATCGTTACGGGTTCGCGTTTGAACGTTAACCCAAACCTGACATCTGCTAACCCAGTTCTGCGCGTAGATGATGCAGAAATCGCGGCTCGCGGTACTGTCAACATCGAAGATCTGACGAACAACCTTCCGCAAGTCTTTGCTGGCCAAGCCGGTGAAGTTTCTAACGGCGCGTCTGGTACAGCGACTTTGAACCTTCGTGGTTTGGGCGCGACACGTACTTTGACTTTGATCGACGGACGTCGTCTTCCTTATGGTTCATCAACATTTTCTCCAGCTAACTTGGACCTTGTTCCAACAGCTTTGATTGATCGCGTTGAAATCCTGACCGGCGGCGCATCTGCTGTTTATGGTTCTGATGCTATCGGCGGTGTTGCAAACTTTATCCTCAAAGATGACTTCGAAGGTGCAGAGCTAGACGTTCAGTACGGTTTCGCTCAAAACGGCAACGGCATCGACAGATTTGATGACGTGCTTCGTTCAGCTAACCAGCCTGTTCCAGACGGAAGTGTAGACGGCGAAGAATTCAACGCTTCTGTTGCGTTGGGCGCAAACACTGCCGACGGTAAAGGTAATGCAACAATCTTTGCATCTTACCAAAACCGCGAAGAAATCACACAAGACAACCGTTCATTCTCTGGCTGTGCTTTGGGTGCAGGTGATACAAACGGCTTTGGTTGTGTCGGTTCTGGTAACTTCCGCTTCTTCGGTGGTGACGGTGGATCTTTCTTCCAAGAAGAAGATGGTACACTTGTTCCTTACGCAGGCGGCCCGGCTCAAACATTTAACTTTGGTCCGTTCAACTACTTCCAACGCCCTGCCGAACGTTTCCAAATGTACGGTAAAGGTCACTATGAAATCGCCGAAGGTCACGAGGTTTTCGCAAGTGCGTCTTTCACAAACAACTTCTCTGATGCCCAAATCGCGCCTTCTGCGTCATTTGGTGCCTATGACATCAACTGTGATAACCCTCTGATCCAAGACGACGTTGTTGCTGGCGGTGGTTCTATTGCTTCTGCGGTCTATGGCTGTTCAGCTGCTGATATCGCCTCTGGTGCCATCAAAGAGAACGTCTCCCTGTCTCACCGTAACGTTGAAGGCGGTCCTCGTAACTCTCGTCTTGAAAACTCAGCCTACCGTATGGTCGGTGGCCTGCGCGGCACTGTTGCGGATGTTTGGGATTATGAACTATTCGGTCAGTATTCTCGTACAACCGATCAGTCTATCTCAACAAACGACTTCGTAATTGCCAACCTTCAGGACGCATTGTTTGCTGTTGATGACGGCACAGGTAACGCGGTCTGCGCAAGCGGAAATTCAGGTTGTATTCCTTACAACATTTTCCAACGCGGCCCGAATGGCGAAAGCATGGTCACAACTGACCAGACTGACTACATTCAAGGTGTTGGTATCGTGAATGGTGAAACTGAGCAGCTCGTTTACGGCGCAAACGCTCAGGCAAACCTTGGCGAATATGGTATCAAATCCCCATGGTCTGACAGCGGCGTCGGTTTCTTGGGCGGTATTGAGTATCGTGAAGACAAGCTTGAATCCGTTCCTGACGAAATCAGCCAGGTTCCTGGTGGTGGTTTCACAGGCGTAGGCGGCGCGACGCTTCCTGTTAAAGGTGAAGTCGAAGTCTTCGAACTTTACACCGAGGTACAGGTTCCACTCGTCACAGACATGCCATTCGCGAAAGAGTTGGTCTTTAACGGTCAGTACCGTTACTCCGATTACGACACGAGCGGTAATGGTCTGCAAAACAGCTTCAGCACAGACGCTTACGGCCTACAGCTTTCATGGGCGCCTGTTGATGATGTGAAATTCCGTGGTCAGTATCAGCGTTCAGTCCGTGCACCGAACGTTATCGAGCTTTACACAGGTCAAGACACAAACTTGCCTAACCTGAACCAGCTTGCAAACGGTGCATACGACCCATGTGCAACAGCTAACCCAACTGCTTCTGCTGCAGCTTGTGCAAACACAGGCGTTACAGCGGCTCAGTACGGTAACATTGTTGACGTGTTCTCTGGCCAAACCCAGTCTATCACAGGTGGTAACCCGAACCTGAACCCTGAAAGTTCAGATACTTACACGATCGGTGCTGTTATTACTCCAAGCGCAATCCCTGGATTGACAGCGTCTGTTGACTACTTCGATATCACGGTTGATGACTTCATCAGCGCGGGTATTGGTGCTCAGACAACTCTTGATCAGTGTCTTGCAACTGGCGATGCAGCGTTCTGTGACCTCATCACTCGTGACAGCCGCGGTTCATTGAACTCAGGCCAAGCTGGTGTTGGTTTCTTGGCGACAAACATCAACATCGCGTCATTGGAGACATCCGGTCTTGACTTCCAGGCTGGCTACAACCTTGATCTTGCTGACTTCGGCATGAACAATTCTGGTGACCTTCGTATCCAGTATGCTGCGACTTACCTCGACAAGTTCGACTTCACACCATTCCCGGGTGGAGACGCTATTGAGTGTGCAGGTATGTACGGAAACGATTGTGTTCAGCCAGTGAACCCAACTTACCGTCACCGTTTGTTGACAACTTGGGCCGCTCCGTTCGGTCTGGAAGCAACAGTCACTTGGCGTCACCTGTCTGGTGTTGACAACATTGCTGCTAACCCAGCGCCGATTGATCAGCGCCTTGGTACACAAGACTACTTCGACCTTTCAGGTAATTACGAAGTTGTCGAAGGCGTGACGTTCCGCGCAGGTGTGAACAACATCTTTGAAGAGCAGCCTCCTGTCTCTGTTTCCTCTGGTCCGCCACTCGGAAACGGTAACACATACCCTGTTACTTATGACACAGGCCGGTTTGTCTTCTTCGGTCTGAACGTAAAACTGTAAGTTTTGTAACAGATTAGAATTTTGAGCAGGCCCTTCGGGGCCTGTTTTTTTATGGATAGGGCGCTTATGCTGAAACCACTGCCGCGGAGTGAAATTCCGCACTTGGCACATTGAATTGGCCATGCTAAGCCCCGCGCGAGATTGGCGGAACGGCCTGTTGGGTGTCTAAATCCCGGGAGTGTCTGTGCCGCTATATTTATGTTAAAGGGGCTGTCCTTACGGCCCAATTCCGAAGAGCGGACCTGATACGTGTCAGAGACAGAAGTCATTACCGGCGAGGCCCCCTTACGCTACGCCCAAGCCCTGCTTGAACTTGCTGAGGACGCTAAGTCCTTGTCATCTATAGAAAAAGACGTGAAGTCGCTTAAGGCGATGTTCGCAGATAGCGCTGATTTGTCCGCGCTCATCAATTCCCCTGTCTTCGCAACCGAGGACAAAGTTGCCGCCCTGACCGGCGTGGCGAAAAAAGCCAAGCTGAAGCCTTTGACGGTTCAGTTTGTCGGATTGGTTGCGCAGAATCACCGCGCGGCGGATTTGCCGCAAATTCTTTCTGCTTTTGAAGAGATGGTTGCCCGCCGCAAAGGGTCACAAGTGGCGAAAGTCACCAGCGCGAAAAAATTGACAGCCGCGCAGGTCACGTCATTGAAATCAAATTTGAAAAAATCGCTGGGACGCCCGGTAGAGGTCGAAACATCTGTGGATGCTGACCTTTTGGGCGGTTTCGTCGTACGCGTTGGTTCGCGTCTATATGATAGCTCCCTCAAGACTAAACTTGAGGACTTACGCTTAACCCTCAAAGAAGCATAGAGGTTATACAATGGATATTCGTGCTGCGGAAATTTCCAGCATCCTGAAAAAGCAGATCAAAGATTTTGGTAAAGAAGCCAAGGTCTCTGATGTCGGTCAGGTTCTCTCAGTCGGTGATGGTATCGCCCGTATCTATGGCCTGGACAATGTCCGCGCCGGCGAGATGGTCGAATTCCCAGGCGGCATTAAGGGCATGGCGCTCAATCTCGAATCTGACAATGTCGGTACCGTTATCTTTGGCGATGACCGCGGCATTAAAGAGGGCGACACGGTTAAACGCCTCGGCGAAATCGTGGACGTGCCTGTCGGAATGGGTCTTTTGGGCCGGGTCGTAAACCCGCTCGGTGAGCCGATTGACGGCAAAGGTCCAATCGAATCAAGCGAACGCCGCCGTGTGGATGTTAAAGCGCCAGGGATTATGCCGCGTAAAGGCGTGCATGAGCCTGTTCAAACAGGTATCAAGGCGATTGACGCGCTTATCCCTGTTGGCCGCGGCCAGCGCGAACTTATCATCGGGGACCGCCAGACCGGTAAAACAGCTGTGGCTGTGGATGCGATTCTAAATCAGAAATCCGCCTTCGATGAAGACCGCGATGCCGACAAGCTTTACTGTATCTATGTCGTGATCGGGCAGAAGCGCTCGACTGTGGCGCAACTTGTCAAAACGCTCGAAGAAAACGGCGCGATGCAATATTCAATTATTGTTGCCGCGACCGCTTCCGAGCCTGCTCCGCTTCAGTTCCTCGCACCCTTTGCTGGTTGTGCGATGGGCGAATATTTCCGCGACAACGGCATGCACGGCCTGATCATTTATGATGATTTGTCCAAGCAAGCTGTGGCTTATCGCCAGATGTCCCTTCTTCTTCGCCGTCCACCAGGACGCGAAGCTTACCCAGGTGACGTTTTTTATCTTCACTCCCGTCTTCTCGAGCGTGCAGCGAAGCTGAACGAAGATAACGGCTCCGGGTCTTTGACCGCTCTGCCGATCATCGAAACGCAAGGTAATGACGTGTCGGCCTTTATTCCGACAAACGTGATTTCGATTACAGATGGTCAGATTTTCTTGGAAACCGACTTGTTCTTCCAAGGCATCCGTCCAGCGCTTAACGTCGGTCTGTCTGTGTCTCGTGTGGGCTCTTCCGCTCAAATTAAGGCGATGAAACAGGTTGCTGGCCCGATTAAAGGTGAACTCGCTCAGTACCGCGAAATGGCCGCCTTTGCTCAGTTCGGTTCCGATTTGGACGCCTCCACTCAGGCTCTATTGGCCCGCGGTGAGCGTTTGACAGAGCTTCTGAAGCAGCCGCAGTTCTCTCCGCTGAAAGTGGAAGAGCAAGTTGTCGTTCTTTATGCGGGTACACGGGGTTATTTGGACAAGGTTCCAGTTAACTCTGTACAAAAGTATGAGCGTGAATTGCTGTCACACCTGAAAGGTGAGCATAATTCACTCTTGTCCAGCATTGCGTCCGAAAAGAAACTGACGGACGATATTGAAGACAAAATGAAATCCGTGTTGGAAACCTTCACGAACAACTTCGTAGCCTAAGGACGCCTCATGGCCAGCCTCAAGGATCTAAAAAACCGTATTTCTTCTGTGAAAAACACGCAGAAGATTACCAAAGCCATGCAGATGGTTGCGGCGGCGAAACTGCGTAAAGCGCAGGAAGCGGCGGAGAATGCGCGTCCCTATGCGGAGCGCATCAATAGCGTTATCACGAATTTGGCCAGCTCCATGGTCGGAGTCGGGGACGCGCCGGAACTTCTCGTCGGCAACGGCAAAGAAGATACGGTGTTGCTTGTTGTTGCAACGGCCGATCGCGGTCTTTGCGGTGGTTTCAATACCAATATTGTCCGGAAGGCCCGCGAAGAAATCGTCGCGCTTGAAGGCCAGGGGAAAACGGTCAAGCTCTTCCTAATCGGCAAAAAGGGTTATGATCAGCTCAACCGCCTCTATCATGATAACATCGTCAAATTTATCTCTTTGAAAGAAGAGCGGAAACTTCACGCCGGTATCGCTCAGAATATTGGCGAGACAATTACCGAAATGTTCCGCGAAGGCGAATTTGACGTTTGTAAGCTCGTCTATTCTAAATTCATCAATGTAATGACCCAGGATGCGGTTTCAAACACGCTCATCCCGGCCATTGCCTCTATCGATGAAGGCGCAGAGAGTACCGGACCTGACCTCAAAGGCGCGATTTATACTTACGAGCCGGATGAGGCCGGAATCCTTCGGGTTCTCTTGCCGCGCAATATCAACACCCAAATCTTTACTGCGCTTTTGGAAAACCAAGCGGGCGAGATGGGCTCTAAAATGACCGCGATGGATAATGCCACGCGCAATGCCGGCGAGATGATCGATAAGCTGACATTGACCTTCAACAGAACACGTCAGGCCCAGATTACATCTGAACTGATCGAGATTATTTCAGGCGCGGAAGCGCTTTAAAGAAAGCTAGAGGAACACACTCATGGCGAAAGCAGCAACAAAAACAGCCGCCAAAAAAACGGCTACTAAGAACACAACCGCTAAAAAGCCGACAACCAAGCGCGCGGCGACGAAAAAAGTCGTTAGCAAAGCGATGTCAGCCGGTAAAATCAGCCAAGTCATCGGCGCTGTCGTTGACGTGGAATTTGAAGGCGATTTGCCCTCAATCTTAAACGCGCTGGAAACTGACAACCAAGGGAACCGCCTGGTTCTCGAGGTGGCTCAGCATTTGGGTCAGAACACAGTCCGCACAATTGCGATGGACGCGACCGAAGGTCTCGTTCGCGGTCAAGCCGTGACAGATACAGGAGCTCCGATTACCGTGCCTGTAGGTCCGGGAACTTTAGGTCGTATCATGAACGTGATTGGCGAACCTGTTGATGAAGCGGGTCCGATCAAAACGAAAGAGAAAGCCTCTATCCACAAAGATGCTCCAGCCTTTGTTGACCAGTCTACAGAATCCGAAGTTCTCGCAACGGGCATTAAAGTTATCGACTTGCTTTGCCCATACGCCAAAGGCGGTAAAATCGGCCTCTTCGGCGGTGCGGGTGTTGGTAAAACCGTTCTGATCATGGAACTCATCAACAACATCGCCAAGGCTTACGGTGGTTACTCCGTATTTGCGGGTGTTGGTGAGCGGACTCGGGAAGGGAATGACCTTTACCACGAGATGATCGAATCCAACGTGAACGTCGAAGGCGGCGGCGGTGATAGCCGTTGTACGCTCGTATACGGCCAGATGAATGAGCCTCCCGGAGCGCGTGCTCGCGTTGCTTTGACAGGCCTGTCACAAGCTGAATACTTCCGTGATGAAGAAGGCAAAGACGTTCTGTTCTTCGTCGACAACATTTTCCGCTTTACCCAAGCTGGTTCTGAAGTGTCTGCTCTCCTGGGCCGTATTCCTTCCGCTGTGGGCTATCAGCCAACATTGGCCACTGAAATGGGCCAGATGCAGGAACGTATTACATCTACGAACAAAGGGTCTATCACGTCCGTTCAGGCGATTTATGTTCCGGCCGATGACTTGACCGACCCGGCTCCAGCGACATCTTTCGCTCACTTGGATGCGACGACAGTTCTAAATCGCGCGATTTCTGAAAAAGGTATTTACCCTGCGGTTGACCCGCTTGACTCAACTTCACGTATTCTTGAGCCCCGTACAGTTGGCCAAGAGCATTACGAAGTGGCCCGTCAGGTTCAGGAAATTCTACAGCGTTACAAGTCTTTGCAAGACATCATCGCCATTCTCGGTATGGACGAATTGTCCGAAGAGGATAAGCTGGTCGTGTCCCGTGCGCGTAAAGTCGAGAAATTCTTGTCTCAGCCTTTCCACGTTGCGGAAATCTTCACGGGCTCTCCAGGCATCCTGACAGATCTTGCGGACACAGTTCGCTCCTTTAAAGGTCTGGTCGAAGGCGAATATGACCACCTGCCAGAACAAGCCTTCTACATGGTCGGCGGTATTGATGACGTGATCGAAAAAGCCGGTAAAATGGCGGCGAAAGACGCGGCTTAGGCTGTATTGACTGCGGTTAGGATAAAGAATGGCTGATAAGCTACATTTCTCTCTCGTTTCGCCTGAACGTGAACTTTATGCGGGCGAAGTCGATCAGGTCGATATCCCGGGCACCGAAGGCAATTTCGGTGTTCTGCCGGATCACGCGCCGCTTATGGCGGCGATCCGCACGGGCGCTATCACCGTTTATGAGAACGGCGCTGAAAAGCAGTTTTTCGTTCAAGGCGGGTTTGCCGATGTGACTCCGGCAGGCCTCACGGTTTTGGCAGAGCGCGCTGCGCCTATGTCAGAGCTGACCTCTGAGCGTATCCAGGAAGACATCGCCTCTGCAAAAGACTCCCTTGTAGGACTTGAAGGCGAAGCAGCCTTGGCGGTGCAGCAAAATCTTGACGGACTAAATGCCGTCGCGGCGACACTTTAGGGTCTTAATCCGCACATATTATTCTAAGAAACCGGACTTATGAAAGTCCGGTTTTTTTATATCTTGCTATTCCTTTGCATCGCCGCTCTGGCGTGTCTCCTTTATGGATTTTTCATAGAGCCTAAGAGGTTAGTAATACGCGAAGTCTCATTCCGCGCAGAGACTTTTCAAGGTCCGCCCGTTCGAATAGTTTTGCTTTCTGATCTTCATATTGGCGGCCGTCATATACCTGCCTCGAGGGTGGCCTCGCTCAAAAATTCAGTAAATCACTTAGCGCCGGATATCGTTCTATTGACCGGCGACTATATAGACGGCAGCGCGTCTCGCTCTCATCGCTCAGCAGAGTTTAATAAGGCTATTGAGCAGGGTTTGCAGTCACTCGGAAAGATTGAGGCGCCGCTCGGCGTTTTTTCTGTGCTTGGAAATCATGATAATTGGTATGATGGAGCGTGGGTGCAAAACCGGCTCGAAGATAGCGGGATGAGTGTTCTCGCCAATGAAGGACTGAATTTACCGGGACTTTGCCTCATCGGCATGGCAGATTTTGATACAGATTATCCGACTGCCGAAGGGTATCAGGATTGCCGGGATGGCCGCGCAAAAATCGTTCTGACCCACTCGCCTGGTGCCTTTCGTTTTCTTAGGACAGATACGGCGTTGGCCGTGGCGGGACACACCCCTGGCGGGCAGATAAATCTGCCGCTTCTCGGACGGCGCGCGACGTCAACAGAGGCGGGAAAGCCTCTGGCCTACGGGGTAAAAAATGTGGGAGGCGTCCCCGTTTACATTACCGCCGGAATTGGGACGTCTATACTTTCAGCCCGTTTTCGCGCGCCGCCGGAAATTGTGGTCATTACTCTACAATCGGCGGACTAACTCTCAAATATTGTCGGCGAGGGGCTCGTGTAGCGTATCTGATGTTTCAGCGACAGCTTCGGGGGAGTAACGGGCCTGTCGGTCAGCCTTGGTTGTGACAAGCAAATAGATAATGAGCCCGGTAAAGGCGAGGCCCGCCGCCAAGAGGAAAGGCGCGCCGGGAAGATAGGGAACAGGCGTTTGTAAAAACAGGTGCTGGAGGAGTCGAATGATCCCGGAAGGAAACCCGTCTAGCTCAACATTACCTTTGTTGGAGGCGGCCGCGAAATATTCAAAGATTCCTGTCATGGTAAGCGGACCGACCATCATGGCCAATCCTTGAGCGGCGCCAATCGCGCCTTGTAGCTCGCCCTGTTCGCTGTCACTGATGCGTGAGCTCATCATATTGGTCAGGGCAGGGCCGTAGAGGCCGCCAAAAGCCGCAAACGGACCGGAGGCATATATAATCCATCCCGCATTGGCGCTCCCCATCATTGTGTAGGCGGTGATGGCCGAAACAATTCCGATAATGCCCGCCCAGAACAAACCCACTTTGGGAATGATTACCCGTATCATGCCGCCCTGCACAATAATACTGGCGACGCCAAAAGCGCCAAGCGAAAGCCCTACATCTCCGGCGTTCCAGCCAAGACCTTCAATCGTCGAGAAAGAGTAGGTGGAGGGATAAACCGTATGGCCAACCGCCAGCACGAAAAGGACAAAGATAAGGCCTTTGACGCCTTTGATCCGGCCGAGGGCGACCAGAGAGCCAAAAGGGTTGGAGCGTTTCCAGCTAAAGGTCCGACGTTTTTCAGGGGCCAATGTTTCTGGTAGAAAGATAAAGCCATAAACAACATTGATGAGGGCGATTATTCCGGCGGCGATAAACGGCGCGCGAGGGCCGAACCCGTCGCCGATCAATCCGCCAATCACAGGGCCGAGCATAAAGCCAACACCGAACGCCGCTCCTACTAGTCCAAAATTCTGCGCGCGCGTCTCAGGCGGGCTTATATCCGCGATATAGGCGTTTGCCGTCGAGAATGTCGCTCCGAATGAGCCGGCAATTATGCGCCCGAAATAAAGAAAGGCGATCGTCGGGGCCAAACCCATAATAAAATAATCGAGCGCCAACCCGAATAGGGACAGCAACATGATAGGGCGGCGACCAAAACGGTCGGAGAGACCGCCTACAATTGGCATACAAATGAATTGAAACAAGGCGAAAACAAAGGTGAGCCAGCCGCCATGTATGGCCGCTTCATTGTTCGGCAGATCCGTTAGTTCTTTGAGCAAGTCCGGCAAGACCGGAATCATAATTCCGAAACCGACGGAATTGATCATCACCGTGATCAATACGAATATCAGTGCATTTTTACCGTGGGAGGGGGCCGCCATAATAAAGCGGATTTACGCTATGGCTGAGGCCTTGCATAGGGCGCAAATTCGGCAATCAGCCGTTCATAAACTTCCCGCTTGAACGGAATAACGCTTTCATGAATTGTTGAGAGATCAGCCCATTTCCATTCTGAAAATTCTTGCTCTTCATGTGTGCAGAGATCTATGTCGGATTCGTCTCCATGATAGCGAAAGGCAAACCATTTCTGTCTTTGCCCTTTATGTTCTCGCTTTCGGCGATTCAGGCGGGCTCCCTCGGTAAAGTCATAATAAAGCCAGTCATCAATCTGTCCAAGAAGGGTGAGATTGTTTTCCCGTACGCCAGTTTCTTCCCATAATTCCCGCAGCGCCGCTTGATAGAAGTCCTCCCCTTCATCAATGCCGCCCTGAGCGCATTGCCAGGCATAAGGGCCTTCCTCGCCAAACCGTTTTCCGAGCCAGATTTGGCCTTTGTCGTTGAAAATGGCGGCGCCGACATTGGGGCGGTAATCGTCTGGGTTTCGAGTCATAATAAAATGAGATTCGTCTATTCTAAGGCCGCAGAGGCCGGGATGAGTTGGAGCGATTTATCGGGGAGATCATCAATCCACCGATTTACCGAGGCCAAAGTTTCGGGATAGGCGAAACCAACCCCAATCGGTGTGTCGCCCACACGGCTCTCCTCGGCAAGTCGGGAAAGCTCGGTTTCAATTCGTTCTGTTTGAGGCTCGGGGTCGATCAATCCAAACCCCGATTTATAGGGCAGGGAAAGAGATTGCGTTAAGGCGGGCAGGGAGGGGGCCGAGAAAGCGCCGTCCGTAATAAAGGCCAAGCCGGAGTCTGAAAATCGGGACAGGGTTGGGGCGGCGGCATCTGTGCGCGTTAGAAAAGAGTCGCCATTGTAATTTATGACCCCGAAATAGCCTTGCGCGCGGCTTAAGAGCCAATCGAGGTTTTCTGCATTCTTTTCCGGCGCGTCGGTACTCAACATATGTTCTGCGCCGGGTTCATCTGAATCGAAGGAGCCGGATTGCATGGGGATTTCCAGTAAAACCTCATGATCATTCAAGCGTGCTTTATCTATCCAGCTTTGAAGGTTGGGGGCGTGGGCCGCGAAGGAAAGGGTCACATCGGCGGGAAGTGTGTCTATAGCCTCTTGGGTCAAAGCTCGGTTAATGCCCAACCCGCCAATAATAAGCGCAACAGATTTGCCCCGGGTCGAATTCGGTGCATTTTTTCGATAAGCCTTGAAAACGGAGTTTCCATTCTCTGCCTTTTTGGGCAATGGGCCAAACGGGCCGCTCCTACTCAGTTCAGAAAATATCTCCGCGCTTCCGCTGTCCAAGGGCTGACCATCTATCAGCACTGTCTTTGGCTTTGTTAAAGGGGCTGTCTGTGGCGTCACCTGAGACGTTGATGGCGGGTTATTTGCGATAGGATTGCCAAGCGCGTCATTTCGCGCTGTTTGTGACGTCCGGTTTGTCGGGTTTTCGCCTTCCGGAATTTCTCCGGCCAACAGGTCCGGTAAGGAGTCACTCTCGCTATTCAAATTCGTCGCCATGAGGGGCTGCGGCAGAGACTCCAGCGCAAGCTGACCACTTGTATTTTTATCAATCTCGGGAGCCGGAGAGGTCAATATAAGAGCCGCTGCCGCCGTTGTAAGGCCAAGTAAAGCGGCGGCGCCCAGAACATGCCAACGCCGCTTGGGAAGACTCAGCTTCTTACGTCTACGACTATGTGCGCCGGGAGAGGTCATGGAAACGGGATTAGGACGATTTGGCGCCGAGGTCTATATCGGCGTCCACTCGGTTTTCGGTTCGCTTCTATTGAGATGCGTTGACCTCTGCCACGGCCTCAGCAACACCCTTGGGAAGGTAATTCTGCGCCTGTAGCAGTGTTTGGTAACGAGAGGTTTTTAAAATGTCGATGGCTTTGCGGAGCTGGAAGTCCACCGTGTCCGGTAGATCCTCTGAAGGGTAGAGGATGTCCTCATAATTTTCTTCAAAATCGGAATGATCCGGATTTATCAGCGAATGCGGTAGGCTGTTTTCACGAAACCGCTCTCTGATCTCTCCGTTATCGGGAAAAGCCGCCACTAGCATATCCGGCATGATGCCGCGTCCCTGAATGGAATTGCCTGACGGGGTGAAATAACGCTGCGTTGTCATGCGCAGCGCTCCACCATGCTCCACAAGTGGAATAACGGATTGCACGGAGCCTTTGCCGAATGAACGGCGGCCGACAATAACGGCCCGTCCCCGGTCCTGCAGCGCGCCGGCCACAATCTCCGCGGCAGAAGCAGACCCGGAATTGACGAGCACGACAATCGGCATATCAGGATAGAGTTCACCTGCTTCTGCATGGTATCGTTGCGTATCGGAAGAATCGCGCCCTCTGGCAGAGAGCACTTCCCCGCCGTCCAGGAAAAGCCCGGAAACGGAAACGGATTGATCCAGTAGACCGCCGCGATTCCCGCGCATGTCGATGATAAGGCCGGGAAGTTCCCCGCCCAGATCTGATTCAAGGATAGTTAGGGCGTGCTTCAAGTCAGCCGTTAATTGGTCGTTGTTGAAAGTCTCAATGAAAACATATCCGAGTCCTTGCTCGACGCGGTGGCGAACGGCACGGCCCCGAACAACTTGGCGCACAATATCCAATTCACGTGGTTCTTCGTCTCCGGTGATAACTGTCACTTTCACAGGGTCGCCAACAGGCCCTCGCATGTTTTCTACGGCGTCATTCAATTCTTTGCCCAGAACAGAATCCCCGGCCACGGAGGAAATGAAATCGCCTGTACGAATGCCGGCTTTATAGGCGGGACCTTCTTCAATCGCATAATTGATTTTAACGAGTCCGCCTTCCATGCTCACCTCAATGCCCAGGCCGCCATACTCGCGTTTGGCCGCTTCTCGCTGCTCGGTGAAAGCCGCAGGGGGGGCATAGCTGGAATGAGGATCAAGCGATGAAAGCGCCCCGTCGAGGGCCGCTTCTATCAGTTCTTTTTCGTCTTTTGGGTCTACGTAATAGTCCCGAACGCGGGTCAGCACCTCGGCGAACAGCTCCATCTTGTCCAAAATAACTTCATTACTTGGGTCGGTTTCGTCTTCAGTAGATGTTTCCGATGTCGGAGGCTCTACTTGGGCAAATGCCAAAGGCGCCGAAAAGAGCAACAGCGATGACAGTATTAGGCCGTAAGAGCGCAAGAATGGCATTTCAGTTATGGCCTAACCCTGTAGCGCGGCGAGCGTGGAGGCGTATTGCCCGCCTTTCAAAATTGCTATCGCTTTTTGAAGCTGATAATCCTGCTCCACATCGAAATCTTCGGCTGGATAGTCAATTACCAATTCTTCTTTGTTTTCTTCTTCCGCAAGGGCCTTTTCATTTAAAATGGCATTCGGAAGGTCGGCCTCGCGGCGGCGGCGGTCGGCTTTACCGTCGTCCGGTTCTGACGCGACAGCGATATCAGGATCAATGCCTGTGCCCTGAATAGAACGGCCTGATGGCGTGTAATAGCGCTGCGTCGTCATTCTCAGCGCGCCGTCGCGGCCCCCGCGAAGAGGGATAACTGACTGTACGGAGCCTTTACCAAATGTCGGCATGCCGACCACGAGGCCTCGCCCGCGATCTTGAATGGCACCGGCCACGATTTCAGAAGCAGAAGCAGAAGCGCCGTCGATCAAGACGACAAGTGGCACGCCCTCAGCAAGCTCACCCGCTTCGCCGTTATAGCGCTGCGTATCAGAAGCAACGCGTCCGCGTGTAGAGACAATCTCTCCACCATCCAAAAAGACACTGGAAACCTTGATGGACTGATCCAGTAGTCCGCCGGGATTTGCCCGTAAATCGAGAACGATACCGGGAATCTTTCCCCCAAATTCTTTCTTCAGCGCCTTAATTGAATCGACCAGGCCTTCTTCTGCCTTGTCATTAAATTGCGCCAGACGGATATATCCAATTCCGTCCTTCACTTCATTTTTGACGACAACGCGTTTGATGACTTCACGCGTGATGGTGATGTCCTTAGGGTCTTCATCCTCGCGTACAACAGTCACCGTTATATCTTCTCCGGGCTTGCCCCGCATCTGTTTGACGGCCTCCGTCAGAGACAGTCCAAGAATGGACTTTCCATTAATTTCGGTGAGATAGTCGCCAGCTTCAATTCCAGCGCGTTTCGCTGGGGTCTCGTCGATGGGAGCAATAACTTTGACGAAGCCTTCTTCCATTGTGACTTCCATGCCCAAGCCGCCATACTCACCGCTGGTGGTGACTTGAAGCTCTTTAAACTGTTCCGGCGTGACGTAGCTGGAATGCGGGTCCAAAGACTGCAACATGCCGTTCATGGCATTTTCTATAAGCTCGGCGTCATTGACGTCGACGACGTAATCTGTCCGGACCCGTGCGAGAACGTCCGCAAACAAGTCCAGCTGCTCAAATGTGTTGGTGTTGGAAGCAGGTTCTACCGCGACAGCTGTCTGATTTGTCGATGAAAAGGCAAACAACGCTATGGCAGCAACGGAGCCTATTGCGGGTAGAACATATTTCATTTTTCAGCCTTCCAAATACTTACAAGGTGAATTGCAATTTTCATGCAAACTCTGCCTGTCCCTTATACTTATGTCGCCAATCGGTCGCTGCAAAGTCAAAAAACTGTAATCCGCACCTTTTGTTACGTTAATACGCCGTATGTGCGAGGGCAGTTCCTTCGGTTAGAGCGCCAGCCATGGCCCCGGATCGACCGTCTGGCCCTCTTTCCTGACTTCCAGATAAAGTTCATTCGAGCCGGAAGACGCGGCTGGCATGGCTCCCACAGGCTCACCTTGGGTCAGCGTTTCACCGATTTCAGCAAAAATATCGCCGAGTCCGGTCATCAGAATGTAATATCCCCCGCCGACGTCAACAATTATCACTTTATCATAGTTCTTGAACGGGCCAGCAAATTCGACGCGTCCCGCATAAGGGGCGAGAACCTGTCCTTTTGAGGGTGTGGCGAATGTTAAGCCCTTTTCGTCACCCCCATAACGTTTTGTCAAAGGTCCGGTGACGGGTAGAGTTAAACGGCCTTTGGCATTTGCAAAAGGGCCGACTCCTTCTGGTAAGCTGAGGGGCAGGGCGGGTCTCTTGGTCGGTTTGGAGACGCCGCGGCCGGGCTTGACGCGCGGATAAATCGCTCTGGCTTCTGACTCCAGTTTTTCCAGCAATTCTCGCAATGTGGCGGATTCTTGAGCTAGCCTTTGTGCTAAGGCCTGTTTTTCTTCGCGCTGAACATCAATGGACTTTCTCAAACTGGACTTTTCTTTGACCAAACCCTGCGTTTCGGACCGGCGTCTTTCCAGCTGTCTTTGATTGGCTTCGATTTGAGCCTGCGTTTCGCTAGCCCGGGCCTGTTCTTCGTTCAGCCGCGTGAGTTGAGCTGTCAAAACTTTGGTGCGTTGATCCAGTTGTTTCGACAAGGTAGCCATGAGCTGAGCCGCCTGAGCATTCGCAATGGCGCTGTCAGGCTTTAATGTCAGAGCAGGCGGCGGGTTGGCCTCGAGCCTCTGCAAGGCAGCCAGTAGGGCCAGCAGGTCGTCTTCATCTTGACGGATCGCATAATTTATCTCGGAAATACGTTTGTCTATCTCGTTTTTAGTTTTTTGTAACTCCAGGGCGTCCTGTTCAAAGCCGCGTATTTCCCGGGCAAGTTTTTCGAGAGATGTCTCAAGATCGGAAATTTCGCCGCTAACGGCTTTTCTTCTTTTCTCCAGGGCCTGTGCCTCGGCTCTTGCCGTTTTTTCAGCTTGCGTCAGGGCGTCCAAATCCTGAGGGTTCTGTGCTTGTCCTACAGCAATAGAGGCCAAGCTTAGCCAGACCATTAAAACGACAATGAACCTTAGGGTTAACATCCTCTTTACCTAGCGCAGGGACGTTTAACGCCGCCTTAATCGCGGTGATACGGCGTACCGGCCAATATAGATAAAGCGCGATAAGTTTGTTCAGCAATCATGACGCGTACGAGCTTATGCGGCCAGGTCTGCGGGCCTAATGCCCATTTTCGCGCGGATGCCGGAATGGCGGAGGGTTCAAACCCGTCTGCTGCACCAATAACGAGATAAATCTCAGCGAGTCCATCATCTCGCGCCTGAGAAAGGCTTTTAGCCATTTGTCTGGAGGCAAATGCTTTGCCGCGCTCATCCAATGCGAAACACAAGGCCGTATTCGGAATAGCTTCGAATAGCTTTCGCGTCTCTTCTTCTCGGGATTTACAGCTTCTGACGTCTACAGCTTGTTCTTCAATGGATAAAAATCCCGTTTGCCGCGCCAGTAAATTGGCCCGGTTGATATAGTCATCCACCATATCCCGTTCAGGCCCCCCGCGCATGCTCCCGCCGGCGCGGATAATAATTTTAGCCGCCATTTAGAGCTCAGTGTCGGCAGGGGCTTCCTCGGCGACGTTCCGAAGCCCTTCAGGAAGGGGAACGGACCAAATCTTTTCAAGGTTGTAGAAAACGCGAACTTCGGGACGGAAAATGTGCAAAATAACATCTCCTACATCGACCAAAACCCAGTCACATCCGTCCTGTCCTTCGACGCCGACATTTTTAAACTGGGCGTCTTTCAATGCGCGCAGAACATAGTCGGACAGGGCACTGACATGCCGGTTTGAGCGTCCAGACGCCACAATCATATAATCCGCCACGGAAGATTTTCCGCGTAGATCGACTTCGATTATGTCCTGGGCTGAATTTTCGTCCAGAATGTGCTGTAAAAATTCAGACAGCTGCTTTGACGCCTTTTGATCGACGGCAGAAGACTTGGACGGTGAGGGTGTGCTGACAGCAGTTTGGGTGCTCAGAAGGCTCTCCATATTCACAGTGGACAATGCGTCCCATGTTTCCTGTTAATGAGAATCACATAACATAAAGTTCAGTCTCTGGCCAGTTTGGCCCGAAGGGCTGAGGATGACCTCTTATCTAGGGGCAAAGTCAGATATGTCCACCGCGGCGCTGTCATTTGTGCTAAAACGGCTGCGCTTTCCTCCGGCAGGCGGCTGTCTGCATATTGGCGGGCGGCTTGCCCCAAGCGCGGTTTTAGGCCGCCTCCCGGCCTAGAAATGACGGCGATTGGAAAATGCGCCATGATTTCTTGCCAGTTTCGCCATTTCGGAAGTTGCGCGAAATTATCCGCGCCCATTATGAAAACGAATTGCGTTCTGGGGTATTTTTTTTTCAAAAGCCTCAGCAGATCGACCGTGTAATTCGTATTCGCCTCTTTTTCCACATGACTAACCGCCATTCGTGGGGGAAGGCCTAGCTTCCTAACCGTCTCGACACGGCTTTCATAGCTTGGCTGTTGGGGCTTGAGAGGATTCTGAGGGCTGACAAGCCACCAGACATGATCGAGATTCAATTCGCGAAGTCCGGCCTTTGCAACGTGAAGGTGGCCTTTGTGGGCGGGATTAAAGGAACCGCCAAACAGGCCAATTTTATGCCCTTCATACATGGGATATCATCACCAGATTATCACGATGAATGAGGGCAGATCCATTTGTATAGCCCAGAACCTCTTCAATTTTATCACTATGAAGCCCGATTATTTTTGCGGCGTTATCACTGCCGTAACTAATCAGGCCTCTGGCGATTTCCTGATGAGAGCTATCAAAAATACCGACCGCATCGCCTTTCTGAAACCGTCCCGTCAATTCTGTGACGCCTGCCGCCAACAGGCTTTTCCCGTTTTTGAGAGCTTTGACAGCTCCCTCATCGAGTTGAAGGCGCCCTTTGGGTTTGAGAGTGCCGATTATCCATTGAGCCCGGGCATTTTTGGGATTTGTTGCGGCCAGAAATAATGTTGAACGTTCTCCGCCTTTAAGACGTGAGAAAGGGGCGTTGTCCCGCCCGTCCATAATAACCATATCGCAGCCGGCCAGTGTGGCAATTTGAGCGGCGACCAGTTTTGTCGCCATTCCGCCTGTCCCCACAGCGCGACTTTTGTTTGCGCCTGTTCCCATAGCCAGGATTTCCGGCGTAATCGTCTGAATTCGCGGCAAATGTTTGGCCGACTGATCTGAGCGAGGATCGGCGGTATAGAGACCGTCAATATCGGAGAGAAGGAGCAGTCCGTCCGCCCCGACCATTTGCGCGGCGCGGGCGGCCAGCCGATCATTATCCCCATATCGAATTTCGTCGGTCGCAACGGTATCGTTTTCATTTATGACAGGAATAGTATTGAGACTTAACAAGGTCTCCAAGGTCGACCGGGCATTAAGCCAATGTCGGCGGTCTTCTGTATCCGTCAGGGTCAGCAAGGCTTGGGCTGCGTGAAGGCCGTGCTCACCCAACGCGTTGTCATAGGCCTGGGTCAGATGAGATTGCCCCGCCGCCGCGCAGGCTTGTTTTTCGGCCAGGGAAAGACGTTTTCCAATCAGGCCGAGCCGGGCGCGCCCTAAGGCGATGGCTCCGGAAGAGACAATTAATGTTTCGAGCCCCTGTTTATGACGCTCCGCAATTTCCGAGCAAAGATATTTCAGCCACTCTTGCCGAAGAGCATGGGTCTTGGCCTCTACAAGCAAAGCCGAGCCAATTTTAATGACCAATCGCCGATAATCGCTCAGCTGGTTTTTATTTATGGCCGACCCTTCTGGCATAGAGGTCTAAGGGGACCACCCTTTTTGTTCTTCCATTTCGCCGTCTTTAATGGCTTGGGCAATTCGTTTCTCCTCGCGCTTCGCCTCTTCTTTCTGGCGGCGTTTTTGAACATGTTCGTAAACGGCGAACAGAACCGGTTTCAGGCCTTGATTGGCAACACTGGAAATAAGGAATGGTGTTTGCCCGCATTCGGCTTCGAGGCTCTCTTTCACTTCGGAAAGTGTCTCTTCGCCAAGAGAGTCGCATTTGGTCAGAACCACGATTTCCGGTTTGTCTTCGATTCCGCCGTCATATTCCACCAACTCGTTTCGGATGATGCGATAATTTTCGGCCGGATCCTCAGCCGAGGCATCCACGAGATGCAAGACGGCGGCGCAGCGTTCGACATGCCCCAAAAAACGATGCCCCAGTCCTGCGCCTTCTGACGCGCCTTCGATCAAGCCGGGGAGATCAGCGAGAACGAAGCGTTCCGCTGCCCCAAGATTGACCACGCCGAGGTGCGGGTGAAGCGTGGTGAAAGGGTAATCCGCTGTCTTAGGCGAGGCGGCGGTGACCGTTGAGAGAAAAGTCGATTTGCCTGCATTGGGCAGACCCACAAGTCCCGCATCGGCCAAAAGTTTCAGACGCAGCCAGACCCAGCGTTCCTCGCCTTCCTCGCCAGGGTTGGCTTTGCGCGGCGCCTGATTTGTAGAAGATTTAAATCGGGCATTGCCCCATCCGCCATTGCCGCCTTTGGCGAGCAAAACGCGCTGATCTTCTTCTGTGAGGTCGACCAATATCTCGTCTGTATCCGCATCAATGACCTGCGTGCCGACGGGAACCTTCAGAACGATATCTTCACCGGCCGCGCCGGTCCGGTCGCGTCCCATACCATGAATGCCTGTATCGGCTTTGAAATGCTGCTGATAGCGATAATCAATGAGCGTATTGAGGTCGCGGGTGGCTTCTACCCAGACATCGCCGCCCTTGCCGCCGTCGCCGCCATTCGGGCCGCCAAAGGCCACGTATTTTTCGCGCCGAAAGGACACGCTACCTGCGCCGCCATTACCGGATTTCACAAAGATTTTAGCTTGGTCTAGAAATTTCATAATTTGTCTTTCAGGCCAGTATGTAAGACGTTCAATAGCCTATGACTAGCGAGTATTCATCAGTCTATTCGGTTAAAGAAGTCTCAGGCTTGGCCGGACGTTCCAAAAGAACACTTTCAGCCTTTCTCAATCTGGCCATTGAGAAATAAGCTTCCGTTTTTCCGGTTGGTTTAAATCCGAGCTTTTCCAGTACCCGAAGGCTGGCCGGATTGTCGGAAAAGACGCCGGCTTTCAGGGGAGTAGATCCGAAATGGCGGTCAGCTTCGGCCATGAGCCCGCGGCAAGCTTCAGAAGCAAATCCCTTGCCCCAAAATGGCTCGCCGATCCAATATCCGAACTCCAGATCATCTGTTTCGGCCCGGCGGAATAAGTCGACTATTCCAATCATCGAATCATTTCCTTTTTCGGTTATCGCATAGGGATAGGCTAAACCGCGCCTATGCTGAGCTTTAAGGTGCAGGATTTTAAACTCGGCAGAAATGAGCGGGAAGGGATGTGGAAAGCTTCCGGTCATGCGGGCAATGTCGAAATTGCTTCCGTATTTGGACAGGGCCACAGCGTCTTCATCGCGCAATTCGCGTAAGACTAACCGTTCGGTTTCCAAAGTTTTCTTCATGCTCGCCTCCTCACATTGGGCGTAGCAGGGATTTTGTAACGTTCACTTGAGTTGAAAGTAACAAAAAAGGGAAATCGGAGACCCGATTTCCCTGCTATTCTTTATCGGGTCACCTATTTGGCGGGACCCAACTTGTAATGGGCCTATTCTGCGGCGTCGGCCAGCGGCATGACAGACACAAATGTGCGTGCATTGCGCTTGGTTTCAAAAGAGACACGACCTTCGGATTTGGCGAATAGAGTGTGGTCTTTGCCCATGCCTACATTGACGCCAGGGTAATATTTTGTGCCGCGCTGGCGCAGAATAATGTTTCCAGGAATGACCGCTTGGCCACCTGATTTTTTGACGCCAAGGCGACGGCCTGCACTATCGCGACCGTTATTGGACGAACCACCTGCTTTTTTATGAGCCATGAGTTACTCCTGTTCCAAAAGGCGGGCGCGAAGCCTAGCCTGTAATTCCTGTGATTTTAATAGCCGTTTCGTTTTGACGATGGCCTTTTTTACGACGGTAGTTCTGGCGGCGCTTCTTTTTGAAGACAAGAACTTTGGCGCCTTTACGCTGTTCGAGAATTTCACCAGCAACGCTGGCACCTTTAACGAGCGGAGCGCCGACTTTAACGTCACCGTCTTTACCGTGCATAAGAACATCACCGAATGAGACTTTGTCACCGGCTTCGCCGTCGAGCTTCTCAACAACGATAATATCATTTTCGGCGACTTTATATTGCTTACCGCCGGTTTGGATCACTGCAAACATGATCTTTCCTTCCAATGGGGCATTCAAACTACAGGAACACCCAAAAATTCAAAAGCCGCCTCGGGTTTGTCTGATGACCTTCACATAATTTGAAGGAATCGCAGACGAAAGGCGGCGGCCAATTCGTTGCGCCTTATACAGTTAGAGCCGTCTCTGTCAACGCACAGGCTCCATATTTTACAGGTTTATAGCGGTTTTGGCAAAGTGAAATATTTACCAGACTGTCATGAAAAGCCCCGCCTCACAAAAGTGAGGCGGGGCAGAGTTCTATTTGGAACGTTGCCGCTCTTTATATTTTGGCGTTAGCGTGGGTTCACGCGTCCGATAATCTGGCCATTTCTGTCCACAATATTACCATTATTATCAACACGGCCAATCACATTGCCGGACGTGTCGACAACTGAACCATCAGAGCGAACGGTAAAGCCCGTTGTGCTGTTCTCGGTAATATTTCCATTAACTGTGCTTGTGGTGGAAATAGAGCCGGTCGTTGAACCAACAGAGCCTAATCCCATTTCGCCGGAACCGAGGGCGCCGGAGCGTGCTGCAAAGTCACGGATAATGATAGTGCCTGAGGCATCAACAACATTTCCGTTTCCGTCCAAGCGGCCAATGACGCGGCCGGATGTATCGCGAACCGTTCTGTCAGCCCCGATTGTGTACCCTGTGCGGGTTGTCGTCGTGGTTGTCGTCGAACTGCTGCTGGAGCTGCCGGAGCTAAAGCCTGTTGCGGTGCCGTTGGAACGACCTCCGTCGAAGCCTTGACCGCTCTGGAAAGCCCCGCGTTCTGTTCCACTAATGCCGCCGACCATTGAGCGCCAATCGACACCCAGAACGTCAACCGTGCGAAGGGTCAGACCGCCTGTGGACATGTTGTTGTCCTTCTGGAAGGCTTCAACAGAGGCGTAGGTTGCGCGGCCCAAAGTGCCGTCAATTGCGCCGCTATAATAGCCTTGCGTTTGCAGGGCCCGCTGAATGGCGGAAATAACCGTGACATTCGCATTGGCCTCGCACAGAACCTGACGCCATTCGGCGCTTTCAGCCGAAATCTGAGTGCGACGCTCGATCGTGCCATATTCCGGTGGAATAACGACAGTTTCAGTGCGCGGCGCTTCGACCATCTTCTGAACCTCAACTGTATCGTAACGGGCCGGAATAATGCGGCGTTCGATACGCGGAGCGCCAACCGGCACGCGGCGTGTGACGGTCTTTGTGACCGCCGGAATGACGCGTTCTTGAGTCTGAGCCGGTGTTCTGACAACGCGGCGGGCGACCTGTTTGGTAACAGCCGGAATAACGCGTTCTTGCGTCTGAGCCGGTGTTTTGATGCGGCGACGTGTTTCTGTTTTTGTCACGGCTGGGATGACGCGTTCTTGCGTCTGAGCCGGTGTTTTCATCACGCGTCGCTGCACCGTTTTGGTCACGGCTGGAATGACCCGCTCTTCCGTTATGGCCGGTGTTTTGACGACGCGGCGCGAAACCGTTTTTGTCACCGCTGGAACAGCTTTCTCGATAGTCTGAGCGGGCGTCTTAATAATGCGGCGCTCAACCACATTTGAGACTGCCGGGATGACGCGTTCTTCGGTGCGAGCCGGAGTCTTAACGACTTGGCGGCTAACCTGTTTCGTGACAGCCGGAATAACCCGTTCTGTTGTCTGAGGCGGTGTTTTCATCACGCGGCGTTCAACAGTCTTGGAGACGGCTGGAATAACGCGTTCCTGAGTCTGAGCTGGTGTTTTGACAATGCGGCGCGAAACTTCCTTCGTGACGGCCGGAATCTGTTTCTCGATCGTCCGGGCAGGCGTTTTGACCACGCGGCGGGTTTCCACCTTGGTGACAGCCGGAATGACGCGTTCCTGTGTTTGCGCTGGCGTCTTAACTACGCGGCGTTCGACTGTGTTGGTCACGGCCGGAATGGCGCGCTCGACAGTTGATGCCGGCGTTTTGACGACGCGGCGGGCAACTTGTTTTGTGACAGCCGGAATAACGCGTTCTTGAGTCGAAGCCGGCGTTTTGACGACGCGGCGGGACACAGATTTTGTTACGGCCGGAATGACACGTTCAACTGTTTTGGCTGGAGACACCAGACGACGGAGGCTCTCTTCTTTGGTCACAGCCGGAATAACGCGTTCTTGCGTTTGAGCCGGCGTTCTGACCACACGGCGGGAAACTTCTTTCGTGACAGCCGGAATGGCTTTCTCGACAGTTTGAGCCGGCGTCTTGATGACGCGGCGTGTTTCCATCTTCGTCACAGCCGGAATAACGCGCTCTTGAGTCTGAGCCGGTGTTTTCACCACGCGGCGCTGAACTTCAGCGGTCACAGCCGGAATAACTTTTTCAACTGTCGAGGCCGGCGTTTTGACCACGCGGCGTGTTTCCATTTTGGTCACAGCTGGAATGACGCGTTCTTGTGTTTGAGCCGGCGTTTTAACGACGCGGCGCTCAACCTGTTTCGTTACAGCCGGTACGGCGCGCTCGACTGTTTTGGCAGGCGTTTTGATCACGCGGCGCGACTGAGTCTTGGTCACAGCCGGAATAACCCGTTCTGTTACCTGAGCCGGCGTTTTCACGACGCGTCGGGAGACTTCTTTCGTAATTGCCGGAACGGCCTTTTCGACAGTTTTTGCCGGTGTCTTGATGACGCGGCGTGTTTCCATTTTAGTAACAGCCGGGATCACGCGTTCTTGCGTTTGAGCGGGCGTTTTGACAACGCGGCGTTCAACCGTTTTCGTCACAGCTGGAACAGCTCTTTCAACCGTTTTCGCCGGTGTTTTGACGACGCGGCGGCTTTCCATTTTGGTCACAGCCGGAATAACGCGTTCTTGTGTCTGAGCGGGCGTTTTGACAACGCGGCGAGAGACTTCTTTCATGACAGCCGGGATCACTTTTTCAACGGTTCTCGCAGGCGTCTTGATAACGCGACGAGATTCCATCTTAGTGACAGCCGGAATGACCTTCTCGACAGAAGACGCTGGCGTTTTTACGACGCGGCGCTGAACTTGTTTGGTCACGGCAGGAATAACGCGTTCGACCGTTTTTTCCGGGGAGACAATGCGGCGGCGTGTTTCCTCTTTTGTCACCGCGGGGATAACCCGTTCAGTCGTTGAGGCGGGCGTGGCCACTACGCGGCGGGACACAGTCTTCGTCACAGCCGGAATAACTTTTTCAACTGTTTTCGCCGGTGTTTTCACAACGCGGCGTGTTTCCATTTTGGTGACAGCCGGAATGACGCGTTCTTGCGTCTGAGCAGGCGTTTTAACGACGCGGCGCTCAACTTGAGCTGTGACAGCCGGAATAACCTTCTCAACTGTGCTGGCCGGCGTTTTAACGACGCGGCGAGTTTCCATCTTAGTGACGGCTGGAATAACCCGCTCTTGGCTCGAGGCCGGAGTTTTGACGACGCGGCGAGAGACTTCCTTCGTGACGGCTGGGACAACGCGCTCGACAGTCTTAGCCGGTGTCTTAATGACACGGCGCGTTTGAGCCTTGCTGACAGCTGGGATGACGCGCTCTGTCACTTGAGCCGGCGTTTTGACGATGCGGCGTGACACCTCTTTCGTAACAGCCGGAATGGTTTTCTCGACCGTTCTGGCCGGTGTTTTGACGACCCGGCGGCTTTCCATCTTAGTGACGGCTGGAATAACCCGCTCTTGAGTAGACGCTGGTGTTTTCACGACGCGGCGTGAAACCTCTTTCGTGACAGCCGGAATAGTTTTCTCAACGGTTCTGGCGGGTGTTTTGACGACGCGGCGTGTTTCCATCTTAGTGACAGCCGGAATCACCCGTTCCTGAGTTGACGCCGGAACATCTACGACGCGGCGGGAGACCGTTTCTGTGACGGCCGGGATGACGCGCTCTTCCGTGCGGGCCGGTGTCTTAACAACGCGGCGTTGACGGGTTTTCGTAACAGCCGGAATAGCCTTTTCGACCGTTTGAGCAGGCGTAGCCACGACGCGGCGCGAAACTTCCTTTGTGACGGCCGGAATGACCTTTTCAACCGTGCGGGCAGGAGTGACAATACGACGGCGTGTTTCAGTTTTCGTGACCGCCGGAATGACCCGTTCTGTCGTCGCGGCCGCTGTTTTCACAACGCGGCGGGAAACAGTTTCAGTCACCGCGGGGATAACGCGCTCTTCTGTGCGCGCCGGCGTTTTGACCACGCGGCGGCTTTCAGTCTTGGTGACGGCCGGGATAACGCGCTCTTGAGTGGACGCAGGTGTGTCCACGACGCGGCGCGTGACTTGTTTGGTGACCGCCGGAATAACTTTTTCGACTGTCCGGGCCGGACTTACCACGCGGCGGCGAGTTTCCATTTCGGTGACCGCTGGGATAACCCGCTCTTGAGTAGAGGCTGGACGATCCACGACGCGGCGAGTGACTGTATCGGTAATCGCCGGAATGACGCGCTCGGTCGTCGTCGCCGGAGTTTTCATAACGCGGCGTTGCACCTGTTTCGTGACGGCCGGGATAACGCGTTCAACGATGCGAGCTTCCTGAGCAAGAACCTGAGTTTCTACAGAGGCCATTTTCGCATTTGTTGCGTTGCGTCTTTCAACCCGGGCAGGGGTTTTGACGACGCGGCGAGTAACTGTTTCGGTTACGGCAGGAATTGGCACTTCCCGGGTAGAAGCCGGTGTATCGACAACGCGCTTGGTGATTTGTTTTGTCACGGCCGGAACTTGACGTTCAACAGTACGGGCCGGCTCAGACACGACCTGTTTAGTGATAGTTTTATATCTGGCCGGGATCAGGACGCGGCAGAGAATTTCGCCTGTCTGGTTCACGATAGTCTGAGTGGATTCAACAACTTGTTCTGAGACGCCGTTAAAGACGGTAAACTGACCACGTGTATTCGTGTTGATCTGTCCACCAGCTGTCAGAGAACCGTAATTAATAGCTTGGCTACCTGGTTTCCATTCTTCGCGCGCAGGCTCAATGAGAACGCGCTCTGAGCGGGTTTCGTATTTGGCCGGAATAACTTCGATTTCGGTTCTGGCAGGCTGAACCGTGATTGTCTCTGTGACCGTCCGATATGTCGGCGGTACAACTTCAACGCGGGAGCTGGCTTCCTGTGTGACAATTGTTTCAGTTACGGTTTCATAGGTTGCCGGAACCACGACAAGCTCTTCAGCGCCGTCCTGCTGAACATATGTTTCTTGCTCTGTGCGGTAGGTAGCGGGTTGAGCCACATATTCGACGGTTTCAGGGGTGACGACAACGGTATCGGTAACTGTTTCGAAAGTCGCCGGAACCGTAACGAGTTCTGTTGAAGCTTCCTGGATAACGATAGTCTCGGTAACGTCTTTGTAAGTGGCAGGAACGACAACAAGTTCAGTCGTTGCTTCCTGTACAACGACAGGCTCTTCATATGTTTCATATTCTGCCGGGATTGAGACGTACTCAACGGTTTGAGGTGTCACCACGACTGTATCAGTGACGTTTTTAAATGTGGCAGGCGTTGTGACCAATTCCGTAGTGGCTTCTTTGACAACAACAGTATCCGTCACTGTTTCAAATTCAGCCGGAATAGTCACAAGTTCTGTAGAGGCTTCCTGAACCGTCACAACATCTGTGATAGTCTCATAGGTCGCCGGAACGGTTACGAGTTCAGTTGAAGCTTCTTGAACGACAATTGTCTCTTCGTAGGTTTCATATTCAGCTTCTTGCAGGACATATTCAACCGTCTGCGGCTGGACGACCACCGTATCTGTTACTGTCTCAAACACAGGCGGGACGGTGACGAGCTCAGTTGAGGCTTCTTGAGCCACATACGTCTCGGTGACGTTCTCGTAAACTGGCGGGATAGTGACAAGTTCTGTTGTCTCTTCCTGAACGACAACTGTTTCTGTTACAGTTTTAAATGTTGCCGGCGTTGTCACGAGCTCGGTTGAGGCTTCCTGAACGGTTACAGCCTCTTCAACAGTTTCGTAAACGGCTGGAATTGTTTGGTAATCCACTGTTGCGGGTGTCACCACGACGGTGTCTGTCACGGTTTCATAAGTCGCAGGGATTGTAACGAGTTCCGTTGAGGCTTCTTGAACGGTCACAGCTTCTTCGACTGTTTCGTAAACGGCTGGCACAGACTCGTAAGTTGTTGTTGCGGGAGTGACGACAACTGTGTCGGTCACAGTCTCAAAGACAGGCGGGATTGTCACCAGCTCTGTAGAGGCTTCTTGAACGACAACGTTTTCAGTTACCGTTTCATATTCTGCCGGAACCGTCACATATTCTACCCCGGCAGGCTGGACGACCACTGTGTCTGTCACAGTTTCGAACGTTGCCGGTATCGTGACGAGCTCTGTTGAGGCTTCTTGAACTATGACGGCTTCTTCTATGGTTTCGTAAACGGCGGGGACGCTGACATATTCAACGGTTTCCGGCGTCACGACGACGGTGTCCGTCACCGTCTCGAAGACAGGCGGAATGGTGACAAGTTCTGTCGAAGCTTCCTGAACTATAACAGCTTCTTCAACGGTTTCGTATACGGCCGGGACGGACACATATTCGACGGTTTCAGGAGTGACGACGATTGTATCCGTTACTGTTTCATAAGTTGCCGGAACTGTTACGAGCTCGGTTGAAGCTTCCTGAACCACGATGGTTTCTGTGTAGGACTCGAATTCTGCTGGGATCGTTTCATATTCGACGGTTTGAGGTTGTACGACGACTGTATCCGTCACTGTCTCGTAAGTTGCCGGAACGGTGACCAGCTCTGTTGACGCTTCCTGAACGACAATTGGCTCTTCGATCGTTTCATAAACCGCCGGAATAACTTCGTATGTCACGCTTTCTGGCTGGACGACGACAGTGTCAGTTACTGTCTCGAAAACAGGCGGGATCGTGACGAGTTCTGTCGAAGCCTCTTGGACAACTACAGATTCTTCTACTGTCTCGAAAACAGCTGGAATAGTTTCATACGCGACTGTTGCGGGAGTTACGACCACTGTATCGGTAACCGTTTCAAATGTCGGAGGAACTGTGACCAGCTCTGTCGAGGCCTCTTGAACCACGACAGGTTCTTCAACTGTTTCATAAACGGCCGGGACGCTGACATATTCGACGCCGGCGGGCTGGACGACAACTGTATCTGTGACGGTTTCAAACGTCGCGGGTACTGTGACCAGCTCTGTAGAGGCCTCCTGCACGACAACGGTTTCATCAACAGTTTCATAAACGGCAGGCACGGTTTCATATTCAACACCTGCTGGCTGAACAACAACTGTATCGGTAACTGTCTCGAAAACCGGTGGAACAGTTACGAGCTCTGTCGAGGCTTCTTGAACAGTAACTGCTTCTTCAACTGTTTCATAAACAGCCGGAACGGACACATATTCAACTGTTTCAGGGGTGACGACCACAGTGTCAGTCACGGTTTCAAAAGTGGCCGGAACGGTGACGAGTTCCGTTGAGGCTTCTTGAACCACGACAGATTCTTCGACCGTTTCATAGACTGCTGGTACGACAACGTATTCTACGCCGGCAGGCTGAACAACGACCGTATCTGTAACAGTTTCAAAGACTGGCGGAATGGTGACCAGCTCTGTCGAAGCTTCTTGAACGACAACAGTTTCAGTATAATTTTCATATTCCGCTGGAACAACGTCATATTCGACGCCTGCTGGCTGAACCACAACAGTATCAGTAACAGTTTCATAAGTCGCCGGGATGGTGACTAGCTCTGTGGACGCTTCTTGAACAACCACTGTGTCTCTTACGGTTTCAAATTCAGCCGGAACAGTCACTAATTCTGTGGACGCTTCCTGAACCACAACGGTTTCAGAAACAGTCTCATATGTGGCGGGGATAGTGACAAGTTCTGTGGAGGCTTCTTGCACTGTAATAGTGTCTTCTACGGTTTCATAAACCGCTGGAACAGTTTCATAAGTCACAGAAGCGGGTGTGATCACGACAGTATTGGTTACTGTTTCAAAGACAGGTGGAACGGTAACAAGTTCAGTTGAGGCTTCCTGGGCAACAACTGTATCTGTGACGGTTTCAAAAACGGCGGGCACAGTGACAAGCTCGGTTGTGGCTTCCTGAACCACGACCGTATCCGTCACCGTTTCATATGTAGCCGGAATAGTGACAAGCTCTGTCGAGGCTTCTTGCGTGACAACATTTTCCGTCACCGTCTCGTAAACGGCTGGAACTGTTGTGTATTCAACGCCGGCAGGCTGGACAACGACAGTATCTGTGACAGTTTCATAGGTTGCCGGAACAGTGACAAGCTCTGTTGTCGCTTCTTGCACAACGACTGTATCGGTTACCGTTTCAAAGACGGGCGGAACCGTGACCAGCTCAGTTGAAGCTTCCTGGACGACGACAGTATCTTCATAAGTTTCATAAACTGCCGGGACCGTGACATATTCAACGGATTCTGGCTGGACGACGACTGTTTCACTTACGGTTTCATAGACGGGCGGTATAACGACTAATTCAGTAGAGGCTTCTTGAACGACAACGGTCTCATTGACCGTATTGAAAGAAGGCTGTCCTGATGTTTCCGCGCTGCCGGAGAAGGAGTTTACCGCGCTTCTGGAGATGACATTACCGTTGGCGCCGACGAGATTGCCATTATTGTCAATCCTGCCGATTTGAGCGCCAGATGCATTCCGCACTGATCGATCAGAAGCCACTGCGTAAGTATTGGAGCCTACGGTAAGCGAGGTTGGATAAGCTCCTCGACCAATCAGTGTCAGCGGATCGACGGCATTGGCGACTAAAACATCGCCATTGGCGCCGACAATATTTCCGTCACTATCAACGGAGCCAATTCGGCGTCCTGATGAATCTGAAACGGTTCTGGAGGAGTCAATATTATAGGCTGTTTGATTGATTGTGACAGTTATGTCGCCGCGGCCCGGGATAATTGTGCCGCCGGAGCCAACAACAACCAATTCGTAGCTTTCTTCTTGGACAAGAACTCTTTCTGTAACGGTTTCAAAACGGCCGGGTATCTTCTTGATCTCTTCACCAGCCTGGCGAAGGACGACTTGTTCGGTAGAGGTTTCATACTGGGCGGGAACGATGACGCGGGCGAAACATTCGCCGGGCAGGGGATTTCCGGGGGGAAGCTCCTGAGCTATAGTTGGTGCTGCAAATACGGCAGCCGATGCGGCCAAAAATAGAGTACGTTTCATTTCGTAAAACCCCCAAACAATCCAGTAATATTAATTTGCAAAATGCAAACTCTCCAATAACCTAACCAAACGTTAACCGTATGACCAGATGTTAATCCTCGGTTTACGAGGAAATTTTATAATTTCAATGACAGAGACTGTCAGACGCGAAAAGGTCTGAAAAAAGACGCCTCAGCGGCGTTTAACAACTCCCGGTCTCCCTCACTATCCCCATAAGCTTCGGCGATGCGAACATTTTTAGAACGGAATGTGTCGGAAATGCGATTGATTTTATTTTCTCCCCAAACATTGTATCCCTCTATCTCACCAGAAAGTATCCCTGAACTTTCGCTAAGTTCCACAGCCAGCACGTTTTTTCGTGGAAAGTTAACCGAATCTGCCCAAAAATATAAATAAGGCGTGATGGAGGCGCTGCATATATAAACCCGACCTTCTTCCGCCATCTTTTCCTGAAAACACTCCAATGCCTTAGGGCGAATTAGATTTGGAATGACGTCCTTGGCGAAACTCTGCGCTCGTTTTTCAATATCCAAGATTTTTTCGCCCGAAAAAAACTTCCTTATTACGGCGATCTTCACGGCGTGACGATCAATTCTACCCAGCTTGTAAGATATGAATACGGGTAGGAGGGCGGTCACGTTTTTCAGCCAGCCCCAAAGTCCGGCATAATATCGAAGAAAAAGGGCAAATGTGTCTTTGGTGGTGATCGTGCCGTCAAAGTCAAATATGATTAGGCCATTTTGAGGCGGCGCCACTTTGGGAGGGCTCGCAGGCTTATCCGATGATTCGTGCTTCACGTTGCAGACGTGCCGCAAGGCGGGATGGAATTCAAGTCTCTGTTTTTGATATGGTTAATGTCTCAAACAGGTCTTGCGGCGAACCCGTAAAGTCACCATTAAGGACAACCTTATGTTCGTTAATCAGGTTCTCTCAATGCACAAAGTTTTTGTTTATCCCATGGTCCTCACAGCCTTGGTGTTTTCGGCTTGTTCCGGTGAAACGAGCCAAGAGGCAAACGAACAGCCTGTTTTGTTCACTCAGGATAAAAGCGATCTGACAGTCGATCCAAATGTTGAGTATGGTGAGCTGCCAAACGGTGTGCGTTACGCTGTTCGGTCAAATTCGACTCCGACGAAGACGGCTACCTTATTGATGAGGATCGACACTGGGTCCCTGAATGAATCTGACGAAACGCGCGGACTTGCACATTTTCTTGAACATATGGCTTTTAACGGCTCTGAAAACATTCCCGAAGGCGAAATGATTAAGCGCCTGGAGAAATTCGGGCTCGCCTTT
The DNA here is from genome assembly GCA_963972195.1 of uncultured Hyphomonadaceae bacterium. Taxonomy (GTDB): domain Bacteria; phylum Pseudomonadota; class Alphaproteobacteria; order Caulobacterales; family Maricaulaceae; genus Litorimonas. The sequence goes on along the minus strand of CAXATH010000009.1, from coordinate 12,172 downwards.
GGCGCTGATACCAATGCTTCGACGGGGTTTGATCAAACATCATATCAATTAGAGCTGCCCGAAATAGATGAAAATCTATTGGATGAAACATTAATGATTATGCGGGAAACGGCCGACCGCCTCACGCTTGACCCTGAGGCGATTGATCGTGAGCGCGGTATCATACAGGCTGAAAAACGGGCGAGAACTAGCCCGGCCTTTGATGCCTCGCTCGACAATTTGGAATTTTACTTGGGCGGCAGCCCGATACCAAACCGCATTCCGATCGGAACGGTCGAAACAATTGATTCGGTCACGCCGGAGCAGTTCCGAACGTTTTACGAAGGATATTACCGCCCGGAAAATACCTTCATTGTTTTGGTGGGCGATATAGAAACCGATTATGCAGCCAAGAAAATAGAGCAATATTTCGGAGATTGGGAAGCGGAAGGCGAGGCTTTAAAGAAATATGAGCCCGAAACACTCCCGGGGCGAGAAGCCCGCACGCACTATTATGTAAACCCCGAAATCCAGACCAGCCTTACACTTTCGACGCTTCGTCCCGCCGTGGTTAGAGAAGACACGGTGGCAAACCGCAGGGATAATTTTGTGGAAGGGCTTGGTAACCGGATCCTTTCCCGCCGCTTAGGGGAGCTATCCCGGACGACGGATGCACCTTTCATAGGCGCCTCTGCCGGCAGTTCGACTTTATTTGATATTATTGAGTCGAGCTCCCTGACAATTCAACCCGAGAAGGGGAAATGGGCGAGCGCGCTAGAAGGGGCTGAGCCGCTATTGCGCCAGGCCTTGGAGTATGGGTTTTCTCAGGCTGAACTGGATGAGCAAATTGCCAACACGCGGAAGGCTCTCGAAGTTGCGGTTCAAACATCATCGACCCGGCGGACCCCAAGATTGGCTCGATCTATATTATCCTCTTTCGGAAATGATAATGTCGTGACAGATCCGGCTTACGATCTGAAACGGTTTAACGACTATGCGGAAAGCATCACTCTAGCGGATGTGAATGAGAAATTTCGCGCGCAATGGGACGGGGTGATGGACGCTCCGCAACTTTATCTCTCGACATCCGAGATAATTGAAAACGCGGACGACAAACTTACGGCGGCTCTTGCTTCTGCCCGAACGGTTCCTGTTCAGCCTAGAGCGGAAGAGGAAAAACTTGAGTTTGCTTATTCGGATTGGGGGCTTAAAGGGGAAGTCGTCAGCCGAGAAACAATCGAAGACGTCGGATTTGAAAGCGTTATATTCGACAATGGTGTAAAGCTGAACGTCAAACAAACGCCTTATCAAAAAGACGTTATATCTGTGTCCGTCGCCATGGGAGGCGGGCAATTATTTTTACCGCGGGAAGAGCCAGGCTTGAGGGTTTTCGTTCCAAATGCACTTAGCTTGGGTGGGCTTGAGGCCCATAAAGTCGATGACATCCGTAAAATTATGGCCGGGCGTTCCGTCGGGGCCAGTCAAAGCCTCGGCAATGACCGCGTTTATATAAATGGTACGACCGTACCAGAGGATTTAGACCTGCAGCTTGATCTCATGACGGCTTATGCAACAGCTCCGGGGTATCGTCCTGAAGCTAAATCCCAATATGACAAATATATCCGTTCTTTCTACCCTACATTGGATTCAACACCGGGCGGAGTTGCGTCTCGGGATGTCGATCGTCTGATCCGGTCCGGGGACGATCGTTTCGGCTTCCCAAGCGAGGCGGAAATGCTCCGAGTAAACACTCAAATGGTTCAAGACTGGCTTGATCCCTATCTTGCGGACAGCGCGATGGAAATCGGGGTCGTCGGAGATATAACGCCGGATAAAGCGATAGATGCGATCGCCCGTACATTCGGAGCTTTGCCGACCCGTCAGAGCTCTTTCCCCGAACCGGCCGAGGAGGACGTCAGTCTCCAATTCCCGCAAGGAAACAAACGGCCAGTGAAGCTCAGTCATGCTGGTGACCCAAGCACAGCGCTGCTGCGAACATATTGGCCGGCACCCGACGGAAAGGATATTAAAACAAGCCGTGAAGTTTCGATGATTTCTACGCTCTTTAGACTCCGCCTCACCGAGGTTTTGCGTGAAGAGGAAGGAGCAAGTTATTCGCCCTCCGCTTTCTCCTTTACGCCCCGAAGTTTTCCAAATTATGGATATCTGGGTGTTTCACTCGAAGTCGCGCCGGAAGATATTGACCGGGTCAGCGCAAAAGTTGATGAAATTGCGGCTGAATTCAGAGCGGGTCAGATTGATAAAGATATTTTTGAACGCGCCATAAAGCCAGTCAAAGAGAGTATTGAAACTTCATTGGAGAGTAATGGGTATTGGATGAGCGTCATTTCCGAAGCTCAGACGGACGAGGAAAGAGTCCGTCGTCATCGATCCCGATCAGAGGCCTTCGAAGAGATGACCGTCGACGACTTACAGTCCCGTGCGAAAACTCTTTTCTCTCCGGAAACGGCTTACCACGTTCAAGTTTTGCCGGAAAAATAGATGACGATCTTAATGACGGTTAAGGTTTATTCTCTGCAATAGTTGAGAGTTTAAGCTTATATTTACCATAAAAGCGGCAGTTCATTCTAAAATCGCTCAAAAAAAAAGCCGCCCGTCTGGGCGGCTTTGAAGTATAAATTTAGTGAGTCTATTCCGCCGTTGTGACGGTGGCTGGCGCTTCGACGCCGGTCAATTGGACATTGAATAGAAGCGTTGCATTTGCCGGAATACCCGGACGGCCTTGCGGGCCGTAAGCGAGATCACCAGGAATATAAAGAGTGCGGGCTTCACAGACTTTCATATCCTGAAGAGATTCGACCCAACCTTGGATCACGCCGTTGGCAGGGAATTGAATGGTTTCGCCGCGATCATATGAGCTATCGAAAACCGATCCGTCGGGAAAGTAACCGTGATAATGAACGGTGACCATTTCGCCGCCCTCGGGCGAAGCGCCGTTATCCAGGCCTTCTTGAGCCACTCTATACTGAAGACCGCTCGCTGTTGTAGTAACGTCGCTCCGCTCGGCATTGGCCGTATGATAAGCATCGTAATCCGTACCCTCTAGAGCAGGTGCTTCTGCATCTTCACCATAAGGGGTGATCGACGTGAACATCTGATCGGCAGGGCAGTTATAGACTAAATCCTCACTGTCAGTTCCTGCATTACAGGCCGTCAGGGCGAGGGCGGAAAATCCCGTAAGGGCAATTGTTTTAAAAGCGCGCATAAGAGTAACCTTTCTATGCTTGTTGATAGTAAAAAGTGGGTATCAAAGGACAATACGACTGACTAGCGCGCAAGTTCCTTCATTGCGTCTTCTAATCCGGAAAGAGTCATTGGGAACATGCGGTCTTTGCCAATAATGTCCTGTATCATTTGCGTGCTTTGCGAATAATTCCAGTATTTTTCAGATGTCGGGTTTATCCAGACGAGGTGAGGGTAGATGTCGACCAGTCTTTTCAGCCAAACACCACCCGGCTCATCATTCCAATGCTCGACAGATCCGCCGCGTACAGCGACTTCGTAAGGGCTCATCGCCGCGTCACCCACAATGACGACACGGTGGTCGGACGCAAATTTATGCAAGATGTCCCAAGTTGGTGTAACTTCGTTCATACGCCGAACATTATCTGTCCAGACCTGTTCATAAAGACAGTTGTGGAAATAAAAATATTCAAGACGCTTAAATTCACTACGCGCCGCAGAAAACAGGTCTTCGACTTGTTGAATATGTGCGTCCATAGAGCCGCCAATATCGAAAAAGGCGAGAACTTTAACAGCATTTCGGCGTTCCGGACGCATTTTGATGTCGAGCCAACCTTGTTTTGCTGTGCCTTTGATCGTGCTGCTAAGATCCAGTTCTTCAGCGGCGCCTTCGCGGGCAAACTTACGTAACCGGCGAAGGGCGACTTTGATGTTGCGCGTTCCGATTTCTTTGTCACCGTCGAGATTTTTGAACTGGCGTTTGTCCCACACCTTAACAGCTTTGCCGTGGCGGCCTTCTTTTTGGCCAATGCGAACGCCTTCAGGGTTATAACCGTAAGCGCCAAATGGCGAACGTCCGGCGGTGCCGATATTTTTGTTCCCGCCTTCATGGCGTTTATCCTGATTTTCGAGGCGTTCTTTTAGCGCTTCCATGATTTTATCAAGGTCGCCAAGCTTTTCTATTTCGGCCATTTCCTCGGGGGAGAGATGTAACTCCGCCATTTTCCGAAGCCAGTCCGCCGGGATTTGGTGGTCTTCTTCCCCAAAAATATCCCCGACATAATCCAGACCTCTAAAGACATGAGAAAAGACCTGATCAAATTTATCCAGATTGCGTTCGTCTTTCACCAGAGCTGTACGAGACAAATAATAAAACCCATCCAGACTTTCATGCGCCACGCCTTTCTCTACCCCTTCGAGCAGGGTCAGATATTCCCGTATGGAAACGGGGACCTTGGCAGCGCGGAGTTCAGTAAAAAAGGAATGAAACACTTAGTTGTTGGCCTCTTCTGGGAGAGATGGGTCGGGATCGGTTGGCATGGCTCTATCACGGGCGGAATATTTGAATACCACAAATTCCAAAGGGCTGCCATTCGCGGCTTTTATGCCGTGATAATCCCAAGAGCGGGCAAAAAGAACGTCGCCTTGCTGAGCTGGGCTGTCCTGTCCGTTTAGCGTCCAGATACCCTGACCTCTGGTGATCATCATATATTCCTCATCTGCATGTCGGTGCGGCGGGTGTATCTGCTTGCCAGCCTTGATCTCTGCCACGCCTACAAGAACAGGGCTAAGCGCGTGCGTGTCTGCTGTGAAATAAGGAAAAAACGTTCCCCAATCTGCTTGCTCGGCAGCAACATCCGCTTGTGCAATAATTTGGGACTCTTCGGACGTGTTAGGGACATCGGTATCTGCGGCGCAGGCAACCATACCTAAAGCCGATGAGAGTAGGATAAAGTGCTTCATTTGCATTCCCCTTCATATGACGCGCTGACGCCTTTGGCGTTGGCCGCGCACTCATTGGAATAAGTGTTCCCGTCACAGCCGCAAACCGGACGATAATCTTGAGTGCAAATTTCAGGGACAACTGTACACCGACCGGGCGCATCTGCGGCGCCGCACATATCCCCTATCGTCCGTTTGCAAAACTCTTCCGGTCCGCATGTTGGCCCTTCGCCTTGAACCATGCCGCCGCAATATCTGACATCTTCGCCATCGTTTTCAGTTTCGGTTAAGTCTGGCGGGGAGATATGAGGTTGACTTTTTGTCCCCGGAGGCGGCGGGTCCGCTGGACCATTGTCGCTCGGCGCAGCGCAGGCACATAATACGGCAATAGACAGTAAGAGGAATATTTTTTTCATCAGGACGAACTCCGGTTTGGACAATTTGTGCGTTTTGATAGGCTATCAATAAACGCCGTTCAAACGCTATACGCAATTTTCGTCTTTCCCTTTGAATCTGTAGACGGCACAAAGGCTCCATGAAAACAGCTTTAAAGATTCTCGCCGTCCTTTTCCTAATCGCTTTGATTGGCGGAACCATCTACTTATGGACCCCGTCCGGCGCGGAATATGATGAAGATGAAATCAAGGCGGTCGCGTCAGAATATGATGCCCGTATCATTCGGGACAATTTCGGCGTTGCGCATGTATTTGGACAAACAGATGCGGATGCGAGTTTCGGATTTGGCTTCGCCCATGCCGAGGATGACTGGAAGACCATTCAAGACGTTGTCATCGCAGCCCGCGGGATGAGCGCGCAGTACAAAGGGAAGTCAGTTGCCCCGCAGGACTACCTTTACGATTTGTTCAAAGTTCATGAAGCTGTTTCCGAAAAATATGAATCCGAAGTTCGAGATGATGTGAAAGCAGTCGCTAAAGGTTATGCTGACGCGCTCAACCTCTACGCTATTAAGAACCCGGAAGAGGTTTTGCATTCCGTTCTGCCGATTACGGAGCAAGACGTTTTGGCTGGATTTACATGGGCAACGCCGTTTTTCTATCGACTCGATGGGTATCTGGAGGAATTGTTCACGGCGGAAGACAAACCCAATGTGTCGCCGTGGCAGCAGACTGCGGAATTGGATCTGCCGGACGCGGTGAGGGGGTCCAACGCCTTTGCCGTCGCGCCGTCCCGGAGCGCGGACGGTCATACACGTCTTATTCTAAATTCGCATCAGCCCATGACCGGGCCATACGCTTGGTATGAGGCGCATATGGTGTCTGAGGAAGGCATGAATATAGCCGGGGCGACATTTCCCGGCGTGCCGATTATTGCGCAGGGCGTAAATCCGGATCTGGGATGGGCGCAGACGGTAAACCGTCCTGACCTGATTGATATTTATGCCTTGGAGGTCGATGATTTTGATAATCCGGTGCAGTACAGGCTGGACGGGGAATGGCAGGATTTTGAAAAAACGGCATCTGAATTTCGGGTGAAGCTCTTTGGTCCGTTTTCTCTGCCGGTTAAACGCGATGTCCTCTGGTCTGAACATGGCCCGGTTCTATCCACGCCGACAGGACATTACGCGGTTCGCTTCTCCGGTCTCCAAGGTGTCGGCGCTTTGCAGCAGTGGTTCGATATGGGCAAAGCGTCCAATTTGACCGAGTGGCGGGACGCTGTGGCCCAGAACAACGTGCTCTCTTTTAATATCGTTTATGGCGATAAGGAGGGCAATATTGGCGAGATCTACAATGCCAAAATGCCAAACCGCATTGAAGGGCCGGATTGGGAAGGTATCCTGCCTGGCGATCAGTCAGAGCTTATCTGGACGGATTTCCGACCTCTGAGTGATATGCCGCAAATCTGGAATCCGGAGTGCGGTTGGGTTTTCTCGGCCAATGCTACGCCTTTCAACGTGACGGACCCGGCGTGCAACAACAGCCGAGACGATTTCTCTGAGACTTTCGGAATTGAAGACAGGATTACAAATCGTTCCCGTCGGGCGTTGGAATTACTAACGAATGACGAGTCCATTTCGAGAGAGGAGCTTCTCCACTACCGCGCCGATACGCGATACGACCCTCAATCGGATTTGATGCAGCTCGTTGTCGATTTGGTCTCCCGTTCCTATGACGAACCGATTTTGGAGGATGCGAAGGAGGTGCTTCGAAATTGGGACGGCGATACGGATAGGAGTTCGCGCGGAGCGGCTCTGGCCGTCATCACCGGGACGCGCGCACTCGGCTATGAATACAAAGAAAATGAAATGGATCCGGTGGAGGCACTGCGTCAAAGCGCCGAGGATCTGCGTTTGGCTTTTGGCCGGCTTGACCCGGAATGGGGCGAGGTGAACCGTTTGCAGCGCGGCGAAACTGACTTGCCATTGGATGGCGCGCCAGATGTTCTTCGCGCGATTTATGCCAATCGGGATGGGGTTGCGAATAGCGGATCGATGAATGCCTTCGCCGGCGATACCCATATTATGATCGCCGATTGGGATGAGGCGGGTGAGCTTAATTTGGAATCGATACATCAATATGGGGCGGCGACATTGGACGCAGACTCCCCGCATTACGCCGACCAGGCCCCGCTCTTCTCCGAGGGTCAGTTCAAACCCATGCCAATGACTTTAGAAGAGGTTTTACCCTTGGCAAAGAAAGACTACTATCCGGGACAAGATCAATAATATTGGATCAAAATGGAAAGAGATAGAGCAGCGCACAGGCTAAGACCGAGAGCACTTAATTGTTTGCTACTCTTTTTCACCTTTGTGCTTTCCTCTTGCGCGACGCTTCCGTCGGGTCACATCAAATTCAAAAACTTGGCAAATATTGACCGAGTCACTGAATTTCCTGTCTTATTCGAAGAAGACGGTTTGGTTGTCCTTCCGAACATAGAAATTGACGGCAATCCGCTCAACTTTATCCTAGATACAGGCGCGACCCGCTCCGCTTTGTTTGAGAGCGCCCATGAAAGACTCTATGTGTCCGAAGGAGAGGCTGAGCAAGTAAATGTTCACGGCCTCTCTAACGTGGGGAATCGGGAAATTTTAAAGATTTCCGAAATAAAACTTGGTCCATACCAATTCAAGAATCTCACTTTTGTCGTTTTGCCCAATCGCGAAAAGTCTCTCCAATATGACGGTTTATTGGGGATGGATGTACTCGGAGACTTTTCCCTACATTTCTCGCGTAACAAAGCCTTTCTACGACTAATTCCTAAAGATCTGATCGTGAAAGCGCCGTCCAATTGGCAGGACGTTCCGCTCATCCCGAATCCGTTCAAGGACGACGGTCGATCGTTGCACTTTTTCGAGATGCAAATGTCTGGCGATATTATACCTGTCCTTTTAGATACGGGCGCAGAGCTAAATGTTATGAATTGGGGGCTGAAGAGTCATCCTAAGCTCCGACAAATTTATGACGCGCTACGAGAGGACTGGGAATATCAGGGAGCAACTGGAAAATTTCGTCCCTCCATCAAAGTGCGGGTCGACCTGGCACAGGCGAATGAGGCCGTTTGGGAGAATAAAGAGTTTCTCGTAATGCGATTGGACGGCCTTGAAATTCTCGGCGTGGAAGAACGGTTCATGGCCATTGCCGGAATGAACTTTATCGACAACGAAGAAATCTTTATTGATTTTGAGCGAAACACGATGTCTGTGAAACCCAAATACCGCATTCGAAATCTGGTAGAGCCAACTATTTTTTTGGACGGGCTGGACTTCTGAATGTTAACGTCGATTGGGGTCAGCCGCACGAACCGAAATCAACGATTATCCTCTTTTTTAGGCTTCCAGTAATCCCGGCGGCAACGCTGGCCAAGGCGCACAAGAAGCTCGTAATTCAGCGTTTCACCAATGCTGGCTTCGGCTTCGAGGTGAGAGCCCCGGAAAACGGCCACGCCGCCCATTTCTACGGTCAGCCGCGCCTCGGTGACATCCAAAATGGTCAAATCCATACTGACGCGTCCGACGATAGGCACTTCCATATCATGCACAATGGCTGTGCCTTTATTCGAGTGGGAAACCGGAACACCGTCGGCGTAGCCCGCCCCGACCACGGCAATGCGCATATCCTTATCTGCGGTAAAGCTGGCATTATAGCCGATGGTTTCGCCCGCCTTGATATATCGCACCTGCAAAATCGGCGCGAGCAGTGTGACAACGGGTTGCGTGACTTCCTGTTCGGGATTGTTTGTGGCTTGTCCGCCGTAAAGACCAATCCCCGGGCGAACCATTTGGAAATGATAAGGTTTTCCAAGATATATTCCGGCTGAGTTGACCAGTGACAAAGGGGTGAGGGGGAGCTGCGCCGCCGCTTTACGGAAACGGTCGAGCTGGGTCTTGTTCATGGGGTTAGACGCATCTGGCGCGCAGGCCAGATGGCTCATCACCCATTCAGGATTGAGCGATTTCCAGAGCTTTTTATCTCGCGCCAGTTCCGTCAGGTCGTCCAATGGCAGGCCAAGGCGGTTCATCCCTGTATCGATGTGAATGGCTGTGTAGGGCGGCTCATTGACCTCATCGGCGACGCTTGCCCAAAACCGTGCTTGCTCCAACGAATTGATAACGGGTTTTAGTTTCGCGCCTAGCAAAACACCTTTGTCGCGGGGCGCTGGCCCGTTTAACACATAAATAGCCGCATTCGGGCCAATGCCGTCACGGAGAATTTTTCCTTCTCCGGCGGTGGCGACAAAAAATATCCGGCAGCCCGCTCCGTAAAGCGCGCGACCAACTGGCACGGCGCCGAGGCCGTAGGCATCCGCTTTAACGGCCGCGCCAATCTTGGCGGCTCCGGCGAGCTTGCTCAGGGCGGCGTAATTTGCCTTGAGGGCGTCAAGATCAACCCGGAGTGTCGGGCGAGTGGAATAAGAAGGTTGGAAAGACATAAGCGGGACGTAGCCGAGGATGGCGGCAGAGGGAAGGGGAATTGGCGGCGAGAGTGAGTTGAACGTAACGCTATGGGATGACGCCAGATAGATTTGTTCTTAACTTGCGAGGCTTTCAATGTGTCTTGCTATGCTCTCTTTCGTCGGAAGAGGACTGATTTCTGACGTATCATTGGAAGGCGCCGGGACCTTCGACGTCGCGCCGGAAACGGCCAGCAGGCCGGGCAATTTAAACCAAAAGACACTTCCCTTTCCGACAACACTTTTCACGCCCAAGGTTCCGCCCATTAATTCTACTAAATCCCTCGAAATTGATAACCCTAAACCTGTGCCTCCGTGTTTTCTGGTCGTAGAGCCATCCGCTTGAGTAAAGGGTTTAAATATCTCTTCTTGCTTATCAGCGGGAATGCCCGGCCCGGAATCAATAACGTAGAAGCCTAGCCCCCCTTTCGGTTCGGCGTTCAGAAGTAGTTTGACCCTTCCCTTTTCTGTAAATTTCAGGGCATTGCCTAAAAAGTTTATCAGAACTTGCCGAATTCTCAGGTCGTCCCCGCTATAAGTTTCCTCAAATGTGCCTCTCGTCTCATATGTAAGCGAAAGGTCTTTTTGAACAGCAATACCGGAAACACTTGCGACCGCATCTTGGATTAAGGCTTTTGGATTATAATCTGAGTTGTGAATTTCCAATAGACCTGATTCAATCCGGGAGATGTCCAAAATATCGCTGATGATCGCTAGGAGAGAGTTTCCCGAGACGAGGAGGATGTCGACGAGCTGCTTTTGTTTCTCATCTAGATCAGTACCTTCGAGAACTTGAGCCATGCCCAGTACCCCGTTCATAGGCGTCCTCAATTCATGGCTCATAGTCGCGAGGAATTCGGACTTTAGCTTATTGGCGCGTCCGGCTTCCTCTACTGCTGCGCTCAATTTCTTGCGTTCGATTTTATTTGGACTGACGTCCTGATAGGCGCCGATAAGCTTTGTCGTTTCCCCATTTTCAATAATGGGTTCGCAAACAACTCTCATCCATACTTCCTGATCATCCCAAGATTTGTACAACCATTCCCGGTCAAAGCCGACGCCGGTATCGCAAGCAAGATCAATTGCATCTAAAAATTCCTGCGTTCCGGCTTTTTCAAAATATGAAGCCGCGCGTTCAAGGGTGATTTTGTCTTCCTTGTCTAGATTGTGGATGTCTAAGAGTTGTTTGCTCCAATATGGTGTGGCCGCTTTGACGTCGTAACTCCAAGCCCCCATTTTTACCAAATCTGCGATGCTGCCGAGAAGCATTTCTGCCTCTCTATTTCGTTTCGCGTTTTCGTCCCGCTTTTGCCATATCCAGGAATCCAATACAGCCACGACGATCCCGATTTGTAAAAGGACGATCGCTATGGCGCCAATCAGGGCGCCCAACACCATAGGAGATATCCCCTCTTTTACGGTATCAGCCTCACTCAAGGGCAGCAGGGTTAGCGCGCTCATACCAAAAAAATGGGTCGCGCAGATCGCCAGGGTGAAAAGACCGGCAAAGGCAAATTGGGCCTTGTAGCCGTCAAGAATTCGGTGTGTTTCTATGGCCGCGATTGTGAAAACCACGCCCGAAATGACAGAAACCGCGAGGTAGTTATTGTCCCATACCATAAACCCGGTTGGCAATAATCCATACATTCCCGAATAATGCATGGCCGAGATCCCTAATCCGAGTAAGGCCGCCCCCAGAATTCCCGTGTATCGCTGACGGGTTAAAACCATGAGCGAGAAAGCCGGGATGCTTATCCCGGTAATAATTAGAAGCGATAAGAAAGTTTGAACCAGATCAAAACTAAACCCGACGCTAGGTTCATAGGCCAACATGGCGACAAAGTGTGTGGCCCAGATCCCAAATCCGACAACGACCGAAAGAAGAAGAAGCCACGGCACACGCGCGAAACCCGTACGACTCTGCGTGCGTACGAGTTTTAGGCTGGCCGCATATGATGAAATCAGGCAAATGAGCGCGGCAATAATGACCAACCGCCAGTCATGTTCATGTCTCAGACATTCATAAAGCCGTATCATTTTTACTCTTCGCGTTCGTGAATGTTCTAAAGGGCGCTTCCGCGAAATATGAGAAATACGCTTAATATAGACTTAAGAAATTAGAATTACACGTTTTGGTAGAGTGCGGTAGTAGTGTTGTTTGCCTTTGATGGGGCGCAACGGAGGATGGCGGTAGAGGGAAGGGGAATTGGCGGCGTATTGGTGTTCCTTTACGGGACAACGCGAATTGGTCACTGCCCATCGCGGGGTCAGCTTTGGCGTTCGTCCTTTGAGAAAGTGGACAGCCCGCAGAGCTTCGGCTCCTGCCGGAGACCGAAGAGAATATGTGTTTCGCAAGAAC
>CAXATH010000008.1:0-179638 GCA_963972195.1 uncultured Hyphomonadaceae bacterium | reverse complement strand
ACTGCCCGGCGGCAGTCTGGCCGACCGCTTCCCGCCGTCCCCCGAGGAGGGAACATAGTAAAAGAGCCGGCCCGTTAAGGGCCGACAGTTTGAATTAAGGCTGTTTGGCTTTGTCCCGACTCGGATATGATTGGGATGCTAACTATAGATTAAAGACAAAAAATTGTCCTAATAACCTAGCTCAGCCAGCTCTCGTTCAACTTCTAAAGTATGCCGAAACATAAACCCAAAAGCGACGAGGAGTGGTAAAAGCATGACCAATTCAGCGCCCATTATCACCTTCTTTGAAGCATGGAAAAAGTCAAAAACTAACCAAACTAAGCTTTCCGTCAATATGCCCGCAAATAACATGAGGAAGAGCGCACCAAAAATGGCGCCAAAATAGATTTTCATTTCACTTATCCCTATAAGGAGAGAGAGACCGATAGGTCTTTAACAGAAGACACGATTATTCCGCGCAAGTGTTGAGCATATCTTTCTTCTTTAGCGTGAAGTGCTGTCAAAACATCACTTACCCCGATGATCGAGAGAGGTTTGCCGTCTTTGGTGATCACCAAATGGTGGATTTGATGACGTGTCATCAATGACAAAGCCTGTTCAAGATTGGTTCCAATATCCGTAGTTAGGGGATTGGTGGACATCCATTCAAACACATGTTCACGGTTGATTGAGTCGCCAACTTCACATCTTGATTGAACCGCGCGAATAATGTCCTCGTCTGTGAGGATCCCAACAATTTCATTGCTGTTTTCAATCACTAAAACCGCACTATTCTTACCTTGAATCAGAATTTCCAAAGCTTCATCTAAAAAATCGCCCGGCGCGCAAATGGGTAGGCTGGTGGCTCTATCCGGTATTAAGGGCTGGAAGGTCATCTTTATCTCCAAGCAGGGATAAGGCCTAAGCCGCTATGATCCCACGCGAGGCAAGAGCCATGTCGCGCAAGACGTTCACTTCGAGTTCATCATTATGATGGATTTGGGACAACACATCACGAATGCTCACAATCGCAATGGCGCGGTCTGCTTCAGTCACAACCAGATGACGAATTTTATGCTTGCCCATCAGGCTTAAGGATTCAGTTAATTTCGTATCTACAGAGCACGTAATGACTTTGGATGTCATCCAGTCTTGGATCTGCAATTTCGCAATATCCTGTTTTTTGCTTTGTGCGTCATGCACGGCTCGGATAATATCGTGATCTGTCAAAATACCGCGCAGTTGATTTCCCCGTTCCATCACGGCAACGGCGTTGCGCCCCGCGTCAATCATCATTGAAATCGCTTCGTCAATGAAATCAGACGGCATGCAATGGATGAGAGGTTTCTTATCTGTGGCAATAATAGATTTGAGTGACATGATGTTCTCCTGTCATTAGATGGCACTTGCCATCGTGGAAAATGCCTCGGAATAGTTTGTTGTTTTGAAGGCTGTGAGGCTTGTTACGGCGATAATCACCGTGACGCGGGATCGAAGATTTTTTTTCAATTTGAGAAGGCCCGAGTTCAGAGAAGATACCTCTGTGTCGTTTAAGGAGTGAAGTGTATCTTCGCGTAATGACGTGGACGTACCCTCCAGCTCCTTTAACAAAGCCATTGCTGTATCCGTTAGGACAAGCCGATAAGATCGCCGATCGTCAGGGTCCTGCTCGCGCATCACGAAGCCCCTTTCTTCGAGACGATCCACGAGACGTCCAACGGAGGGCGCACCTAATTCCATTCTTTCTGAAAGTTCAGACTGTGTCAGCGCTCCGCGCTTTTGCAATATTCCAAGCGCCAACCACTTCACGCGGGTCAGATTGTGTTCAACCAATCGCCGATCAATGTCGAGGCGCAAAAGATGCGCAACATCGTGGATGAGTGTTCCTAAAAGGTCATCTTGTTTCATAATCATGTCACTTACATATAATATGTATGCATATTATATGTAAGTGTTCTTTTCATGAAATTTTCGACACATAGTTTTGTGATTAGGTTCAAAAATATGCCATGGCGGAATTTTAGACACTAGCGAGCGACCCCTGAAGCGTCAGCGCGTGGGAAGCGCGAGCGTATCAGGCGCCAAGCGGCCCCTGGCCGGAGGTCAGTGATTGCGCAGGCCCGCAGCCCGTCGCCGCTTAGAGCGCGGGCAGAGTCAGCCCCGGCGAATAGTCGGGATGAGCTACCCGTGATCGGCGCCCGTCACTTTCGCCTTCGCGAAAATGACGGGGGTAAGCGTTGTCGGGATGTGGAATTGTCTGCTGACTGGCGGACGCCTGAAATGATCCCGCGGCAGCGGGATGCGTCAGGGATGAAGGCCGAACGGCCGAGACCGCAAGGCGGGCTTGGTTCACGCCAGCCCGGCGCGAAGCGTTAGCGAAGGGAGACGCCCAAGTCATTCAACCCCAAACCCCATAAAGCAAAACCGCAAACGCCTAGACAGTATGAGCATTGATAGTTCGCCCCATCACCTCATCTAATTCAACCTGACGGGTGGAGCGCATTGTCAGCGCCTATTTGATCGCAGCTTTGGTATAGCCGACCATTCAGCTTTCGCGTTGCGCCCGCACAATGTTCTCGCAAAACGTAATGACAGAGGCACGATCATCATAAGTTTCAATAACGCTAAACAGCTTCAACAGACTAGCACATTGAGCCATTTCTAAATCTATTTCAGTCGGGCTGTTATCATCTAGGTCCACCATATCAAATCTCCGAAAAAGCCGGAGATCACCAGAACGGGGAAGCGAGCCTACCCGTGCGTAGTGTTTGGGCAAGCCTTGGACATTCCTACGCCCTCCGGCCGAAACCGGAGACACGCAAATACAGGACGTGCCCAAGCAGGGCCGTCTCACTTCACAGGGAGCTGGTGAACTCCACACGCTGATTTGGCAGGCGTGCCTCATAAGAATAGAATGCCCGTAAACCGGGTGCAATGTTATTCGCCCCTAAATATCTATTGAAAACCCTGCCTTTATAGGGTAGCCCCCTATATTATGTCACATACATCCAAAAACCAATCAGTCTTGCTCGCACGTGTGCGGCGTATCAAAGGTCAAATTGAAGCCGTCGAACGCGGAATAGTTTCAGAAAGCCCCTGCGCCGATATCTTAAATTTAGTGGCCTCCGTTCGCGGCGCGGTAAACGGTCTGACCGTTGAAATGATCGAAGATCATATTCGGACTCACGTCGCTGATCCTGAAACGGATGAGAATGCAGATCGCGCTCAAGGCGCAGAAGACTTAATTCGAGTCATCAGGACCTATCTTAAATGACCGTCCAGATCCCCTCCTCTCATTCTGATGGGGTCCGCGGTGATGGAACCCATGATCACGTTTACCTCGGCGATAATCATGACAGGAATGCCAAACGCACTTGGTTTGTCATTGCATTAACGGCTTCAATGATGGTCGTCGAAATCGTAGCAGGCACAATATTCGGGTCTATGGCGCTTGTCGCAGATGGGTGGCATATGTGCACGCATGCCGCCGCATTGATGATTACGGCAATGGCGTATTATCTGGCAAAACGTCACGCAAAAAACCCTCGTTTCCGTTTTGGCACCGGAAAACTTGGAGACCTTGCGGGTTTCGCCAGCGCCGTCGTATTGGCCTTGATTGCTCTTTTGATCGGGTGGGAGAGCCTTATCCGCATCGTCAACCCGGTTCAAATAAGCTTTCCCCAAGCGATTTTCGTGGCCGTCATTGGACTCATTATAAACCTGGTGAGCGCTTGGCTCTTGAAAGAGGATCACTCCCATCATCATGGACATGGGCACAGTCATCACAAAAAAAGGGAACATGATCACGAACACGTTCATCATGACCACGCCCATCACGGTCAAGACCAAAACCTACGCGCCGCCTATCTTCATGTGCTCGCCGACGCCCTCACTTCTGTATTGGCCATCGTCGCCTTAACCGCCGGGAGTGTTTATGGCTGGATATGGCTGGATCCTTTAATGGGTATTGTCGGCGCTCTTGTGATTGCACGCTGGTCGTGGGGATTGATACGCGACACTGCCGCCACGCTTCTTAACTATCGGGATGAGGCCGACCATTTTGAAACTAAGGTTCGGAAGGCTATCGACGAGGCTGATAATCAGATTACGGATTTACACCTCTGGGAATTAGGGCCCGGTCACCAGGGGCTTATATTATCCTTAAAAACAAAGACACCCCGACCACCATCCTTTTACAAAGAAAAATTAAGTCATATTCACGGTCTGTCGCATGTGACTGTTGAGGTTGAACTGGAAGAATAACTCTTCCGCATATGAAGCGATATTTTAGCATTTGGCGAGGTGTGCCGAGCGTTTACTGTGCAGCATTCTACCGAGGAGAATATCCGTATTGTGCTAAATGGCCTAGGCAATCAAAATCATTCAAAACACTAAGATGACAGAACTCGACAATCTATTGCCATGGAACTATCACGGCTCATGTTGAGCGATAACCAATTTTTGGCTAATCACCCACGATAAGGTTCTAAAATGTCACTCAAGATCATTCTTCCAATATCCCTTGCTTTGTCCACAGATGCTTTTGCCGTGGCCGTTGCCAAGGGAACGCGCGCCCGCACGCGATCCGTGCCGGAGGCGATTAGAATTGGAGCCGTGTTTGGCATTTTTGAAGGCGGCATGTGTGCTTTGGGGTGGAGCCTCGCGTCCCTTTTTGCTGAGGTCATAAGATCGTTTGACCATTGGATTGCATTAATCCTTTTAGGCGGCGTCGGAGCAAAAATGATATTTGATGTTCTTCATGACGAAGACGATGATATCAGCTTAGGTCATTCGCCCAAACCGACCTCGCGACTGCTTTGGGGGCTTACAGCTCTGGGGACAAGCATAGACTCGGCCGCCATTGGCGTTGCCTTCGCTCTCACCAGCGTTTCAATTTGGATTGCCGCGCCCATAATTGGCTTTGTCTCCTTTGCGGCCAGCGCATTGGGGTTTTATATCGGTCCCTCACTGGGCACGCGCTTTGGGAAGCGCGCTGAGCTCATGGGGGGCGTCGTGCTTATTGCCATAGGCTTACTAATCTTCATTTCACATGAGTTTGGGAGTTCATTGTGATTGTTAGTCATCACAACCTGTCTTACGGCAAATCAAGCGTGGACATTTTATGCGACCACCCGCTTTTTGAATATTGAAAGAGTACCCCACCGCCAATCATCATAAATTGTGGTCTTCTGATCAGGCACATAATAAGCTCATACACGCCATCTCTGGGGTTTTTAGAGGTCGCAAGCTAATTAAAGCCGCAAAGAGCCGTCATCATGAATAATGCCGCCGACGCGCTATTCTGTGCGCTTAACCTTACGATCAGAGCAAATGATACTACGCAACTTGTGGAGCGTTGTCCGCCCAAGCCCTTTAGTCACAGCTCTAAATCCATAGTGGGACTGTCATGGTTTTACCATTGCCCAGTTCATTGAAAGTAATGGAGAACAAAATGTCGAGCCCTCTGGCTTAAGTTTTCCTAATATTATACGGCGTTGACAAAATATACTGATCAAGAAAAAGTATAAATAAAGAGAGCGTCAGGGCCTTAAAATAAACATTCCTAATAACGAAATTATAGCCAAAACTTTGACGTAACTCTCTCCAATTGGAGGTATCTCTTTTGACCTTCGGTAGGGATTAAGGATAAGATATAAGGCCAGAGTTATAAAAATACATAGATTTAAAATAATCATATATATAGTGACACCTTCAGAGTCCGTCTCATTTGATGTGTGTGATTGATCGAAAAGTTCAGGGAGGAAAGATACAATAAATATTTGACCGTAACATACGACGAATAATACAATATTCCTAATTCGTAGCCTTTCTAGAAGATAACTGTTTTTCATAGACGGAACTCGAATAAAATTAAGTTTTTTTCACTAGCTTATTGAACAAGAAAAGTTCGGAAAACTGAACCTTATAAGTTCATATTTTAAGCATTTTGATTATCGTTTCTTTCAAAGAAAAGATTCAAGAACAACACGGGAATCGCCCCCATAAGTATAATTACGAGCGCAGCAGTTGATGCTTCCCTTAAACGTTCATCATTGGCTAGCCAATATACTCGAGTTGCAAGTGTTTCAAAATTAAACGGGCGAAGAATTAAGGTCGCTGGAAGTTCACGCATAACATCAATAAACACGAGCACCGAACCCCCTACTATGCTTGAGCGTAGTAGCGGAATATGTATTCTCCTAATGAGATTTGACGGCTTCGCACCTAGGGACCGCGCCGCATGATCTAAAGAATTTGGTATTTTCCCGAACCCTCCGCTCACACTGTTGAAAGAGATAGTTAAGAATCGAATTGTAAGGGCGTAGATGAGTGCAGTTGTCGTTCCAGTTAGAACCAAACCTCCAGTCCAGCCAAAGCTATCTCTCAAAAACCTAGATATAGATTGATCTAATACTCCAATCGGCGCCAGAAGCCCGACAGCTAGCAAGGCACCAGGCAAAGCATACCCAAGCGTTGCTATTCTAATATTTAGCCTAAAGAATTTATTTGTGTTGGCGCGCTGTGCATAGGCAAAGAATATAGCGGTAACCATTGCAATAAATGCAACGATCGCTGCTACAGAAAAGCTATTTGAAATATATCCAATAAATTCTGCCCCCCCTTGACTATCACCATATATGAAAGCGTACCGCGCCAAAACAAACAAAGGGATTAAGAAACCAAAAAGCACGGGAATGCTGCAAGCAATCAATATGATGGCAGACTTTACCGGAGGGAGTTTGATACGGTTAGATTGAGCGGTAGTTTTGCCTTGTGTTGCAAAGTTCCCTCGACGGCTCATTGATTCAATGAGCACCAAAATAAATACGACTAATAACATAAGACTCGCCAATTTCATGGCGACGGCTTTATCTCCAAGTGCAAGCCAGTTTCGAAAGATGCCAGTGCTGAACGTTGGTATAGCAAAAAAGTCTGCGACGCCAAAATCTGCAAGTGTTTCCATTAAAACGAGAGAAAGCCCTCCCGCAATTGCAGGTCGCGCTGCAGGTAAGACAACACGCCAGAAAGCCGCATTAGGCCCTAGACCGAGACTTCGAGCCGCATGCCATTGTCCGCGACTCTGAGAGGAAAACGCAGCTCGAGTTAACAGATAGACATAAGGGTATAAAACAAGGCTCAACATGATAGCGGCCCCAGGGAGGGTTCGGATGTTAGGAAACCAATATTCATTTGCCTCCCAGCCAAATAAAACCCGCAGACCCGATTGAATGGGTCCATAGTATTCTAATAGATCTGTATAGAGATAGGCGACAATATACGCAGGTGCTGCGAGCGGGAGGATCAGCATCCAGGAGAGTGTTTTTCTCCCTGGAAAGTCATAACATGTAACAAACCATGCTGCTGAAATACCAATAAGCGCTGATAAGGATCCGACCATTATCATGAGCAACCCTGTATTGGTCAAGTAATCTGGTAGAGTTGTTTGCCAGAGTTGCGCCCAAATTTCAAAATCACCAAAAAAAAGAGAATTTAAGACAGCAAATATAGGCACCATAGCCAGTAATGTTATTGGCAAAATTGCCCAAGATTTTTTTGACCCAAGATTAAACATTTACGCTGTATTTTCCTAAGAATTATCACACAGTCACTGTAACAACCTTATTGCATTTGCAAGCCATTATCATATAGGGGAGACTGTAAACAACAGGTCCTTGGAGGCTTTTAATTCTAATGAGCCTAGTATTTGAAAATATTCATCATTCGTATAACGGCCAGCCTGCACTGACAGAGGTCAACCTGACTGCTGCCGCCGGAGAAATTGTTTGTCTACTAGGACAATCTGGGTGTGGGAAAACAACTTTGCTTAATCTGGCAGCAGGCATATTGCCATTACAAAGCGGCAAAATACGACTAAATGATAAGCTCCTTGCATCACCCTTAAATCAACCCCCGCCGGAAAAAAGGCCTGTTGGTTTAGTATTTCAAGAAGGTGCGTTATTTCCACATTTAACGGTTGCTCAGAATATCGCTTTTGGTGTTCGCGGCGCGTCAAACACTAGACTAATTGTGACTACGTTACTGGATCAGATAGGATTGTCAGATTACGGTCAAAGATATCCACACACGCTCTCTGGAGGGCAACGACAAAGAGTGGCTGTAGCACGAGCTCTAGCGCCAAAGCCTGAAGTTTTATTAATGGACGAACCTTTTGCGAATATTGATATAATGCTGAGAAGACATCTGCGCGAAGAGACGCGCCGTATGTTAAAAGCAAGAGATTGTGTAACAATTTTGGTCACACATGATCCAGAAGAAGCAATTGAGATAAGTGATAAAATTGCAATTATGGATCAGGGGAGAATAATCCAATACGGTACAGCTGAGGAATTATACAATTCACCCGTATCGTTGACATCCGCTTTGTTGACTGGGGATGGGGCTATTCTCAAAGCAAGCCGAAATCAAGAAGAACTGAAGACGCCCTTCGGAAAGTGGCCTATTGATTGCTTAAAGCTGAATGATTTCAGAGATGACACGGTTTTTGCAGATGTTGTAATTCGACCATATGCAGTTTCATTAACAGCCGCAGGACGGGACAGTGTTGTCAGCGACCTCAGATCGACAGGCCATAGTCAATTAGTGACTTTGCGGGCATCATGTGGGCAAAGCATAACTGTTGAGATCGATGCGCAATCAATGTGGTCTGTTGGGCAATCGGTTAGTCTTGTTCCAAAGAAACAAAGCTTATTTGCATTTGCGACTTAATGTCTTGTTGTTTCCTCACTAACCACAGAATATAAACTGAGAATGAAATTCAATTGAAGTTTCTCAAAGGATGATTAATGCGCTTTAAATTACTTATACTTATTGTATTCGCGTTTATCTTATCAGCATGTTCACCTGAGGGGGCCGCTTCTAACAAAACCTTAACTAATGATCAGGCCTCACTGCCTGTAACGGGAGCAGTAAATATTTACTCCTCACGACATTATGATACTGACCTAAGGCTTTACACTAACTTTACAAAGCAAACTGGCATTAAGGTCAATCGCATCGAAGCTGGTGCGGACGCCCTGATAGAAAGAATAAAAAGCGAAGGTGAGTTCAGTCCTGCAGACCTTCTTATAACCGTTGATGCGGGTGTTTTATGGAGAGCCGAGAATGCCGGCATACTCGCGCCAGTTACTTCAAAGCTTTTAGAACAACGCATTCCATCACATTTTAGGCACCCAGATGGCTATTGGTTTGGTTTAACCAAGCGCGCACGAATAATAATTTACAATAAAGCAGCTGGCAAGCCTGACAATCTCGAATCTTATGAAGATTTGGCCAATCCTGTCCATAAAGGCAAAATATGTATGCGTTCTTCCGGAAGTATGTATAACATATCCCTCTTAGCTTCTATTATAGCCAATGACGGAAGCGAAGCTGCCGATAATTGGGTCAAGGGAGTCGTGAATAATTTCGCTAGAAAACCAATGAGTAATGACACAGGTCAAATTGAAGCCGTCGCTTCGGGGCAATGCGAAATATCTATTGTGAACACTTATTATCTAGCGAGATATGCCCGCTCCACTGATCCTGTTATGAAAAAAATTTTTTATTCTATTGGTGTTATCTTTCCCAATCAAAATGGGCGCGGAACACATGTTAATATCAGTGGTGCCGGCTTAACAACCCACGCACCGAATCGCGAGAATGCCATTAAGTTTTTAGAATATCTGACAAGTCAAAACGCACAGAGTTATTTTGCCATGGGTAATAACGAATACCCCGTACTTAAAGAAGCTAAACCGTCCTCAGCAGTGCAAAGACTTGGAACATTTAAAGAAGACAATTTAAATGTTTCAGTCCTGGGAGAAAACCAAGAAGAAGCTATAAAAACGTTTGACCGTGACGGTTGGTATTGATCTTTCCTAAACCTTTTCATTCGGTTGAACCAGCGCTTTATCTTGGCGAGGCCACTAAGTTTCCGACCAATGTCTTAAAAGATTTGATATATTTTTATTTAATGTCAGCATTTCAACGCTCTGTGGCGTGTACTTATTACTCATAGAGACTTTTAAGTTTGTTAGGTCAAATAACACTTCGCGCCTCATTTGATCGCGTATGGTGCTTTCAATCCATCCGACGCAAGCCAACCTGCTTCCTTGAGTCACAGGAGCAACTTCATGGATTTGTGTAGAGGGATAAAGAACCAAGTCTCCCGCACTCGGTTTGTGACGTTGTGTGAATCCAGGATATTGAATGGATAGTTCTCCACCTTCATATTCATCTGGATTCGAGAGAAAAAGCGTGAAGGATAAATCAGTCCGCAATAGTCTGCCACCGGTTTCCATCAATGCGTTATCTATGTGAGGACCGTAATGTCCTTCCCCTCTCGTCTGGCTGACTATCAACCTACTGAACCTTTTGGGACGAGCTGCAGACAATAAAACAGGATGCACCTGAAGAATTTCTAAAATCTGCTTATGTAATATTTTACCTATTTCACTCGACAGGTCAGCTTGCTGATTCTTTTTTACGGACTTGGCGTCTACACCAGCAGTTGAAGCGCCGTCTCTCCAAGACAGTTTATTCAAAGTTGCTCGAATGCTTTCTAACTCTTCTTTCCTTATGATATTTGATATTGTGATTAGCATAATACTCTTTGATAATGATTTACATTTGCGAGTATTTATGCAAAAAGATCATTAAAGTAAACTATGGAAAAACTATGACTTTGAAATTGAAAGTTTGGACAGGACTCGGTTTAGGGACTGTTCTTTTAGGCACTTCACTTGTCGCTTGCAGCAGCCCCTCCGACCAAATTCAAGAGGAGAATGCTGAAGTTTCTATGACAACAGATGTGTCTGAACCCGCACAGAAAGTTAAAAGCATAGAATATGGCGAAGGCGGCGAAAGCGGCGAAAGCGGAACATCTGGAGGCTCTATGGAAGTTTTACCCATAGAAAACCGACTTGCTTTTATGACCGGGCATGTGGAGGCGGGATTAGCTTTATACAGAGCGGGAAAACTAGAACAAGCCGCACCGCATTTGCTACACCCCGTTTCGGAAACTCATCAGTCTGAGCGACAAGGGCTTGATGCTTTAGGGTTTGAAGCTTCTCTATTTAAGTCAGTTTCAGAAGCGCTTAGTCAAGGTCGCCCTGCTAGTGAAATTCAAGCTGAACTCATAGCGGCCGAAG
This sequence comes from uncultured Hyphomonadaceae bacterium, assembly GCA_963972195.1. Taxonomy (GTDB): domain Bacteria; phylum Pseudomonadota; class Alphaproteobacteria; order Caulobacterales; family Maricaulaceae; genus Litorimonas. The sequence continues at coordinate 168,509 of CAXATH010000008.1, read as the reverse complement.
CCAATCTTAATTCTGTGGCCAAAAAGGCTGGGGGAAGCCATGCCGATATTATCCGTTTTCTCATGGACAAAGTAGTTGAGGAGTATTCCGTAGCTCTAAATGATGGTGTTATTTCTGAACCAGGCGAATACCAAGACGCCTTTGGCTTCGCTGTTGTTGCCAGAGCTCACGCAGAACAGCTTAACGTACATTACAAAACTGCGGTATTAGAGGAAATTAATGAGTTGATTTCATTCTGGCCTGAGGCGCCAATCCCCTCGCCGTCACCAACGTCCGTTGCTCAAGTGATCGCGAAGGCCTCTGCCGTTCAACTGGCTTTACCTGCTGACTAAATTTCACCAATACTTTGGTTCTGCGTTGCGTATTTTTCTCCGAAACAAATAGTCAGTAGGTATCTGAATTCTGATCGACAAATGCCCCTTTTATGTTTTAAATATCTCAACGTAGATATCTTTTAAAATGTATTGGCATGCTGGATACTATTAATAAACAAGAACTATTTGTTAGCCCCAATAAATTGCTAATCCGCAAAAGGCGTTCAAGTTATTTCTCTTCGGCCTCATCTAGGCTAGCCAGGAAATTTAATCGCTTTGTGTTAGTCAACGGCTAACAATACTTTCCAATATTGCGCAATCCGCCACTTCTCCCCCTCCGCAAGACAGGATCATTTCGGCCAGTTCACGTTTTAATGCGCGGAGTTTTTTAAGTCGCAGTTCAATCTCTGCCAAATGGTGTCTCGCGACCTCACCTACTTTCTCGCAATTTCCGTTCGGCTTTCTCTGCAACGTAATTAGCTCACGAATGGTTTCAATTGGAAAACCCAAATTTCGGGAATGTCGAATGAATAATAGGAGTTCCACAGTTCGCTTGTCATAAATGCGCTGTCCGCCAATTGTACGTCCAGGATCCGGCAAAAGTCCAATAGATTCATAATAGCGTATGGTTGTGATCTTTACTCCAGATTCTTTCGAGACCTTCCCGATTGTGCGTCTTTGTGTAGCCATAAATATAACCTTGAACCTATAGTCGCTAGAGGGGTTATAATAATAATGTATAGTAAACAAAGTCAGAAAATGACACGTATTTTGCACAACCTCCAGTGGGGGTGTTGATATGAACGGGATGGATTTATGGCGGATGATGAGTGCTGTGGGGTCGACAAAGAACAAATACACTCGCCGGGCTATCGGCGTGCTTTATGGATTGTTGTCATTCTAAATGTTGGATACGGAATTTTCGAGCTCTTTGGTGGGTTTTTAGCCAATTCCCAATCGCTAAAAGCTGATGCCCTCGACTTTTTAGGCGATGGTTCAATTACACTCTTGGCCCTTCTCGCAATCGGGTGGTCGATAGTCTGGCGAGCCCGCTCGGCGCTTATCCAAGGTGTTTTCCTCGGCCTCCTTGGCCTTTGGGTATTTGCTTCAACCCTGCTTAAAACTTTGACGGATACGCCTGTCGAAGCAGGTCTTATGGGCATGTTTGCGTTTATCGCGCTCATTGTGAATGTGATCGCCGTCTTACCCTTGTTGTCATATCGTGAAGGGGACGCAAACATGCGGGCCGTCTGGCTTTTTTCGCGCAATGATGCGATTGGCAACGTACTTGTAATAATTGCTGCAGGTCTTGTGGCTTTGACGTCAACGCGGTGGCCCGACCTTATTGTGGCTTTCCTAATTGCAGCACTGTTCCTACATTCAGCCTGGAACATTGTCCGAGACGCAAGACGGGATTTGCATAATGCAGAGGCAGGTAAAAACAGTATCGTGTCCAAAAAGACAAAAACAGAATGACTCAAGATATCCGATGGCTTGGCTTGGGGTTAGCAGTCACGATTTTGATCGTCGATTTATCAACTAAAAGCTTTATGGCAGACATGCTCACCAATACAGGTGGAATGCTGGACATACTTCCATTTCTCGACTTCAGATTGGGATATAACCGCGGTGTCAGTTTCGGGTTGTTGAGTTCACAAAACTCATGGATGCCGTGTGTATTGGCCTTTTTCGCCTTCGCTGTGTCGGTCTATTTAATGTCGCGCTTGCGGCGTAGCGAGACCAAAATAGACGCCATCTGGATTGGACTAATTATCGGGGGCGCATTGGGTAATGGGGTTGATCGGCTGCTCGACGGAGTTGTCACTGATTTTATTGATGTTCACGGTTTCGGATATCACTGGCCAACCTTTAATTTAGCCGATGTCGCTATCGTTCTCGGTGTAGCGATTGTTCTCATACAAAACGTCAGGACTGCACGCTTATGAATAAGCTCATAAGAGATTTCAGAGCTGAATAGCCGAGTGGATATAAATTAAGATCGCCATCAAAGCCAAGATAGCCGTTATAGAGCTGCTCCAGGTGAAATTACTGTCAGGATTGAACAACAAATTGCCCCATCATACCGGCATCCTCATGTTCGAGTATATGGCAGTGATACATATAAGGCGTATCAGGATCGGCATAATCTTTAAATGAGAGCAACAAGCGCACGCGCTCGCGCGGGGACAACAATACGGTATCTTTCAGACCCGACTCATGCGCCGCCGGAGGCTTGCCATTGCGATCCAAAATTCTGAATTGGACATCATGCACGTGAAACGGGTGAGGCATCCATGATGCGTTTTGAACGTCCCATAGCTCCGTGGTGTTCAGCTTCACACGTTCATCAATTCGTCCCATATCCATTGAACGTCCATTGATTGTAAAGCCATTTCCTGCCCGCATACCCATGCCCATTCCCATCTGCAGTACGAATTGCCGCGTTTTTACAGCTGCTGCAGGATTGATTGAAGCGTGCCTCATGAGTGTTGCAGGAACAGATGGAGATGGATTAAGAGTCTCATTAGGGACTATAAGCAGGACATTAAAAGCGGACATCTGTCCATCTCTGCCATTATTGCCGCGCCACCATCGCTCCCCCATCTTGTCACGGCCCATCATATCCCGACCCATCATGCCTTCGTCCATCATACCCATACCATTGGATGTGGGCGCGGCCATCAACTGCTGGGGCTGACCATGGCTCATATCGACCAGTAGTTCTGCGCGTTCCCCGGGCGAAAGTCTAAGCTTGGACATTTTTATAGGTTCTTCCAACGGGCCACCATCAGATGCAATCATTAAAAAGCTTTGTTGGGTCTCGAACTCAAAATCATAAATACGGGCGTTAGATCCGTTAAGTAATCGCAGACGCATCAGATCGGATTTACATTCGAATACGGGATCAACGACACCGTTCACAAGAAGCGTATCTCCCTGCACTCCCATCATAATGTCATGCATGGAGCGAGCGTAGATGAACTCTCCGTTTTTCCCAAACAGCCTGTCCTGAACAATCAAGGGAACATCATCAACACCATAGTCGATGGGCAGCCCAGAGCCGGTGTTATCGGGCTCTTGTACAATTATGGGTCCCGCAAGTCCGCGATAAACTTGGGGGCCGGCCTGTTTGTGGGCATGGGAATGATACCAAAAGAGCGATGGTTTCTGGCGAACCTCGAACTGCGCCGTCCAGGTCTTTCCGGGCGCGATGGTTTGGTGCGGCGTCCCATCATATTTGGCCGGAACGTGAAACCCATGCCAGTGAAGCGTCGTGTCTTCTTGAAGCGTATTTTTAACATTGATCCTTACAGTGGATCCAATATCCATTTTCAACGTCGGGCCCAAATAGGCTTGATTGATCCCCATAGTTGACGTGGAACGCCCTTCCAGAAATGTCGAAGTTCCAGTTTGGACCGTCAAATTATATTCTGTCAACGCAGCGGTTTTCTCTCCGCTAAGCAGTGTAGGTATTTTAAGAAGGTTTCTTTTCGACGGAGATTGACCAAGGGCTGGCTGAGTCTGGCCACACCCCCCTAACGTAAGCGGTAGGCCTCCAATTCCCAATAATGTGTTTCTTCGATTTAACATAGGATGAGACTCTTTGCTGAAAATAATTCTGCCCGGCACCTCTCGCGCATCATAGGGATTATCGTTTCCGATTAGAAAACAGATATTTCACGAATGCAGCGATCCCCAGAATAAGAAACACAAAGAGTAGAATGCCGAACAAACCACCAAAAGGCATCATCGTCCACTCATCCCGCATCATCATATCGTTTGAATTCATATTTTTATGCTTCCAATTATCCAGATTTATCCGGTGGGATAATCTGACTGTTTTTTACTTTCCGCTGTGAGTACGATAAGCTTAACATCTACAGCAACTATAGATTCAAGGCTTTTCTTTATTTATGCACTTGTTATAAATTCAGTCACTTGCAGGCTCTATTTCGGCAAGCTGGAATCTAATGATTTAAAATATCAATATCTGATCGCAAATCAGACTTGACTCAGTAGTTTGTGGCTCGGAAAGGGTTCACCGCAATCTCACGCGAGCAGTCCATATTATTTTGAATCTCAAATATCGCCTGCCCCCTTCTTTTGCGTCTGAAGTATTTGCGTCTTCCAGGCCCGATAGGCGCGCAACCTGAAATCACCTCCGGATTTCAACCGCGAGCGCGCAGGAATCGAGCCGAAGGCGTCCCGTATGGCCGCCATGGCCTTGGTCTGAGCCTACTGACCGGTCAGAGCGCATCCGGTTATAGCCAAGGTCATCTCAAGCACTTCGATCGTCATCGTCTTCATATTCTGTCTCCTCCCTATTGGGCAAATTTTGACGGCATATTGCCGGGTGCCTTGTAGGCGAGCAGTCTTAACGCATTAAAAACGACAAGCAAAGTGGAGCCCTCGTGGATCAGGACAGCCGGACCAATTCCGAGGCCAAACAACGTCGCGGGTATCAAGAATGCAACAATACCGAGGCTCGCCCAGAGATTTTGTCGGATAATGCGGCTCGTTTTACGGCTTAAACCAACCGCGAATGGCAGTGTTTCAAGGTCGTCCGCCATAAGGGCGATATCAGCCGTTTCAAGCGCGACGTCCGATCCAGCTGCGCCCATGGCGATTCCAACGGTCGCATTGGCCATAGCGGGGGCATCGTTTACTCCGTCACCAACCATTGCAACACCGCCCTTTGCTCTTAAGGACTTTATTTTTGTTACTTTATCCTCGGGCATGAGGTCTCCGAAGGCTTGATCCAGACCAACCTCTCTAGCGACAGCATCCGCCACATTTTGATTATCACCCGAAATCATCATCATACGAGTGACGCCAATATCACGAAGGTGGACAATTACGTTTTTAGCGGCCTCACGAGGCGTGTCCATCAAGCCGATCACTCCGAGATAGCGCTCGCCGCGACGGACTATCATGGTTGTGCGCCCATCCGAAGACATTCTGTCCACGGTGTCCGCCAAGTCCTCTGGCACAGAATTACCCTCCACTTCAGCAAACAATTCCATTTTACCAATATGAACCTGTTGTCCTTTATACAGGGCTGAAACGCCTCGTCCCGTAATACTTGCGAAATCGGAAGCACCGTCTGGAGTGGATCCGAGGCGAGCTATCCCATCACGCACGACTGCTTCTGCCAAGGGGTGATCACTCAGGGCCTCAACGGCGGCGCTGACCGTTAGCAGGGTATCTTCATCTACGTCTTTATAAGTAACAATTTCAACAAGACGGGGTTCGCCTTCTGTTAAGGTTCCGGTTTTATCAAAGGCGATGGCGTCCAGACGGCCAAGAGATTCTAACGGAGCGCCGCCTTTGATCAATACGCCGCCACGTGCTGCGCGGGCCACTCCGGACAAGATTGCGCTCGGGGTTGCGATAGCGAGAGCGCAAGGGCTAGCAGCGACGAGCACGGCCATTGCCCGGTAGAAACTCTCCGAGGCAGTTTCATCTAAAACAATAAACGCCAAAGACGACAGAACCGCCAGTAAAATGACGCAAGGGACAAATATGCGTTCAAACTTTTTTGTGAAACTCTGTGTGGGGGACTGTCTGGTCTCCGCTTCACTCACTAGAGTTACGACACGGGCAAGCGTCGTTTCACTCGCGAGTTTTGTAACCTGAATATCCAGACTGCCTGAACCATTGATCGAACCCGCAAAGACGCGCGTCTCAGATTTCAAATCGTCTGGTTTTGCCGCGGCGGCTTCCGTGTCTTCCACGGGTCTCTTATCGACGGGCGCGCTTTCACCCGTTATTGGCGCTTGGTTCACGGCACTAGCGCCAGAGACGACAAACCCATCAGCTGGCAGACGTTCATTAGAGCGCACCACAACGATATCGCCAATGACAAGGTCTTGAATGGAGATTGTTTCGGTTTTTTCACCACGCCGAACGAGCGCGTCATCCGGAGTCAAATCGGAGAGCGCTGAAATCGCATTTCGCGCTCGGGTCATAGCAAAATGCTCTAACGCATGGCCAATCGCAAAAAGAAATAGAAGGAACGCCCCTTCGGCCCATTCCCCGAGAAAAGCGGCTCCGGCAGCTGCGACCAACATCAGAAAATCGATCTGGAATTTGCCCTTCAATAATTTTTCTACTGCCTCCCGCAGCGCAAAATACCCCCCAAAGACATAGGCTGCGACCAAAAATACAAATCCTATCGACGTCGACAGCAAATTCAGTTTTGGGCCAAGCCATCCAATCAAGAGACAAACGCCCGCCAAGACGGCAAAAATTACTTCCGCGCGAGACCCTAGAATCCTTGTAACGATATCACCATGATTATGATCGTTCCCATCAGAACCATGATCTTTCACTTTGTGTGTTGTTTCTATCATTTTCATCTCCGTAGAATTGGAACACAGGCGGGCCGTTCCCGCCTGTGTGACGCTTCTATTCAGGCCGTTTTCGGGTCACGCTCATGACTCGCCTCAACTAGTGAATGATGACCTCCCGGCCTCGGTGCAAACCAGCGGTGCAAGGCCGGCATAACAAGCAAGGTCAACAGGGTGGACGACACGAGGCCGCCTGTGACGACCGTGGCTAGGGGCCGCTGAACTTCAGCGCCTACACCGGTTGCAAATAGAAGCGGCGCCAAACCGAGCGCCGTCGTAAGGGCGGTCATCAAAACTGGGCGGGCTCTGAGTCCGGCAGCTTCGATAGCCAATTGGTCCTTATCCCGTCCTTCACGAGCGAAATCGTCCATGAAGCTCACCAGTACCATCCCATTTCCAAGGGCAATACCAAATAAAGCGATGAAGCCGACGGTCGCCGGAACGGAGACTGGCAGTCCCGTTATCCAAAGCGCCAGAGCGCCGCCTGTCAGGGCAAGCGGGATGTTGAGCAGGATCAAAATAGCCGACTTTACTCGCCCGAAGGTCATCAACAAAATAAGAAAGACAATACCTAGAGTAATCGGAATCACCACTTTAAACCGGGCGTTGGCTTGTTGCTGAAGCTCAAACTGGCCACCCCAAACCACTCGGTAACCAGGCGGCAAATCAAGATTAGATTCCGTCACCCCTTGGGCTTCGGTCACGAAAGAGCCGATATCGCGACCCCGTACATTTGACTGCACCGTGATAAATCTTTCTCCGTCCTCGCGCGTAATCTGGCGCGGACCAATCACAGTTTCAATATTTGCAACAGTCGCAAGCGGAACTCGGGCGCCGGAAGGCGATTCAAGAACGACGCGGCTAATTGCTTCCGGCGTGTCACGGTTTTCGGCGTGAAAACGCACAACGATCGGAAATTGCCTTACACCTTCAAATAAAGAGCCGGCTTCAGCCCCGCCCACTGAAGCGCGCAAAGCGTCTAATGCATCCTCGACGTCTAAACCGTATCGCCCCAAGGCGGCGCGATCCATCGTCACTACGAGCTGCGGCGCCCCCGTGATTTGATCGGCCTGCACTTCTGCAGCGCCTTCGACCTGTTGTAAAAGGGCTTGCAACTCTTGAGATTTTTCGAGGAGCACATCGGAGTCCGGGCCAAAGATTTTTACGGCGAGTTCGGCTCGTGTTCCCGTCAGCAATTCGTCAACTGACATAGCAATGGGCTGCCCGATATTTACAACAATTCCCGGAAATGTTTCGAGGTTTTCAGAAATCGCCGTCCTTAAATCTTCTGCCGACATACCGTCTCGCCACTCTGATTTCGGGTTAAGTTCAACAAACGCTTCGGCACTATTGGTCGGATCCGCATGCGCCCCGACTTCACCACGACCAACTCGGGTCACGATTGATTTCACCTCGGGGAAAGCTTCGAGAAGCCTTTTCTCAATACGGGTTGTTGTTTTGGAAGCTTCCGTCAAAGAAATTGACGGAGCCATCGTCACGCGCAACAAAATATCGCCTTCTTCAAGAGCGGGCGTAAATTCGGATCCTAATCGTGAGCCGGCAAGTCCGCCAATGAAAAGAAGAAGAACTGCGAGTCCAATTGCCGCAAATCTCCGGCGCACGAAAAAAGAGGCGGCTTGACTGACATAACGAGCAACCCAACTGGGTGTAGCCTCCCCTCTTTTTTTATTCTTGCGCATCAGCGCATTCGCAAGGGACGGGGCGATCAAGGCCGCATAGAAGAGTGAACCGGTCATCGCCAAGGCGGCCGAAGCTGCAAGTGGCCTGAAGGTTTTCCCTTCAACGCCCTGAAGAGAAAAAAGCGGTAAGAACACGACAATCACAACCGCGACGGCGGCAATAAGTGGCGCGATAACTTCTGCTGTTGACCGCGCAACGACATCGCGTTGATTCTCGGTCGCCTTGCTTTCGCGTAAACCGCGATCCACATTTTCGGAAATGACAATCGCTCCGTCCACCATCATCCCGATTGCGATTGCAACGCCCCCTAATGACATGAGGTTCGCCCCGATGCCGAGCATATTCATCGCGATAAAGGCAAATCCGACAGAAAAGGGTATGGATAGGACGACGACAACACTGGGCCGCCAACCGCCAAGAAAGACGAAAACAACGAGAGCAACTAAAACAGCCCCTTGCCATAAGGCGGTTGTAACAGTTGCAGAGGCTTTGTTCACGAGTGTGCCTTGGTCATAATAAGGTACCGCCGTGACCCCTTCCGGCAGACTGGTATTGATTTCATCAAAGCGGGTTTGAACCCGTTTAATGACATCAGAAGTATTCGTGCCGAAGAGTTTCAGCGTCAGGCCAGCGACGACCTCGCCTTCGCCATTTGCTGTAGCAAGACCTTGACGCACGCCCCCTCCGACAACGACTTCTCCGAGGTCACGAACGCGAACCGGACGGCCATCCGCAGTTTTGACTACGATTTCGGCCAAATCTTCAACGGAGCGCGCCAAGCCAACGCCTCTTACTGTATATTGCTCTGCACCGAGCTCCAGGAATTGGGCCCCTTCGGTTTTATTTCCGCGTTCCAGCGCGGTCATGACATCACCGATTTGAATATTGTATGACAATAAAGCATCCGGGTCGAGACGCACCTGATACTGCTTTTCGTATCCGCCCAGAGACAAAACCTCCGTGACTCCCGGAACGGTTTGAAGCTGATACTTTATTATCCAGTCCTGAATTTCGCGCATTTCAACAAGGCTGCGCGATCCGGTTTCATCTTCTAATCGGAAGTACAGAATAATTCCAAGTCCGGTTGAAATAGGGCCCATTTTCGGATCCCCGAAACCGGCGGGGATATTTCCGCTGGCTTCGGCGAGGCGTTCCCCCACAACTTGGCGCGCAAAATAGACATCCGTCCCATCTTCGAAATAAATATTTACGACGGAAAGTCCAAAATTTGAAACGGATCGCATGTTTTTGAGTTTGGGGAGACCTGACATCGCGGTCTCAATTGGATAGGTAACATAGCGTTCGACCTCTTCGGGAGCGAGCCCTTCAGTTTCTGTAAAAACCTGAACCAGAGAAGGCGTCACATCTGGAAACGCATCGACGGGGAGCGCGCGAAACGCCCAAATTCCACCAAGGGTCATGGCGAGTGCCGCAATGGCCGCCAATAAGCGTCCCCCGGCAATTCTGTGCATAAAATTAAACATAATGATCTGTCCTAGTGGCCGTGGCCATCGCCGAAGGCGTCTTTTTCAAGTTGAGCTTTAAGGGTGAAAGCGCCTTCGGAGACAAACGCCTCTCCGACACTCAATCCCGAGCGTATTTCGATGTAACCGCCGGATTTTGTCCCGGTCATAACGGCGCGCGGAGCGTAACCTCCCTCCATCGGAAGAAAAACGGATGGCTTATCTTCCACAAGTTGCACGGCCGCATCAGGTATGCGGATGACGGCTTCAGAGGCGCCTACGCTTAAATCTGCTGTAACAAATTGGCCGGGCCGCAACGTGCCCTGAGGATTTTCGACGATAACGCGCGCCGTTGCCGTACGCGATGTTTCATCGATAACTGGCAGGACAAATGCCACAGTTGATTGCGCAATTGTGTCTCCTGCATCCGTTTTAAGTGCGACAGGGGCTCCGAGGCGGATGCGAGAAATGTCTTGCTTATAAACCGCAATATCGGCCCAAACGACGCTATCATCTACAACTGTAAACAAGGGGGCTGCCCCGGCATCTCCAGCGGAAACAGTCTCACCTAGCGTCACTGTTCGCCGAACAATTGTTCCGGCTATCGGAGCGGTAAGATAGGCGTTGGCATTGTCGCCGTCCGCTGCCCCCGCGATGTTTTTGAGAGCGCTGTGACTAACTCCGGCTGCGTGAAGCTCGTTTTCAGCTGCGTCTCTTGCCGCTTTAGCAGCTTGAAGGTTTGCGCGAGCCGTTTGCAAATCGGCTTCAGATGTAATCTTTTTTGCAAATAAACTTTCTTCTCGCGCATATGCCTGTTCTGTCAAAGATAATTGGGTTTCGGCTTTTTGCCAGCTTGCCATGAGACCCGCCAGTTCGCGACTGCGGATCAAAGCAAGTGTAGCGCCTTTTTCCACTTGATCTCCCTCACTCGCATAGAGCCGTGAGATAATGCCACTGACTTTTGGAGACAGTTTAGCTACGCGATCGGCGTCGAACCGAATTTCGGCAGGTAAGCTCAATGACTGACCAATTTCGCCTCTTTCTGCTTTAGACAGTTTGATTCCGGCCTCTTGCGCGGCCCTTGAGCTGAGTTTGACGATATCGCCACGAATATTGCTGCCATCTACATTCTCTTCGTGGGAAGCGTTTTCGATATCTTTATCCGCTTCGTGTGCTTCATGAGAAGCATCGGATATCTGAGAGTTTGTTTCGGCTGGCCTATTGGTCTCTCCTCCGCATCCCGTGAGCAGGAATGCAAACGTTAGGATAGCCGTTGTGAGTGTGAGTGACTGTTTCATCTATAAGTCTCCGTCAAAGGGGGCGGCACCAATCAGGCTGTTCAGGCGCATCATGTCAGCATTGAATGTTCGGCGAGCGTCGATGACGGAAACGCCCGCATCGAGCAGACTTTTCCTCGCATCAAGTGTGGTCGTAAGATTGAATCGACCCGCCGAATAACCGGTCAATGACGCTTCATAAGCGGAGCGGGCCGCTGGCAGAGCCTCTTTTTCCAGAAGGTCTAAACGGGCTTGCGAGACACGTAATTGAGACATAGCGGCCTGTTGCTGTGACCGCAGTCGAGCCTTTGTCGCCACGGTGTTTATCCGAGCAGAGTCGGCTCTATAACCGGCAGCCCGTGCCGCATCTTTATTCCGGTCAAAGATCGGAAGCGGAACGCTGAACCCTAGAAGCAGCGCATTATCGCCACTTTCTTCAAATCTCCGCAGGCCAGCGCTGACCGTTAAGTTCGGCACTCCGACCGATCGAGCCGCTTCCTGCTGCAACGCTCTGGCGTCCGTATCCGCCCGGGCCACGGCCAAAGCCGGATGTGAGTTGAGATCCTCAACCGCACCAAGTGTGTTTAAAGTGTAAATAGCCTTATCTAACGGAGGCGTGAAAACAGGTTCATCACTTCCCCATAACGCCGCCAGATCATATTTCGTCTGGTCTACATTTGCGCGCGCCCTCAAGGCCGCTGCTTTTACGGAAGCTTGTTCGGCTTGTACGCGTGATAGTTCAGGCGGCGCGGCCGCGCCAGCATCCACTCGTTTAGCAACCGTCTCTGTCAGTTGTGCCGACAAGTCAGCAGACTCCTGCGCGTAGACTGCGAGCTCCTGAGCCGCTTTGAGCTCGAAAAACAACAGCGAAGCTTGAAGTTCAGTTTCTCGGAGAATGGCCTTGCATTCTGCTGATGATAGAGCGGCCGCTGCAAGGGCCGCACGTTCCCGTTTGGCACGTTTGCCGCCGAGCTCAAAAGTTTGCTCGAGACTTAGTGTCGTCTCGACCTGATCAAACCCGTTCAAGGGGCCCGACCCAGAGAAGTTTTCCATCTCCAATCCGATGGAGGGGTTCAACCTTTTCCCTGCTTGATCCGCTTCCGCCTGACGGGCTCTTGTCTCAAGCGCAGCGCGGCGCACTTCCGGAGAAGCGGCGCGTATTTGCTCAAACGCTCCCGCAAGGGTTAAAGGGGCACCCGCGTCGAGCGGGCGCGTAACGATCGGTCCGTCGCACGGAGCCGCGATTGCCGCGCCCGAAAAGGCAGCCGCAATCAGGACGCCACAGGCGCCCTTCCTGAAATTTTTCATTGATAAGTATTCCTCGTTTAAATCTAAAGACTTGAAGCCATGCGTGCAGCAGGCTTTTGACTAAAGATTAGGCACGAGGTGGCCGGAAGAGGCCGTAAGGGCCTTGATCCGAAGGGGAATTATAGGATCTAGGGTCGTAATTAAATTGACCGTGCAAACCCGCTTCTAAAACAGCCATTTGAATCGGCGTCGCATGGAAATGACAGCTCCCGCAGCTGTGAGCATGATGATCGTGAGGCGCTTTTGATGGTCTATTAGGTTTCTCACTGGAATCAACATCCACGAAATCGCCTGTCTCTTGACACACAACCTCAGCGGCTTCTTCGGGATGGATATCCGGCGTGATGGTTCCCATGCCCATAATTACGGCCAAGCTAAGTGTCAGCCATAATTTAGAAGAATATATGACATTTAGAATAGCCATCGGATTTATATAGCACCTAAAGCGCCCGGGGCGTCAATACTAGATTGCAGAGTTAATCGCACAACTAGTATATGCTCAGGCTTTTTGGTTTCTAAGTTATCAATTGTCCACAGAGGCATAACCTTTGATTCGACGCCGTATTTAGCTCATGTTCTTTTGTTGAAAAACAATATTTTAATGAAAGCTGCAATTCCAAGAGCTAAAAACAATAAAATCAAAAGCATCATAAACATTCCCATAGGGCCCATCATCATGCCCCCTTCCATCATCATTGAGTTGTCATCTTGCATTGTCTGCGCGAAGGATTGAGAGGCCGCGCCGAGCGTGCCCAAAGCCAATGCCACTCCTGTCGTTTTCCGTTTAAAGTTTTTCATTTTAGTCTCCTTGTTAAAGTAATTTTAGGTTAGGTTTTTTTAATTGCAACTTTCCCCCTTTGCTTCCTTGAAGGTGACCGCGCAGCCCATATAAAATACAGAGCTGGGATCACGATGAGTGTCAGAACCGTTGTTGTGATCATGCCGCCGACCATAGGCGCCGCGATACGGCGCATGACCTCTGATCCGCTTCCGTGGCCATACATAATCGGCGCAAGTCCAGCCAGAATAACGGAAGCAGTCATCACAATCGGCCGAAGCCGGCGCAGCGCCCCATGCCGAATAGCGTCGGCAATTTCGTCTCTGAGGAGGGGTTCACCAGACTGCGTGGCTTTCGTCCGGATTTCACCCATTTCCTGATTGAGGTACATAATCATTAACACCCCAATTTCGACCGAGACGCCCGCGAGCGCGATAAATCCGACAGCAGCAGCCACTGAAATATTATATCCACCCAAATACATCAGCCAAAGCCCCCCAACGAGGGCGAGCGGCAAGGTGCCCACAATAATAAGAACGTCGCTAAATCGTTTGAAGTTCATAAAGAGAAGCACGAAAATAATAGCCAGCATGGCCGGTCCAAGCAGGGCGAAACGGGTTTTGGCGCGTTCCAAATATTCATACTGACCTGACCAGCCAATTGAATAGCCTGCCGGCAGATCAATAGTGTCAGCCACAACTTGTTTCGCCTCGGCCACATAGGACCCAATGTCCCGACCTGCAATATCGACATAGACCCACCCGTTTAGACGAGCATTCTCACTTCGAATGACTCCAGGCCCCTCGGCGAGTGTTACGCTCGCAACACGTCCGAGAGGGATTTCCGCGCCGTCTGCGGTTTGCAATGGCAGATCGCGCAAGCGCTGGGGGGAATTTCGAATTTCACGCGGATAACGCAGATTGATCGGAAACCGCCTGAGGCCTTCAACACTTTCCCCCACATTCATGCCCCCAATCGCTGTCTTAATCACGTCGTGGACATCGGCGACATTCAATCCAAACCGGGCCGCCGCCTCGCGATTGACATCAATATCGACGAAACGCCCTCCCGTAACCCGTTCCGCATAAACGGAAGAGGTGCCTTCCACATTTTTTAGAGCCGTTTCAATCTGGGTTCCAATGCCAGCAATGACATCAAGATCCGGCCCTGCGACCTTCACCCCGACCGGGGTCTTAATTCCAGTTGCGAGCATATCCAGCCTGTTCTTGATCGGCATAATCCAGACATTTGTGAAGCTGGGAATATCGACAAGCTCGTTAAGTTCAGCTTTCAAACTATCAAGAGTCACCCCTTCACGCCATTCCGATTTTGGTTTTAACTGTATGGTTGTTTCAATCATGGTCAAGGGCGCGGGATCTGTTGCGGTGTCTGCCCGTCCAGCTTTTCCGTAAACGGTTTCCACTTCCGGAATTGTTTTTATAAGTTTGTTCGTCTGCTGCAAAGTTTGAGACATCTTGCCCGCAGATATCGCCGGCAGAGCGCTTGGCATATAAAGTAAATCCCCCTCATTCAATTCCGGCATGAATTCACTCCCAAGATTGGTCGCCGGGACAATCGCACTCACCATGAGAACGCCTGCAACCAACAGAGCCACCCCAGGAAATTTTAACGTGGCGTTTAAGACAGGGGCATATACTGCACTGAGGGCACGGTTGACTGGGTTTTTTGCTTCCGGTCTGATTTTCCCGCGGACAAGAAACCCGATGAGCACTGGCACGAGCGTAACGGATAAGGCTGTCGCCGCGGCCATGGCGTAAGTTTTGGTATAAGCCAGCGGTTTGAACATCCGCCCTTCCTGAGCCTCAAGAGCAAATATTGGCGTGAAACTGATCGTGATTATCAGGAGTGAAAAGAAGACCGGCGGGCCTACCTCGGCGCAGGCTTCCGCCACAATGCGCCATCGTTCGGACCCCGCCGCCTTTTTACCTTCAAGGCGGGCATGCACATTTTCAATCATGACGATGGCCGCGTCAACCATAGCCCCTACCGCAATGGCGATACCTCCAAGCGACATAATGTTTGCATTTATTCCTTGGGCATTCATCACGATGAAAGCGGCGAGAACGCCGAGCGGCAATGAGATCGCAACAACAAGAGCGGAGCGAATATGAAAGAGAAAGACGGCGCAAACTAAGACGACAATCAAAAATTCTTCGATAAGTTTTGACTGCAATGTTTCAACCGCCCGTTCTATCAAATTGGACCGATCATAGGTGGTCACAATTTCTACCCCGTCAGGCAGGCCGGGCTTGAGCGAGTCTATTTTTTCTTTGACGGCTTCAATTGTGCTAAGTGCGTTTTCGCCCCAGCGCATGATGACGACGCCGCCTACGGCTTCCCCTTCCCCGTTTAACTCTCCGATGCCCCGTCGCAAATCAGGGCCCATGCGAATATCCGCAATGTCCCTTAAAAACACAGGCGTGCCGCCCTCAGCGGTCATAACAGGAATAGATTTGAGATCGTCCATATGCTCAATATAGCCGCTTGCGCGAATCATATATTCAGCTTCAGCCATCTCGATAACACGTCCGCCCGTTTCCATATTCCCGCGCTCAATCGCACGACGCACCATGGGCAAAGTTAAATCAAAAGCCCGCATCCGATCGGGATCGACCACGACCTGATATTGCTGCACCATGCCTCCGATAGACGCGACCTCCGAAACGCCCGGTACTGTTTGCAGCTCATATTTTAAAAACCAGTCCTGCAAGGCTCGTAAATCAGCCAGATCGTTCTGACCTGTTCGGTCGGTCAAGGCGTATTGATACACCCAACCGACTCCGGTTGCATCTGGCCCTAAGGCAGGCCTCGCAGACTCGGGTAAATCCGGCGCAACTTGACTCAGATATTCCAACACACGCGAGCGCGCCCAATAAAGGTCCGTCCCTTCATCAAAGATAATATAAACATATGAGTCATTGAAAAAGGAATAGCCTCGCACACTCTTGGCTTTCGGGACGGCGAGCATAGCCGTCGATAAAGGATAAGTGACCTGATCCTCAACGACTTGCGGCGCTTGCCCCGGATAGGTGGTTTTGATGATGACCTGTACGTCCGAGAGATCCGGAATGGCGTCTAGGGGCGTGGCTCGAAGAGATAACACCCCGATGCCAGCAATGAGCAGAGCAAAGAAGGCGACAATGAATCTGTTCGCGACCGACCAATGTATGAGTTTACCGATCATTTGTCGCCCCCCTCTGGCATTGGCTCAAGAGTGGTGACGACATAGCCCTTTCCGTCTTCTCGGAATTCAAACTGGACAATATCTCCCGGTTTCAGATCCGCGGCATCGATTTTGTCTCCCAATACAAAGGACATTTTCATGTTCGGCCAACCCAGCTCAGGAACAGGACCGTGATCCAATTTGAGAGACTTATCTTCCAAATCAAGAGACAAGATCTTGCCTGTCGCAGGATAGGTTTTCGCCTGCATCTTTTTCATTGAGGTGTCAGGCATAGACATCTCTGAGTTGGTCATCCCACCCGCTTCATCGGCTTTCATGTCCATAGACATTTCCATATCCATGTCGGAAGACATGTCGTTCATAGTCTCGGACGGCGCAGTTAGGCGTAATAATCCCCCTTCAAGTGAGGCCTCGGAATCCAATAAAAACTGACCGGATGTTACAATCCGTTCCCCGGAATTTATTCCGCTGATAATTTGCACCATGTTGCCTATCTCTGCACCTGTCTCGACCCTGGCAGGTCGGAACTGACCGTCTCCTAAAGCGAGGATAACCCGGTCGCCTGTTGACGATCTAATCACAGCGGATTGCGGTACCGCTAGCATATCAAGTCGGCTTCCCGTTTGAATGCTCACGCTAGCGAACATGTTGGGTTTTAGGCGGCCCTCTTTATTCTTGAACCGCATACGTGCCTGAACCGTCCGGGCGGACATATCAGCTGAGGGATAGATAAAATCGACTTCCCCGGAAAATACCTCACCCGGAAAAGCAGGTAGCGTCATTTGCGCTGGCTGCCCGACCTCCAAAGCGTTGGCCTCATTTTCAAAAATATCTGCGATAAGCCATACTTCTGACAAATCGGCAATTTGCATGGCTCTGTCAGAAGGTTTGATGAACATGCCTTCGCGCACATCCAAAGACTCGATGACTCCGCCTTGCGGCGCATAGACTCCAAGTCGCCTTTGCGTCTCACCGCTTTCGCGTAGTCGAGAAATTTGTCCGGAGGTCATGCCCATTGAGGACAGTCGGTCTTCAGCCGCTTTGGTAAAACTTGCCCGTCCAATTTTCATGGCTTGTAGATATTCGGACTGAGCCGCGACCAAAGCTGGTGTATAAATTTCAAATAAGAGCGCGCCTCGTTTCACGGGCGTGCCTTCTGACCGAACAGCCAGTCGTTCGACCCAGCCTTCCATACGCGGATGAATATCGCTGAGGGCTTCCTCATCGATCTGGATCGTTCCAACGGCTTTAAGTCCCCCTTCAGCCGCTGAAATGCCGACGATTTGGGTTTTAACGCCGATATTATTCACGACAGCAGGGTTTATCCGCACGGCATTTTGATCGCCATCACTGGAACCGCCGCCTTTATAAACCGGCACAAGAGCCATTCCCATCGGAGATTTTCCGGGCGCGTCACGTCGAAAACTTGAATCCATCGGCGCAACCCAATAGTCAATTTCTTTGCCCTCGCTATCCCCTGAACTTTGCGCTCCGCCCTGAGACATACTCATCATCATATATTGATTAGTGAAATACCCGCCTGCCCCGGCAATGATGGCCGTTGCAAGGACTAAACCTATCGTTTTGGCTCTCATGACAAATCTCCTATCAGGTAAGAAATACGGGCGCGCGCTTTCGCACCGGCGACCTGTAATCGAAGCCGTTTGGTTTCGGCGTCGAGGACAGCCAACTGGCTTCGAATAAGTTCTGGAAAGTCCGTCAAGCCGCCGCCATAAGCATTTATTGAGGCGTCAACGGTATCATTGGCACGGGTCAAAACCGCTTTATCGTACAGATCAACGCGGGTTTTTAGTCGTGTCCAGTCAGCAAAGTTTCTGGCAAGGTCACGGCGCAAATCCAAGAGCAAAGCAGACCTGTCTAATTCTGCTGCAGCCCGCTCTTTTAACGCGGCTGACGCGCGACGATCTTGACGTTTTTCTGTAAATAACGGCACAGAGAAAGACACGCCAATCGTGGCGAAGTCAGGCCGTCCCGCCCCACGCAAACCATATCCGCCTTCAACGGACCAGGACGGTTTATAAGCTTCCCCGGCAATCGCCACTTCACTCCGTTGAACGTCAATCTGTGCGCTTAGTTGTTCTACACGAGGGTGATTTGTGAGCGCTGTTTCAAGCACGCCCATGGTCGGTAAAGCTTTCGTTGGAGGTAGCGCATTCGGAAGAGGTCTTTGGGCGTTTCCCCCAATAAACCGAGAGAGATTCGCCCTTGCGATATCTCCAGCTTGTTCAAGCTCCGCTATTTTGTCGTCCAGCAAAGTCAGTTCCAACTCCGCGCGTAAAACGTCCTGACCCGTTAGTTGTCCTTGGGAAAATGACGCTGCTAGCGCGTCTATCAAATCATCAATTTCGTTTTTAGCCTTTCGCGTTTGTCCGAGCTCTTGGTCTGTTAAATACAAATCAAGCCATGACAACCGAACCTGCAACGCGACGTCATCCAATAGTGCCGCGCGCTCAGCCCTGAAAACGCTGGCTTCTGCCAAGCGTTTATTTCCTTTCAGCTTTAACGTATCTCCGCGGGGAAGCTCTTGACTGATGCCAAGACGGAACTGCGTCATGGGCTCTTGATTGAAAGCAAGGCTATCAACCGGAAAATTCTGTGCTCGCAAATTGACTTTCGGATCATCAAGTTGAGCGTCCGCAACAGAAAGGTCTTCTTTAGCTTGGGCCCGCGTTTCAAATCGGCTATAGGCCGGGTCATCTGCAGTTATAGCTAGTCTAACCGCTTCCTCTAAGGACAGCGTGGAAGTTTGGGCTGACGCCGTTAGGGCGTTGAACCCAGCAAGAACGGCCAGCGTTCCCGCAACAAAAAATTTAAACATGGAAGTCTCTTAGTTCTAAACATAGGTAATTTCTGCGCACACTGAATAGCGGCGAGTTCCTTAAGAGCCTAAAGGGCTCGAGTGTTTAGAGACGTGGAGGGGGCGGATCCGAAGCGGGATAACCTATGAAAACAGAATCATCCGTCGGGGATTCCAAATCAAGATTATATGCGAAACCATCACCCGACACTGAGGGAAGCGCATTGAGTGTAACGTTTAGACATCCTACCATGCAAGCAGAGGCACAAAGATCACTCATTTCGCCATTAGATAAATCATTGCAACCTGGCGACGATTTATCAGAATTCATAGTCATCACTGAATGATCAGCCTGCACAGCAGGAGTCATTTCTTCATTGCAAACTGATCCAGCCCACGCTTGAGACGTGAGAAAGAAGACCGTTAAACATATGGAAATGATTAGTTTCACAGCGCTTGCATAGGCACGTTAAAGATGAAGTCAAATAAACTATTCGTAAGTCGCACGGTAAACATCACAGGAACACAGGAATTAGCAACCCTACAGTTAGCCAGAAAAAAGCTAAAAGAGCCAAAATAAATAATACTTTCTCGCTCATTCGATTATTTTCCCCGAAAGAAAACCCCGCTGTTTTCCATTTCCAAATGAGGAAGATAGCGCTGAGGAAGACGAAGGCAACGTTGAAGAATAGCGTGTAATCAATCTTGAAAAACTCACGTTCCGTCACCTGTTTTGCGGCGCTACTGTCTGGCAAGAACCCTGTCGCTGCAAAACCGTAATGCATAAGCAAAGCGGTCGCGACGAGGATAACAAAAAATACGCCCAAAATATAGAACGCCATTTTCCAACCATAATACTTCGCTTGAATTCGAAGAACCGGAAAAACTACGAGATCAGAAAAAATGAAGGCCATCACGCCTGCAAAGCTTACACCATTTCCAAATAACACCGCTGCAAGCGGAATATTGCCCATAGACCCAATAAACGTAAAAAAGGCGGCAATTGGACCGACTATAGTCTGCGCCAGAATATGCCAAAATGTGAGGTCTTCGCTACCCGACCCGATGAATAAAGTTTGAAAGAAGGACTGCGGTACAAAGACGGCGATGATACCCGCCACTGTGAATCCGATGGTCACGTCTTTCCAGACCATTTTCCATTCCATGACGTAGCGATTGGCCACCCTTTGCCATCCGGCTTTGCTTGAAATTAGTTTTTTCCAATCGGGAATGTCGGCGTCTGAGTCTCCCTCTTCCTGCTCCTGCGCTGTTTTGCGGGCCTTTTCAATTAATTTCGTTGATTTGGTGAGGCGCACAAGAAACCACATGAGCAAGATTAAAATAATCCCGCCGAGATATTCTCCCACCACGAACTGCCATCCCAGGAAGACAGCAATAACGATACCAAGCTCAACGACCAGATTTGTCGAAGCGAGCAGAAAGGCGAGAGATGGAATAAGGCCGGCCCCTTTTGTAAAAAGAGATCGAGTAGTTGATAAAGCAGAGAACGAGCAGGAACTGGAAATAAAACCGAAGAATGTGCCGAGCCCGACACTTTTAGGGCCCGGCTCGCCCATGCTCTGCTTCATGCGTTCTTTGGTAACAAAAGTCTGGATCATCGCCGAGATGACATAGCCCAGACCAAAAGCCCAGAAGGCCATCCAGAACAAGCCCAAGCTTGTCAGGGTGGCTTCGTTCCAAGTCTCTAAGAAGTCTGTCATACGAGCTTTAGATTAGAGCCTTCACAATCATCCAAACACCCATACCCATCATGGCGAGGTTTTCGGAGAGGGAGATAAACCCAAGCGGCACATTGGCCCCGCCGCCAACACAGGCACATTTCAGGTCGCGCTTGTCAATATAGACGGCTTTTATGACCGAGACCGCGCCTATCGTGCCGATAAACAGGGCGACTGGTGCCGCAATCAAGCCAAAGACACCCCCTGCGACCATTAAAACGGCCGCGAAGGCTTCGCCGAATGGATAGACATAGGCATATCGGACCCTTCGCCGGGCCAGAATATCATAACCCAAAAACATATTGGCAAAGGACTCCAGATCTCGCAGTTTCAACATGGCGAGCATGCCCATGCTAAACGCAATGAACCACTCTAAAGAGCGTAATGTCAGGAAGTTCCCCAAGGTCGCCCAGCTGGCCGCCATGGCAAGGAGCGCTGAGACGGCGAACACGACTAAGACGGGGGTGTAAGTCTTTTCGTCCGGATCTTTTTTCTCGAAACCAAAATAATCGCGGAGGTCATCAAAACCGCCAATACGCTCTCCCCCGATAAAGGTCTGCGGGGTTGTTTTCACGTTATGCTTTTCTTTAAAGGCATCCGTTTCTTCGCGCGTTTCCAGCCAATGATCTTCAACCTCATAGCCTTTGCGTTTGAGCAAATCGATTGTCTTAAGACCGAAGGGGCAAATATGTTTCTCCATTACCATCCGGTAAACCACGGCTTTCTTACCATGAGCCGTGTCTTTCACGGCGAATTCTTCTGCAATACTCATATTTGCCTCCTATTCTACCGGGTTAAGTGTACCATCATAGTCTGGCACAGGACGTGTTTCGGCTTCCGCCTTCGTTGCTGCCTTGCCATTCTTTTTGATATCCTCAATGAGCCATTCCATTTCTTTAATCTCTCTACGCTGCGCTTTGATAATGCTGTCAGCAAGCTCGCGAACGCGCACATCATCGATTTCTGCTCGTTCGCTGGTTAAAATGGCAATAGAGTGGTGAGGTATCATTGCGCTCATCCAAGAGCTGTCTTGAACCGTCGTTTGACTCCGAAGCAGTAGCAGTGAACCGCCAAAAATAACGAGGCTGCCTAGGAAAATTGCGAGATTGGTTTTCTTATTTTTGTACATCCCCAACATAAAGCCCAGCATGATAATCGCCATGGTTGCCCCCATATAGAGTGCCATATAAGTGCGGGTTTCTGAATATCTGACGTGGCTGAATTCATAACTATTCAAATACATCAAACCAAACATGACGACGGTTGACGTCCCGATCATCGCCGCAAACCTTCTATAGCTTGCTGACATTGTTTTTGAATTTTCCATTCGCTTCTCTCCTTTTTAAATAGGCTCTTTGGGGGTTGGTTCCAAATTAGCTGCTGGTCATACAGAAATACTATCCGCACGTTTTGACGGTTTAAGTTTGAGGGCCGGCTTCTCTATCAAATGCCAAGACGCGGCTGAAAGTGCGAGAAACAGTGGGATTGAAAATAGAGCGAGCGGGGCCGGCCCAAAGTCAGGGTGAAGAAATAATACGGCCTGCATCGCCGGGTAATGCCAGATATATATTCCGTAGGAATAATCCGGGAGTTTGAGCAACGATTTATATTTTCTGTCTGATAAACCCAGGCGCAAAATCAGGCCTGTCAAAGCTAAATTAGCCAGAAGCTCTCCGCCAAACTTATCGCCGAAGAGTAAGAAAGCGCCTATCAGAACAATAACCAGTATCCAGTGCGGACGCCTTGCTTCTGCAAATTGCCATAAGCACATTCCCATTAAAAAGGCGCTGGATAAACGTAAAAGAGGCAACATACCGCTCGCTAGTGCTTCGAAATTTATCACAAACGGCAATCCCAGATACGCGCTCTGAACAATCAAAAAGGCAATCAAAGTTAGAGATCGGCTTTTTAGGAGGCCTATAGAAAATCCGATTGCTGCCAATATGTAAGCTACTATCTCAAAGCGAATTGTCCAAAGAGGTCCATTAAAATCTGCTTCGAGATTATCGGCGAAGACCCCTCCGGGAGCCCATGCAGGGTCACCCAAGAGTAAAACCCGCAATACATACTGCCAGTTATCCGCAGATCCAATAGCCTCAACTCCACCGGGCTTTGAAAACATTGTCCCGAATATGAATAAAAAGGCCAGTAACAAGACAATAAGCGCAGGGTATATTCGCAAGATACGCGATGCGAAATAAACCTTGAGATCTCGACGTAAATCCAAGCTCTTCGCGATTAAAAGGCCGCTCAAAACAAAAAAGCCATTTACCGCCATATAGCCACCTGTCCATTGGTGGATACGCACTGGCTCATAAGCTTCAGTCAGTAGAAAAATATGACCCAGCGCCACGAGCCCTGCCAATACCCACCTAACAGCGGTAAGGTGGTTTGCTCCCATTAACGGATCCGCAGGAACATTATAGGGTGTTGTAGCAACCACTTTAGTCTCCGGATGGTGTGTCGTGATGGCCGTCGGAATTATCGTGATCATCAGGAACTTTATCTGCATCGGTCATCGATCTCTCACTTCCCGATAAGGGCGAACTGGACCAGTGAATATGCGCGATTTTCCAAACCCCATCTTTGCGGCGCAAAACCATAGTTTCCATCATGCGGTTATGAACGCTCTCGCCTTTATAATTCCCAACCATTTCGGATTGCGTGATGACGGTCGCCATATCCTTCCCTTGTATCACGTCACGTTTCAGAGTGTTGTTGGTAATATTAGAGGTATAAGCCATGTCAGACTTCATATGGTGGCTGGCATATTCCGCATAGGACCGCTCGGCATTACCGCCTTCGGCTATGACCACGTTAGGCGATAGTAAGGCTTTCAAAGCGGATACATTCCCCGACCTCAAAGCCTGTCCGAATTGGTCCGCGACGGAGGTAGCGTCATTAGCCGGAATATCAGTTTCCTCCGAAGAGACCGTTTCTCCGTCGTGATGCCCGTCCGAGTTGTCGTGCCCATTGGGGGCCGCCATTGCATCTGAGGTGGCTTGAACAGCGTCGTGATGGCCATCTGAATTATCATGCGTCCCCCCTTCTGCTATATCGGCATCATGGGATTGCTCCGTGTTGCCTGTTTCGCCGGCATTTCCGTGATCATGGTCATGTCCATCTCCGGTTACAGTCGGCAGGCTTTGAACGCCGAGCCCATATTTGTAGACGATGTTCCCGCCCCACCATGCAGTGACAGAGAGCGACAAAACCGCCGCCGCCAGCAACCCTAGGAATAAGCCGCCGGGCGGCTTTGCGCGGCTCAAATATCTCCAAACAGCCAGAATAAGAATGGCGGTCCCGGACGGGACGGCCCAGTTTCTATGGGTTGTCATGGCCGCGTGCGACGGTCCGTCATGGGCAACCGTATAATAGGCGTAAAATCCCGCCGCTATAGTGCCTATAATTGCGAGTGCACCGAGGGCGAGCATCCAATCGCCCGCAGGCTGCGTACTCTCTTTACGAGGCCCCGCCGGTAACAGGCGGCCCACAATATAAATTCCGAATGCACTTAAACTCAGCGCATACGCAAAATGCACCAAGACCGGATGAATGTTAGGCTCCAAAAAACCACTCATAATAACCTCCTCTTAAAACCAAGTCCGAATACCGATGAGACCCACAACTTTACTGGAATCACCGCCATCGGCTTTGATAAAGTTTTCTGTATTCCCAAATGCTGATTGCCATTCGACACCGATATAGGGTGCGAATTTTCTATCGAGAATTTCGTAACGAAGCCGCAGACCTAGATCGAGACTGCTAAAACCTTCACCTTCCCCGAAGGCCGCATTGTCTTGCGCGGCAAAGACGCCTTCGACACGCGGCTGAATGATCAAGCGCTGGGTTATCATTTGCTCATGCTCGGCTTCTATTCGGGCTGTCAAATCACCGTCTGTTGATAAAAACAGAGCAGCATCTACTTCAAACATATATGGGGCAAACCCTTGTAGCCCGAGGACAGCATGCGTTCGTCCCTTAGGCTCAAAATCATAGCGCACCCCAGCTTGGACATCGAAAAATGTAGAGATACCGCGGGAGTAAAGAGCTTGCACTTCTCCCTCTTCAATTTCTTCATCGTCCCACGAATATTCACCCTCAGATTTGAAATAGAGTTTGTGGAGCGATTTACCGAACCAAGCATTACTGTCCCAGACCAACACCTCGTTATTATCCCCGTCAAATTGGGTTTCGAGCCGATCACCGATATACATGAAGGTCGACTGTGCGCCTCCTTCATGGAGTAATTCTTTGCGCGCCTCATCCATGTCTTCGGCACCAAAGTATTTATCAGCTTGATACCAAGGCTTCTCTGGTGGCGACGCGTCTTGGGCGACCGCAAGAGCTGGAACCGTAAGAAATGATGTCAAAAGACTAGCTACAAATAAATGTCTCATTTTGTATCCCCCATCTTTGAGTGATCCATTTTCGAATGGTCCATCTCAAAAGTATTCATTTTGGAGTGATCCATATTTGAGGGGTCCATTTTGGAGGGGTCCATCTTTGAATGCCCCATATTGGAGTGTTCCATCTTTGGGGCGGCATCTTTTGCGGCTTCAGATAATGACTCCGGTCGTCCGACTTCTTTGGGAAGGAGCGAGACAACCTGCATCATGCCAGCGTGCATGTGGTAAAGTAGGTGACAATGAAATGCCCAATCACCAACATGTTCTGCAGAAATATCAAGCGAGACTTTACTGCCCGGCATCACAATAATCGTGTGTTTTTGCACCTGATGATTGGGGCCGCCATCATAGACATCCACGTCAGGGTCCACGACTTCAAAAAACATTCCATGTAAGTGTATCGGATGATTCATCATGGTATCGTTGACCAGGGTCATCCGCAGGCGTTCGCCTTCATAGAATTTGATCGCGTCTTCGATATATGAAAACTGGACCCCGTCGAAGGAGAACATATAGCGTTCCATATTCGACGTCAGATGAATCTCCATCTCACGCTCTGGCCGGCGTAAATCTTTATTTGGCTTCAGGCTTTTGAGGTCTGTATATCGCAAGACGCGGTGCGGAACATTATCCAGACCCGTACCTGGTTCATCCAAGCGCGAAATGGGATTTTGGGCGTTAAAAGTGACACCCGGCCCATTGGCATGGTCGTGGTTCTTGGCCATCATATCCATGTCTCCATGGTCCATCCCGCTCATGGCCATGCCGCCCTTTTCCATCTCGCCCGACTGCATGCTTCCATGACCCATTTTACTATGGTTCATCTTGCCTTGCTCCACAGCGGCATGGTTCATGTTGCCATGATCCATCTTGCTATGTTCCATGTCTTTCATGTCCGGTTCGTTCATCATTCCATCCATCATCATGGACGCCATGCCCATATCTTTCATGGTGAGCTCAGGAATTTCACGCATGACCGGGGCTTTGGCGCGCATGCCGGGTTTTGGACCAAGCGTTGCAATCGCTTGCCCGGACCGGTCAATGGATTCTGCTGTCAAAGCGTAGGCACGCTCTTCGGTTGGAGTCACAACCACGTCATAGGTTTCGGCAACACCAATTTGAAATTCATCGGTCTCGATAGGCTTCACATTGAGGCCGTCAGACGCGACGACTGTCATTGGCAGGCCGGGAATGCGGAAATTGAAGATTGTCATAGCAGAGGCGTTAATAACCCTCAGTCTCACACGCTCATTTGGATTAAAGACCGCATTCCAATTGTCGGCCGTCGAATGTCCGTTAATTAAGAACGTATAGGTTGCGCCTGTCACATCTGAAATGTCGCGAGATGACATGCGCATGGCGCCCCACATGGCGCGTTGCTTAAAGGTCTCCGCAAACCCCATTTTTTTGGCGTCTTCTGCGAAATCCTGCAGGGTCCTGTTTTGGAACTTCTGGGCTTCCGGATTTTTCATTAATTCAATGAAAATCTCGTGGGGGGATTTAAAACTCCAATCAGAGAGAACGAGCACGTATTCCCGATCATATTGAACAGGGTCCGCATCTTTGGGGTCGATGATGATTGGCCCGTAATGCCCGGCCTGCTCCTGCAACCCTGAATGGGAATGGTACCAATAGGTTCCGCTCTGCGGTACCGAATATTTATAGGTAAAGGTCTTTCCAGGTTTAATCCCTGGGAATGTCACGCCGGGGACGCCGTCCATCTGAAACGGAACAAGCAAACCGTGCCAATGGATGGAGGTGTCTTCGTCGAGCGTATTATGAACATTCAGTGTAATGTCGTCGCCTTCACGAAACCGGATGAGGGGGCCGGGCACAGTGCCATTTATCCCCGTCGCCATTCCCGTTTTACCTCCCACCGTGTGGGAGAATTTTCCGATGTTTAGGTCAAATACAGACCCTTGCAATCCGGGAATACCAAGATTTCCGGCACTTGCAGGCCGCGCCCAGGCAGGCATCAAGCTGGAAGCGGATAGAGCCGCACCAGCCCCGAGGGTTGTTGTCAAAAATTTACGGCGGTCAAACATAGTTTTTTCCTTATCAATAGGAGGAATCTTGGGAGAGCGAGACCTAGTCCTTCATGCCTTCATGACTCATGTCGCCATTTATCATACGGCCATGATCTGTTCCGTCTGCGCCATGGCCGTGTTCCTTATCAGGAGCACAAAGACCCTCAATTACTGTCCTGCTTTGGGTCGGGCAAAGCTCGACTAGCGGCAGATTACCGTCTTCAGCACGGTGCAATGTAAACTGAATGATCTGCCCTTTTTTCAAACTATTTATGTCCACTGTCTCGGCTACAGCAAAATCCATCGTCATGGACGGCCAGTTAATGGCGGGGATGGCGTCATGGGAAAGCCTTACTATGCTGTTGTCGATAGAAATTTTCTCCACAACGCCAGTGGCCTCAATCATATGGCGGGCGCGTGTATTCATCATCGCGCCATGATTTCTTTTTACTTGGTTCATATTTGTCTCATCCATTTGCCCCATGTCGTGTCCCGAATGGTCAGTCGTTTGAGCCAAAGTGGAGATCGAAAAAAACAAAGCAATCGAAGAGCTAGTGATAAGTCGAGTCGTAAAAGTCATGTTCAAATCCTTGGTTAGGTGTGTATCGTGGAATAATTAGCGAGCTACCTACTCACTAATGAATGAGGGAAAATGCCGAGGAAAAGATGATTGGAGAGCGGTAAAACGCGCGTCTTGACGTCCTTGGCACTGCCAAACCGGTGCGAACCTGTATTGGAAACAGCAGTAAGCACTCAGCTGGGATCGCGCGAGGTTAATTGCCTGACGCGATCTAGAGCAGTGACGCTAGATTAAGGAACGTGTATGTAATGTAACAGGATTGGAACTTGAAAATTGCCTTGGCGGGTCCAACCAATGAAGCCCAGCGAGGCTTGCCGCTGCCATGTCAGCGCGCGTATGAGGTTCCAATTCAATAAAGACTGTCTTGAAGTCGGTAGGGGTTGTGAAGACCCTTGGAGCTACGTCAGGGGAAACAGCTAACACAACCGAATCGTCACAGTGGGAACAATCGGCTTCATGATCGCGTTCACCGTGGACGTGAGGAGATTTACTCTGTGCGCCTACATCAATCATTGCCTGATGATTATGATTGCTCAGTTTTAACTGCTGAATGGAAGTTGAAGGCGGCAAAACCGTTTCTGCACTAGCTATATCCAAACAGGCACAAAAGAGCTGCACAATACCGAATACAACGGCGATTGCGGCGACTATTGCTGTTTTCAAATGTCCAAGCACCATAACTTGACGGGTCCTTACTTAAGACTTACCTATACCCCCTAAGCGTATCTGTCAATCTCAAGGTTTTAAAAGCATATGTCAGCTAAAACTATAAATAGACTCAAGCGCTCCGAGGGCCAGATTCGCGGGATTATAAAAATGCTCGAAGACAAACGTTATTGCATCGACATTCTTAATCAAATGCAAGCCGTCAAAGCGGCTATTGCTCGCGCCGAGTCTGAAATACTTAAGGATCACGCAGCCACCTGCGTCGAAATCGCTATAAAATCGCGAGATGAAAAACAACAGCGCGAAAAAGTCTCCGAACTCATAGATTTATTCGACAAGCTCAAACGTTAAAAAGTCGGCGGTTTTTTCGTTATTTGATATCGGGCTAGTGTCGAGCGACTTTAACAGATTTCGACTATTATATTAGATGAAGATGATCTCACGCGAACTTTCTACTTTAGAGATTTTTGAGATTCATTTTGGATGCTTTGTGAGCTTCTTTTTGGCTTTTCGCGAATATTAAGTCACTGAATTATTTAACTGATTAGGATAGACGTGAATCCTGCTTGCGGATTCAAACCCTGTCAACAAGCTCTCTAACTGTCGGGATTACTTACCTCAGGGTTAAGATGCGCAAAATTTGTCCCACGATATCATGATTTCACAACGTTTATCAAACATTCGGTTCCCTCGAATGTAGGCTCGCTCAACAGTGTTTTTGGTCTCATGAGCAAGTGCAAACTCAATTGCTTGTGTAGGAAAGTTAGTCGCCTCTAACGCCCATGTTTTGAACGAAGACCGGAATCCATGTGTTGTAATGTCATGATAGCCAAGTTTTCGCAACGTTACCATCGGGGCATTGTAGCTAAATACCCTGCGATTTCTGGGGTTAGAAAAAACGATCGTTTCATGAGGAAATTCTTGCGCCCACTCTACAAGTCTTCTCGATGCCCCGACCAATGGCACCAAATGTGGTCGTTTCATCTTCATCCTCTCCGCAGGTATCTCCCAAACGCCCGCCTCCAAATCTATTTCATCCCAGACCGCTCCCCTGGCCTCACCTGATCGTGCAGCTGTAAGGATAATAAATTCAGTGAGATACGAAGCCGGCGTCTTCAGGCTTCTCAATTGCTTCATAAGCTTTGGGATGTCTTGCCATGGAAGGGCAGCATGGTTCTTCGACGGCTTCACGCGCTCTTTAGGTGTTAAAAGTTGATCAAGATTACCCCGCCAAACAGCTGGGTTGGGACCATCTCGGTATTCCATGGCAATCGCCCATGCTAATACGGCTTCTATATATAAACGTGTGCGACTCGCGGTTTCAGTTTTAATCATCCAAAGAGGCTCAAGTACGCGATAGACTTGTTTTGTCGTAATTTTACTTAGCTGGGTGCTGTGTAGGCCCTCGGCATGTGTGGTTAAACAAAAGTACCATCTACGGCGAGTTTGTTCAGTCCGAAAGTAACCTGTGCTATCCTTTGACTTAAAAAAGAGATCAATAATCTCCGCAAATGTGTACCTTCTTTCTATCTCCTCAACCCGAGCTTCAATCTCAGTCTCTCGCTTTTCTAGCGGGTCTATACCCGCCTGAACGAGTGCGCGGGCCTCATCAGCCTTTTTACGGACCACATCGATATTATTTGAAAGTGAAACAGAACCTAAGCCCATGTCCCTGCGTCTACCGTTCAATCTGAACCTATAGAGCCAAGACTTTCGACCACTTTTCTTCACAATGAGATACAAACCGTCACCATCACCGTAACGACCAGGTATATTAATAGCCTTGACACTGGCTCTATTTAGCTTTCGGATTGCCCTACTCATAACTCTTTGCCCTGTTCACATCAATTTTGTTCCCACCACTGTTCCCACCACCTGAGGGAAGCAGAAGAGAACAACAAAATTCGAAAAGACACAAGAATTTTCTCAAGATATTGTTTTATTTATACTTTTTAAACCGATAGATACAAAAGGAAACCAGAGTCACAGTTCAGGTTCGGGCACCATTTCTTTTACTTTAGAAATGAACACTCCAACACAGCCACAGCGTAATGACAGCCATGTGACTGGAGTAAATGTGATAAATATGAGATTGGGAGATATGAAAGCCCAACTCACAATATTATTTGTCTGCGTCTTTGGCCTAGCATTTGTTCTGATAGGCGGGAAATCGGACTTTTCAATAGCTCAAGAAACAGCCCTCTCTCACAGCGAAAACACGGCCGCTTCGAATCATAGTTTTGTGAAAAGGCACTATTCGATCTCGGGGAATGCGACGCTTGTTGAAACAGAAACCGGAACCGAAATTGTATTCAGTGATGACTTTGAAACGCGGAGCGGACCCGACCTGAAAGTCTATCTTTCTAAACTACCTCTTTCGCAGCTGAAAGATAAGAACGTCGATGAAAACAGTCTAAAAATTGGAGTTCTGAAGTCTAAACAAGGCGCGCAAAGCTACTCCCTCCCCAAAGGCGTTTCTCTAACTGAATACAAAAGCGTCGTGATCCATTGCGAGGCGTTCTCGAAACTTTGGGGCGGCTTTGATATCAATTAGCCTTTTACGACTACAGCTCTCTATTTGTTTGCCGCACCTCAAAGACGTGCTATCGATATCCTATCATGAATTTTTCAAAGCTCATTTCTCATCGGTTCAGAGGATTTTCAGACTTTGAAAATTCAATTGACGGATTAGAGAACGCGCTGGATTTTGGCGTAAAACAAATCGAATTTGACATTCGACTGGCGCGATGCGGAACGCCTATGATTTTTCATGACGAGTCCGCGCGGGATGCATCAGGCAAAGCCCGTCACCTATGTGATATCATGGCCCGCGATTATGTGAACACTGGCGGTGTTTTCACCCATATGCCTACAGCGGACCAACTTTTCTCCGCCATCTCCGATCATCCGAATAAAGATTGCCAACTCTTAGTAGATATCAAAGACGCCGGCGCTGAATTTGCTCTCTACGCACTGGCAAAATCATATGGTCTGTCCGATCGGGTTGTTTGGGTGTCTTGGTTACCGGAAGTGCTCTATGCCTTGAACGACATCGAACCCGGCCAAAAACTATGTTTAAGTCATTGGTGCCGACGGCCCGGCCGGTTTACCCGCGCTATTCATCATGTTTTCTTTGCTGACAAAGGCCATATCGAAAGGCCTGAAAGAACGCTCGTCGTTGGTGAGCGTTCAGGCTGGTTTGTAGACGGCCCCCTTAGGGGCGAAATCAGGAAAATACTGACCCATGTCTGCGTTCCGGCAAATCAGGTGTGGCCAGCCTTGGTGGATCAGTACCAAGCTGACGGCATAGAGGTGAGCGCTTTTTCCTACACTGGAAAAAACACAATTGAGAAAGAAAGCAAGCGCTTAAAGTTAGACGCGTATTTTATTGATAACAAAGGGCTTTTCGAAGAATACAAACAGTAATTAGGCGTCATTCACCGGGTCAGGGGCATGCTCCTCCGTCGGAATAGCATAACCCCCTTTAAGCCAGCGCCCCAAATCAATATCTGCACAGCGCTTAGAACAAAATGGCTTTACGCCTTCAGCCGCTATTTTCTTTTTGCAAATGGGGCATTTTTCGTCGGCCATATTATTTCACCTGTCTGCTTGTATTGTAAATCCCTCCGCCTCATGCGTTGTGAGCGTGAAGCGCGGCCCAATCCGATCATTTAACTCGCTTTCCCAATTGATGACTTTTGATTGGAGCCAGCCATTTATTTTCGCAGAAACAGCCAGGGTATATTGCGCCCCTTTGTTTTCAGAGGCCTCTTTCACCAACTGGCGAAGCGCACGAAGGGATTGAGTTTCAGCCGTTGGCTCTCCGAAACGTGTATTCAGGATAGAGTCCAAAGAAGGATAATCCAAGGAGCGTGTAAGCTCGACGCATCCGAAACGGGAAAGAGGAGCAACTTTTACAATCGCAGGGTCTGCTTCGAATGCGCGCTCTACAGCCTTAAAAAGTTGGTTCCGCTGGCGCGTCTGTCGGAGGTTTGGAAAATCTATAACGACCAAGCCTCCCAGCCCTCGCAGCCGGATCTGTTTTGCTATGAGTTCAGCTGCGGCTAAAGCTACATCCAGCGCCGTTTTCCCCTGCCCTTTATCTACATCTATCGCCAGCAACGCTTGGGTTTGATCAAATGTTACCGCGCCTCCGCCTTTTAGAGCGATTTGCCGATCTGTCGCCTCGTCCAAAACGGACACCGTTGCTTCATCAAAAGCAATGCCTTTGAAACGCGCGGAGAGCCGGGTTTTCAGATCAACTTTTTCAACGGGACCGGGCTTGCCGGACTCGGCAGGCTTTAGATACCGCAGCGTCGCTTCTTTCCCGCTCAAGGGAGGACGAATAACAAGAACTTCCAAAAGTTCGCCTTCTGTCACTTTCGGCATGGCCTGATTATTAGTAAAGCTTAGAAATCCACTGTGGGATCCGCCCAAATTTACGAAGGCACCGTTCAATGACGGTTCTAAATTTGCAATTCGAGCAAGGTAGATATCACCTGACTGCGGGACAGACTTTTGGCTATCTCGCTCAACATGAAGTTCGACCAGACGGCGGCCTTCATAAACAGCGGCTCGTGTCTCGCCTATCGATTTTTCCAAGACGGCGCGATGTTTCATACTCCAACTCCATGAGAGTGCAATAATTGACGCGCCTCTGTCAAAGGGAGCCCTACAACATTCGAATATGACCCGGAAAGAGACCGAATAAAACTTTCAGCATATCCCTGAATACCATACCCGCCGGCTTTCCCATGCCATTCACCGGAGTTCAGATAAAACTCCCTCTCCTGAGAAGATAACCGTTTCAACTTCACCCGTGTCTCGACGACACGCGTTTGAAGCCCTTTATCCGGAGAATAAACACAAATTCCGGTAAAGACGCGGTGTGCACGACCGGATAAGAGGTCGAGACATTTAGCAGCCTCGGTTTCAGTTTCAGTTTTTGGCAGAATACGCCGCCCTACCCCCACAACCGTGTCGGCGGCAAGAATAATAGTATCAGTTTCTAGGTCAGCGATAGTTTGGCACTTTTCACTGGCCAATCGCCCAGCATGAGGCCCCGGTAACTCACCCGGTATAGGCTCTTCATTAATATCCGCCGGAATCACATCATCCGGCGTTATATAAATTTGCTTAAGTAAAGAGAGTCGTCTTGGCGACGCGCTTGCCAGAATGAAGCGCATATCGACTTATTTAAAGCGATAAGTAATACGACCTTTGGTCAGGTCATAAGGCGTCATTTCGACTGTCACACGGTCACCCGCCAAAACGCGAATACGGTTTTTACGCATCCGGCCTGCAGTGTGGGCAATGATCTCGTGATCATTAACGAGTTTTACGCGAAATGTCGCGTTAGGAAGAAGTTCGACAACCTCACCCTCAAACTCAAGTAGTTCTTCTTTAGCCAAATCAAGTCCTTTTTCTAGATTCCCGGCTCATTTAGAGCGCTATACTCTGCGTATATAGGGGGTTTTTCTAAATATCATAGGTTTTATTGCGGTTACTTGACCTCGGAAGGACCAAAATGACGCAAAATTCGGTTCTTAATGAGATCTCTCATGGCCCGATAGCTGTCCATCATAGCCCGTACGTCGAGCGACCCTGCGCCCGGATCAGGCAGTGGCCAATTTAAAATTTCCGTCTCTGTGCCTTCGAAATAACTTTGAGCCGCGTGAAAGGCCTGAGGCGTAAAGGCAACGACGACATCTATGTTTTCCGGTTTATAGTCCTGCAATACGGTCGGCTCATGATCGCTAACATCTATGCCAATTTCGGCCATGATGGTCTCCACCATCTGCTCCTTGTCGCCTTGCGACAAGCCGCAGGACTCCACCCGCTCCACGCTCGGATAGAGCCGGCGCATTAACCCTTCCGCTATAGGGGAGCGCACCATATTCATCTGGCAAACGAAGAGAATAGAATTGGGAAGCGCCATAATTATGTCCGCCTGTGTAAAGCGCAAATCAAGGTAAAAAGCCGCCGTGATGTATTAAAATCGACCTCAATGGAGTTTCGTAGCCCATCGGAAAGCATTCGGGAGCCTTCATTGTGCAGGCCACGACGCCCCATATCTATTGCCTCGATTTGTGCAGATGTGGAGGTTCGAATTGCGTTGTGATAGCTTTCGCAAATCATGAAATAATCTTTGATAACCCGCCGAAAAGGCACGAGGGATAATTTATACTCCCCTCTATCGCCGCCATTGGTTCGCGACACATTTATCATGAGACGCTTTCCATCTGCGAGGGATAACCGCACCAGATATGGTCCACGAGGGCTATCCAGAGGCCGAAACACATTTTCTTCCAAGAGATCAAAAATCGCGACGCGGCGCTCATGTTGCATTTCGACAGAACTGACAGGCAGACTTTTGTCGTCAATATGCAGCTCTGAGATATAATGCTCATCCGCCGGGTCGATATCAGTTTCTTCACTCAAACAGACACCGCTTAGTTATCCGTATCGTGATCAGGTACAGATTTTGCGGCCCAGGGATCGCCTCTGTCCAGAAGCATAGCTTCCAAACATTCCACTTTGGCTCTGAGCTTCCCATTGCCGGAAAATTCGAAAATCAGTTCTCCAGCGCCGTCTTCTTCCGGTTCGAACGCAATAGACAGTAAAACCAGAAATGCCTCCGGATTGGCTTTATCTATACCAGAACTTTTCACGCCTAAGACACCGTCAAACCGAAGGCCCGATAAAATACGGGTGGGTTTATCCGCTTCTCGTCGAAATCTTTGCAGGCCTAAAGTCAGGCTTTTGGCCTTTTTGTCATACATGATGCCTTGAACCCGTAAGATGGAATCTTGAACGGCGCCAGAAATAATAGATAAATCCTCAGCCGTTTCCGCTTTCAGGTTCAGATGCTGGGCTTTGTCACTCATAAATCATTTCCCTCATAAATTTTCGTCATCCGGCATACGCTCTACTCTGGCGCCGCATTGCCCCAGCTTTATTTCAATGTGCTCAAATCCGCGGTCAAGGTGATAAACCCGTCCAATATGTGTTTCACCTTTTGCAGCCAAAGCGCAATTAATAAGTGACGCCGAGGCCCTGAGATCTGTTGCCATGACAGGCGCACCATAAAGCTCTTTCACGCCGCGAACGATAGCCTCACGCCCTTTAACAGTAATATCCGCGCCCATGCGGGAGAGTTCCGGGCAATGCATGAAGCGGTTTTCGAATATATTCTCCCGGATAATTGATACGCCGTCAGCAAGGCACATTAGGCCCATAAACTGCGCTTGGAGGTCTGTTGGAAAACCCGGATAGGCTTGAGTTTCCATATCAACCGCCTTGGGTCGCCCGCCGCCGCGCTCAATAAGAACTGAGGTATCATCCAGGCTGACCTTGCATCCAGCCTGCGCAATCAAAGGCCAGAGAGAACCGAGATGATCTGATCGAATGTTCTTAAGCCTAACGGAACCGCCCGCTGTTGCCGCGGCCAAGGCGTAAGTCCCGGCTTCTATCCGGTCTGGCACAACGCTGTGCGATACGCCTGACAAGCTCGATACGCCTTCAATCTTGATTTCTGACCGCCCTGCCCCAAAAATTTTTGCGCCCATCGCATTGAGGCAAACCGCCAAGTCAACAATTTCCGGCTCGCGCGCTGAATTATTCAATGTCGTTATACCATCCGCAAGAACGGCCGCCAACATGGTGTGCTCTGTCGCACCCACGCTTATGAAAGGAAATGTAATATCCGCGCCTTTTAATCCGCCCTTTGCTTTCGCCACAACATAGCCTTGATCCAGCTCAATTTCAGCGCCCAGCTTTTCAAGTGCTTTTAAATGCAAATCGACAGGTCGAGCCCCAATGGCGCAGCCGCCAGGCAGCGAAACGCGGGCTTTGCCCTCGCGGGCCAAGAGCGGGCCAAGCACATTAAATGTCGCGCGCATTTTACGAACCAGATCATATGGCGCTTCAGTACCTGAAAGCTCTTTGGCGTGAAGCGACATTCTCGCGCCCGGGCCTTCTTCGACTTCCACGCCTAAATGCGCCAATAACTGGCCCATAAATCGAGTATCTCGGAGCCTTGGCATATTAGTGAGTTCTACCGGTTGATCTGTTAGTAGAGATACGGCCATCAATTTGATCGCCGAATTTTTCGCTCCGCTTATTGAGATTTCACCGTTGAGCGGGAAACCGCCATTTATGACTATTTTATCCATGGGTCCTGTGCCTATTGAGTGCCGTTTTGCAGCGCAAGAAGATAATTACGCATAATCACATCTTGTAAAAAGATTAGGGCAGCTTTCCGTCAAGTCTTGGGCCCTGGTGCGGCTTTGTCGTCAGGGCTCGTGTCAGGTTTCTTTCGGGCCGCTTGTTTTCGCCTTCGAAGATTGTCTCGAAGGTTTTTAGCCAGACGCTCCTCCCGAGTAAGTTTTTTCTCAGGTGACTTTTTAATGTTCGAACCACTCATATGAAGGTCTTACAAGCTGAAGGATGTTGGGACAAGACAGTCGCCTGCTGCCTATGGTCGAATTTGCAAAGTTTTATTGCGAAAGATCTGTTGCCGGGCCGACATCCAATAGGGGCGCGGCATCTATGTTATTGGCTCCGAGCAGGGCGGAAATTTGTTTTAAAACGGAAATCATTTGCTTCTGGCGTTCGTCCGGAATGTTTTTGAATTCGGCTTCAAAGCGTCTTTGTATAATATCGGGTGCCTGAAAAAGAGTCTGGCGACCAAGATCGGTCAACGAAATGGTCTGGCTGCGTTTATCTTTGACGCTGACTTCCCTTTTAATGAGGCCCGCCTGTTTTAACTTATCCGTTAGAGTGCTGACGGTCGCATGTGCCAGAGACATATCTCGGGCTATCTGGCTCGGCGTCATTTCGTTCTTAGTTTGAAGAAGTTGCAGCAAAATGAATTGCGAGGGATTTAAGGCGGATTGCTTCGCTAAAAACCGAGAATCGATTTCCACTGCCAGGAGAATCTGTCTGAGCGATATTAAGGCATCTTCAGAACGGGATGGCATGTGGGTCTCTGAAAGAGGTCATGTTTTATTTTCCAATGGAGGCGTTTCAAAGGCCTCATTCGCCAAAGCGCTGTCTTCCGACAGGCCCTTGTAGAGACTATAACAACAAACCAAAATCACAAAGGCGAAAGGAAGGCCTGCTGTAATTGCGCCGGCCTGAATTGAGGTCAATGCCTGAGCGCCGCCGCCGACCAAAAGCACTATTGCGACAAGGCCTTCAACAGACGCCCAAAATACCCGCTGCGACACTGGCACAGTCAGTTTGCCGCCCGCCGTAATATTATCAATAACCAAAGACCCTGAATCGGATGAGGTCACGAAAAATACGATCAAAAGGACAATCGCAACGAAAGAGGAAATTTCAGAAAAGGGCAAACTGTCAAGCATTTGGAAAAGCGTAAGGGAAATATCCGTTATTCCATCGGGTAATTCACCAATATTATTGTCTATCTGGTTTAAAGCTGTTGTTCCGAAGGCGGTGAACCACCCGATAGCCACGAGCATGGGCAGCCCAATAACCGCGGCCAAAAATTCACGTATCGTTCGACCTTTGGAAACGCGTGCAATGAACATCCCGACAAAAGGCGACCAAGATACCCACCAGGCCCAGTAAAAAATCGTCCAGCCATGAAAGAAAGTTTCATCTTCTCGGCCGAAAATATTGCTGAGCCGGGGCGTGTCTTTTAGGTAATTGATTCCATTAATTCCGAAGTTTTTGAGTATATCCAAAGTTGGACCCACAGCGATAACAAATAGGAACAACAAGACAGCAATGACGATATTGATATTGCTGAGAAGCTTCACTCCGCCATCTAGACCTCTGACAACGGAAATTATGGCGAGCCCGGTTATTCCGACGATTAATATAATTTGCGTATTTAGAGAGTTTTCTATTCCAAAGAGATAATGAAGACCTGTCACCGCCTGCTTTGCCCCCAAACCAAGAGACGTTGCTAAACCGAACAATGTTGCCAAGACAGCAAGTATATCAATGATATGGCCGGGCCAGCCCCAAATTCTATCGCCGAAAATGGGGTAGAAGGCAGAGCGGATGGTGAGAGGCAGGTTCTTGTTATAGGCAAAGAAGGCCAAAGACATTCCGACCACCGCGTAAACCGCCCAAGGCGACAAGGCCCAGTGAAAAATAGTGCTGCTAAAGGCCAACCTTTTGGCCTCAGAAGTCATGGCTTCGACGTTAAGAGGCGTCCCAAACCAATCTGTATAGTAAGCCATCGGCTCTGCAGCCCCGTAGAAGAGCAAGCCAATACCCACACCCGCCGCAAACAGCATGGAAAGCCATGAGAGAACACCATATTCCGGCTTTGCTCCATCCCCCCCGAGACGAATTTTCCCAAAGGGCGAAACGGCTATAAAGAGGCAAAACAGAATCGCCACATTCGTGGTCAGCATAAAAAACCAGTCGAAATTATTGAGCGTCCAGGTTTTAGCCCCGATCAATAAATCTCCGGCTCTCA
This sequence comes from uncultured Hyphomonadaceae bacterium, assembly GCA_963972195.1. GTDB lineage: Bacteria > Pseudomonadota > Alphaproteobacteria > Caulobacterales > Maricaulaceae > Litorimonas. Next base: position 129,418 of record CAXATH010000008.1, on the reverse strand, counting down.
CCGGAAAGAGCAACGCCCCAACAATGAACAACAATATTGTTGCGGCAGAAATAAAGAAGACCGGGTTATGTAAATCCATACCCCAAAACCGGACATTATCCTGTCCGGTTTCATAATCCGTATCGTAGGAAATAAGGCTGTCAGCCTCAGTATTTAGATCTGGCGGGCTGTTATTGTCCATTCTTAGCGGTACTCCGTAAGGGCTGTGCCCAATGAGGATTTCAAAGGTGAGAGCCAAGGCTCGAAATGTCTCCACTGCTCCAGCCCGGACGTGTAAATTGGTTGCCGAACCTGTTCAGAACTCGCAGTTCGAACAGACCTTTCTGTTTCATAAAAGGAGAGACAAGCTTCTTCATATGGTAAATCACAGAATTCCAGTAATCTTCGCACTTGGCTTTCCGTGTCCGTAACGACATCTTCGTAATGAACTCTCAGGACTTTACCGGGAAGCACGTCATCCCAATGGCGCATCAACTTGACGTAATCCCGATAATAAGACCCGATTTCTTCTAAACCATAAGTAAACTCCTGCCCTTCGGCAAAAAGTTGTTTAAATCCGCTAAAGCAGCAGGCCATGGGATGACGTCTTGCATCAATAATTTTCGCATTCGGCAATATCAGTGAAATAAGACCGATGTGACGAAAATTGTTTGGCATTTTATCGATAAAGAATGGCGCGCCTTTACGGTGGTAACGGGTGTCCTCGATATAATTCCGGCCAAAACTTTTCAGTTGTTCGGCGCTCATTTCCCGTAAGTTTTCAGGATAAAGCGAGGCTTCCGTAGAGGTTCCCCTGCCCCTTAGCTTATGGGCAAGAGATAAAATATTTGGGAGCTCCTGCGTTCCATCCACTTGACTGTGAGAGGCCAGAATTTGCTCTAGAAGAGTCGAACCCGCTCTCGGAAGACCCACAATAAAAATTGGATCCGGGGCTTGCTCGCCTTTCGTCTGACACGCCTCAAATAGACTGGCGCCGCAATATTGTGATTGAGCCTCTAGCTCTTTCGTCATTATCTCAGATTTATATCGTGTTTGCCGCGTTTTCAGCGCATTTCCGCGTTCATAGAATTCAAATGAATCTTCATATTTCGCCTGGTCTTCCAGTGCTTTGGCCAGAGCAAAGCATAAAAAGATTCGATTTTGATGAGAAAGCCGCGGCTTGCTCTCAATCTGGCGCATCGACTCAATTTCATCCTCCGAGAAGGCGTAGGTTTTGAGATTTGCAAGGGCGTAATAAGCATCACCATGATCAGGTTTGGATCGATAGGCCGCCTGATAACTGGCTATGGCCTCTTCCCGGCGCCCAAAGGTTTTTAGGGCATGACCTTTGGAGGTAAGAGTGGCCGGATCTTTAGGATTTTGCCTCAGCACTTTATCAAAAAGCTCAAAAGCTGTTTCATATTCTCCGGCTTGCATTCTATCGAGCGCATAGTGTGACTGGAAAAGAGGGTTTTCAGGCTGAGCCTGATAGAGGTGGTAAACATTTTTATGCGCCGCCTCAAATTTCTGCTGCTTTCTGAGAACATCGACATAATCCAGCCGAGCCTGAATATTATCCGGAGAGAACTCCACCGCGCTTTGCAGGAGAAATTCTGCGTCTGTCATGACGCCAAACCGTTTTCCGATTTCAGCCAGTAAACGCATACCCTCAACGTGACGAGGATTGCTTTGCATGAATTGTCGGCAGATTTTTTCCGCCTTTAAGAGTTTGCCCTCATGCATGTAATTGACAACGGCCAATAAATGTCTCGGTAAAGACTGAAAATGTTCTTTTTGCTGACGCGCAGCGCGCGCTTCCTCTGAGCGTCCGAGCCCTTCGAGTAGTTTGGCTTGAAACTCCCAACTGGCTATGAGAGCGGGATTAAGCTGACATGCATATTGATAAGCTTCCAACGCCTGATTCACCTCGTTTTTCTCTCGGTGTAAATGCGCTTTTTCCTGATACCCCCGACCATATTCCGGCGAGAGACTTAACAATCTTTCAAGTGTTTCTCCGGCTTGCTTCAACTCACCGAGGTGGCGTTGACTAACAGCCAACATATAAAGCGCCTCTGTATTCTCATCATCTTCACTCAGCACAGAATTTAAAGACTCCAGAGCAGCAGAAAATCTTCCCGCCTGCATCAACGTTTTGGCCGTCTCTAATTTTTCTGTGAATGGCTCAGTCGCGTCAGACACACTTTCGTCCCGTCATTAAAAAGAAGAGTGCCCTGCGAAGCAGAACACTCTTCAAAAGCTTAGCGTTTATAATCGGTCTATTCAAATCGAACCGAGAAACGGGCGCCGTAAGTCCGAGGGCGCGCGACGACGCGGCGTTGAACATCGAAGTTAAAGAACCCGGATGTCGCAGCCACGTCATTCGTAAGGTTATTGACGAACAGCTCGGCTGACCAACCATCTTTGGCAACGCCGGCAGATGTCCCAAGCAGGAAGTAGCTGTCCAGCGTATCCCGGTTGATCTCAATAATGTCTGTTGTCTGTTCTGCCGAATATACGGCATTTGCCTGAACATGCGCTTCATATTCAGTGGAAAGATCCCACGTATAACGTGCCGTCAAATTCCCCTGGAAATTTGGCGCAAAAGCGAGCTCAGATCCTTCAATCACATCATCTGTCGGCGTGATAACATCCGTGATTTCTGTATCCAGAATTGAGACAGCACCGTTGATGGTCAGACCCCGAATAGCATTTGGCGCATATTGGAAATCTGCCTCTAAGCCATAGATGCGCGCATCCGCAGCATTGTCAGAGAAGAACAGGTTAGTGATGGTCGGGTCAAAAATCGTTGTTTGAAGATCGCTAATATCGACATAGAAAGCGCTGCCGTTAAACCGGAGCTGATTTCCAGCCAATGTCGTTTTCCAACCCAACTCGTAATTCTTCACTTCATCGGTGTCGACCTCAAAGGGAACGGTAAAGTTTACGTTTCCGTTTGGTCCAGTTTGAACCGCGCCGCCTGGCCTGTTCAGAAGTCCGGGACGGAAACCTTCAGAATATGTCCCGTAGAACAATAAGTCAGAATTTGGTTCATAACTTGCCGTACCCTTCAAGATAACGCCGCTCGTAGAGGCCGTGTCGGGCGCCGTAAGCGCGTTGAAGACTTGCTGAGCCTGCGCAGACGACAAACCGGCATCCATAATATCCTGAACAGATTGGCCCTCCGTAAAGGTCTGCCGTAAAGAGTCATCACAACTCCCGATAAATGTGTAGGAGCCGTCGCCATCATACTGATCGCTGATATTGGTACCAAAGGCGTTTTCGTCGACGCCGCTGCCATTGCAGAAAGTCGCGTTCGCACTGCCTTCAAGATCAACGTCGATATCATAATATCGCGCACCAACGGTCAGAGAGAAGGAATCCGTTACGTCGAACGTACCCTCACCAAATACACCGTATTGTTCGTCAGTGCGGCGAATATCATTTCGGAACACCGTGGCATCCGGGAAGGCTCCGCGATCCGTCGCAAAAGAAGGTGCGGGCTGCGCGAAGTTATCGACATCCGTCGCGCCAAAAGCCACGCCCGGAGCCGTAGACCCGAGATATTGGAAATCATTACGCTCTTCCAATACTAAGTCGCTGTAAAAACCACCAGCCGTCGCGCGCAAACGCTTCTCGGCAGGGGTGTTGAAACGAAGTTCTTGCGTGAAGACTTCAGTATTGGACACGGAAACAGTTTGAGATGTTGGCGGCTGACATGTACCGCTGGGAGCTGCGGACCCCGGATAGCTGACTGAACCATCACAAACATAATATGGCAAATATTGCGCAACGAATGAGTAATCCGTGTAGTCGGCAATCTGATTCGTATCCCGGTCTGTAAAGGCGCCGGTATAGAGCGCTTCAAGCGCGCCAAGACGGCCTTCTACCGTGTAGCTGACATTCGTATAATCGTCTTGCAAATCATCGGGCGTAAAACGCTGAATTTCGTAATCATCAAGTGTTGGGTCGGTAAAGAATGTGCCTTCAGTCTCTAATTCCTGGCGACCTACTTGAACTGTGGCTTTCCAATCCGGATTGAATTCGTACAGGGCGCTCGCGCGGAAGCCCGTATAACTTGTATCGTTGAAGTCTTCTTCGACAAACTCGTCATTGGTGTCTGACAGGAATGTGACGCCGCTTAAATCTGCGCCTGCCTGAAAACCGGCACGGGCAGCGCCGACGGGAACGCCGTTCGCGCGCACTGTACCTTCCGGTCTGAAACGACCCGTTATGGGAGTTCCGGTATCGCCTCCGCCCAACAAGGTGCGCGTGCCAGCAACATTGTCGATATAGCCGCCCTGATTGTCATTATAAAAGACGCCGCGAAGAGCAAATTTATCTGTCACAGGTACATTGATAATCGCCTCAACTTTTTCGCTCATTTCGCCGCCTTCAGTGAATGAGACACCAAAATTGGAGATAGCTTCAAAAACACCCAGTTTAGGCTTGTTTGTAATCAAACGGACAGTACCCGCCTGTGAACTGGCTCCAAACAACGTACCTTGAGGGCCGGAAAGCACTTCAACGCGTTCCAGATCTGCCGCATAAACATCCAGATTGCGGCCCGGCTGCGAGACAGGCTGCTCATCGAGATAAAGAGCCACATTAGGCGCAAGACCCGCGACGCCAGCGATGGTGTTGGCGGGCGTGGTGGAGGCAAGACCGCGAATATAAATAGTGTTTTGTCCTGGACCATTACCGCCGGATGTTACGCCCGGAAGCTGAATAAGGTAATCTGTAAAAACATCGACGCCCAACTCTTCAAGAGTGGAGTTATCAAGCGCCGAAACCGTAACAGGAATGTCTTGGGCGCTTTCAGATCGTTTGGTCGCTGTGACGATTACTTCGTCTTTTAACTGCGCAACTGCTATTTGCGACGAACCGGCGGCAACCAGGGCCCCAATGGCAACACTACTTAAAACTTGTCTTCTCACGTATCAAACTCCTCGTTTCTCTCAAACAATGTGCAGGCACAGCAAAAATTAACCGCACACACACGATATGAAGCGACAGGCCTTTTAGCTCTGAGGCCAGCATAAATTCTTAAATTGATAGAGGCTGTATAGGGAATTATTTCGAAAAACGAAACACTTTATTGCAACCCCTGAGTGGAATCACATGGAAACACCCTTTAATTCATTTAAAATTTGCGCGTGAGTGCGGCTCTTGCCGGGATTTTGCCTTCAATCAGGTCGAATTGTCACAACGTCTGAGCTGTGAGATGCCAAGCAGGTAACAATGCTTTTTTGTGAGTTGGAAAGCTTAAGGGTCTTTTCAACCTTCGCGGTCTGCGTTATAGGCCGCGCTTCTGGTAATAGGCCGCGGTAGCTCAGTGGTAGAGCGCATCATTGGTAATGATGAGGTCGGGAGTTCAATTCTCCCTCGCGGCACCAGTCCCCTTTTCTCGAGTTAATCCTGAACATTGAGGCATTGTGCAGCCTTCGGACCGAGCACCGTTAAGGCTTTGCTCACCATAAGAACGACACATAACATTTGTTAACCCCATTTTGTCTTTTTACCTGCAGTGTGGAGGAAGTAGAAAGAAAATGGGAATTTTGAGATGATTCGCACACATCTGAGTGCCGAACAAACCCCGGCTAATTCAACAAGAGAAGACGTTGTCGTCACCGCACGCCGAGAAGACGGAACGGTTGAAACTATGCTGGACCGCCGCGAGACAAATCGTCGAACCGAAGATTACTTCTGGTTAGAACGGCTCGGCGAATTGTCTGGCCAAGCCCTTATGGTGTTCGACAAGGACCTGAATCTTGAATATTCTAATATACTCACAGTACAACTTTTTGGACTGAGCCAGTCGGACTTCGAAAAACTAACGTGTTATGACGACCTGATAGAATATTGTGTCGCTAGGGGTGATTTTGGTGAAGGATCCGAAACCACCCTTAAAGCTTTAACAGAAGACCTCATCACGAACGCCCGAATTCAGTCGCGAGAAAAAAAAGCCGACTGGCAAATTTCGACTCCCGCCGGAAAACATCTTTCTTTTTCCCAGGGGTATGGACGTGATGGTCGGATGCTTGTGACGATCAGAGATGTAACAGACAGAGTCGAAACGCAACGCGCACTTGATATAGCTATGGATGTTGGCGACGCTGGCTATTGGACTTTGAACTTTGAAACAAATAGCTGGCGAACCTCGTCAAAAAACTATTTACGAGTTTTTGGGGCGGAGCGCATACGACAGGCAGAACGCGAGGGATTTATCTGCCTCTTTCATCCCGACGACAAAGAAAAATGTGAACGGGCTTGGAAAGAATCAATAAAGTCCCACCAGCCTTGGGCGGAAAAACTCCGCATTCTGGACGTGGACGGCGTGCCAATCCATTTGAAGGTAAATGGTGTTCCGCAAGTTTCACAGACAGGGCGTGTGACGAGCATGTTCGTTTATTACATCAACAATACAGAGGAAACTAAAGCGCAAAATGAGCAAGGCCTGTCCTTGGAAAAAGCGCAAAAGGCCTTGAAAGTCAAAAATGACATTTTGGCCCGATTAAGCCATGACGTGCGAACCCCAATGAATGCCGTAATAGGCATTTCCGACGCTTTGCTGCACCATCATCCCGATCCGGTGACAAAACCCAAACTCGAACTTATCCAAAATTCAGCTGAAAAAATCATTCGAATTGTTGATGGTACCTTGGATCACAGCAAGATGGAAGAGCATAAGCTCACCTTGGCAAAAACGCCAACTGATCCAAAAGCCTGTGTGGAAATGGTCTGTAGGCTTTGGGAGGAGCAAGCCAAGAAAAACAAGACCAAACTCACCTATAGTTTTGACCCCTCCCTGCCCTCACAAATCATGCTGGACGGTTTCCGTTACGAGCAATGCTTGAACAACCTCCTTTCCAACGCGATCAAGTTCACACAGGGCGGCAATGTGCATGTTGTTTTGACGACGGTCGCGAAGGCAGGAGGTCCCAGCCGGCTTGTTCTTGCGGTCAAAGACGACGGGATTGGAATGACGACTGAACAACAGTCACAAATTTTCGAACCTTACACCCAAGCTGACGACTCCATTTCCAGTCGATTTGGCGGTACGGGTCTCGGCATGACGATCACCAAGCAGATTTCCGAATTGATGGGAGGCTCCATCAAGGTAAAGTCCGCCCAGGGTGAAGGCACAGTTTTCGTAATCGCGATCCCTTATAAAGAGATATCAAACGAAGAAAATTCAGCGCTACAAAATGACGTCTCGCCTGAAGAAAACAATTTAAAACTGGCAGGCAATAATACTCATGCCCCTACCCCTGCTAAGCCTTCGCAAGCCTTACCCGTCAAGAGTTCCGAGCCAAAAATTGAACCAAGTTCTGAAGTAAGTACAACCAAAGATTATCCAATACCTCAATACCCTACGCCCCAAAATCAGGCTTCATCAAAACCGTTAGAAAAAACGACACCTGCAACCTCGGCAAGCTTGGTAAGTGAAATTCTGGAGACGTCGCCTTCCCAAAGAAAAGACGTATCGCCTTACTCCAATCTTCGACTTCTCGTGGTGGATGACAATGCAACCAACCATATGGTCGTCAGCTCTCTACTCAGCAATGTCGTCGGGTCGATTGTGACTGCGAGCGACGGTCAGGAGGCCATTGACCAGCTTGAAAATCAAGCATTCGACGTCGTTTTAATGGATATCCACATGCCTGTGATGGACGGTATTGAAGCAACTCTGTCGATACGCGGCAGCCGAAAACCATATTCAGATATCCCCATCATTGCCCTGACAGCTGACCCTCAATATCAGCAGAAAAGGCTTTGCCGGAATATTGGCATGGACGAGGCGTTAGCCAAGCCAGTTAAACTCACAGAACTTATGCATGCCTTCGAAACAATCATGCCAAAACTCAATGGAAATTCCGAAAGGCAAAATAATATTAAGCAAACGGGCTAGTTTCGCACTCCAGAATACCTATCTTGTTTGGTGTAATTTAAGACCGAGCAAGATATGACCATATATAAATCTCTCCTTCTATCTGGAATTGCCCTGAGCCTAACGGCCTGCGGTCAAGAGAAAGACGATCAGTTACAGACGACTTCTGACGAAGCAGTTGGGCAAAGTTGGTGTATTTCAGGCGGACCAATTTATACCGCCTTGGATGCCCAGCCCACAATCGAAGCGGTTGCCGTTACTTCTGGCGAAATAACTTACGCCGGACCTGCAACAGATAGCTGGTGCCAAAACGAAGCGGCCGACCAGATAAACCTGAACGGAGCCGCGCTTTATCCAGGCCTAACAGACGGACATGGCCACCTAATTGGAATTGGCCTTCGGGAGATGACACTCAATCTTGAAGGAACGGCCTCCATTGAAGATCTAAAGTCACGCTTGGCAAGAGAAGTTGAACAAACAGACGATGGCGAGACCATTTACGGCCGGGGCTGGATTGAGACACACTGGCCGGAAGGACGTTTTCCAACCCGGCAAGATTTAGACGAAATTGCTCCGAACAACCCGGTTATACTGACCCGGGCAGACGGCCATGCGGCAATCGTCAATTCTCTTACTTTGGAAAATTCAGGAATTGACCGAACAACTGACGCCCCCTTTGGTGGCGCCATCAATAAAAATAGTGAGGGCATTCCGACGGGCATGCTGATAGATAAAGCGCAAGATTTGGTCTCTGACTTGATGCCCACTCTGACCTATGAACGCCGCCAGGAAGCCTATAAGAAAGGCGCTGAGCTTTATGCGTCCAGAGGTTGGGCCAATATCCACTCCATGTCAGTAGATCCGAATGACGTTCCTTTGATGCAAGAGCTTGCTAATAACGAGAATATAAAAATTCGGGTATATAACTCTATCGACCTGCAAAACAATCGCGCTATGCCGACTATGGACACCGATGCTGCGGAAAGCGACCTCATCACAACCCGCGCTATAAAACTCTACGCGGATGGCGCATTGGGCTCGCGCGGGGCCGCCCTACTTGCCCCCTACTCTGATGACCCCGACAATGAAGGCTTGATGACGCTTAAGGAAGTTCAAGTTGAAGCCTTTTTGCAAACCGCCTTACGGAACGGCATTCAAGTGAATACTCATGCCATCGGTGATCGGGCCAATCGTTATGTTCTTCAATGGTATAAAGACGCCTTTGAAACGGTTCCAAAATCGAGCTGGAAAGTCGAAGACCCACGTTGGCGCATTGAACATGCCCAAATTGTCGATGTCTCAGATATTCCCCTCTTCGCTGAATATGACATCATTCCTTCGATGCAGCCCAGTCACGCCATTGGCGACCTTCATTTTGCCGTTGATCGATTGGGTAAAAAACGCCTCGAAGGCGGTTACGCGTGGCGAAGCCTGATTGACGCAGGTTCCATCATTGTCGGCGGATCGGACGCACCTGTCGAAGTCGGGGATCCACGTATTGAATTTTACGCGGCCACCCAACGTAAAGATATGGAAGGCTACAGCAATGAAAATTGGTATCCGGAAGAAAAGGTAACGCGTCAGGAAGCTTTGAAAATGTTCACGATCTGGCCGGCTTATGCGTCATTTGAAGAAAATAAACTCGGAACTATTGAGGTCGGCAAACGAGCGGATTTCAGCGCTTTTAAAACAGACCTTATGACTGCACCAGGCCCGGAAATACTGACAAGTGAACCTCTATTTACTATGGTCAATGGCAAGATGGCTTTTGATGGGCGGAGTGAGTAACCCCGCCTCTCAAAATCCGGTTTAGTCTCTAAAGTTTTTAAACTGAACAGGTTGTTCAAGCCCCATATCCTTGACGAACTGAATAGCGGCTTGAAGGTCATCGCGTTTCTTACCGGTAACGCGCAAGGTATCGCCTTGAATAGAAACCTGGACTTTCATTTTTGAGCTCTTGATATCTTTGACGATTTTCTTCGCCATCTCTTTATCAATGCCCTCTTTCACAACAATATTCTGGCGCACGGATTGGCCCGCGGCCGGCTCGACCTTTTGATAGTCAAGCTGTCCAGGCTCTATCCCGCGCTTGTGAAGATTACCGCGTAAAATCTCGTGCATTTGGTTCAGCTTCAGCTCGTCATCAGCAAAGACCTTGATAGCCCCATCCGAACTTTCCACAGTCGATTTAGAGCCTTTGAAATCATAACGAACGCTGATTTCGCGCATCACATTCTGGATGGCGTTATCGACTTCGGACATATCCGCTTCTGAAACGATATCAAAGCTTGGCATATTTTAGACCTTTTTATTGGTGTAGGGTTTTAGCTCTTTCCTTGCGACCTGCATACGGTGAACTGCATCCGGACCATCTGCAAAACGAAGCGTCCGCATCCCGGCGTACATATCCGCAAGCGGCGTGTCTTGCGAGACCCCCGACCCGCCGAACATTTGCATGGCTTCGTCAATCACCTTGAGCGCCATATTCGGGGCCGCGACTTTAATCTGAGAGATATAGGGCGCCGCCGCACGGGCGTCGCCCTGATCCATCATCCAAGCGGCCTTAAGGCAAAGCAATCTGGCCTGCTCAATGGCAATTCGGCATTCTGCGATAATATCATAATTCGCGCCAAGCTTTGCCAGAGGGCGGCCAAAGGCGGTCCGGCTCAAAGACCGCTCACACATCAGTTTCAAGGCGCGTTCTGCCTGTCCGACGGCACGCATACAATGGTGAATTCGGCCAGGCCCAAGGCGGCCCTGACTAACTTCAAACCCGCGACCCTCGCCAATTAACAGTGCATCGGCTGGTACCCGCACATTTGTGAACTTAATATGCATATGGCCGTGCGGGGCATCGTCATGACCAAAGACGGTCATCGGGCGAAGAATTTCAACGCCCGGTAGGTCTGCCTCAATCGCAAACATGGAGTGCTGCCCATGACGCGGAACACCGCTATCACGCGCCGCAGTCCGCGCCATCAAAATATAGACTTCGCACCGCGGGTCTCCGGCGCCGGAGGACCAGTATTTCTCGCCATTAAAAACCCACTCATCACCCTCTTTCTCGGCCTTGAAATCCAGGTTCGTAGCATCAGAGGACGCGACATCAGGCTCTGTCATCAAAAAGGCGGAGCGAATTTCTCCTTCCAGAAGCGGCTTAAGCCACTTTTCCTTGTGTTCGTCCGTGCCGTAGCGTTCCAGAACCTCCATATTCCCGGTATCAGGGGCGGAGCAGTTGAAAACTTCAGGGGCAAGTGTGCACCAGCCCATTTGCTCGGCGAGATAAGCGTATTCGACCGTAGATAGACCATAACCGCGTTTTGAGTCGGTAAGCCAAAAATTCCACAGCCCCTGTTCTTTCGCTTTCGCTTTCAAACCCTCACGAATTTCATTTTGCCGATCTGTGAATTTGAATCGATCTCCGGCTTTTCCGACTTCAGCGTGATACTCTGCATCTGCGTCCAGAATTTCATTCTGAACCATATCGCGTACTTTTTCGACGAGCGGCTTTACGCGCTCGCTCATGCCTAAATCCATAACTGCCATAATCTTTCCCTTACAATTCGCCTGTTTTAATTTTCAATCTGGCAAGCTGCCCTAGCGCGCTTGTCATTTGTCCGTAGTCCTTGAACCTCGGATTGTCGTTCTGGCCTCGATAAAATCTCGCGTAAATTTGCTGAATGATAACCGCCAAGCGCCAAATTCCGTATACGTAATAAAATTGGAAGCCCGAGACATCCGCTCCGGTCTTTTCCGCATAGAAGTCTAGAATTTCCTGACGGGTCATCATACCCGGCGCGCCGGAGGGCTGCCGTACCATCATTTGCATAAAGGGTGGGTCATCCGCGTGAATCCAGTAAGCGAGCGTATTGCCAAGATCCATCATCGGGTCGCCCAGTGCGGAAATTTCCCAGTCCAGTATCGCCTCAATCTGAGTCGGATCACTGGCTTTCAAAATGCAATTATCAATACGATAATCGCCGTGAATAATAGCCGCGCCACGTTCTTTTGCAGGCATGTTGTTCACGAGCCAGCTTTGAACATCATCGAATTTTTCAATGTCTTCCGTCCAAGCCGCCTCGAACCGGCGGTTCCAGCCTGTGATTTGACGGTTCACATAGCCTTCCGGTTTTCCAAACCTTCCCAACCCAACAGCTTCATAATCAACACTGTGAAGGTCAACCAATGTCTGGAAGAAATTTTCGCAAAGCTGTCGTGTTTCATTTTCCGACCAATCCCACTCCTTCGGAATTTTGTTGTGGATCAACGGGCCTTCAGACCTGTTCATAACATAAAATTCGGCGCCGATGATGGAGGGATCGTCCGTGTAATAAAGCGTGTCTGGAACAGGTATTTCGCCTTTCAAACCACTCATCACTTTATATTCGCGGCTCATGTCATGACCGGACTTTGGCTTATCTCCAAACGGCGGGCGGCGTAGAACCATCCGGCGCTCCGGATAATCCAGCGCGTAGGTCAGATTGGACGCGCCGGATGGATATTGTGTAACCTCGGGCTTCCCTTTCAAATCGGGCAGAGCTTTTTTCAAAACCGTATCTATGGCCTCGATATCTAGCTCTTCGCCTTTGCGAACCTCTACTGTTGGATTAATCTCAGCCATTAAATGACGGCGCCCCCATCGACGATCATGGACTGGCCTGTGTAGTAACTTGATTCATCCGACGCCATATAAAGCACCGCGCCTACCATTTCTTCCGGCTGAGCCATCCGCTTAATCGCCAGATTCATTTTAACATAAAGGTCCATGGCCGGATTATCTTTCAGGGCACTGGCGAGTTTCGTGTCGGTGAAACCGGGCAGAAGGGCGTTCACGCGAACGCCGTGCTGTGAGTATTCCTTCGCGAGCCCCTTGGTCATGGCGATCAGAGCCGCTTTACTCATACCATAGATGACGCGGAACTCGGCCGGTTGCAGACCATCAATTGACGCGACATTGACCACGGAGCCTCCGCCATCAGCTTTGAGCATTTTGTATGCCTTGGTGGTCAGGAAATAAGGCCCGCGCGTATTGACCTCGATAGTTTTGTCGAATGCGCTTTCACTTGCTTCATGGGCAGGGCCAAAATGCGGACTGGTGGCACCGTTATTTATCAGGACATCTAGCCGCCCATATTCTTTCTCTATCATGGCGAGGACTTTGTCGTGATGATCCAGTTCCCCTAGATGGAGCTCGGCTGAAATAGCCTTGCCGCCATTTTCGCGAATGGCCTCGGCGACTTTTTCGCAATCAGCCTGTTTCCGGCTAGAGCAAATGACAGTCGCGCCGTGTTCTGCCAGACCGTGAGCGACGGCTTCGCCAATTCCGCGCGAGGCGCCGGCGACCAAAGCAACTTTTCCGGTTAGATCAAATCTCTTCGTCATACACTTTTCCCGATATTAAGTATTTTTAGTTCGTTACTTTTTTGCCGGCGCAAAGGCGTCGCCGACTTTTTGTTTCAGCTTTCCCATACCGTCCAGATAGGCATCCGGATATTTGGCCCGGTTGACGAAATATTCCTGAACAATTTCATGTGGGAACACATAGAAGTGGTCTTTCTCTATAGCCGCTTTTAAGGCATTGGCGACGTCAGACGGCTCAAGATATCCGTCTTGGCTATTCTCTGCCATTGGCATGCCCTTGGTCATGTCCGAACGAACATATTGGGGGCAAATACAATTGGCTTTGATGCCGTCCGCGCCGTGTTCAATTGCCACGGATTCCGCAAACGCCACTGCGGCGTGTTTGGTGGTCGTGTAGGAGGCGCTGCCAATCTGATTTAAAAGTCCCGCCGCGGAAGCTGTCACTACAAATCGTCCCGACCCGCGTTCGACCCAAGACGGCATAAGCGCCCGCGCTGCGTAAACAGATCCCATAACGTTGATTTGCCAAGCCTGTTCCCAGCTTTCATTGCTGGCTTTAGCCACGTAGCGTCCATTGCCGGATCCAACTCCTGCATTCGAAATATAAGTGTCGATCGGCCCAAGTTCGGCCTCAACAGAGGCGATGAATTTCTTGACGGAAGCTTCCTCGCTCACATCGCAGATATAACCATTTGCACCAATTTCTTTTGCGGTTTCACCACAGTCCACGTAATCGCTAATCGCAACTTTTGCGCCATTGGCAATATACATTTCAGCAATCGCGCGGCCTATGCCGCCTTTAGCTCCGGTGATGGCAATAATCTGATCTTTGAACATAATTTTTACCTTACGGAACAGACGAGGACGAGCAAGTGATTTCCCGGTAACGTTTGTTCCCTGTTTACGGGTTCACGCTTTTGAAAAACACCTTATACTGCGCAAACGGAGAGCGGGGAAATAACTGTGAATAGCAACTCATCAGAAACGATAGAATTTGAAGCTTTGTTGGCGACAAGTGTTTTGAACCGGGACAAAGTTCCGAACGAGAATCAGAGCGAAACCTGCTTTTCCTGCGGGAGTCAAATTGTAGGTCTTTATTGCAAAGACTGTGGTCAGAAAAATGATGACTATCGCCGCTCGATTTTCGCCTTAGCCAAGGAAGGGGTTGCCTCGATTTTCTCTCTAGACGCCAGAATGTGGCAGACATGGTTCACACTCCTTTTTAAACCCGGACGGGTTGCAAGAGAGTACGCCGACGGCAAACGAACAAAGTGGAGCAGCCCAGTCAGAATTTATCTCGCGATGAGCTTGCTCCTTTTCGGATACCTCGCAATCACCCAAACTCAAATTGTGAGCTTGGACATGAATGTCCAGCCAAAGGCGACGGTTGAAAAGCCAGCAGATGAGGTGACGCTTGAAGACCTAAAAATGACTCTCGCCATGACAATGTTCGAGACCAAAGCCCAAATTGATAAACGAAATTCTGAACGGAATTTCGACTATATTGGAATGGTTTTTGACAGCTCGGGATATGATATGAAAATTTCCGAAGGCGGCTTGGTATTTGAAAAAGAAGCTCCCCCTAAAGCCGATATTGCGGATCCCGAAACTGACGATTCTGAAACTGCCTCCGGAAGCCTAATAGAAGACACTATCCGTTCGGCAATAACAGGTGAAAACAAACCTAGCCGAATGAAACTAAACAATCAGGACGTGGACTTCACCGGAGACACTTTTCGAGATGGCGTCATACGGTTCATGCGCGACCCATCAGATTTTAGTGAAACCTTTTCCAAATACATTCCCCGCATCATGTTTGTAATGATGCCATTTATAATGTTCCTCGGCGCGCTCTTCATTAGAGGCCGTGGGAATGCCTTTCTTTATGACCACCTTGTACATACGGCCTATATTCATGCGGTTATCTTTTTCCTTTTATTGTTTGGATTGATATTGGGTAGGTTGCCGTTTCTCGCGGGCGGCCTGATACTATTAATTTTCTCGACCTACCTCTTTTTCTACTTGCCGCTTAGTTTGAAGCATATGTTTAAGAGAGGGGGCTTAAAAACGGTTTGGACCACCTATAGTATCGCCGGAATATACCTGACGGTTATGTTTTCAATTCTGATCTACCTCTCGGTGATGGGAATGCAGAATTATCTCATCGCGAGATAGGCATATCTATCCCTAGGATATGCCGGGAGACGGTTTCGGCGCGCGATCACCGAACCACCAAAGGGTCGCTGCCGTTGCCGCGAAAACGGCGGCCTCAATTATGGCATTGTCTTCAGTTTTAAGAAATATGACGACTGTAATGCACCAGAGGGAAAGCGTAATCACAGGTCTGATAAGCCGTAAAATATTTACCACCCATTGACTGGCCTTTCCCAATGCGGCCTCCGCCTTGATAGACGCCTCCAATCCCGACCAGGAACCCTGCTGGGCCGTCAGCGCCAATTCGAGTTCCGTTTCCTGGTGCCTCGCCGCCATGTTAAGTTCATGAAGCTTATACTCATGCCCCCATCGGGCACGTTCTTGGGTGTTTTGCTGCCTCCGTTCAAAATAGCCCGCCACTCGGCCCAAGGCTGTCCCGATTATTCCGAATAAACCACCTGCCGCGGCGTCTAGTCCAAGAGTTAGTGCATTTGCCATAATTGCCTCGCTTTTTCAGAGCCGGCCCAATGGCGTGGCCGCCCTAAGTCGACGTGAAGAAAAGTTGTGTAATAACCGAAGCCGGTAAATCCGGCTTGTTTGGCCGCGTCCCGCAAATAGAAGCGATTTAATCCTTGAAGACTTATGTCTGCCGCAAGTTTCAGATGTTCGGAAAGCGGCGCGCCGCCGACCCGTGCATTGTGCAAAGCGCAGCGGTGGCCAGATAATATGTGCAACGGTGCCTTCATCGTCTCGCGTAGGCTTTGCAAACGATCAATAAATTCGGGCCAAAGATAGATTTCGCCGCAATGACGGCACGACAGCTCCGAAGATGAGAAATTTGGCCAGCGTTCCTTGTTCCACTTTCGATGAAACAATTGACTCTTGCCTCGCGGTATATCGTTTCCAGTTTGTGTGCTCATGAAGACAATATATGTCTGTTTTGCAAAGTGAGGATGGAATAAAAAAACCCGCTTTGAAAGCGGGCTCTTAGCGTAAAATAAACACGGATTTAAATCCGGGCGTGAATGAAACCTAATTAAACAAGCTTATCTTCCGAGCCTTTTTGGCCGCAAGGTAATAGAAAGTCACGCGTGATTTGAATCGATCACTCTTCATTTCCTGACAGACGTCTTTCACGAGTTCCATTTGACCCGAGGTCTTCTCCAATTTCTTGGTGACAAAACCATCCGCAACACGCTTCAACTCCGCCTCATCCGAACAAGCCACGAGAGAACTATCACGCGACCGCAGCGCAACCCCGCAATATTTCACAATATTTTCAACGGTCTTACGCTTTGCTTTCGCGTCATACTTTTTTACGTTTGTATAGTATTTCTCAAAAGCCGCATCTTCTTTGCTGACCTTTGGCGTTTTTGCGCGAGTTGACCCCGGCTTCGGCCCAGGCTTCTTGCGAGGCTTACCGGACGCAGTCAGCTCTCCCCGCTTCGTGCCAGGCTTAGGACCAGGCTTGCGTTTTGCTTTCGTTGCCGGCGCAGATTTAGTCTTTACGGCAGCTGATGCTGCGGCTTTAGTCGCCGACGTCTTTGCTGGGGCTTTTTTGTCTGCCGCCTTCTTAGTTGCGGCTTTCTTGGTTGCAGGCTTTTTATTTGCTGTTGCTTTGGCTTTAGTTTTCTTTGCTGGCGCTTTCTTTGTAGACGACTTAGGCGCTTCGGATAGACGACCTTCTAGATATTTTACCCGAGCCGCCAGATAACGGTTGCGCCACTCCAGCGCGTAATTTTCATCATCATCGCCGCTTTTTTCCAAAGAACCAGAGGTAGCCGCACCTGCCGCTGCACCAGCTCCGGAGGCTGCCAGTTTTCCTTTCAGGTCACTGACTTCTGTTTCGTGAGCGGACAACCGTCCCTTTAAAGCTTGGTTTTCAGTTCTCAATTTATCGGCTTCGGCCCGGAGCGCTTTTTCACCTTCAACGCTTAGGTCTCCATCCTGTTTTTTACCGCGAAATAAGAACCAACCCAGTATGAGCCCGAGAAGAGCTGCAATTACCATGGGCACGATAAGGTATCCAATTATATAAGTTAGGTTCATTTAAATGTCTCCTGTAAGAGTGAAGCAGGCGGGTCTACTGAGCCTGAGTTAGCGTAAAGGTAGTACGGCGGTTCATTTCTTGGCCTTCCGCTGTGGCATTATCGCCGATCGGATCTGACGACCCATGTCCTGTTGCCGACATACGGTTGCGATCAACACCCTGTTGGGTCAAAAACGCAAGAACGCGGTTGGCTCGACGTTCTGATAATTGCTGATTCTTATCATTATCGCCAGTGTTATCCGTATATCCATCGATTTGAATTCGAAAGCTTTGACACTGATTGGCAGCTGCGGCAATTTCTGCGAGCAGGTCAAAACTGGAATTCCCTGTAATCTCGGACTGCCCCGACGGAAATTCGATCTTGGTGCCTTCATTCAAGTCATCAAAAAGTGTTTGGCAAATCGCTTGAGATTCAACTTGGCCCACTGCATCAGAAGCCAGATTGGGAACGTTAATATTTGATGCGCCGTTATAAGCCGCAGGCACATCAGAAACGAAGCGATTTACCCTCTCTCGAATATCCGCGGACATTGCTTGGCCATGTATTAAAAAGTTATTGTTCTCTATTTGAAAACGCCCACTTTGCATAAGGGCCAGCTCTTCAATGCCTCGCTCAATAACGTGCACCCAATTTCCGTCTGGAGCTCCGCTGGCAATTTCTATTCCATTATCCTGAATTGTCTCGGGAAAAGTTACATTAGCTTTTGCTAAAACTGTCTCGCGTTCCTGAGCGTTATTGACATAGCCATTGAGAGAAACATACCCGTCCTCTGATTTAGCAATGGTAAATGTGTAAGGGGATTGCAATGGAGCCGAAGTCTGAGCGGTTTCAGCAGGTTGAG
Organism: uncultured Hyphomonadaceae bacterium; assembly: GCA_963972195.1. Lineage (GTDB taxonomy): Bacteria > Pseudomonadota > Alphaproteobacteria > Caulobacterales > Maricaulaceae > Litorimonas. Next base: position 111,144 of record CAXATH010000008.1, on the reverse strand, counting down.
ACTGCTCAACCGTTCCGATGTCCATGTCGCTTAAAACACGGTGCCAAGGCTTGTCGGCCTGACAGTCAGAACAGACTGTCCCCTGAGCCGTTTCTATTGCCTCACGAGCTGCATCATTAGAAGGGGCACCACCTATTACGGTTGCAATATGCCCGTTCATATCAACGCTGGCCCAGTCAAGGTTTTGGCTTCGAAGTGCGGAGCGTATATCGCTTCCCATACTTTCAGAAATTTTTGGCCCTGCAATTAAAGAATAGGCTGCCGCTCCGACAAATATGAGTATAACCCCTAATAGCCACTTCCCCATAAGCTCCTCCAAATATCTTGGCAAAATACTGTTTCCAAGATCCAATTAAATGTCTCTTAGAGCAAGGCCTAAGCCGTTGCAATAAGGATGAAGGAATTGCGACGCTTATAATACCCTCCTCAGATCCAGGAAGAATCTAAAAGTTTCAGTAGTCAGCGTTTGGAATTAATTACGAAGAAGGTCAGTAAGAAAGACGGTTTTTTGCAACCGCATATTCCTCTTTCATCTGGGCTACAATCTTCGCGACAGGAGGCGCTGAAGAAACGCTCCCAACTCCTTGACCCGCCCCCCAGATATCTTTCCAGGCTTTGGCATCGGTATTACCCCCGGAACCAAAATTCATGGATTTTTTATCCGCCGTCGGCAAATTATTCGGGTCAAGCCCAGCTTTTTCAATTGAGCCTTTGAGATAGTTTCCGTGAACTCCGGTGAAGAGAGATGAATAAATTATATCGCCGCCAGATGAATCGATAATTTCCTGTTTATAGGCCTGCTCGGCATTGGCCTCTTCGGAGGCAATAAACCGCGTTCCTATATAGGCGAAGTCCGCCCCTATCGCCTGCGCTCCGGCAACCGAGCCGCCCGTCGCAATGGATCCAGATAACAGCAGCGGACCGTCATGGAATTGACGGATTTCGGGAATGAGAGCAAAAGGAGATAAAAGACCCGCATGCCCCCCGGCACCGGCGCAGACGGCGATCAATCCGTCAGCTCCCATTTCAAGAGCCTTTTTAGAGTGGCGAATATTGACAACATCATGGAGAATAATACCGCCGTAGCTGTGAGTGGCGTCGTACACCATTTTCGAAGCTTGTAGGCTCGTGATGATAATCGGCACTTCGTGTTTGCGGCATATCTCCATATCCTGCTCAAGGCGATTGTTCGATTTGTGGCAAATCTGATTAACCGCGAACGGAGCAACTTTTTTTTCCGGATTATCTTTTTGGTATTTCTCCAGCTCCAGTTTGATCTGGACAATCCACTTTTCCAGCATCTCCGCAGGACGCGCATTTAAAGCCGGAAAAGAGCCGACAATTCCGGCTTTGCATTGGGCAATGACTAGTTCGGGGCCACTGACAATAAACATCGGCGCGGCGATAACGGGGAAATCTAAATTTTCAAGAATCTGGGGTAAGGCCATGAGGGGCTCCAATAGGTCTTATTTATCTGCTTTGTCTTTAACTGTATCGTCCGCACGGAAATCAGTCTCGGCTTCAGAAGCCATCCAAGCCATGGTCGCAAAAGCCGCTACATTCTGAGCCATCTCTTTCGGGTCAATCTTGTCAAATGTGTCGTCTGGCGTGTGGTGCAAATCAAAATAGTCCATGCCATCTTGCTGGAAACGCATTGTGGGAACGCCTTCATTTGCCATAGGGCCCACATCAGGACCGCCATTGGTCGTCTTTTCCTCTGCAAAAGGGATATTCATGGCGTCAGCCATTGCCCTCAAGACATCCTCGCCTTCCGTCACGCCGGAGTGAACCTCATAGACAGGCCCGGCGCCAAAATCTGACTCCGTGGCCAAGACGTGATTGCCAAGGTCATCTTTGTGCTCTTCTACATAAGCGAAGCCGCCTTTGAGGCCAATTTCCTCCGCTCCAAAAGCCACCACCCGAATGGTGCGTTTTGGCTTGAGACCCGTCTCCAATATAATCTGGGCCGCGCCAGCAGAGATACCAATACCGGCCCCATCATCAATTGCCCCGGTTCCAAGATCCCAGCTATCAAGATGACCGCCAATCAGAACAATCTCTTCCGGACGCTCGGTCCCGACAATTTCGCCGATGACATTGCCGGAGGGGAGATCCCCAACAGATTTGGGGGTAAGTGTAAGTTTTAGATTTACCTCCTCCCCGTTTTTAAGCATCCGCTCAAGCTGATCCGCATCGGGGCCGGAGAGCGCGCCAATTGGAATAGGCTCTACATCAGGCGAATAACGCATCTGGCCTGTATGAGGAAAGCGATGACTGTCAGTGCCGACAGAGCGTATGACAACCGCAGCCGCGCCGCGCTTGCCGGCTTCGGTTGCGCCCGAGCGGCGCTTGCGATTGGCCGGGCCATAGCCTGCTCCGTCCGGGGCTTTCTCCATCCGTCCTGAGATAAAGACAATTTTTCCGTCCAGACCGCCTTCAGGGGCGGCTTCTAAATCTTCAAATGTCGGAAAGTAAGCGACGTCTGCTGAAATTCCTTCCTCTGGCGTCGCCACCGAGCCGCCAAGGGCCGTAATGTATAATTGTTGCGGATAGGGAGAGACAATCTCCGCCGTTTCTACGCCGCGCTCCCATCCCGGAACTGTGAATGGCTCAATACGCACGTTTTGCAGTCCAATTTCTTTGAATTTTTCGACCGTCCAATCCCGGGCTCTCGCTTCGGCTTCTGATCCCGCCAGGCGCGCCCCGACTTCAGTCGTCAGCTCGCGTGTAATCTCATAGCCCTGCTCCCCCTTCATCGCTGCATCTATCAGGCTTTGCACTGTATCAGACGTCGTCTGCTCACCGCTTTGCATAATAGGGGCTTCCTGCACCTGCGCATAGCTGACCACATTCATTGCAGCGCCGGATAGAAGCGTAGCGAGAGTAAGAACATAAGCTGGTTTACGGAAACGAGTTTTTGTAAAGGGCATTTGAACATTCCTTTTCAAAGGGATAAATATCATCTTTAATTGACGCGTAGGATGTGGTTGAACAGTTTTAGGATTTTTTCAAGCGGCTGACTCAATTATTTTTGAATAGCGGCACGTCGGGAGTGAAAAGTTATGTTATCCAAATCAATTGCGGCAGCCACAATTTCGGCTGTTATTTTCACAGGGTGTAGCTCTGAAACCCCGCCTCCCAAAGAGGCCCAAGCTTCCATCTCCGCAGCCGATATGGGCCGCCGAATTGAAACATTGGCTTCGGATGACTTTGAAGGCCGCGCCCCCGGTACGCCCGGCGGACAAAAAGCGTCTCAATATATCGCAGATGAAATGGAGCGCGCTGGCCTCTCGCCTATGGGGGATAACGGCACTTACTTTCAAAATGTGGAATTGACCGAAGCGACGGTTATCGCAAATGAGTCTTCTATGACAATCAGTACAATAGGCGATGAGCAGCCTGTCGTGGACTCGGATCTGAAAACCAACTCTGTCTATTGGACAAAGCGACTGGATGAAACCGTTTCTGTCGAAGATTCCGAATTGGTCTTTGTTGGCTACGGCGTTACTGCCCCTGAATATGGATGGGATGATTACGCCGGAGTGGATGTCGAAGGCAAAACCGTTGTGATGTTGGTCAATGACCCTGGCTTTGCGACCAAAGATGAAGCGCTCTTCAACGGAAATGCGATGACCTATTACGGTCGCTGGACTTACAAATTTGAAGAAGCGGCCCGTCAGGGTGCCGCGGCGGCACTGATAATCCACGAAACAGCCCCGGCCAGCTATGGCTGGGATGTAGTGTCAGGTTCCTGGACGGGGGCACAATATGACCTTGTCCGTCCGGATAGAGGCGCTTCGCGTACGGCCTTGGAAGGCTGGCTTCATTTGGACGCTGCCAAGAAAGTGTTCGAGGCAGCAGAACTGGATTATCAGGCCTTGAAAAATCAGGCGTCCACCAAAGATTTCCAAGCCGTCGCTATGGGCGATTTGGCTTTGAACGCCGAAATCAAACAACAAGCTGTTACGACAACGTCACGTAATGTGGCAGGAGGTATAGTAGGCTCAACTCACCCTGACGAATACGTCCTGTATATGGCGCATTGGGATCATTTGGGCAAAAATGAAGACCTTGAGGGAGACGATAAAATCTATAACGGCGCTGTCGACAACGCGACCGGCACAGCTGCCATTCTCGAAATTGGTGAGGCGATGGCGCAAGGCCCCGCCCCTGAAAGATCCATTATCTTCGTTGCTGTCACAGCGGAAGAATCCGGCCTTTTAGGGTCTGCTTACTACGCAGAAAAACCTTTAGTGCCTCTGAAACAAACCGTCGCCGGCATCAATATCGACGCCATGCTTCCGACAGGCCCAACCAAAGATATTATGGTCAAAGGTTACGGCGCGTCTGAACTGGAAGATTTGTTGAAAGCCGAACTGGACACCCGCGAAATGTATATTGTGCCGGATGATAAACCTGAAGCCGGATCTTATTATCGCTCGGACCATATCAGCCTCGCGAAAAAAGGCGTGCCGATGCTTTACGCTGATACAGGGAATGACCATGTGACCAAAGGCCTGACCTATGGCGAGGACTTTGCCAAAGAGTATAATGACGTCCGCTATCACAAACCCGGCGATGAATATGACAATAGCTGGGACCTTTCGGGTATTACGCAAGCCACAGAAATTTTCTATGAATTAGGCTTGGATATGGCAAATTCAGAAGACTGGCCAAATTGGTATGAAGGCACCGAGTTTCGCGGCCTTCGTGACAAAATGAGAGAGAACTAAGACCCGCTAATCTATAAGTTCAAGGTCTCGTCACGGCCCTTATGACGATCAAAGTAAAATTTATGGCCAAAACCCATGCGGAACAAGATCCGCAGCTTTGGACCTCTCTTCTCCCCGGCACTGAACAGCGTTGGGGAGATTGCGTTTTCACCTTTGATATGGACGACCGTCAATATGACTGGCTTGTCGTTTATGAAGGCCTTCCCATGCTGCCGGGCGAAAGACAGGTCAACCGGGTTGAACCCCTGGCCTGCCCCAAACAAAAGTCACTTTTTATCACAACTGAACCGGCATCAATTCGCGTTGAGGGGCCGCACTATCTAGGACAATATGGACATATATTAAGTGCGAAGCCGACTTCTGTTATCCATCACCCAAATCAAATTTCTGAAACGCCGCCCTTACGCTGGTTTTATGGCCGGCCTTTAGGGGGGCAGCCAGGACATTATATATCCTTCGATGCATTTACCACTCGCGCGCCACTAGAAAAAACCAAAACCCTTTCGACAGTCTGCAGTAACAAGCAAATGTCCCATACAGTGCATTCACAGCGCTATAATTTTACCATGGATATGAAGGAGCGACTTGGCGATCTTTTTGACGTGTTCGGACGTGGCATAAATCCAATTGCCCGCAAAGACGAGGCGATGGATGCCTATCGCTATCACCTAACGATTGAAAATCATCGCGCCGAGGGTCATTGGACGGAAAAGCTTGCCGATGCGTGGCTGGCAAACTGCTTACCCTTTTATTACGGTGCACCGGATTATGCCAAAGATTTCCCGGAGGAAGCCGCCATCCCTATAGATATCTTTAATATCGACCAAGCTGAAAAGATCATTCGGAAAGCGATTGCGGGAAATGAATATGAAAAACGACTTCCAGCTATTTTGGAGGCCCGGCGGCTAATTCTTGAAAAGCATAATCTCATCGCGGTAATATCCAAAACCGTTGAAAGGCTGGAATCCGATCTTCCCAAAAACTTGCCTATTGGCGGGGAAATATTAGGGCGTCACCTCTTCCGCCGCAGACACCCCTTGCTTGCAATGTCGGATGCATTTCACAGTCTCAAAATTAAAAAATCAGGTATCAGCCGCGCGAATTGAGGCTTTTTTCACTTTAATTCGGAAACTACTTTTCCCTATTTACGGGAATTTGGTAGGACTTCCCTAAAGTTATAGTCTAACATTCCCAAAACATTTCAAGAATGGACGTATTCTATGCCAAAACTCAGTCATGCCATTCGCTTTAGCCTCATTTCTGTCAGCGGGGCGATGGGAGCCCTTGTTCTTGGAACCGAAGCGCTCGCGGACGGTCCGGCTTGTACCCCGGGTGATCAAGTTTGTAAGTTTCGTCAACTTGGCACAGAACTTCCAACGCCCAATATTTTCCGAAATGCCGCAGGTGCGCCCGGTCCGGCCTATTGGCAACAACAGGCAAATTACAAAATTGACGTCGTCTTAGACGAAGAAAAACGCCGGATCAGTGCCGAATCGAAAATTGATTACATCAATAACTCTCCCGATCCTCTAAACTACATATGGGTTGCTCTGGACCAGAACCGTTTCAAAGACGGCAGCCTTGCTCGAGAAAGTGCGACCGCTGCGGCCACCGGGTCTGCACGTGGCGACGGATCTTCCAAACAGGACCGCGTTAGCTTTGGCAGCCTGCGATACAGTCAGGCCAATGAAGATCGTGAATACGGATTCGAATTTAAAGCTGTTACAGATGCAGACGGTAATGATCTGAATTATACCATCAATGACTCAATGATGAGAATTGATCTGGAGGAGCCCCTCGCCCCTGAAGAACGAACAGTCATAAACATTGATTGGGATCATAATATTATCGACGAAGAAGCCGTTGGGGGCCGCGGCGGATATGAATATTTTGAAGAAGAAGATAATTATATTTTCGGAATGGCTCAATGGTTTCCACGTCTGGCCGCATATACAGACTATACGGGCTGGCAGAATAAACAATTTTTGGGCCGGGGGGAGTTCACCCTGGAATTCGGCGATTACGACGTCAGCCTGACGGTTCCTTCCGATCATATCGTATCCGCGTCAGGTGTGTTGCAAAACCCGAGAGAGGTTTTGACGGGTGAGCAGCGCCGCCGTCTCTCCAATCTCTCGACAGAAGAGACACGCTATATCGTGACGCCAGAAGAGGCAGAGGAAAACGAAAAGACAAAGGCAGACGGAACCAGCACCTGGAAATTCCGCGCCGAAAACGTTCGCGATTTTGCCTGGTCGAGCTCCCGTAAATATATCTGGGATGCCATGTTGTTCGAACAGGATGACGAGAACAATCCGACCGTAACGGCCATGAGTTTCTTCCCCAAAGAAGCGGACCCGGTCTGGTCAAAATATTCGACGCAATCTGTTGTCCACACAATGGACGTTTATAACAAGTTTGCCTTCAACTATCCCTACCCTGTCGCGCAATCCGTAAACTCCTGGGAACGCGGCGGCATGGAATACCCGATGATTACCTTTAACGGATATCGTCCCAGCGAAGATGAAAAAACGGGTGAAGTCACCTATTCACGCCGTATAAAATACGGCTTAATCGGCGTAATCATTCACGAGATCGGCCATATCTACTTCCCAATGACGGTCAACTCGGATGAGCGCCGCTGGACCTGGATGGATGAAGGCATCAATACATTCCTGGAATATCAGGCAGAATATGAATGGGAGGAAAACTTCCCTATCAGCCGTTACGGCTCCAACAATCCGATGGACGACATATCGCGCTATATGACCAGTTCCAATCAGGTGCCGATCATGACGCAGTCAGACTCGGTTCTGCAATTCGGTCCGAATGCCTATTCCAAACCCGCCACCGCCCTTATGGTCTTACGCGAAACGGTAATGGGTCGTGAGCTCTTCGACTTTGCTTTCCGCGAATATTCAAACCGCTGGAAATTCAAACGCCCGACACCTGCCGATTTTTTCCGCACCATGGAAGATGCCTCGGCAGTCGATCTGGATTGGTTCTGGCGCGGTTGGTTCTTTGGCACCGATCATGTTGATATTGCTCTGACTGATGTCCGCCAATATCAGATTTCTTCTCAGGATCCCGACGTCGAGAAGGACAAAGACCGGGACGAATATAACCAGAAGACACCTGAAACGATAACGCAGAAACGCAATCGTCAAGAGGGTATTGAAACGCGCGTCAGCCGTTATCAGGAACTCGAAGATTTCTACAATGAAAATGATCGTTTCACTGTAACGAATAAAGACCGCAATTCCTTCCAGTCTTTCCTCAAAAATCTAAAAGATTGGGAAAAAGAGGTTTATGAGCGGGCACTTGAAGACAATGATTACTACTACTTTGTTGATTTCGAAAATATTGGGGGTTTGATCTCTCCCCTTCCTCTGACGCTAACCTATGAAAACGGCGATACAGAAGAAATCATGGTACCGGCTGAAATCTGGAGACGGGACACAGAAAGCGTTACCAAGCTTATCGTTCGTGACCGGAAAATTGTTTCCATAGAGCTGGACGCACAGCATATGACTGCCGACGCTGATTATGGAAATAACAGTTTCCCTCAGAAACTGACCCAGAGCCGTATCGAAATGTATAAGTCAGACTACAAAGCCTCCTCCATGATGGCTGATATGCTGGTCGAGTTAAAAGGCAATCCGGACGAAATGAAGTCCGAAGATGGTGACGCCAAAGACGTTCCGATGAAAACGGTTGAACCTACGGATGCAGCGGAAGACAAAACCTCTGACGAAAACCGTCAGGGATCTGAAATCGAAGAGCCCGAAACAAATCGGTCTGAAGAGAAAAAATCCACTCTGCGCAAAACACTCGAAAGAATGTTGGGCGGAGAGTAAAACACACTTATGAACATCAAACTCAACCGCAGACGCGCCCTTCTGGGCGCGGCTGGAACAGTCATCTGCGCACCTTTCACACCAGTTTGGGCGCACCGGCTGACAACCACAACGACACAAATCGAGATTAACTCCGAAACCGGAGAAATTGACGTCATTCATAATTTCCACGTCCACGATACGGGCACTGCTCTCGCAGCGGAAGGAATTCTGGATTCTCCCAATCTCGCCGCCCTCAAGGAAAGAGCTCAGCTTGCGCTTTATACTGAAAAAGCCTTCGCGCTTTATCAGAACGGCTCCTCCGTGCCGCTCAATATTATTGGTGCAGAACTCGTTCGAGGTAGCGTTCTGGTTTATCAGCAGGGAAAGATTGACTTACCCATCGGAGAATTATCGGTTCGGGCTGAAATGATGAGGAAATTTGTTCCTGATCAGATTAACAATGTTGATGTGATCATAGACGGCAAAGTCACGTCTTTGCAGTTTCGAGGCTCAGATACCCTAAAAAAGGTGCTTGCCTAAACCCCATATCATTGCCCATACAGGGGTTATGATCGTTCTACACCATCTCAACCACTCCCGCTCCATGCGTATTCTCTGGCTCCTGGAGGAATTGGAGGTTGAGTATCAAATCAAGCATTATGAGCGTGACCCGGAGACCAATCGCGCTCCGGCGGAACTCAAATCCGTCCATCAACTTGGCAAAAGCCCCGTCATAGAAGATGGCGATCAGATTATAGCCGAAACCGGCGCTATCATCGTTTATCTATTGGATAAATATAGCGATGGGTCTTTACGCCCGGATAAAGAGTCGCCGGAATATGTAGACTATGTTCATTTTCTACATTTTGCCGAGGGTTCAGCCATGCTGCCTTTCCTGCTGGCGCTTTACACGAGTTATTTGGGCGAAGCCGCCGCTCCTCTCCAGCCATTAATCGTCAGCGAGATCAAAGGAATACTGGATTATTGTGAATACGCCCTCACCCGAAATGAATACTTTGCCGGGGACCATCTGACGGGAGCGGATATTCAAATGATTTTTCCTCTTGAAGCCGCAAAGGCTCGAGGGCGGCTTATCGAATATGAAGCCTGTAACGACTATGTCGATAAAATTCACAAGCGCCCCGCCTATCTAAGAGCTTTGGAAAAGGGCGGTGATTACGCTTATGGCCCAAAGGGAATTTAGTATGACGAGCGTTTTTCACCTCGCTTATCCCGTCAAAGACAAGGAGACAACGAGAGCCTTTTATCGTGATGTCTTACGATGCAAGCAGGGACGTGAAGCTGAGAGCTGGATTGATTTTGATTTTTTCGGCCATCAGGTCTCATTTCATGTTCGTCAAGACGCTTTCGATGGAGCGGAGCCTGTAAATAAGGTGGACGGCAAAGATGTGCCCGTCAGGCATTTTGGCGCGGTATTGGAATGGTCAGAGTGGCATGAACTACGCGATAGACTAGTAGGGGCCAGAACTCGCTTTGTTGTTGATCCTTATATTCGTTTCGAAGGCGAAACGGGCGAGCAAGCAACTATGTTTTTCTTGGACCCCAGCGGAAATGCGCTGGAGTTTAAAAGTTTCAAGGACCCCTCACAAATCTTTGCGAGCTGAAATTATTGAAGCATCAAGGTATTAAGTTCCTGCTTCGCGGTTTTTTGCAGTGCCTCTAACGAGGTCCAACCGCTATCTTCAAGTGCACGCCAGCGATTTAGCTGAATTTGCGTAAAGCGTATCTGCCATTCTAAGTCTGCTATACGCTTTTTTGCCCCTTCCGATGATTTATTGGTCTTTGCTATTTTATTGTAAACCGGCTCAACATCATTCGCGGCAATAGCGAAATGATCAACCTGCGCAGTGTTTCCTACCGAATTATTTGCATATTCTTTCATCTTCAGCTCCCGTTGAATAGTCCAACTAGAAGATAGACGCTTGGAAGAGCTATTTGGTTCCCATTAATCATTGCGAAATTTTAACCTTAACACCTCTCCGGAAGTAGCAGGTTAGGCATTCCGTTTTAATTTCAATTGCTTATGAGTGACTATTGATAACATTTTACCGTTACCGGGCTGCAAAGTGAGATGAGAAAAACCACTTTGCAGCCATATTTCTGCAAAAAGACCTTCTATTTTTGAGGTAAAATCAGATACTTCTCGCCTGTCTTTTTGGCATTGTAGGCTTTGGCCGTTTCTGCGTTCAGAGCCTCTTCCAAAGAAATCTCATGATTATAATGGCTGGCGAAGGTCGTGGTTAGCTCGTCGGCCACACGCTTGCGCAGACGCGCTCCGACCTCTTTTCCGGCCTTGGCGAGAAAGTTTGGTAATAGCCATCCCCCGACGCCCCAAGCCATACCGTAGCCCCGCGTCAAGGTTGTCACGCTCATATCCAGACTACCATAGAGATAAACCTGTTTATGATGGATAGAGCCGTAAATACTATAGGCTCCGGGCGTGCGGGCAGCCGCCATTTCCATTGCTGTCAAGATATCCGAGGCCAAGGTCCCGCCGCCCGTGGCGTCAAAGGCCAAAGTCGCACCGGTTTCGTCCACCGCATCCGTCAAATCCGTCATGAAGCTGTCAGAGCTACTGTTAACGACATATTTTGCGCCCATGTCCTTAAGTATTTTTGCTTGCTCTTCCCGCCTTACAATATTGACCACGTCTACACCGTCTGCCTTGCAGATACGGTTTAACATCTGCCCTAAATTCGACGCCGCGGCCGTATGGACAAGTGCTGAATGTCCTTCCATGCGCATGGTCTCAACCATGCTAAGCGCCGTCAATGGGTTCACAAAGCTCGAAGCGCCCTGTTTGGCTGTGTTGCCGGGGTGTAGTGGTAGAGCCATGGCCGCTTTTACGCAGCGGTATTGAGTGTACATGCCGCCGCCCATCACGGCGACGGTCTTGCCAATCAGGGATTGAGCATAATCACTATCCCCGGCCGCCACGACCTCTCCGGCGCCTTCATTGCCAACGGGAAGCGCCTGTCCCAAACGGCCTTTCATACGGCCCATAGCTTGTTTCGGGATGGGCGCGATCAACTTGTCGTCTTTTGTTTCAGACGCATTCACATCCGCCGCCCCAAACATAACGCCGTGATCTGAAGGGTTAATAGGCGTCGCGTCGACACGAACAACAATCTCATCACTTTCTGGCTTAGGTATCTCCTTCTCGACAAGCTCCATTGTGAGCTTCGCATCTTCGGTAATGGTTGAAAGCATTTGCTTATAGGTCGTCATAGATTTGTCTCTCTCGGTTTACGGGGGTTGGTATCATCTGGAAGTGGAATAAATTCTTCGCTATCGCCCGGCACAGTATCATACCGTCCTGACTTCCAATCTTGCTTAGCTTGTTCGATGCGTTCTCTCCGAGAGGACACAAAGTTCCACTCGATATAGCGTTTACCCAAGGGAGATCCGCCGATGATGGCTAAACGGACGTCCGATTCAGCGGTGATTTTATTCGCACCGGAGTTCAGGACACTCATTGTAAATAACGGGCTCTCTTCTCCGTCAATTTTGACATCTCCTTTAACAACATAGACGCCAATTTCATCCGCCTTCGGAATTTCTAATTCCGCACCTGCGGGCATTTCCGCTTCCACATAAAGTATTGGGGAAAAGGTTTTTACAGGTGAGGCCACGCCATACGCTTCGCCCATCATCACACGAACCTTAACGCTGTCTAATTGAACCTCTGGAATATCAGTGGCCGGGGTATGGTAAAAGGCGGGCTCTACTTCCTCGTCCTGTTCGGGCAAAGCATGCCAGAGTTGAAGCCCATGAAGTTTATAGCCTTGCTCTCTCAATTCTTTGCGAGTGCGTTCAGAATGCGTAATTCCGCGGCCCGCCACCATCAGGTTAATTGCCCCGGGATGTATCAGAATATCGCTGCCTAAACTGTCGCGGTGATGAATTTCGCCCTCAAACAAGTATGACACTGTTGCAAGTCCAATATGGGGGTGCGGGCGAACATTGATGCCGTCACCCGGAGAAAACTCCGCCGGGCCAAAATGATCAAAAAAGACCCATGGGCCAATCGACTTCGTTCCGACCTGAGGAACAGACCGCCGAACTGAAAACCCGCCCAAATCTTTCTCGTGGGGAGAAATTGATTTGAGGATTGAACGAGTCACTGCCATAAAAGCCTAAAGACAAAGGAAAAGATATGCTGACGTTATATGATTGCTCAACTGCGCCAAGTCCACGCCGAACGCGCATTTTTCTCGCAGAGAAAGGCATCAAATATGAATGCTTGCAAATTGATCTGGCCAAAGGCGAACAGATGAAAGACGAATTTGCAGCTATTAATCCCCGCCGCACGGTTCCCGTCCTCATCACGGAAGACGGAAAATCGCTATCGGAAAACCTCGCCATTGCGTATTATGTTGATCAGCTTCATCCGGAGCCTCCATTAATGGGGACGGACGGATTTTCCCGTGCAAATGTGCTAGAATGGAATGCACGTGTTGAGTTTGAAGGGCTCCACGCGATTGCCGAAATTCTTCGAAATACTTCCCCGCATATGAAAAACCGCGCCATGACAGGCAGACAAAACATCCCCCAAATTCAGGAATTGGCGGAGCGCGGTCGTATGAGAATTGAAACCTTCTGGGAAGATTTAGATAACCGGTTGCAGGAAACGCCATTTGTAGCGGGCGATAAATTCACTCTTGCAGACATCACCGCCCTGGTCTGTGTCGATTTTGCCCGTTGGGTGAAGGCATCCCCTGCTGAAAACCTTAAGGCCTTACACAGCTGGCACAACAAAGTTTCGAAGCGCCCTTCCGCTCACGCTTAACGATGAAGGCCGACCAGCTGCATAAGAATATGGACTATGCAATAAGAAAGCTTGCATTTCGAGCTTCTTATTGATAAATTTGTTAATATGAAAAACCTATCGCTCAAAAATCGATTCAAATACCGTATGAAACCCATAAAAGCGTTTCGGCATTTTCGAAATCTTATGGCCAATAAGGAAGACACGACCCAGGTTTTTCACATTATCAAAGCGTTGAACGGGGCGCGCCCCTTCAAAGTGTTTGAAAGGTTTTTAGAAACGCCTGAAGGACAAGCCCGTTTTCAAGAAAGGCGCTACCTTCCCCCTCTACTGGACAATCATGAAGAATTAGCCAAACTCCCTGAAAACACGGTGGGACGGGCCTATCTTCATTTCATGCAAAGTCAGGGGCTGACGGCTCAGGGCTTGGTGGATGAATATGCCAAATTTGAATCCTCAAATAAATTTGAGGCGTCCGAAGATTTTATGTGGTTCGCGAACCGTCTGCGCGACACTCATGATCTATTACATGTGTTCACCGGATATAGCCGCGATGCCTTGGGCGAAGCCTGCGTTTTAGGCTTCACCTACTCTCAGGATAAAAATATCGGCGCCCGCTTCATTGCTTACATGGCCGGACTTGAAATCAAGAAATCCGTGCCGAAAGGCGCGCCTGTTTTTGCGGCTATCAAGCAGGGCGAAGCTCTTGGCAAAGCCGCAGTTAAAATCTACACACAAGACATCATGGCTTTGATGGAAGAAGATTTAGAGGATGCCCGTAAGCGCCTCAACGTGGGTACGCCGACGCGCTATTTTGAAGTCCACGACGCGCTCAGAACAAATAATATTGATCCTTACGCTCTCATTGCGGCGGCTTAAACCTTAGAAATCTGCGGCTTAAGAAACCGGAACTTCGCTGAATAAGCCCGCGTCATCAGACATTAACAAACGCGCCTTAATGATTGAAAAATAAGCGCCTTGCAATTTTAACTGCCCCGAATTGACGGCCTTTTTGACGAAATCAAATGTCATGAGATTGCGAAGGCTTTGGCGAATGTTTTCCAATTCCATTTCGAATTGCAGTTCTTCTTCAGGCACATTTCGGGCCAGCACACGCTCCCGCACATCGTCCATTAAAGACACCCAGGATCCAATATATCCGGCGTCTTTCTTTTGCCCCAGCCCGGCGATACAGCCTTGAATGCCTCCGCAACTTTCATGCCCCATGATGACCAGCATTTCGATCCCGATAACCTCTACCGCATATTGAATTGCGGCTGACGTCCCGTGATAGCCCGCTGTCGGGTCTGCTGGCGGAACGACATTGGCAACGTTTCGGGCCACAAACATCTGCCCTGGATAAGCATTAAAAATATCCGAAGGATCAGCGCGGCTATCCGCACACCCAATGAGCATGACCTTGGGGCTCTGGCCATGTCTGCCTAATTCTTCGTAAAGCGCTTTCTGCTCGACATAGTCTCCCGCGCGAAATTGTTGATAGCCTTCGACCAGGCGGGCTTTCCAGTCAGTTTGAGTAAGGGTATTATCTTTCGTCATGTGTCTCTTTTGTAAAAAAATGCGTCTAAAAGCAAGAGTTTGAATGGCTACCGTGCAATTGACTCAACACTGCAATCGCGCAAAAATATATTTATGGGAGCTACCTCACCAATTTTGTCGAAAGACATTGTCCGGCCTATCGCAAAACGTTCGGACTTGTGGGGCGCTTGGCTGACACTTCATGTTTGGACCGTTTGTATAGGCGCCGGAGCCATTTTTGTTTTATTGCCAAACCCATTGACTTTTGTGTTAGCTTTTTTGCTTATCGGCTCGCGGCAGCACGGAATGGCCATCCTTATGCACGATGCGGCGCACGGCGTATTATTCAAAACAAAATCATTGAATGAATTTGTCGGCACTTGGTTTTTGGCGGCGCCTTACGGCGGAAACATGCAGGCCTATCGTCATTACCACTTGAAACATCACAAGCATACACAGACAGAGTTGGATCCCGACCTGCCGCTCTCGGCCAAATTTCCCACGACTAAGGCAAGCCTCAAGCGGAAACTTATCCGCGACCTGACAGGCCAGACATTCTGGCGTTTACGGCTGGCAAGCCTAAAGGGCGTAGAGCTGGAGGGCTCGGATGCTTTTGCCAAAAGCTCGCGAACACCGATTATAGTGACAAACATAATACTTTTTGCTGCCTTAGCGGCGGTGGGTGTCTGGTGGGCGTATTTCGCGCTTTGGCTTTTCCCGCTCATGACCTGGTTCATGGCCGTGTTGAGAATTCGCAATATTGCAGAACACGCCATGACCGCGACGGACGGAAACCCGTTTCGTTACGCCCGCACGACGAAAGCCTCTCTTCCTGCCCGAATTTTCCTCGCCCCATATTGGGTGAATTACCATCTCGAGCATCATTCTTACATGTATGTGCCGTGCTACCGACTGCCAACACTTCATAATGCCATGCAAGACGCCGGATATTTGCCGAAAATGGAATATGAAACCTCTTACATCGACGTACTGAAACTCGCTTCTACTGGATAATCTATGACAGCTTTCAAACCTCTTTTATTGGGCGCAACCGCCCTGATGTTTACCTTGCCGTTTCAGGCATTCGCACAAAGTCAGGATGCGCCTCCGAGTGAGGTTCAGAAGATTTACGATATTGCTGTCGCTCCGTCCCCGGAACGTATTCGCTCGGATATTCAAACGCTCGTCGATTTTGGCACGCGCCATACTTTATCCGAGACAGAAAGCGATACCCGCGGCATTGGTGCGGCGCGCCGCTGGATTTTTAACGAGTTCGAGAAAATCTCCGCAGATTGCGGTGGCTGCCTTGAAGTGATGTATGTTTCAGACACGATCGAAGGTGAAACCCGCATCCCGGAGCCCACGGAAGTCGTAAGCGTTCTGGCTATTCAAAAAGGCAGTATCGATCCGAACCGCTATGTCATGATGAGCGGCGACATTGATAGCCGGGTCACAGACCCTCTTAATGGCACGTCTGAAAGCCCCGGCGCCAATGACAATGCCTCAGGCATGGCCGGCGCAATTGAGGCAGCGCGGGTTCTCTCAAAACATAAATTTGCAGGCTCCATCATTTATGCCGGACTATCCGGAGAGGAACAGGGACTGTTCGGCGGTAAGATCGTCGCCCAACGCGCGCTCGATCAGGGATGGGATATCAAAGGCGTTCTCAATAATGATATGATCTCTAACATCACGGGCGTTGACGGCGTGACCGATAACTCTACAGCCCGCGTTTTCTCCGAAGGCACACGCGCCAATGAAACCGAGGAAGAGGCCCGTACGCGCCGATTTACAGGCGGCGAAGTCGATAGCCCGTCCAGAAATCTCGCGCGCTACGTTAAGGCTCAAGCCGACCAGTATATGACGAACCTGAATGTTATGATGATTTACCGCTTGGACCGTTTTGGGCGCGGCGGCCATCACCGCCCCTTCAACATGGTTGGAATTCCCGGCGTTCGCATTATGGAAACGCATGAACATTATGACCGCCAGCATCAGGACCTAAGAACAGAAGACGGCATTACTTATGGCGATACTATGGAAGGCGTTGATGAGACCTACGCCGCGAAACTTACCGCGCTAAATGCCGTTACGATGGCCGGAATGGCCGGCGCTCCGCCCTTCCCTGCCAATGTCGAAGCTTCCGGCGCAGTTGAGCCTTCTGCAATATTGAAATGGGAAACGCCTGCCAATGCGTCGAACTTGGCCGGGTATCGCGTACATTGGCGTCTCACAACAGAACCGGAATGGACACATTCACGCTTTGTTGGGAACGTGAACGAATGGACTTTCGAAAACCTCGTTATCGACAATTACTTTTTCGGCGTTAGCGCGGTCGCCAAAGACGGTAGTGAAACGCCTGTTGTCTTTCCGGGCGCCGCCGGACGGTTTTAACCCCGCCAAATTTTATTTCACCTCTTCGCGCGTTGCCCCGAGAAAAAGGATCACGCGGGAAGATGGAAATATTTTCGGTTTATTATTCCCTCAGCAGGCGAAAAGGTATGATTTTTCGTCTCAAATATCGTTAATTACAATCCAATTCAGATAAAGGCCTCCTATGTCATTCAAAACATCCCTCCTCGTTTCAATTGCAACTCTGTCTCTGTCCTCATTTGCCTATGCACAGTCCGATGACACCGATAAGAAAGAAGACGAGGCGAAATGGGATGTTACGAACCCTCCGGGACCGAAAAAATCCATCGACATTGACGTAACCGAAGGCACCTGGATGAGCCTGGATGTCTCCCCTGACGGAAAAACCCTCGCTTTTGATCTACTCGGCGATATCTACACCATGCCTGTCACAGGCGGCAAAGCCACAAATATCGCTTCCGGCATGGCCTGGGAAATGCAACCGCGCTTTTCTCCGGATGGGCAGCGCCTGGCCTTTATCTCTGACCGTGAGGGCGGCGACAATATCTGGACAATGGATGTGGACGGGTCTGACATGGAACAGGTAACGGATGAAAGCTTTCGTTTGCTCAATAACCCCACTTGGCATCCGAGCGGGAACTTCATTGCGGGCCGAAAGCATTACACCACGTCGCGCTCACTCGGGGTTGGCGAAATCTGGCTATACAGCACGCAAGGCGGCTCTGGCGTTCAACTTGTGGAGCGCCCTTCCGAAGCTCACCAGAAGGAATTGGGAGAGCCCATGTTCACGCCGGACGGCAAAGGCATTTATTACAGTCAAAACGTCACCTCCGGGCCGATCTTTGAATATGCGCAGGATTCGCATGGAGAGCTTTTTCAAATTAAAAAATATGACATGGATACAGGCGAAATATCCGTCGCTGCTGGCGGCTATGGCGGCGCGGTTCGCCCCACACCTTCACCGGACGGAAAACACCTCGCGTTTGTCAAACGCGTTAATGCCGAAACCCGTCTATTTGTAAAAGATTTGGAGAGCGGAGAAGAACGCGAAATCTTTGACCACCTGGACCGCGACATGCAGGAGACTTGGGCGGTACACGGCGTTTATCCGAATATGGATTGGAGCCCCGATTCCAAAGCGCTCTATTTCTGGGCACGCGGCCAAATTCACAAACTTGTCGTCGAGACTGGCGATATCGAACATATCGATTTCAGCGTGAAAGACACACGCGAAATTCGGACAGCGCCGCGTCCAAAAGTTGATGTCGCGCCCGATACTTTTAAAACACATATGCCGCGTTTCGTTCAGGTCTCTCCGGATGGTCGAACTGTTATATTTGAAAGCTTGGGTAAGCTTTACAGAAAACCGGCTTCGGGCGGAAAAGAACAACGGCTGACAAACCTTCCAACTGACCTGAAAGAGCTTCACCCCCGTTTCTCCCGTGACGGAAGCAAAATCGTCTTTGCAACGTGGGATGATGCGGATCTCGGCGCCATTCATTCAATAGATTTAACGTCAGGCGAAATCACTACTCACACGGACAAACCCGGTCATTATGCGAACCCGGCACTTTCACCCGGCGGTGACTACCTGACTTTTGAGAAAAAAGGCGGCGGCAATTTGACAGCTCCTGAGTGGTCAGAAGCTGAAGGCGTTTACGTTCAGGACGTTGAGAGTGGCGACGCCGTTAGAGTCTCAAAATCCGGTTCTATGCCTCATTTCGGCGCGGATGATCTTCGTCTCTTCATAACAAGAAATGAAGACGGTAAAAATGCTCTGGTCAGCGTAAATCTGCTCGGCCATGACGCTCGCATCCATACAAGCTCTGAAATGGCGCAAAGCTATCAGGTTTCCTTCGACGGCCAGACTGTGGCCTTTCGCGAGAATTATAACCTTTATACTATGCCTATTCTGTCCGGCCCGCAAAATGTCGGCGGCGGGATAAGCGCCACGGCCCTGCCCGTGACAAAATTGAGTCAGAACGGTGCCACCTATCCGAGCTGGACAAATTCCGGCAAGGTTTTCTGGTCTGTGGGACCGACTCTTTATTCAGCTGACCCATCTGCGGACAAGCAGCCGGAAGCACCAAAATCGGTCACGGCTTTGTCTCGTAAAGTAAATAAGGACATTCCTGACGGCATGGTCGCTCTCACCGGAGCCAAAATTATCACCATGTCCGACGAAGACGGCGGAATCATTGAAAACGGCACCATCTTGATAGACGGCGATCGTATCAAAGCCATCGGAGTTGATATCACCGTTCCGAACGGCACAGTTTCCGTGGATTTGGAGGGAAAAACAATTGTTCCCGGGTTCATTGACGCCCACGCTCATGGACCGCAAGGCGTAGGCGATTTAGTGCCTCAGCAGAATTGGGAAACCGTCGCCACGCTGGCTTTGGGCGTCACTACTATATTTGACCCATCCAGCAGCGCCGACACTATTTTCCCGGCCGCAGAACTTCAAAGAGCTGGGCAATTACTGGCTCCACGGATTTTCTCCACCGGAGAAGTCATTTACGGCGCAAAAGCCCCAGGCTTTTTTGCCAATATCGAGTCTGAAGAAGATGCGCTCGAGCATGTAACTCGTTTGAAAACGCAAGGCGCACACGGCGTTAAAAACTACAATCAGCCCCGCCGGGAACAACGCCAGCAAGTTGTCGATGCCGCGCGCGAAAATGAAATGATTGTCGTTGCCGAAGGCGGCTCGCTTTTCCATATGGACATGGCTTTGGTACAGGACGGCAATACGTCACTCGAACACAATCTACCTCAAGAGTTTCTGTACGATGATGTCATCCAGATGTTTAGCCAGACCAATGTGGCTTATGTACCCACGCTTGTGGTGACGTATGGCGGCCCGAGCGGAGAGCGCTTCTTCTATCAGGAAGGAGACGTCTCCGAGCACCCAATTCTGTCCGGGCATGTTCCGCCTGCGGCGCTGCAAGCGCGCGCAAAGCGTGTGGTCACAGCTCCGGTCGAGGACTATTCCGACGCTCCATCAGCTGCAACGGCAAAGCAACTCGCCGATGCGGGTGTTCTGGTCGGAATTGGCGCTCACGGCCAACGTGAAGGACTCGCTGCCCACTGGGAAATGTGGAGCTTTGCCCGGGGCGGAATGAGCCCCCTACAAGCGCTCTCAACGGCCACCACCATGCCGGCCAAACATCTCGGCTTTGACGACGATATTGGCTCACTGGAAACCGGTAAACTTGCGGATCTGGTCATTTTGGAAAATGATCCACTTGAAAATATCCGAAATACAGATGGCATTGAACATGTCATGATTGGCGGACGTCTATATGAGGCCGACACCATGAATGAAGTAGTCACAGGCGATAAGAAACGTTTGCCATATTGGTGGGAGAAATAATTTTTCTGGCCTAAAAAACATAAGCATCTCTTAGAAAAATATGAGCCGTGAAGGCTATAAAAACCTTCCCTTTTTCTAATGGTCGTATATTTCTGTTAGTCCTGCTGGCGTCCTTCTCATTTTTGGCGCTAGCAGGATGCTCGCATCACCGCCCCTACAAGTTTCCGTCTGATCGATATAAGAATAAACTTGAAGGTTCGTTCAGTATACACGGCCTTGCTCTTGGGAATGACACTTCAACGAATGCCAACGGGTGTGTTCAACTCATTAAAGAAAACATCTATGAAGCCTTTGAAGAATTGGGTTAGCGGTCACCGCGGATGGGACGGAATTCTGCAAGGCTGCTGTTGAACAAATCCACGATTTTGAAATCTCCCTCCAGCCAGAAGGTTTGCCTTGGCTCCCATCGGCTCGAAAAGCGAAAAGCCGTGCAGATAAAATTTTGCCGAACGCCCCGTTTTACAGAATATTTCATCACGCCTATAGCGGATGCAGCTAGACTAAAATGAACGCACTTTGAACGGACCGCACATTGCCCGTTCAACCTCCCTCCCTTAAAACGTTTTAAAAATGGAGGGTACAATGAAAGCATTTCTTATCGCATCCGGTCTGGCGGCAACGGCCTTGGCACTGTCGAGTTGTGCCACAATCTCCGAAGAAGAGTGCCTTGCAGGCGGATGGGAAGACATCGGATTCCGCGACGGCGAAAACGGCAAGTCACAGGCCCGTCTTGCCGATTATAATTCCACCTGCTCCAAATTTGCCGTGAAACCAGACCGGACCGCTTATTTGCGGGGATATGATCAGGGGCTTAAGCTCTATTGCGATTATGACAGAGGTTTCAGCCAAGGCTCAAATGGCAATAGTGTTCAAGCTATATGTCAGGCCTTCCCTGACAGTGATTATTTTGTGGGCTATGATCAAGGCCTTTCCGGATATTGTAGTTTTGAGACCGGATATGATCATGGTTTATCAAATCGCTCTGAAGCAGAACTCTGCCGCATAACTGCTGATACAGGCTATTTTGCTGGCTATGAAGAGGGTCAGGTCATTCACGGCCTGTATGAAGAGCGTGACGAAATGGTGAACCGTTATATTCGGCGTGAAGAGGCTCTTATCGGCACGCGAAACAATATGAAAAAGAAAAATGTTTCAGACGGAGAGCTTCGTCGCTTACGAAAAAAGGCAAAGCGGATCGAAAAGGAACTGGAAGAGATGAAAATCAATATCCGCGTCTTTGAACGTCTTAACGCTCTGGCAGAGGCTGATATCTAAGCACTCTAGCAAACTAACTTATAGCGGCCTCGCATTGCGGGGTTTCACCCTCTCTGACGGAACGGGCGGTCCAGTAATCCCGATCCAATTCATCTGGATGCTCTATCAATTGATCGCTGTAGTAGTAATAGCAATTCTTCACTTTATAGACGCGAAAGCAGCCCCCCGCCAACATGTCGTCTTCATAAACAAAGCAAAGAGTGCCATCGTTCACCAGCCAGACACCGCGGCTCGCCAGGTTTTCTTCTTTGTAAATTGTGCGCCCGTCTTCCAAATGCGTTTCGACATAATTGTTTCGGGCTTCGCCGACCGCGTTAAAATTATAAGCACCTTCATGCGTAATCCCCTTAAATTCTGCTTTAATTTGCTCTCCGCTTAAACGCAAAGCGTGCGGGCGTATATCCGTTGTCTGGCTCTGTGAGGCCGAAGGGATTGGGCTCAGTAAAAATGTCAGAAAAGCAAATCCGAAGCTAAGAGATAGGCGGTTCACAACTAGGCTCCTCCCCTTTAATCACGCTTACAGCCGTAAATCCCGGAGAAAAGTTTCCACCGACCGTTTCCTGATGGTGATAAATACAATTTCCGCGCCGGTAAAAAGAAAAACAGGCTTCAAGAAGGTCTTCTGATTCATAGTCAAAGCAAATTTGCTCTCCCTTCTGCTCCCAAACCCCTTTGTCCAACCGCCCTCCCATACGGTGAAGAACCTCCCCGCTTTGCGAAGTCCATTCTTCGAAATGAAGCCCGTCGAAATTTTTTATACGAAAATTATAGCTGCCCCGGTGGGTTTGACCTGAAAAGCTCTCCCGAACTTCAGCTTCATTCATCGGCGCATCGTAACCCAGATCAGGGAGATAGTTTTCCTGCGCGTTAGCAGTATTAAGAAAGTACCCTGAAACAATAAGAGGGAACAAACAGAGAGTGACTGCCGACAATAACCTGCGCATGAACTCAGGCTTAGCATAGGATTCGTCTAATTCCATGTTAAGGTACAGCTATGACCAAGACGCCTCCTGATACAAACCCACCCTCTCAACCAGACAGCAGCCCCAGTGAGCCCAGCGCGCACGAACCCAGGCAAAGGCGCCTTTCTCGTTACCAAAAAGCTCAAATGCGACGCCAAGCACAGGCCAGAGGCGACCAGCGTTTCTATGCGGGGATTTTTGCCATAGCGGGGTTTACTGCCCTTCTGGCTATTTTACTCGGCGCAATCGCGGTCAACGGCGCGCCTATTGGCGGCGGCGCAGGCATGGCGGATTGGGTCGAGGATTGGTTCTGGGGCGTTTCCAAATTAGAAGCTGCGGGACTTACTCTCGTCGCCTTCATTGCTCTGGCTGTTTATCTGCGAATGCGCAAACGCGGATAAGGCTTGCCCCAAAGGGGCGCTTCCCCTAGAGACCACCCGTTTGTTTCAAGACTGCTTTCAAATTTGAGAGCCCTCAACAGGAGAATAGCCATGGGTTATCGCATCGCCGTCGTCGGAGCCACAGGAAATGTAGGCACCGAAATGCTCGCCATTCTGTCCGAGAGTGATCTTGATATTGAGATTGTATACGCTGTCGCTTCTCGCCGTTCGGTGGGGCGGGAAGTCACCTATGGTGACGGTTACATAAAATGCGTTGATCTCGAGACTTTTGATTTCAAAAAAGTCGATATGGCCTTGATGAGCGCGGGCGGAGACATCTCTAAAAAATGGTCTCCAAAGATCGCGGCGGCCGGCGCCGTCGTAATCGACAATTCCAGCGCTTGGCGTATGGATCCGGACGTCCCCCTCGTCGTGCCGGAAGTAAACGCCGACGCCGTCGACGGATATAAAAAGAAAATGATTATCGCCAATCCGAATTGTTCGACAATTCAGATGGTCGTTGCGCTCAAGCCGCTACATGACCGCGCAAAGATTAAACGTGTTGTTGTCTCAACCTATCAATCTGTTTCCGGCGGCGGCAAAAAGAATATGGATGAGCTTTGGCTACAGACCAAAGGCATCTATTCCAACGATCAGTTTGAACCGGTGAATTTCACAAAACAGATCGCCTTCAACGTCATCCCGCATATTGACGTCTTTATGGACGGCGGCGACACCAAAGAAGAATGGAAGATGAAGGCCGAGACAAAGAAAATTCTCGACCCGAAAGTTAAAGTAACCGCAACCTGTGTCCGCGTCCCAACTTTTGTCGGCCATGCAGAATCACTTAATATCGAGTTTGAGGATGAAATTACAGCGGATGAAGCGCGCGAGCTCCTGCGTACCAGCCCGGGTATGATGGTCTTCGATAAGCAAGAAGACGGCGGTTATATCACGCCCGTCGAATGCGTGGGTGAATACGCTACTTTCGTCTCTCGTATCCGCGAAGACAGCACGCAGGATAATACGCTGAATATGTGGGTGGTCTCAGATAATCTCCGCAAAGGCGCTGCGCTGAATACGGTTCAGATCGCGGAATTACTTGCAAACAGGCAGTTGCCCCGGAATGAGTAGAGCTCTGTTCATTTAGAATAAGTTTAAGGGCAGACCTTCCCCTGCCCTTATTTTTTTACCTTTGAGTTAGTTAAGACCGCACTTCGCGCCAAAGGTGGACATCATATCTTCGACATGGTTTGCCAAATAGTTTTTGTCTTTAGCTGGATCTGTATTCACTTGCTGCCGCGCCGTCGCAAAATAATCGCACGCCTCATCGGTATCACCAGACTTCATAAGAATATTGGCAAGGTCGAGGCTTCCCTTCACATCATTCGCATCCCAATAGAGCGCTTCATACGTCAGGGCGGCCTTACGCGCGTCCGAAGTAATCGGAAAATCCGAGGAACCGTAAGCAGACACCATGTGGATAACGGCATTATAGTCCTCGTCGGACTTGTCTAGTGTCCGCTTAAAATAATCGATAGCCTTAGTCATATCCTCGTTCATTGTGTAAATGCGCGGATCCGTATCTTCCAATTCCTCGAATTCTTTATCGTGTGATTTGTGAAAATAGGCGTCCCCCGCCATACGCAGCGTTTCAACGCTTTCAGGTGCCTTTGATAGGGCAAAAAGCGCATAAGTTTCCGCCTGATCATAGTCCTTCAAATTAATGAAATAGGGAACATAAGCCGCTAGCGTTTGTGCCGTTTGCTCCTCCTTCTTTTCGTAGGAGTTAAGCCGTTTGATATAGGATTTCAAATTATCCTCGCCCAAAAATGCCCGCTGGCCTAGGGCCATTTGGAGATCTAATTCGGCCTCACTGATACGTTCAATTTTCATAGGAATTTCCAAGAAATCTCCTTTGGGCTGGAATTGCTGGACTTTAAACTTGTTATCATACCAGTATTCTTGAGCCGCTTCATGAAATGCCTCAGGGCTCACGCCGAAACCATTTTCAAATGCTTCGAGCGGTTCTTCTCCTACATTAATTCTGTTGAGGTAGTCACCGAAACGGCTGGACAGTTCTCTGTTTGAATGAAGGTAATGAACGTAAAGCCAGCTCTGGGCATAAAACTGGTTCATCAAGAACCCTCTCTTACTGCCTCTATCGGCAAAGGGATAAACGCGTATTGCGCCAACGACATCTTCTACATCAACCCATTCAGCGCCTCGTCCCATTAATGTTTGGGCATGTTTAGCAGCGGCGCGGCCGATCTGGATGGTGCCGTCTTCCATATGGAAAGTCGAAAGGTAGTTCGCAAAGCCTTCGTCATACCACCGCGGATAGGCCGTTTTCATATACCCATGAAGAATATGGTGACTGTATTCATGCAAGGACACTTGGTTATTAAAGCTGTCCTGACGCAGCGCTCCGCGAAGAGGTGTAATAAGAAGCGGTCCATCATAACCGCTTGTATAAACGCCAGCGACACCTCTCATGCCGGCGAAGCTCTGAACATCTGAGGCTCTGTCAAAAGCATAAATAGATAGCTTTTTCTCGTCAGGTGCGGTGTCCACTCCCGCCAGAGTCATAATGATTTTCCTGTAAATCTCCATTTTCTCAACAATTAGCTTTGCCGTTTTAGGCGGAGCGTCGCCATAAAACACAATATTGTCGGATTCTATTTTGATGGGATCGGCCAGAGCAGGCGTGGCACTGAGAGCCAAAACAGACGAGAGAATTACACTAAACTTTTTATACACTTTTCTACCTTTCGTTGCTCACTCTATTTCAGATTTTATTTTTGAGAGGTCAAGGATAGATACAGCATTCTCTTTTTAGACAGCCGCGGATTTAACCGATTAAATTTTCGGGCATTAAAATGTGCTAATTCCGCTGACTTCCATGAAATCGGATTTTAAGCGTTTTAATAGGCTGTCGTCTGCATAGGCACTGTAAGGCAAGCTATAAACTCGCCCTTCTTCGTTACCCCATGAGGCGTCAAAATAGTCTTTAGCTTCCTTTATAGCCTCTGCGTCCGATGAGCCGGTTACAACGACGTTTGTTTCCATATTTAAATTTTTCAAATTCCGGCGTGTATAATTGGCTGATCCGGCGATGATAACCGCATCTTTCTGTTCAGGTAAGGCCAAGAGCATTTTGCTGTGCGATTGCTCTCCATCCACATTTGCCCATCTAATGCTCAAGCCATGATTGTGAAGGATAGAAGCCACCGGCCGATTAGGAACACCATCCTTTTCATGACCAAAGGCATCCTTATTGGGGTCCAGTAAAACGCGCACTTCTGCACCGCGTTCTTTAGCATCAATCAGTGCTCTTATGATGTCCTTGTCTGATAGGTAAAACATTATCAGGTCTATATGGTCGCCCTCCCCCATAGAATTTAATTGGTTGAGAACAGCGGCTTTAATTGCCCGCTCTGTAACAATTTGAACGGATAAATCCGCTTTTTGCGGCGGCGTTAACGGGGGCAATGAAACGGGCGCATGCCCCGACATCGTAAGAGCGGCATTTTCAGTTCTGAGTAAATCAATTGCAGCCGCACCGCTAAAACGTATCGCGATATTTCGGTGCGCGCTGCTCCCATCATGTGGATTTGCGGAAGTGACGAGGCCGGCATACCCGTCTTGGGTGTCGGCGACGATCGTCTTTCGGTGATTTGCCTTGAAGTTTGCTAATTCTAGATAGCTACGCACCGAAACTTTCCCCTCACCAAGCGGATTTGGGAAAAAACCTCCCGGACTATTTCCAAAAGGTTGAACAAAAAGCCGCCAAAACCATGAGTAAGCCGGATTGCTATCCCGTAGGCGGGTGAGATCGGTCTCTACGACTTTTATACCTACGCCGCGCATCTTTTCAAAATATTCAGATTTCAGTCCACCATAAACGGTATTGAGAGCGTCGGTAATCACGACAATCTCAATATTAGGATAAGCCGATTTCTGGGCAATCAAAGCCGACGTTAACTCAGACGATAAAAGTCGATGGGTCTCCGGCTTAGGTCCCTGAAAGTCATTGTACAAGAACATGTTTATAACGATAAGTTCTCTCGCTCCCCCAATCAGTTCAAAAATTGAGTCGAAAATTTCCTGTTCAAGTTCTCTGTCGCCTATCTCGCTGATCCACGAATTGTCTCCGAGAAATTCAACTTCTTGGGCCGGGAATTTCGAGCCTGAATGAACCATCCCTTCCGGCATAGGTTTATAGCTGTGATAAGTCGCAAAAATAGCGATTAAGCCAACAAGTATAACCGCAATGGACTTTTTAAGATGTTTCACTCTTAAAGAGGGACTCAGTGTAAAATTATTCTGCAATTTGTCTTTATTCCAAAGTCTTAATCGTGACCTATATGGGCTGCTTCGTCGAGACTTTTTCTTGAAAAATTACTTCAGTTTACGGGCTTTCCAACCGAAGCCCTCTACCTCGCTCTCAGCAACACCAAACGCGGGTTAAACACGTCTATTTAGCTCGTCTAAAGTTAGCTGTCGCAATCTCGAAACAAATGCGGCTCCAGCCCTTTCAAAAGCCTCCATTCCAAAGGCCCGACTGACATCGCTGAGCGCAGCGTCCTGCATATTCTCCGTTTTTTCCGGAGCAAGAAGCATGGTCTTAAGGGCGCGCGCAAGACAGGCCGGATCGCCAGGCTCACAATGCCACCCTGAAATCGTATCTTGAACGGTCAGTTCCATCTGTCCCGTCCGGCTACAGAGAACCGGCAGGCTCGCCTGCATGGCTTCATGAGCCGCTATACCCAAGCCTTCACAACGGCTGGGTTGGATGTAGGCATGATGCTCTGCCAGAAAGGCATGAGGGTTTGTGACATGCCCCATGAAATTAAGTTCAGTGATTTTAGCCGTTTTCGCCTTGAGCTTAAGCGCAGCTTCTTGTTCGCCGGCGCCCGCAATATTGATTTGGAAGGCCTGTGTCGGAAGTTCATTCGCACTCTTGAGTAGCGACAAAGCGTCAATGAGAACGTCATACCCCTTATTTGGATGCAGACGGCCGAGACTCGCAATTTTAAAGACCTCTCCTGACTTCCAAGCCGAAGCCTGCGGCGCCAGGGTATTAACGGAAAAGAGGGGCCATATGAGAACATTCTCAGGGTCCAAGCCGAACCGCTTTACTGTAAGCGCTTTGACGCGCTCTGAGTCTGTGATCCAGAAAGCAGACAGGGATTTCGTTAGTGACAAGAGAGTTTGGTTTATCGGCTTTAAAAAGGCATTATGTTGCCAGCTGACAACGGGAATGCCGAATTTCTTACCCAGAATTTGACCGATAATAGTTGCCTGGGTTAATGAGGTCCAAATAATATCCGGACGATATTCCTTCAACCGCTTTTGAAACCAAAGAGCCGCTTCGAAATGCTGCTTTTTTTTGCCGTCAAAACATTGCCAGTTTATGCCTGCCGCCTCTAGGGCCGGAATGGCCATACCGTTTCGCCGGGATAGCGCAAACAGTTTTACCTCAACGCCGTTTTCTTTGAGGACTTGGAAAACTGCCGGAATGGGAAATTGAGCGCCGCCCGCCTCTAGGGAGTTAATCACATACGCAATTTTCACGACCAGGCCTCGTGGTTATATTTCAATAAATCCACATTAAAAAAGCCGCTCTATGAGAACGGCTTAGGTAGTCGTATCGGAGAAATCGGCTTAACGACGACGTTTCTTAGAGGGCAGCAAGCCTTCGATTTGAGCACGTTTACGGGCCAATTTCCGGGCGCGACGAACGGCTTCAGCCTGTTCGCGGACGCGTTTTTCGGATGGCTTTTCATAATGCTTACGCGCTTTCATCTCACGAAGGATACCTTCGTTCTGAAGCTTTTTCTTTAACGCGCGGAGGGCTTGGTCCACATTGTTTTGACGGACGTAGATTTCAACCATATCAGGTCAACTCATTTCTGGTTTAAAAGTGAAAAGCCCCGCCGCGAGTGCGAGGCCCGTATAAATTTCGTGTTACTTAACGGTCTGACGCCCGCATTTCAAGCGAATTTCTCAGAGGTTTCTAACGAAAACGCCGGAAAAAGGGTCGTTTTTGCCCAAAAATTAGGTCAATGTGCGGATATGGACTTTTCTAACCCGCATTTTCTGACTTCCGACGGATACCGTATCGCTACTTATTCAGATGGACCGGAAGATGGACCCATTGTGATTCTGATACATGGATGGCCGGAACTTGCCTATAGCTGGAAAACGACCGTTCCGCCTCTCGTAAAGGCCGGATACCGCGTTATAGCCTATGATTTGCGCGGATTTGGGCTGTCTGATGCCCCGCGCGGCGTAGAGCATTATGCGATTGAACAAATGGTGGCGGATTTGGAAACCGTTATTAACGCTCAAGGCTCCTCTAAGGTCACGCTGATAGGCCATGATTGGGGCGGTATCATTTTATGGCACGCGGCCCGAATGATATCTGAGCGTATCAAACGGCTCGTTTCGATTTGTACACCTCATGTAAAACACGCGCCTGTTGACCCTCTGAAAATCTTTCGCAAACGGTTTGGCGAGGAGCATTATTTTCTTAGGTTCAATGAAAACCCAGACGACGTTGAAGCCCTGTTCAGCCGTAACTCCGACGCTTTTTTCCGCCTGATGTTTCGAACGACCCCTTCGGGTAAAACAATGGATAAAAAATTCACTTATATCCCGAAAAGCTTTTCTGAGTTTTTGAAAAAAGGTGCCCCTTCCCTGCCCGGCGCTGTCATGTCTGATAAAGACCGCGCGGTCTACGCCAAGGCTTATGAAAAAAATGGCTTTCATGGCGGCATGTCGCTTTACCGAAACACAACCCATAACTGGAATCTGGCAAAAGGTTTATCAGAAAAGGTTGTCCAGCCCGCCCTGATGTTAAGCCCTGAAGATGATCTGCTTTTGCCGCCCAGCTCTACAGACCATATGCCCGCGATTATTCCCGATTTAACGCGGCAGACCATTCCGAATTGCGGACACTGGGCCATGTGGGACAATCCCGACGCTATCAATAACGCCATAATTGACTGGTTGGGTCTTGCTCCGACGCACAGCCAGACTTAGGGCTATTCTATGCGATTGGACACCTCACCTTCTGATGCAAGACATCGCCCTCCTCTCGGCTTGGCTCTGGGCGGCGGCGTTGCCCGCGGTTGGGCACATATCGGCGCCATTCGCGCCCTTATCGAGGCTGGAATAAAACCTGACATCATCGCCGGTACATCTATTGGCGCCGTTGTCGGAGCGGCTTATCTCGCCGGTAATCTGGACACGCTCGAAGATTGGGCGCTCTCTCTAAACCGCCGTAAGATGATGGGCTATATGGACCTTCGTTGGGGAGGCTCCGGACTAATGCGCGGTGAAAGACTGGCGCGCGTCCTGCGGCACTATTTCGGCGATATGAAAATAGAAGACCTGGATCGTAAATATGCAACAGTGTGCTGCGATTTGCGAACAGGCTATGAGGTCTGGTTGCAAAAAGGTCCGATAGTCCCGGCCATCCGCGCTTCTTACGCCCTGCCAGGGGCATTTGAGCCTGTAAAAGTCGATGAACGATTCATGATTGACGGCGCTTTGGTCAATCCCGTTCCGGTCTCTACCTGCCGGGCCCTAGGCGCGCATATGGTAATTGCCGTGAGCCTAAACGGGGACGCTTTCGGCCCCATTGGCACCAGTCATGAACTCCAATTTGATGACGAAGAAACGGACGATGTCGATCCGTTTGAACTGGCTTCCCAGTCACTGAATAAATTGCGTCCTGACAGACTTTTGCTCAAGTCCATGCTCGGTAATGTCGAGCCAGGCAAGAGTCCGAAAATCGGATCGGTAATGATGGGAACTTTGAATATCGTAATGGACCGGCTGTCCCGCTCGCGCCTGTCGGGCGATCCGCCTGATGTCTTTGTCGCGCCGCGAATCGGGCATATCGGCATGATGGAATTTACCCGGGCGGCAGAACTTATCGAACGGGGTTACCGCGCGATGCAACATGAGATCCCTCTTATCACGTCAGTTATGGAAGTGCTTGGACAAATGCCATCAGCGGCTGCGCCGGAGGACAATAAAGCCCAATCCTAGCACTCATTTATAGAATTCCGCTCTTTCGATTCACCTGACAGGGGAGCGGCTGTGACACTTTTCTTTCATTCGTTATGACCTTTACATGAAAGTTGGCAAAAGAATCAAAGCTGCGAATGATAACAGCCCCAGCGCTCATATGCTTCTGGGATTAGATACTTTCAAAAAGCGTTCAGCGTCCTCGCATAAAAGAGCATCTTTTCACGAACTTGCTGCGCCCAAGACCATTTCGACTTTAAATCAGACCTCCCGGAATATTTCAGATTTCCCTGTCTTAGTTGATAGCTGTAATGAGGCTACGCTCAGATCAGACACCTTCAAAACGGGTTTCGAAACGGTAACTCTCTCAGGTCTCATTATTTCCCTCTTTGCTTTAGTGTCTGCCCTTTATGCCTTTTCGCCACTTATTCTTGGGTCTGCATTTTCCGTTGTGGTCTTTAGTTTGCTTGTTTTGTGCCTCACCAAACAGAATTGGCGCGTACGGGAAATGACCGCCTTGACACTTTGGATAACAACCTGCCTAACCGGATTTCTCGCATTCCAAAGCGTGGAGGCATCCGTTTTTTTAGCAGGTTGCGCAGGCTTCTCTATTGCTTACTTAAGCAGGACACGTCTGCCCGCAATTGCAGGGGCTCTATCTCTGTTAGTTTTCGTTGGTAGCGTGGCGTCATTTCCAATCTAAAGTCCCAAACCAGTACTTTTTGCTTTCACCAAGGGCGCGGCCAAGATCATACCGCCAAGAAATCCACCAAGATGAGCCGCCCAAGCCAGAGATAAGCCGATGTAGGGGCCTATCAAAACCATGATCAGGTTTATGGCCGCCCATCCGAACCCGAACTTTATCATCTGATCCTTTCCGCCAATCGCCCACCCAGCGACTGCCAATAAGGCTGACGCGCCCCCGGAAGCCCCAACCGCAGCCGGCGCATTTATGCCAAGCGGCGCGCTGATGACGAACCAGTAAAGCCACTGAGCCAGGCCGCCCGTAATTATTCCAAAAAAGAATATAGTCAGAAAAGAAAAATTGGCGGAGCGGCTACGTCCTGTTGAAATGGCTTTCAACCTTGCGCCTTTAATCGTCGCGACGCCCAGCACAGCAATCATGCCAGCATTCATCAAAACATGGGTAAAGGACCCGTGTGCTGCGCCGTGCCCTAAAAGCGTAAAGATTTGTTCAGCTGAAGAAGTTCCCTGAAAACCAAGCGGGCGCAATATGACCAAAGGTGCGGCTAAGCGCCAAAGCACGGGCAGGAATTGCAGAGCAAAATACAAAGCTATCAACGCGCCAGCGATATAGGCGGGGAGCGCTTCCGTGAAATTGAAAAATGGTTCTTTTGATCTTTTGAAATTGGAATTTTGCGTCACGCTTAAGATTTTTTCCTTTTTTCGGCCCAGCCTAAAGACTCGACAAATATTTCTTCTCCTAGAGATATAAGTTTCATTTGGCGAAATGATAGAATCGGATTCATAAAAGCGGGATGACTTATCCGCCCAATATTGTTCATACTTCATCCCATGCGATGAATCTCTATTCAGAAGACACTGATCCCAAGACGGAATATTTTGTGAAAGTCGACAATACGGTTTATGGACCTTTCACTCCGGAGCTTATGGAACAATTTGTGGAGGAGAGTCGGGTTGGACCGCAAACCTTGATATCGGACGAAGCTTATGGAGCTTATCATCCCGCATCAGAAACGCATGAATTTAAGACATGGGAGCAATCCGTCAAAGCGAAACGCTTTTCCGGCCGGCCTCTGCCAACAGTCTATCTTATCATTGCGGATATACAGCCTTTCAAGAAACGAGAGTTTCTGATTATTTTGAAACAAATGGGCCGGTTCCAGCAAATTTCTCAAACAGCTTGGGTGTTATCTACCGCAACAGACATTCGGTTCGTTCGCGAGGCTCTGAGCCGCAATTTGTCAGAAGAGGATAGCTTGTTTATCCATGACAGCTTCTCCAATAGCGCAGGTTGGTTTAATCTTGGCGAAGGTGTTGGAGAGGCCGTGACCTCCATCTGGAAAGAGACGTCCCAAAAACGAAAGGATATCAAGACCGCCTAGTCATAGGGAAGAATCGTAAATCTCAAACGGGTTTCAGCCCATTTTTGAATTTCTGCGCATTTTTGACGTAATAATCCGCGCTTGCTTTCAACATCGCTTCCTGAGCTTGCGGAACTTGTTTCACTATTTTGCCCGGAGAGCCCATCACAACCGAATTATTGGGGATCACTTTGCCCTCCGTGATTAAAGCATGCGCGCCAATCAGACAGTTTTTACCGATTTTCGCTCCGTTCAAAACCGTCGCCCCGATGCCGATGAGAGAGTTATCATCAATTGTGCAGCCATGAAGCATAGCCTGATGTCCGACAGTTACGTCGGCGCCAATGGTCAAAGGCGAACCCGGGTCAGAATGAAGGACCGCGTTGTCCTGAATATTACTTCTGGCCCCGATCTTTATCGGTTCATTATCCCCGCGAATGACCGCTCCGAACCAGACGGAGCTACCCGACTCCATAATCACATTACCGACAACAGTCGCGGAGTCAGCAACCCACACATCGTCGGCCAGTTGAGGCTTTATATCTTCCAGCGAATAAACGCTCATTAGCTTTCCAAGTCTTGCTGTAAAATTGAAATATTCAAATCATAGGATATGTCATCTTTGTCTTCGTCATCGATATAAAGAAGGCCCAGAATTTCCTGATCCAGATAAACTTCCACACTGTCAGATACTTTGCGGGGTTTAATCGTAATTTTTTCTGTTCCCAGACGCTTGCATAGGTAGTTCCGGACGGAAGTAATTTGTTCGGGTGTCATTTTTCATCTCCAAGAGTTTGATCCATTGTCTGGGCCGGATTGCCGCAACAAGGGCCGCCCACAGGTTTGGCGGGAACTCCCGCCACGGTGCAATTATCTTCTACGGCTTTCAGAACGACCGATCCGGCCGCAATCTTTGCGCCGTTACCGATCCGAATATTGCCCAAAATACTGGCATTTGCACCAACCAGAACGCGGTCCCCCACTTTCGGGTGACGATCTTCATCCGATTTGCCCGTTCCGCCGAGAGTTACCCCTTGGAGTATAGAACAATCATTTCCGATCCGCGCAGTCTCGCCCATAACAAAGCCAGTGGCGTGATCAAGCATTATCCCGTGCCCAATGACAGCTGCCGGATTGATATCCACACCAAACATTTCAGAGCTTCTGTTTTGCAAATGAAATGCCAGAAGATCCCGCCCTGAAATATAAAGCGCGTGCGCAAAGCGGTGAGTCTGGATGGCCATATAGCCTTTGAAATACAGAAAGCATTGTAAATAGGAATGGCAGGCTGGGTCACGTTCTTTGACCGCGATCAAGTCCTTGGCCGCATAATCGATAAGCGTAGAGTCCGTGGAAATCGCTTCGGATAAAACCTGTCTGAGTTTAAGAGTTGAAAAGTCAGCCGTTGAGAGCTTTTCAGACAAATGGTTTACCATGGCGCCATCAAGACTGGCCTGATCCAATATAGTGGCGTGTAGAAAGGACGAAAGAGCCGTTTCCTTAACGGCGTAGGTCGCGGCTTCCTGTTTCATCAAGCTCCAGACGCATTGATCGGCATTTGTCTCAGAGGCCAGATTAAGATTTGCCATGACAGGCTCCTTTCAGTTCAAGGCAGAGATAGGGTGAGCGGAGCCAAAAGCCAAATAAATAATCCGTTGGCTTTGACTTTGCGCTGCCTCATTTCTCGGGAAAACCTGCAGAATGACGCAGTTTTACAAAGTTAAATTCACCCGAAAGCTCCTGAAAAAAAATTTTGGTAAGTCCAGACTGTCATAATACTCAACGCCAGAAATGGGCCAAAGGCCATGCGAGGTTCTGCCCTTTGCCCCCTTGCAGTGGCCTTGGCCATGAGGACTAAGTGTCCAATAATCGCCGTCAGACTGGCAACAAGGATTATCTGAGGGATGAAAGCGAGACCGCACCAAGCGCCCCCCGCCGCTAATAATTTTGCATCCCCTCTTCCCAGTCCGTCTTTCTTTCTGACGCGCTTGAAAATAACTTCGACGAGGAAGAAAAATATATAACCGAAGACAAGCCCCAATAGGCTTTCCAATATGCGCATATCGAGAAAATGCGCTTGAACTATACCGATTATCGCTAAGGGAAGAGTTATTACATTGGGAAGTCGGAAGGTTTTAATGTCGACATAAGCGAGGCAGACCAAGGAGACGAATAAAAGAGCCGCGAATATATAGATCATCTAAAACTCTTGAAATTCAAAAATGCACAGGCCGTTTTAATAAGGCATATGAAACAATAGGTTGACTAAGATACAATCCGTCTTCTCTCGCAATGGGGCGGCGTCAGTTCATAGGCGATACGGCGGCCATTCTGATCCTCTAAAGTCACCTGTCCGCCAAAACACATTCCGGTCGAGGAAATCCGTATCGGTTCGCCTTCGGAAATCCACCCCTCAGGGAGGTCTAATGTTCTAATATTAAGCTGCTCCTGCTCAGTCCAATTTTGCGGCGCGGAGACGGTCATTTCAATAATACGAGGCTGTTGATTCACATTCGCGTCAATTTTCCAAAATGTGATATCCGCCAATACGGATTCTGAGGTATTCACAAAATAGGCCGATTCAATATTCTGGACGGCCCTTTGCCCTACAATAGATAGAATAAGACCCATAATGGCCAGGACGACCACGACTTCTAATAAAGAAAAACCGGCATTGTTGGCTTCGTCCATTTAGGACTCGATGTCTGCATTGATTCCGCTGCCGCCCGTCTCACTATCAGCGCCCAAAGAGATGACAACCGGGCTGATAACCTGTCCATTATTCCCGACAGATGGTCCGACATAGATGAAATCGGAATTCCAGGGGTCGAGCGGCACCTCGTCTTCAAGGTAAGGCCCGTACCAGTTATTTTCGAAACCTTGCGGCGGTTCGACCAGAGCGGCAAGGCCCTGCTCTTCTGTAGGGTATTGCCCCACATCGAGTTTGTAGGAATCTAAAGCCAAGCGTATATTTTTTGCCTGAGACTTAGCGGCAACAACTTTTGATTTATCCACGTTTCCTAAGAGACGCGGCGCGACCAACCCGATCAAAGTTCCGATAATGGCTAGAACCACCAATATTTCCAAAAGAGAATATCCAGCCTCATTACCGGCCTCTTCCAGATGTTTATTCTGCTTCATGTTTCTTCCTCTATAATCAGTCCGTCCGGGGATTCCTGTCCGCAGATACGATAAACTTCATCAAGTGTCGTCAGACCGTTTCGGGCCTTGATAATACCATCTTCCATTAGGGTCATAAAGCCTTGTTCGCGGGCCGCTTTCACAAGCCTTGGAAGGCTTTCATTTTTCATGATGGCTTCGGAAATTTTCTGATTGACCTTCGCGGCTTCAAATATGGCAATTCGGCCAAGATACCCTGTGTTCGAACACAATTCACAGCCCACGGGCGCCCGCCAAGCCGATTTATTCTTTAAGGCGCCTCTGGGAACAGCGCCGGATTTTACCATATTCCAAACAGCGTCTTCACCCTCTTCTGATTTTATGGGGACGCTGCAACTCGTACACAATTTACGCAAAAGACGTTGCGCCGCAAAGCCTCTCACCGCAGAGGCGATCATATAAGGCTCCAACCCGATATCCACCAAACGGGCGACCGCAGCGAGTGCCGAATTCGTGTGCAAAGTGGAGAGCACCAAATGTCCTGTCAGAGCCGCTTGCGCGGCAATTGATGCTGTCTCGCCGTCACGTATCTCGCCGACCATAATTACATCCGGGTCCTGACGCAAAATAGAGCGCAAACCTTTGGCAAATGTATAGCCAATATTGGCATTAGTCTGAATCTGCACGACACCGTCCATGTCATATTCGACCGGATCTTCGATTGTGATAATTTTGCGCAGGCCGTCATTCAGTCCCTGAAGACTTCGGTAAAGCGTTGTCGATTTACCTGAACCGGTGGGGCCTGTCACAAGGATGATACCGTTGGAATGTCCCAGCAATTCCCGCATAATCGTTCTGGAATGACCATCTAGACCCAGGCTCTCCAAATCCGGGAGCTCATTTTCTTTGCGCAAAAGACGCATAACCATGCTTTCGCCCCAAGACCCCGGAAGGGACGAGACACGCAGGTCAATCTCTTCGCCGGCGAATCGGACAGACTGCCGGCCATCTTGCGGCAGGCGCCGCTCGGCAATATCCATGCCGGATAA
Organism: uncultured Hyphomonadaceae bacterium; assembly: GCA_963972195.1. Classification (GTDB taxonomy): domain Bacteria; phylum Pseudomonadota; class Alphaproteobacteria; order Caulobacterales; family Maricaulaceae; genus Litorimonas. The sequence continues at coordinate 73,612 of CAXATH010000008.1, read as the reverse complement.
GAGCTTGATACGGCTTACGACAGCGTCGAACTGGCCGCGGCTTTCGGTCTGGCGCGTATGCAGGACCCCGTCAATCCGGTAGCGAATCTGAAATCTATGCTCGAAAGGCTCGATATGGATATCCGAAGCGTTTTCTTTGAGCGCCATGGAAAAAATGCGATTCACAAAATCAATAACGGGCGCTTCTTCGGCCATTTCTTTCAGACGCTGCGTATCGTCATCCGACACGCCCATCAACTCGTCATTTTCGTCTGTCTGAATAAGATAGGTAATGGCCGTGTCAACCGTGTGGTTTGACGCAATGAAACATAAAAGATCGAGGTTCTTTTCCCCGCAGCGCGTTTCAATCGCCTCTCTTATCTCATTATTGGTTATGTCCTGTGCGATCAGATAGACGGGGCCACCCTCGACATATTGCCAGACGGCACAGCGCCGCGTTTTGGCCCAGTTCGCGTTTAACCTGAGAGCGGTCAGTGCGCGTTGATAACTTTCCGTCTCGAACGGCACTTCTTCAAAACTTAGGGTTTCGAGACCGAGCTGGTCTGATTGAGCCTGAAGCAAATCCTCTTCGGACACAGCGCCCAAGCGCAAAAGGGCCTGACCGACAAGCCCGCCCACGTCCTCATTCAGGATACGTGCCTGCCGGAGGTCTTTCTCCGTGACCAGGCCGCGTTCTCTCAAAATGTCTGAAATCATTTTCATCTGGAGATCAATCAAATCGCTTTCGTTTAGAATAATCCCAAAAATCTATCTTCGACTAACCTATATGGAAAGCCAAAAGAAAAAAAGCGGCCCAAGGCCGCTTTTCTTAACTTTATACATCCGGGCCTCTATTGAGACCCGGAAGATATTAAAGTCTAGTTGTCGTCGTCAACGCGTGGGTCGTTACCGAGCACGGAATCTTCGTTTGATCCGTCGCCGAAGGCTGAAACGATACCGTTACGGGCCATCAGACGGTCCACGTCAACGTCATTGTTAGTTTCAAAGATGAACTCAGCGTCGCCACGTACATAAGTTGGGAGGCTTGAGATACCATAGTTCAATGAATTCACAACGAACTCGCCATTAGCGTTCGGTGTTGCGATACCGTTATATGTACCGTTTGCAACGCCTGCGTTTGTCATGATGACTGTGTAAGCAGTCGGGCCAGCTGGCAGACCAGTCACGCGGTAAACAGAGATTGTTCCGCTTGGAGAACCACTATTCCAGTCATAAACACCAAATGTTTGGCCTTCACGCTGCAATGTGTCCAAACCACCGTTTGCACCAGGCTCTGAAGCAACCAAATCAGCTTCTGAGTCATTGAAATCAACAACAGCGTTTTGGACAGAAACGTTTTGAGTTAGAATAAGCTCAAGATCAGCAGGTGCAACACCAGCATTCACTTCAACCTGGATAGGCAGTGGTGCCGCCGGGTCAACAATAACGCCAGGCGCAAAGTCGAAGGAGAATGTGTTGTTTGCTGCATTCGGCGTACCGCTAACACCACCAACTGTTACGTCAGTAACGCCAGTGCCGTCACCCAAAACAACATCAAATGAGATGCCGTCGATTGAAGCGTCAGTCATTGGAGCACCCGTACCATCAATAGAGACGGCTGGGTCAATTGTGTAGGCTACATCACCGACAGTTGCTGTCGTTGTTCCAGCCGTGCCAGCACCACCAATAAGAGTGTAACCGCTAGCAAGCGTAACAACTGTGTCACCATCTTGAGCTGTTACCGCTGGGTTTGACGTATCGCTACGGACTTCACCGTTTAGAGCTGAAGCACATGGAGCGATAACGCTGTCGTCTGAAGCAGTACCTTCTTCGATTGGTGTGTTAGAACCGTCGATATTGGCTGTGATAACAAGCTCGGAACCTGCAGGGACACATGAGTTAAGACGGTAATCAAACGCGAAATCCAATTCATCGATGGATGCTGAGTCGCCGATAGAGACGAGGAACGTTACAGAACCGTCGCCTGTCGCGCCGCCAGACTGAACAACTGCTGAGGCACCAGTGCCGCCGCCAGGTACTGTTACATTGCTACCACTAACGGGTGCATTGAAAACAACGCCAGTCGGGAGCGTTAAAACGATTGAAATGTTGTTGCCTGCAGGGAAGTTACCTGTTTCAGTCATAAGTGTAGCAGTTGTTGTACCTGTAAAGGCAGGCGTTCCAGGAAGCTGAAGCTCGAGCGCTGGTGTTACGGGCGTGGCGCCAGTTGAAACGTCAAGAGCGTTAGCCGCCCCTGCTGAGATTGCGACAATCGATGTTGCCACTAAAAGTTTACGTAAGATCATGATTTCCTCATTTTGTAAATCAGTTCAAGTTTTGCGAAATTCGCACAGAGCAGAATCCCACGATGTAAGCATGTGAACGACGTCATCAACTCGGAAAGCCCGGTATTAACCGCCCTCTGCATTACTGTGTATTATTTGGGAGTTACTCGCCCGTCAAGGGGAAGTTTGGGCGTTTTAAACCTATTTTCTCCCATAAAACCTGCAATTTTTACCTATCCTTAACTTATGTAATGCGTTCAAGTGAGTATTTAGAAGTGATGAAGTGATTTGCGCCCCCAGATTGTATCTGAGAAGAATCAGCAACGACATTACTCTACCATCTCTGACCGAAATCACGGGACCGGTATTTTTGACTTTAGGAAATCGAACAAATCACTCCCCGAGTCGGGTCCTTCTTTATCTGAGTCCGCGCTCCCCATGTCGAAACTTCATTATAATTGAAATGAGATGGCACTTGTGGTTTACGCCTCTTGGTTCTAGCTTGTCAGACTGTTCACCAGCTGGTCGGGCGCTTGGTCTTTCATTGGCAACCAAATTATATTTTATCGGACGATGAGTGTGAAAAAGAGTAAACCTCAAAAGAAATCGGCGCCTTCGCCTCAAAGCGATAAAAACCAAGCGAAGCCTATCCTTCTTATCACGGGCATGCATAGAAGCGGCACGTCTGCTTTGACGGGCGTGTTGAGCCGGCTCGGCGCGTCTGACCCGAAAAACCCGGTCGAGGCGAATGAGTTTAACAGCCGCGGCTATAATGAGTCCCGCGCTGTCATGCAACTAAATGAGGAGATTTTAAACTCAGCAGAGTCCGGCTGGACGGATTTGTCAGAGATCAAGAATGAAGAGCTTCGCCGCCTTAAATCCAAGCATTTTGGCGACAGAATTCTACAGGTCATTAGCGAGGAATTCCCAAGCAATCAAATCGCTGCCGTTAAGGACCCCCGCATTTGCCGTATCGCAGATTTTTGGAGCAGCTCTCTCCAACAAGAAAACAATTTTACGCCCAATTATATTTTCTGCCTTCGCCACCCGTTGGAAGTTGCCAAATCACTCAATCATAGAGACAGGATGAATCTTGAACGCGGTCTTGGGCTTTGGCTACGCTATAATCTGGACGGGGAGTTTCAGACGCGCGGCCATAACAGATGCTTTGTTCACTACGAAGACCTACTCCGCGATTGGGAAGCAGAAGTTGCGCGCATAAATGAACAGCTTGAGATTAAACCTCTTAAAATCACATCGGCCGCAAAAACCGAAATTAACAAGTATCTCAGCAAAGACTTACGGCATCACGAGTCTGAGGATGACGGTATTGATACGAGTCACGAAATGTTCTCGCTGAGTCTGGAGGTCTATAAACTCCTGATCTCCGCGACGAAAGACAAACCTTTGAACGAAAAAGCCAAGGGGCGGCTAAATAAGCTCCGAAGACAGTTCAATTTTGCCGGTCGGGTTTTTTACCCCCTCTTATCTAAGACAGAGCAATTTGCTCGCGGACTTAGTAAAGACAATACCTCTCTAAAAGCCGAGTCAAATGAACTCCGCACCAGCTCTCAAAAAGATATTGCTCAGCTAAGCAAAACCCTCGCTGAAGGTGAAGAACGCGTCAAATCCGCCAAACACAAAATCGATTACCTGCACCAGCAGATTGTAGAAACGAATAAGGAACGCGAAAAGCTCGGAGAGCGACTTCAAGAGACCATAGAAACCAGCGACGAGAAAGAAAAGAGCTATCAATCCAATCTGATTGAGTATGAGCAACAAATTGATGATCTCAAAAAAGAGCATCAAGGCAATATCAACCAATTCAAAAATTATATCTCAAACCTAGAGACAGAGTATAGCGAAAATATAAAGCGTTATGAGAGTCAAATCCGCAGCCTTCAAGATGACTTCGCTTCAAGTAAACAAAGTGCCAGACAGTTAGAGGCCATGAGAAATGAAGTCCTTTATTTACAAAATGAAGTCGAGCGGTTTTCCAATATAAATGCCGATCTGAGCGAGACAAAAAGATTATTGGTACGAGAAAACTCAAAAAGGCTGAACGAACAAGCCGAAGAAATATCGCGTCTAAGCAAACCGCAAACAGCAACGGCAAAGCCAAAATTGCCCAAACCTAACATCTCCTCCGAGAATACCGGGTCTTCAGCATTGCAAATGGAGGACGAAAACAGGCTGCGTTTAAATGATGGTCAAAAAGCCCTTTTATCCGAAGGCTTTGTAGAGTCACATTACCTCTTACAGTGCAAAGAGCTCGATCTTCCGGCCAACACCAATTTAGTTGAACATTATCTGGAAACAGGCGCGTCTCTTGATTTATCCCCACACCCTTTGTTCGATCCGGTCTGGTACAAAAAACGTTACAGTGATTTATCAGGGTTAGGAAACGAGGCCTATTTACATTTCCTTGAATACGGGTCTGATGAGAGCCGCTCCCCCTGCCCGGTCTTTGACACTACTTATTATAATCACCTCTACCCGGATGTGTTAGCAAGCAATGTTCTGCCCCATATACATTATTATCGGTCAGGATGGAGAGAAGGGAGGAATCCCTCTGCCTGGTTTTATTCTAACTGGTATCTCGAAAATAACATTTCAGCGAAACAGGACGGTATATGCCCCCTCGTTCATTATATGCAGATCGGCGAGAGCTTAGGATTTAGACCGCATCCAAGTTTTGACCCCAATTGGTATCAAGGGGAATATCTCGACTCCGATAAAACCATAAGCCCGCTCGGACATTTCCTTGAAACGAGCCAGAACTTAAATTTACCTACTAATCCTGAGGCCGCTGCATTTTCAGGTTCTGAGCGACCCGTCATATTGGCCGTCGCGCATTCCGCAACAGGGCACTTATTTGGAAGCGAAAGAAGCTTTCTGGATGTCGTCACATCCATCGACAGGACCAAATATAGTGTCATTGCCGCTCTGCCTAATCCTGACCCTGAATATGTAAAGCAGGTTTTAAACCAAGTTGATGCCGTACATTTCACAAAAAAAGTATGGTGGGATGCCAGTAAAGGCATGGCGGAATCTCTTATCTCCCAATACAGTAACCTGATTAAAACGCATCAAGTCGACGCGGTTTATGCTAATACGATCATGCTTCGGGAACCACTCGAAGCCGCTCGCCGCTCTAACTTACCGGGCATTTGTCATATCAGAGAAGCCATTACGCATGACCCGGATTTGATTCAGGCTATCGGGAAACCAGCAGATGAAATCATCAAGGACGTGGTGGCCCGGAGTGATTTCGTTGTTGGAAACTCAAATGCAACGCTGGATATTTTTGGCAATCCAGACAACAGCTTCCTGATTTATAACGCCATTAAAACAGACAGTTTCGATCAAATTCAAAACGCTCGAGACAATAAGACTTTCCGGTTTGGCATGTTAAGCAGCAATCTTCCGAAAAAAGGGATTGCCGATGTTGTCGATCTCGCAAAACTCACGGCGGAAAAAGGGTTGGATGTCGAGTTCCACCTGATTGGTCCAGAAACGGATGAAACAGAGCGCTTACGCAAAGTCGTGAAACGCCATAATCTCACAAATGTTGTATTCCGGGGTTATATCTCGGATGTCGTTGACGCCATAAGCACGATTGATGCTGTCTTGAACTTCTCTCATTTTGCCGAATCCTTTGGCCGAACTATCGCCGAGGGCGGAGCCGCAGGGCTGCCATCCATCGTTTATGATCACGGCGCTTTGCCCGAAGTCGTAGACCACGAGACCACGGGTTATGTCATTCCCTACCGAAAACCCGAAATGGCTTTGGAGTATATAGAGAAAATGATCCAGTCCCGAGAGTTTACGAAGTCTCTGGGCCAGGCGTCACGCGAGCGTGCAAAAGATTTGTTTTCGTATGAGGTGCTCGGAGAGAAAATAAATTCCATGTTTGATGCCGTCTTTGAGAGTCGGCCCAAATCTTCGTCCTACAAACAAAAACCCTCGGAATTTGACAAAACACTAAACCTGCAATCTTATAAAAAACGTAACGCGCCGAGCGGTTTCAAAAACAAGACCGCTTCCGTCAGCGTTATCGTTCCAAATTACAATTACGCCGAATATCTGGAGGAGCGGCTGGGGTCGATTTTTTATCAATCAGTGAGCCCCGCCCAGATTATATTCCTCGATGATGCTTCATCGGATGACAGCGTGAGCGTTGCAGAAGAATTGCTCTCCAAACAGGATATCCCCTACCAAATAATCGCAAGCCAAGATAATTCGGGTGTTTACAACCAGTGGCTCAAGGGTTTCGAAGCCGCGACAGAAGATTGGGTGTGGATCGCAGAGGCAGATGATCGGTGTGAGCCAGATTTCATAGAGAAACTCCTGACTTTGGCGGATGATGACACAAACATTGTTTATGCCGAGTCACAGCGGATAGACGGAAATGGCGACGTGACAGCGGATGACAATCGCGCGCATTCCAGAGACGTTTCTGCAACTCGTTGGAACGAAAGTTATCAGGAGCTTGGCGTTCGAGAAGTCGTCGATGCCTTATGCTTTCGAAATACCATTCCAAATGCAAGTGCGGCTCTCTTGCGAAGGTCCAGTCTTCAAGACGCAAAATCCGTATTAACTGGACTTCAATATACGGGCGACTGGAAACTCTATTCCCACCTTCTTCGCTCAGGCAAGATTGCATATTGCGCAGACTCTCTCAATCATTTCAGGCGTCATGAAAAAAGCGTCACGCGTATTCGCGGCAAATCGCTGGACTATTTGGAAGAGCTGGCAAACATTCGGGAATATCTTTGTACCCACTTCCCAATCCGGGAAGAAGACATGGATCGCATGGACTGGTTTTTGAACCGGGATTACCGGATCGAAAAAGTTGAAAAAAACACCGAAGTTTCTGCCATATTGCCTCTTTTGGAAAATTCCAGACAGCAAGCCGCCGGACGGAAGCGGTTTGGATTCATTACAACGAATAACGGTTCGCATTACGGCGGGAGCGAAATGCTATGGCGGGAAACCGCGATGGCTCTTCGCGAAAAAGGCCATGACGTTTTCGCCGTCATCAAGAAATGGGACCCTCGGCCCGAATTTTTTGACGAAATGGAGCGGGCCGGCATTAAACTTCTTTTCAAATCCGAAGACGGTTTTGCTGATCTGATAAGATACAAGCCCGATTTAGTCATCGTTTCATTAGGAGACCAGGATGAAGGCATTGAATTTTATCCGGACCTGAATGACGCTCGCATTCCTTATGCCATCGTCAATCAACTGACAAAAGAGGCTAGATTCTGGGCTATTCGCAAAGAAAAAACCAAAGCGGTCAAAAAGGGCTACAGCGAAGCAAAGCAGACCTTCTTTACCTGTTGGAACAATCAAAGGGTGATGCAGGATCGACTCGGGTCCAAATTAAAGAATAGCAGTCTGCACTTTAATCCTTACCACATAGACCGCTCTGTGGTCCCGGACTGGCCATCGGACGACGACACTCAGATCGCTATCCCCTCCAAACTCTTATTCATCCATAAGGGGCAGGATATTCTGACCGAATTTCTGGGCAAGGAAGAATGGAAATCCAGAAACATTACCTTCAATTTTTACGGCTCCGGGCCGGATGAACAGAACTTGCGCGATCTCGCCAAGCAAAAAGGGATTGAAAGTTTCAGGCTCCATGGCCGGGTGACGGATATTTCCGACATTTGGAAATCCAACCATGCTTTGCTGATGCCCTCGAGGATGGAAGGACTGCCCATTATGCTTGTCAGCGCCATGTTATCAGGCCGGGTTCCTATCCTGACGGATATTGGCGGTCACGCTGAAGTCGTATCAGATAATAAGTCCGGTTTTATTGCCTCAGACCCTGACCCGGAAGCAGTAGAAGACGCTTTAAAACGCGCTATAGAGCAGAGGGCTGACTGGGAAAAAATCGGACAATTGGCAAGACAACAAATTCTCGACTTTCTGCCGGAAAATCCGGTCGAGGACTTTATAGAAAAACTTGAGAAGATCGCCTAAGTTGAAATCCTTCAGCTTAGGCCTGATCTGATGGACAGCTTGAGAGCCGATTATTCGGCGCTCTATTTGGAAGAAACTCGGTAGTCACTTCCTTCGGAATAGCCGAACTCAGTCATTATAGCCCCGCAATTTCTCCGGAATATTCTAATTTGTTCTTCGTCCCATCCCGATGTTTCGAGACTTACCATTCCAGTATTTAAATCGCCGCTGGATTGAGGGCGGTCGTTTGTAAAATATGTTTCGAGTGCGTTTACTTGTTCATCATCAAGTTCCAGCAAGTCCCCTATTCGCTTAGAGACTAGCGACGGTGAATTCGCAATATCGTGCTGATCAATTTCAAGATAGGGAACATGTAATTGAGCCCGGGCCGTTCGCCAATTCGCCATGCTGTTTTTCCAAATTTTGCAATGCCCCTCAAATTCCACATGAGGGAATTTTTTCATGGCAGAACGCACGACCTCTATACCTCTGCGGTGGGCAAAAATGACTTTGGTATTTGGAAAAGCGTCCTGAACAAAAGGGACACTCTGAACGCCTTGGGGGCCTGGCGTCTTATCAATGAAATACTCAGTACCATACTGTTCTTTGTAAGTCGCGGCGACGATATTTCTAATTTCTCTCTTAATTTTCTTAAGCTCGACATAGTGAAGCAAGTGATTCTCACTTTGAGCTTTGCGCTCGTTCTTCTTAAAAAAACGGTTCGCTGATGTCATTAACTCAAAGGCTAGAGGGTGAAAGTGCCCTTCCCCATGACCTGGGATATCCAATGTCTTGCGTATTGTGTTTAGAAGAACACTCGTGCCGGAGCGTCCATTGCCGACAATAAAAATAGGACCCGTCATTTTTTTCCTTTTCCAACAAAACCATACCTATTGGCCAGGGTGGATTTTCGATGACAGAATTTCTATTCCGTCTCATTAGCTACACTCAGCTAAATAATTTAACACGGCATATAGAATTTCGTAGGCCGACACTAGTCTTGAAAAACCTATTTTGTAATTTCAACTGCATTAGAATCCATTCAGGAAACACCCGTTTAGCAGGAAATATAAACTCCACGGCCACTTGTGTAGGATACATCTAAGCTTGTGTCCGAAAGGCCGTGATTAAAACTATTGAGGTGTTTTAAAAGAAAAACTTACAAAAAGTTTTCTGTTGACCATCGATACATAAACTTTTGAGCCATCAGGCCTTGCTCATGCATATTTGGGAACTCTTCCTGAGTTGTTTGGTCAAAGACGCAAATGATTCTTTCATTTCCGGAGAGCTCTCTAGCGATATAATGAAAGTTTGGCGGCCGACCAAACCATGTAGTAATTGTTTCTAAATCTATATCGTTGTTTATATGACCGGGATTAACACCTGCTGGTTCTTTGTAAGGCACTGATACAATACTGACTTCAAAAAGCGCCAGTATTCTTTTTGAGAACTTTGCAGGGTCTGGTACGTGCTCTATCACTTGGAAGCAGCTAGCCACTTGTACGGGCACTGGCGGTTCCCATACATAAAAGTCCTCTTTTACTGAAGTAACATCATCGGCTTTATAAGGAGAATCTATATCAACAGAGAATTTCTTTTCGATGTTCCCATAAAAATCGAGTATCGGACTTTTATTTGACCCTATATCCGCCACGACGCTCGCGGATGAAGAAATGACTTCAATCAATCGTCTGCATATATGTAGATATACAAATTTCTTACGAAGTCGCCAGTAATTCTCCCATGCATCCGCACAAGCTAAACGATCCACTCTTTTTGTAACGAAGGCCGCTGTTTCTTTAATATTATTTGAAACAGGCCCTCCTTCGAATGACTCAATCAGACCATCCAAAATTTTCAAAGCTGAAATTTCATTTGATGTATTTGCATCAATGGATGCTACCATAGACAAATATTGCCGTTTATCATCTGCTTTATTTGCGCTTTTAGCCGCGTTGATTATTAAGTCTCGCGCTGCATCCATTCTATCTTCCGCTGAATAGGATTTCACCACTTCTTGAACCAATTGTGGAGAAACCATATTCTTACTTCGCGCATCCTCCATGACTTGCTTCGCATCATCATATCGACCTAGCTTTACATAAGAAGCCGCCAGGCGAGCATATACGCCTCGAGGTATAGAAGGATAACCAGCAGTGATTATGTTACTCCATAAATTGGAGGCTGCTTCCCAATCACCTTTCCGCATAATCAATGACGCCTCGGCGATAGCCCCAGACATTTCATTTTTTATCTCTTTTTTCGTCTTTACCATTTCTCAAATCACTTTTGCATTTTCATAATTACAACCTATCAATTCAATAAGGCCTCGGTTAAATCAATAGCAATTATAAGTTTTAATTCTCAAGTTTTGGTAATATATTGTTCCATCAAAAAATGAATAGGGTTTTGCTACTGCCAAAGAATCATTACAAAAGTATAAGAATTAGAATTTTCTTCATTTTGAAGTTTCGGTATGGGGAGTAAAAATTCTCAAAAGTTCAACCCACCTCTTAAATTAAACGACTTTAAATATGAAAATTAAACTGCATATCGGGGCAAACAAGACAGGCAGTTCAGCCATTCAAAGGTTCATTCGGGAAAACCTGAATAATTTTCAAAAGCACGGCATCACGATACCGGATACGCGGCTTAATGATACGGGAGTGGTAACGGGGGAGCACTCGTTCTCATTTGAAAGTTTTTTCCATGAAGATTTCCCCGGGGCACAATTAAGAGAAAAACTCGATAGGCTTGCCAGCCGCGGGCATAAAGAAATCGCGCTTTCGGCCGAAAGCCTTTCAAATATGGGGAAAACCGACTTTTTCGGCCCCGTCTTTTCTGATTATGATACAGAGGTTCTTCTCTACATAAGGCGTCAGGATGATCTCTTATTATCTACATGGCAGCAGTGGTCTTCCAAGCGGGAAACGAATCTAAGTGATTGGTTAGAACGCGCCAAAACTAAAATTGGTCAGTGGGATTCTCTTATTCGCGCTTGGGCCGAATACGTAGGTTTCGAAAAAATTCATGTAAGAGTTTTTGAACGGAGCGAAATGAAGAATCAGAACATCGCCCATGACGCTTTCGATTTCTTTTTCAAAGATCAGTCTCAGGATGAATTTGATTTTTCTATTGGCGAAGTAAATCCATCTTTTTCTGACTTAATCGTTCCATTGGTATCCGGTAACAATGCCATTTTTCAGACCACGCACGATAATGAATTCTATCATTTGGTACGCGAACTCACGGGCGATGAGTATATTGGCAAAAAGCGCATTTCCTTGATTACCGAGAAAGAACGGCTTTTGCTTTTAAAATCCTATGAAGACTGCAATGAGTGGGTCAGAGAAAAATATTTCCCAAATAAAAAATCACTCTTTGCGCCGCTGGATCATTCAAAGTATCGCTACCTTTCGAAGGAAGGAATGTTATTCGAGCAGATGCGGTTTGTGACTGCGATGATGAGCGGCATTGGAAAACGTCTTTTACTTCAGAACCTTAACGGCGAGGCGAAATAAGGATCTCAGTGCCTGTGAGCAGCATTTACAAAGCGCCTTCAATTGTGACTTTGCCGCCACTAACCCGGCTCTTTACACCATAAATTTCCGAGAGCCGATTTTCTGTCAGAGTGTCTTCGGGCGATCCGTCCGCCAAAATTCTTCCCCCTTTCATCCAAATCAGATGATCGGCATATCTGGCCGCCAGGCTGATATCATGAAGGACAACCAAAACGCCGCGCCCGTTTTCGGTGTAATTTTTTAGGAGATCCATAACCCGAAACTGGTGAAGTGGATCTAAGGCGGCGACGGGCTCATCCGCAATCAAAAGCGGGGCCTGCGCGGCGAAAGCGCGCGCGCAATGTACACGCGCCATTTCCCCTCCGGATAATGTGTCCGTCTTTCTGTGAGCCAGAGAAACAATATCGCAATCCTCGATAGCCGCGTCGACAGCGTGGGCGTCTTTGGCTTTCAATCGCCCTAAACTGGCCCCATGCGAATATCGTCCTAAAGCCACAACATCGCGAACTATATTCGGCCAGGCCATCGGGCGGCGCTGCGGAAGATAGGCGACACGTCTTGCACGGCGCATCGGTGACAGGCTCTGAACATCTTCCCCGTCAATCAAGACCCGCCCCGCCTCGGGTTTGCACAGCCCCATGGCCGCGCGTAATAATGTCGTTTTGCCCGCCCCATTAGGGCCTAATAACGCTGTCAGACGGCCTTGCTGCAATGAAAATGAGGCATTCTCGACAAGAGCTGAATTCTGAGCTTTTACGGTGATATTTTCAGCAACTAACTTCATTCTTCTCTGGCCCCGCCCCCTTGCCGCTTCATCGCGATCCAGATGAAAGCCGGCGCGCCGAAAATGGCCGCAACCACACCTAATTTCAGCTCCGACTGTGTGGGCACAAGCCGCACACCGATATCGGCCAAGACCAAAAAGACTCCCGCGAGGAGCGCCGACGGCAGGAGCGAGCGCGCCGGGTCATGCCGGACAAAAGGTCTGACAATATGCGGCGCGACGATACCGACAAAACCTATGGCGCCGGCCAGAGACACAGCGGCGCCCGTTGCGAGCCCTGCGCCCAACACAACAAAAATTCTTTGGTTTCTAAGATTAACCCCAAGACCGCTTGCCGCCTCTTCGCCCAATGTCAGCGCAGACAAACCCCGGCGCGTCAGATACAAGATGATAAATCCGGCCAGTAAGAACGGCCCGGCCAGAGCGATATCTTCAAAGCTCCGATTGGCCACGGAGCCCAGAGTCCAATTGATCATATCGAATAAGGAAAAGGGATTCGGAGAGAGGTTGAGCAGCAGGCTCATCACCGCTCCGGCAAAGCTCGATAGACCCACCCCGACCAGAATGAGCGTCACGACAGATTGCGTCCGGATTGCGGCCAGAGCAATTATCGCTGTCGCGATCAAGGCCCCCATAATCGCCGCAATCGGAAGCAGCCAGGCCTGAGTCCCGACAAGCCCGTAATAAATTACAAATGTGGCGGTTAGGGACGCCGACGCCGAAACGCCGAGTACGCCCGGTTCTGCAAGGGGGTTTCGCAATAACCCCTGTAACGCGGCGCCGCTTGCCCCCAATGCACCGCCAACAACAAAAGCCGCCAAAGCACGGGGCAGACGAATTTGCCAGATAACCAGCGTATCAGAGGGATCGCCCTGCCCGATCAACGCCGTAAAAACCCGCCCCATATCCATCGGCGTCGTGCCCAAAAGACAGGCCGCCAATAGTATCAGGACAGACATCACGACCAATCCCGAATTGAGATACCGCGCAAACATCACCTTAATCCCTCAGTATCTCGGTGCGAAGCCAGAGCCTCTATGCCGTCAAGCGTAAACCATCCGCCGCAAGACATGATGGCGCCGCTCAGGGACACTGTTGGGACGGTTTCAATTTGTTTTTTGGCGATGGGATGGCGCATAGCGCTCCACTTATCCTTTTTAAAATCGTTCGTGTCGAAAAACGCAGCCGCCACCAATTCAGGCTGTTCATAGGCCAGACGCTCTAAGGGAAGCGGGCGCCACCCTGGTTCAGTTTGAAAATTAATGAGGCCCGCAGACGTCAGCATTTCGTCGACTAAAGACCCGGGGCCGCTCGTTACCCCTGACGGGGTCATGTAGAGCACGCTTTCCGGGCCATCTTTGGCTTCAATTGCCGCCAATCTGTTTTCCATGTCCATGACAATGGCTTCGCCTGTTTCCGGAACGCCGAGCCCGTCCGCCATTTCGCGGGTCACGCGTTTGATCCCGTCAATATCTCCGGCCCAGCCCACATTTAAAACAGGAATGCCTGCCTTTTCAAAAAACCGCGTTGCATTGGGCCCGCCGCCATAAGAGCGTACGACCAAATCCGGTTTGAGAATGAGAACGTCTTCGGCGCTGGAGCGCACGGATTTCAGTCCCCTTTTCTTCAGTTTTTCGGCGGTCTCTCGCATGTAGGAGAATGCCTTATTAGCGTCGGGCGACACGGCTAGAATACGCTCAGGCTCAACCATCTTGAGAACGTATTGATCGGCGCAATAATCAAGACTGACAATTCGTTTCGGACGATCCGTCGGCACCCCTGAAACAGAAGGCGCTTCCACATAAGTTATGGCAGGAGGCGACGGGTTGCAGGCGGAGAACAACGCCAAACTTCCAAGAGAGAATATGAGAGAACCAAATTTCATCCCCGCCCTCATAGCCTAAAGACTTTTGAATGAAACCCTTTCGGTTTCTGATTTTTTATTATCTGGTATTTGGGGCGCGAATAAACCTAGGACGAATAAGACAATACCCGGCGAGCGCGTTTGACCACGGGCTCTTCAATAAATTTACCGTCCAAAAGCACGACATTGCCATTGGCCTCTTCATAGGCCGCGATAACCCGTTTGGCATAGGATATTTCATCAGATGTCGGCGTCAGCGCGGAGTGTATGCGCGCAATTTGAGCCGGGTGAATGGCGCTGCGGGCATGGATGCCGAGCGCTTTGGCCTGCTGCGTCGTCGCTTCGCAATCGGCGAGGTCACGTACATGAATATGCGGCGTATCGAACAATTGCACATCATAGGCGGCGGCAGCAGCGACAAGCTTACATCTTGCAAAAAGATGCGTCTCCCACGCCAGATCGCAATCGACGTCTCCGGCATAATCTATCGCGCCGTACATTCCCACTTTAACGCGCGGGTGAGAGAAAACCTTCTCCGCATTGACCAGCCCTAGAGCGCTTTCGATAATCGCAAAAAACGGCCCCAAATTTTCGGGTAGTCTTTTTGATAAGATGTCCAGCTGATCCTTGGACGCGACTTTGGGAATCATCACAAAAGGAAGCGTTAGGCCGCTGTCGGAAAGAGCGGCAATATCTTTCTCTCCAACCTCTGTATCGAGGCCGTTAATGCGTAAACTCACATTTTTATGTTCGGTCTTTGAGAGCCAGTTCAGCACAGTCTCTCGCGCCGCGTCCTTTTCGGACGGCCCCACGGCGTCTTCGAGATCGATACATACCAAATCCGCTCCGGCCTGACAGGCTTTCTCGAACCTGTCCTCGCGGTTGCCGGGGACGAAGAGTTGGGAGCGGTAAAAGGCCATATCTATTCGTAGACCACATCCGCTTCGGTTTTGGCCTTGATCTCGTCGACAGTAACACCAGGCGACATTTCTTTCAGACGGAAACGTTTCTGATCCCCTTCCCGATTGAAAACACCAAGATCCGTAATAACCATATCAATACAGTCCTGCCCCGTCAGAGGAAGAGAGCAGCTTTTGAGAAATTTGCTTTCGCCGCGCTTATTGGTGTGGTCGAAAAGCGCGATACATTTCTTGACGCCTGCAACGAGATCCATCGCGCCGCCCATGCCCTTGACCATTTTACCGGGGATCATCCAGTTTGCGATATCGCCGTTTTCGGCAACTTCCATCGCGCCCAAGATCGACAAATCGATATGCCCGCCGCGGATCATGGAAAAGCTTGTCGCGCTATCGAAAAAGCTCGATTTGGGCAGTGTCGTGATGGTCTGCTTACCAGCATTGATCAGATCCGCATCGACTTCATCTTCGGTCGGGAATGGCCCCATGCCAAGCATACCGTTTTCCGATTGAAGCGTAACATTCACTCCATCGGGAATGTGGTTCGCCACAAGCGTCGGAATGCCAATGCCGAGATTGACATAGAAACCATCTTCAAGCTCTTGCGCCGCCCGCGCCGCCATCTGGTCGCGTGTCCAGCCTGTTTTCTGTTCAGTCATTACACTACCTCCCGCACTGTGCGTTGTTCGATACGTTTCTCACATTCTGCTTGCACAATGCGCTGAACGAAAATGCCGGGCGTATGAATAGAATTTGGGTCTAGTGAGCCGACAGGCACGATTTCATCCACTTCCGCAACCGTGACTTTTCCGGCTGTCGCCATCATGGGAGAGAAGTTGCGCGCCGTGGCTTTGTAAATCAGATTACCTTCCGCGTCGCCTTTCCAGGCTTTGACAATAGACACATCGGCTTTCAGCCCCGTCTCCATGATAAAGGTTTCGGTTTCGCCTTCCCTATTGGTAAAGTCTTTATGCTCTTTCCCTTCGGCGATCATCGTGCCGACGCCCGTTTTGGTGTAAAATCCCGGAATGCCTGCGCCGCCTGCCCGAATCCGTTCGGCCAGCGTGCCCTGGGGGTTGAATTCCAGCTCCAGCTCACCGCCGAGATATTGGCGTTCAAACTCTTTATTCTCGCCCACATAGGAACTGACCATTTTCTTGATTTGCTTGGTCTCCAAGAGCTGGCCAAGGCCAAATCCGTCCACGCCCGCATTATTGGAAATCACCGTCAGATCTTTCGCGCCGCTATCACGAAGCGCCGCAATCAGATTTTCCGGAATACCGCAAAGACCAAAGCCCCCGCTCATCACGGTCATCCCGTCCTTGCAGAGACCTTTCATCGCCTCCTCTGGTGTCTTGAATACCTTATTCATCATTCTCTCCTATTCGGCCATGATCCCGGACCTAAGCTGTTCCACGAAATGATCGGCTATATCGTCCCCCTTTAACCGACCTTCGCTATCATACCAAGCGTTGAGCCAGTTCAGCGCCCCCATAAAGAAAAAGACCTGCAAGCGGGCATCCCCGATACGTATGGAACCGTCTTTTTGACCGGCTTTTACAAGTTTAATCACTCGTCTCTCAATCTTACCGCGTCGCGCCAGAATTTGTTCCCGGCTCTTGCCTGACAGGCTATCCACATCTGTCAGCAGGGAAACCCCGGATTGGGTCAGCAAACTTACAAACTCGCGAAACACATTGGCGAGATTTGCCAGTCCATCTTCTCCGGACTGTGGACGCTTGAGAATTTTATCCATCGAGTCATAAGCCATAAGGTGGGATTCAAACAGAATTTCCTCCTTATTTCGGACGTAATAATAGAGCGCCGCCTTGGTCAGCCCCAGTGTTTTGGCAATATCGACCATGGACGTATTATGATAGCCTCGGCGACGAAACGCGCTCGCCGCGGAAAGTATTACCGCCCGTCTCTTGGCCGCAAATTGCTTATCCCGGTCAAATGGAGCTTTTATGGTCGCTGAGGCGTTCATTCTGAAACGGGTATACCACTTCAATAAATTTGACTCAAGGTTCAAATTTTATTACACAGGGTCAAACAAATTTACAGGTCATCATGATTCAGTCCAAAATCAACACCGACAGCCCCGACTTCCGCGCCAACTCAGAGCATATGGAAAGCCTCGTCGGTGATCTTAGAGAAAAGGTTGCCAAGATTGCCGAGGGCGGCTCCGAGCGAGCGCGCAAGAAACATCTGGATCGCGGCAAGCTCCTCCCGCGGGAACGAGTTGAACGCCTCCTCGATCCGGGAACGCCTTTTCTCGAACTCTCCCAAATGGCTGCCTATGATATGTATGAAGGCCAAGTGCCGAGCGCAGGCCTGATTTGCGGTGTGGGCCGCGTGGCAGGCCGTGAAGTCATGATCATTTGTAACGATGCAACGGTCAAAGGCGGAACATATTATCCGATGACCTGTGCCAAACAGGCGCGGGCGCAGGAAATTGCGCAGCAAAACCGCCTGCCTTGCATCTACCTCGTCGATAGCGGCGGTGGTAACCTGCCCAATCAGGCAGAGATTTTTCCGGGTAAAGACGATTTCGGCGCGTGTTTTAACAATCAAGCCAATATGAGCGCCCAAGGCATCGCGCAGGTCGCCGTTGTTATGGGCAGTTGCACAGCAGGCGGCGCCTATGTGCCGGCCATGGCGGATGAGAGCATTATTGTCGCCGATCAGGGTACGATTTTCCTCGCCGGCCCCCCTCTTGTCGAAGCGGCCACGGGCGAAAAAATTGAAGCTGAGGACCTTGGCGGAGGCGCGCTTCACGCGAAAACCTCCGGCGTCGTTGATCACCTGGCGGCAAATGACGCACATGCCCTCCAGATTGCCCGTGAAAGCATCAAGACGCTCGGCGCAGCTAACCCTAGCTACCTCCCTGACGCCGTCGAACCTCCGGCTTATGACGAGAGCGAACTCAACGGTATTGTTCCAAAGGATGCGAAACAGCCTTATGACTGCCGCGAAATTATCGCGCGGATCACGGACGGTTCCCGTTTTCACGAATTCAAGAAAGATTTTGGCGAAACGCTGGTTTGCGGTTTTGCAAAAATTCACGGCTATCAGGTCGGCATTCTCGGCAATAACGGCGTTCTCTTCTCTGAGAGCGCTGTCAAAGGCGCGCATTTTGTAGAGCTGTGCTGCCAGCGCAATATCCCCCTCATTTTTCTTCAGAATATTACGGGCTTTATGGTCGGCTCCAAGGCCGAGGCCGGCGGCATCGCCAAACACGGCGCTAAAATGGTCCATGCCGTGGCCTGCGCCAAAGTGCCGAAATTCACCGTCGTGGTCGGCGGGTCATACGGAGCCGGGAATTACGGCATGTGCGGCCGCGCTTACGGCCCCCGCCTCATGTTCATGTGGCCCAATGCGCGGATTTCCATCATGGGCGGCGAACAGGCCGCCAGCGTTCTGGCCACTGTCGCTCGCGGCTCCGAGGGCTGGAGCGAAGAAGAAAAAGAAGACTTCAAGAAACCCATTCGGGAAAGATTTGAAAAAGAAGGTCACCCCTATTTTGCCTCGGCCCGTCTCTGGGATGACGGTATTATCGCGCCGACAGATACGCGCCGCGTTCTGGGCCTCGGCCTCGCAATGGCGGCAAATGGGCCTCAAGAGGAGACACGTTTCGGCGTGTTCCGTATGTAATTATGTCGAAGCAAATCAAAAAAATTCTCATCGCCAATCGCGGCGAAATTGCTTGCCGGGTGATCAAGACCGCCCGCAAGATGGGCATCGCGACTGTCGCCGTCTATTCCGACGCAGACCGCAGAGCGCTGCATGTTCGCCAAGCCGACGAAGCCGTTCATATTGGCCCGTCCCCGGCGAATGAAAGTTATTTGGTCATCGACAAAATTATCGAGGCCGCCAAACAGACAGGCGCGGATGCCGTCCATCCCGGCTATGGCTTCCTCTCCGAAAATCCGGCCTTTGTCCGGGCTTGCGAGAAAGCCAATCTGACATTTATCGGGCCGAAAGCCGAGAGCATGGAAGCGATGGGCCTCAAAGACGCCGCCAAGAAATTGATGGACGAAGCAGGCGTTCCAACGACCCCCGGTTATCTCGGCGAAGACCAGGACCCGAAAGTGCTGAAATCCAATGCGGACGAGATCGGCTATCCCGTCCTCATCAAAGCTGTCGCAGGCGGCGGCGGTAAAGGCATGCGTAAGGTTGATGCCTCGAAGGATTTTGACGCTTCCCTCGCCTCCTGCCAGCGCGAAGCCAAATCCTCTTTCGGTAATGACGAAGTCCTGATCGAGAAATATATTCTGAGCCCGCGTCACATAGAGGTGCAGGTTTTTGGCGACACTCACGGAAATGTTGTTCACATGTTTGAGCGCGATTGCTCTCTCCAGCGCCGCCATCAGAAAGTCATCGAAGAAGCCCCTGCCCCCGGCATGACCGAGGACGTTCGAAACGCCATGACGAAAGCCGCCGTCGATGCGGCCAAGGCTGTGAATTATGTCGGAGCAGGCACAGTCGAATTTATCGTGGACGGCTCTGGCGCGCTCAAGACAGACGGCTTCTGGTTCATGGAAATGAACACTCGCCTACAGGTGGAGCATCCGGTGACAGAAATGATTACGGGTCTCGATCTGGTCGAATGGCAAATCCGCGTCGCACAGGGCGAAAAGCTGCCCAAGCAAGACGAGATTAAAATGGAAGGCCACGCGATCGAAGCGCGGCTCTACGCCGAAGACCCGGCCAATGATTTCCTGCCGAGTGTGGGCGACCTGACGATTTTGAATATGCCAACCCGCAACCGCGTCGATACAGGCGTTGAACAGGGCGGCGAAGTTTCTCTTCACTATGACCCGATGATTGCTAAAATGATTGCAGCGGCCGACACACGAACCAATGCGATCTCGGCTCTGGAAGATATGTGCCGCGGCACGGGCGTATTCCCGATCAAAACAAATGCGCGTTTCTTGGCAAATTGCTTAGCTCATCCAAGATTTATTGCCGGTCAGCTTTCCACGAACTTTATTGCGGATGAAGCCGACAATCTGTTTCACGACGACACTTTGCAGGAAGATATGGAAAGCCTGTCTTTCGCTATGGCGCCGAAAGCCACAAGTGCCGACTTTGGCGTCACAGATGGCTGGCGTCTCAATCAGCCCCCGCGTGAAACATTTACCCGGACTCTAAATGGTGAAGACCTGACCTTACGGATTACGCCCACAACTCAAACTCTCAAAAGCCACATTAAACGTGTTTCCCTGCCAAAAGGGGATGTGGTATTTGTCGACGGCCTGAGTTACCTATTGGAGAACATGGCGGCAGGCGCTGCAGATGCTGTGGGCGGCAACGCCCTCACGGCCTCTATGCCCGGCAAAATCATCGCCGTGAACGCGAAATCCGGCGACTCCGTCTCTGCGGGGGATCCGCTCATCGTGATGGAAGCGATGAAAATGGAAATGACCCTCGAAGCGCCGCGGGACGGAACCGTTGACGAGGTGAAATTCAGCGTCGGAGATTTGGTAAGTGACGGCGAAGTCCTGCTGACGCTGGAAGACGAAGACTAAAAAACACCTGTCATTCCGCGCGAAGGCGCAGCCGAAGATGCGGAAGGTCGAGAGAAACTTACTCTCTGCCAGACAGGCTCACAAACTCTCGACCTTCCGGGTTCGCTTAAAGCGCCCCGGAATGTCAGAAAAGAAAGTAATATCATGACAACCAACTACCCAACACTCCAATTCGGCCTTTCTGACGAAGCCAAGATGATCCGCGACAGCGTGCATCAATTTGCGCAAGCGGAAATCGCCCCCCGGGCCGCCGAAATCGACTCAACAAATAAATTCCCGCGGGATCTCTGGCCCAAAATGGGCGCGCTTGGCCTGCACGGCATTACCGTCGGCGAAGAGGACGGCGGAACGGGCCTTGGATATTTGGAGCACACCATTGCCGTTGAGGAAATCAGCCGGGCCTCTGCCTCTGTTGGGTTGTCCTATGGCGCGCATTCTAATCTCTGCATCAACCAGATCCGCCGCTGGGCAAATGAAGAGCAAAAGGCCAAATTCCTGCCTAAACTTATTAGCGGCGAACACCTTGGCTCTCTCGCCATGAGCGAGCCGGGCGCAGGCTCTGATGTCGTCTCTATGAAACTCAAGGCTGAGAAGCAGCAAGGCGGCTATCTGCTTAACGGTAATAAAATGTGGATTACAAACGCGCCGACTGCGGACGCGCTTTTAGTCTATGCCAAAACGGATCCGAATGGCGGCTCTAAAGGCATTACGGCGTTTCTCATTACCCCTGACATGGAAGGCTTCTCAACAGCGCAGAAGCTCGACAAGCTTGGTATGCGCGGTTCCGACACGTGCGAACTCGTATTTGAAGACTGCTTCGTCTCCGAAGAAAACGTTGTCGGCAAAGTCGGCCAAGGCGCGGAAATATTGATGAGCGGTCTGGATTATGAACGGGTTGTCCTGTCCGGTATCGGTGTCGGCATTATGCAGGCCGTGATGGATGTGGTCCTGCCTTATATCCACGAGCGCAAACAATTCGGCAAAGCCATTGGTGAGTTCCAGCTGATGCAGGGCAAGCTCGCCGATATGTATGTCTCGCTCTCCACGGCGCGCGCCTACACCTATGCTGTCGCGGCCGCCTGTGATCGCGGGGAAACCACCCGCAAGGATGCCGCAGGCTGCGTCCTTTACGCGTCTGAACGCGCGACGCAGATCGCTTTAGAAGGTATCCAGATGCTAGGCGGGAATGGTTACATCAACGAATATCCCACAGGCCGCCTGCTCCGCGATGCCAAACTGATGGAAATTGGCGCAGGTACATCTGAAATCCGCCGCTGGCTCATTGGCCGCGAACTGTTCGGTGAGACGAAATAATGGCCGGCAAGTGGTTTGATGACCTTGAAGTCGGTCAGGTATTTAAACACCCGATTCGTCGCACTTTAACAGAGACGGATAATATCCTCTTCACCTCCATGACGCATAATCCGGCGCAGCTTCATCTCGACGCGGATTATTGTGAAAAGGAAACCGAATTCGGCAAACCTCTCATCAACAGCCTGTTCACGCTCGGCCTCGTTATCGGGATATCCGTGCATGAGACGACAATGGGAACGGCTGTCGCAAATCTGGGCATGGACAATGTCAAATTTCCGAAGCCCCTCTTTGCCGGAGACACGATTCATGTCGAGACAGAAATCGTTGGCTTGCGCGAATCTAAATCTCGCCCGACCCAGGGCATCGTGACGTTTGAGCACCGCGCCTATAATCAAAAGGACGAACTCGTCTGTTCGCTGCAGCGCTCCGGCCTTCAGCATAAAAAACCCAAATCAGACTAGGCGATACTGACCGTTTTGACGTTGCAGAAGGCGCGAATGCCTTCTGCGGCTAATTCCCGGCCATAGCCAGAGCGTTTTATCCCGCCAAAAGGAAGACGCGGGTCAGACGCGGTCATGGAATTGATGAAGGTCGCTCCGGCTTCGATACGGCGAATCGCTTCTTCCTGCTCGGCCTCGTCTGTGGTCCAAACGGATGAGCCCAAGCCAAAAGGCGAGGCATTGGCGATTTTTATCGCCTCGTCCAAACTTTCCACCTTGAACAGCAACATGACGGGGCCAAATATTTCTTCGTGATAGGCGTCGGAGCTTTCGGGAATATTTTCAATAATGCCCGGCTTGAAATAATATCCATCGCCTTCCATCGACTCGGCTCCGGTGACGCGTTTCGCTCCGTCTTTGAACGCATTTTCAACCTGCTTTGAGATTGTATCGCGGCCATCTTTATTGACCAGTGGCCCAATGTCGGTCTCTTCTTTCATCGGGTCGCCAATTTTCAGCGCGTCGAACGCTTCGACAAAACGGGACTTCACATCGTCATAGATATCCGCGTGGACAAAGAATCGTTTCGCCGCGATGCAGCTCTGTCCATTATTCTGGGTACGGGCCGTCGTGCCGACCTTCACAGCCTCATCTAAATCCGCGCTCGGCATGATGATAAAAGGATCAGATCCGCCAAGTTCCAAGACGGTCGGTTTGATTTCTTCTCCGCAGATAGACGCGACAGACGCGCCCGCCGGCTCGGACCCCGTCAAGGTCGCCGCCCTCACCCTCTCATCCCGCAGGATGCGTTCTACCTTGGAGCCGCCGATGAGGAGGGCTGTAAAGGCCCCGTCCGGAAATCCGGCGCGTTTGAAGACATCTTCAATCGCCAGAGCGCATTGCGGCACATTGGACGCATGTTTCAAGAGGCCCGTATTCCCCGCCATAAGCGCCGGGGCGGCGAAACGCATGACTTGCCAGAACGGATAATTCCACGGCATAACCGCGAGAACAGGGCCGAGCGGCAAATATTTCCGATAAGATTTGGACGCATCGCTCTCAATGATTTCATCCGCGAGATAGTCCTCAGCCGTTTCGGCGTAATGCCGACAGACCCAAGCGCATTTCTTGGCCTCGACCTTCGCGCCCTTGAGAGTCTTGCCCATCTCCAATGTCATGATTTCGCCAAGCCGATCGGCCTCGTCTTCCAGAATATCTGCGGCTTTAAGCATAGCTTTGGCCCGCCTCTCGAACGACCAGTCCCGTAAAATTTTATGCGCCGCGAGCGAGCTTTCAATAGCGTCATCGACCTGCGCGTCGCTGTAAGCCTCAAAAGTCTTTATAACTTTACCTGTCGCTGGATTTTGGGTCTGGATAGCCATGCTTTGCCTCACTTGATTGAATCGCGCTAAGTCTTGTCTGTTAGCTTACGTCAGCCTGTCCGATTTGTTGCAAAGTAGGGGCACTGTCGAGAGACAGAAAATGCACAGGTCTCAAACAAAGCTGACCGGATGAAAACTGACGGTCTATTTTCAAGGGCGCCTCATCAGGCGCAGTTATTCCCCAAACTACATAGACATGCCCCAATAGGGCATTGATTCCTAAAATTCGGACTGGGGTAAATTTCATCTGGAAAGCAGGCGCTCCAGTTTATTTTTTGCTAATTACCTGCAAAATTTTTGAAACTTTTTCCTCTCAAGGGGCTTTATTACAGGAATAAGACAGTTTTATTACAGAGGAAACACACATTTCGATTGCAAGTGCGACGCTAATGTGATAGTTTTATGACAACATGATAACAGATTTATTACATATCCCTTTGGCAAAAACCTCCAAGCCTCACCGAATCAAGACGGCGGATGAGCTTTCATACGTTGAACTTATGGGCATGGGCGCTGTTGCGATCCTCATTTCCAGTTCGGCCGCCATCTTACTCGGCGTCGCTTAGTCAGCTTTTCCTGCTGAGACCAACTTCCAGTGATTGGACCCGTCTAATCATTGAGGCTTTAGGCTGATCAATCTGCGAAATCTTTATTTCCAATGCATACGTGTCCTATGACGGTTTCCGCTTGAGTAGGAAATTGACCCTGCGCAATAGCGGGCGCATAAGAGGGCATTAGGTATAGGCCCGATATGCAACGAATTACGATTTCCATTGATGATAAACTCGCGGAAACTTTTGACGAGATGATTCAGGCACGGGCCTACAGCAGCCGCTCAGAGGCCCTCCGGGACATTGTGAGAAACACGATCGAACACTGGCGCAGAGATGACAAAGCCGTCGATTTTTGCGTGGCGAGTCTTTCCTACGTTTATGACAAGCGCATCCGCTCTCTCGCCGACAAGCTTTCCACTCTTCAGCATGAACATCACGACCTCGTCGCCTCCTCTACCACTGTCAGACTCGACCACTACCACAGCATGGAAACGATTATGATGAAGGGCCGCGCCGAAGACGTCAGACATTTTGCCGATACGGTTCAAGCCCAGCGCGGGCTCCAATTTGCCAAACTAAATATGGTCGCCGTTGAACCCAGCGATGAGCATGACGATCCGGACAGTCACGAGCATGACGAACACCGCCACATGTCTCCTATTTTAGCATAATCTATTCAAGCCAGCTATTTCCGCTGACGCGCCCGTTCCAAGCTCTATTTTTGAATGCCCGTATCAGCGCGCTTAAGCATTATTAATTTTAGTCAAAATACTTTCTTGAAAAATTAAATTTTATCGCTAACCCCATTTTTGAGCGGGGGCGTAATGACGAAATTGTCTAAAAATCATCATCAAAACATCTGTAAAAATGACGGACAGCGAAGACGACCGTCTCGACGTCATTTTTTGCAAAGTGCAGCGGCATTATCCTCCTTAGGACTTTCCGGGTGTGGATTTTCCGACGCGTCCATCGCTTCGCTTTTGCCAACTGGCGAAACTCCGCCCTCACCTGAACCCGGAAGCGGCGTACACCCGATCTTTGGAGCTGATAGCATGACCCGACAAAACGAAGCCTTGAGCATTCGCAACGAGGCCGCGACTTTCCAGTCCGGCGTCACTTATGGCACACAAACGACGAACGGGGACGAAGGATTATTTGCCGATTTCAGAGGCAGTTATTCCAAGGGCTTGCCGCACAACGATTTCGGCGAAGTCGACAGGAACGCTTATGATTTGCTCCTGCAAGCTTTAGATAGCGGCGACAATGACCGCTTCGAATCGGTTCCACTTGGCGGAACCCGAAAACTCGCTAACCCTCAAGCTGCTTTCCGTTTCGAGCTTGTGGGTCTTGATTCGCATAAGACCTATATGAGACCCGCGCCAAGCTTTGCCGGATTGGAAACTGCCGCGGAAATGGGCGAGCTATATTGGAAATCCCTGTGCCGAGATGTGCCCTTTGCTGAATATGAAACCAGCAGCCTCATTCAAGCCGCTATTACTGATCTCAATGCGTTCTCTGAAACAGTCGGCCCTAAACAAGGGTCTTCGGTCAATGTCGAAACAATCTTCAGAGGTGAGACGCCCGGCGATCTGGTTGGCCCGTATATCTCACAGTTTTTATGGCAAGACGTTCCATACGGAAATACGACTATAGTTCAAACTTATGACACCCCGGCGATCGGCAATGATTTTGTAACGAGTGAGTCGGCTTGGCTTAATATTCAACGCGGCGGCGCCCCGACCCCCCTGACCAAGGGCTTCCGAAGATATATCAATGATGCCAGAGGTTTAGGCGAGTTTGTACATATCGATTATTCATATCAATCTTACTTGAATGCAGCGCTTATTATGCTCGGCATCCCAGGAAGTTTCGATATTGGAAACCTTTACAATACCTCGACGACCCAAGGCGCCTTTGCGACACTTGGAGGTCCGGATGTCCTGGATCTCGTTGCAAAAGCGGGCAACCTCGCACTATCTGGGGCGTGGTATCAGAAATGGCTTGTTCATCGCCGCGTCCGCCCGGAAGCCTATGGCGGACGACTCCACTTTCAAAAAACTATGCAAAAGTCTTATGACCTGCCGTCAGAGATTCTGGAGTCTGAGGGTGTAGGGCGCGTATTTGCCAATACAGGGACTTACCTCTTGCCTCAGGCCTTCCCTGAAGGCTCCCCAACTCATCCTTCCTACCCGGCGGGACACGCGACGATTGCGGGCGCTTGCACAACTATCCTAAAGGCATTTTTCGAAGAAAGCATGGAATTTCCGAACCCTGTCATTTGCAGCAATGACGGGTCACAATTGCGAACCTATACCGGTCCGACGCTCACGCTGGGCGGCGAGATCAACAAACTCGCAAATAACATCGCCTTGGGCAGAGACTGGGCCGGTGTTCATTACCGCTCTGACGGCGTTGATGGTCTTCAGGTCGGAGAACAGCAAGCGATCGGTCTGTTGCAGGATTACACCAGAACCTATCGTGAATCCTTCGATGGTTTCACATTGACCAAATTTGACGGAACGACGATCAATATCAATAACGGTCTCACAGTCTAAAAGCTGGACCGATAATTGATAAGGAAAATGGTGGGCGGTAACGGGTTCGAACCGCTGACCCTCTCGGTGTAAACGAGATGCTCTACCAGCTGAGCTAACCGCCCTCTTCAGGAGCGGCTAGATAGGCCAATCTATAGGGTGACCGCAAGGGAAGACTTCACATTTATACAAAAAATTCTTAGATTCGAATCATGGCCTTGTTTGACGCAATATCCGACTTCGCCCTGTCCCTGCCCGGCGCCTATATGACGGAACAATGGATGGGCTCACATGTGTTCAAAATATCGGATGACAAAATGTTTTGCGTCCTTCGGCCCGGCAAACCGAACATACTTATCAAGCTCGGCAGTCTTGAGAGTCGGGCGCTTTTGATCGAAGCTGGCGTAGCTGAGATTCACACGCATATGAAACGCGGAAGTTGGGCGGATTTACTGGTAGATAGACTGGAAAAAGACGACATTCTTACCCGTGTGGAAGAGAGTTATGCCCTTGTTCGCTTTAGGCTGACAAAGGCCCGACAGGCCGCCCTACCGCCCTATCCAGAATAAAGCGAAAATAACTGCAAAACACACAAAACAAGCGTTGACGCATTCGGTCTCGATAGCTAAAGCCCCTCTCACATCTTAGCGGGTGTAGCTCAGTTGGTTAGAGCGCCGGCCTGTCACGCCGGAGGCCGCGGGTTCGAGTCCCGTCACTCGCGCCATTTCCCTTGAAATGGCAGATAAAAATAACCCGGCCCTGTGGCCGGGTTTTTTGTTTTTAGAACGCTCTATTGCAAAGCCGATAAGTTTGTCCGCCAAAGTCGCGCTTATTTGCTTTCAGATGCCGAATTGGATTCAGCCTTGAGCACATCCGATAGCTCTGTCACGCTGCTTACAATATAATCGGGGCGGCTGACATTCGGATAGAGTTTGGCTCCAGGTCGAGCAATGAAAGCCGTCTGCAGTCCTTGCGCCTTTGCCCCTGCCAGGTCCCAAGCATGAGCGGCAACCATAAGAGCTTCCTCGGGCTCCACGCCTAATTCCGCCAGAGCCCAATTATAAGTGACAGGCGCCGGTTTAAAGGCTTTGACGTCCTCTACGCTCATACGGCGCTCAAAATAGGCTGTAAGTCCCGCATTTTCGAATTGTTTGGCCACACCCGCATTTGAGGAATTGGTGAGACTAACAAGTCTAAAGCCTTGGTCCTTTAGAGCGGTCAATCCGGGCTTTACGTCCTTGTGTGGAGGGAGCGAGGTGATCGGCCCCGTAATGGCCGCTTTGGCTTCTTCGAAAGTCAGCTCAATGCCTTCTCCTTCTGCCACCATTATTAGCGCCCCTGCGCCGACCTCCGCAAAATCCCGATACTCGCCGTTAAGCGTGTCCACCAAGGAATAGTACAGCATTGTAGAAAACCAATAAGGCAAGAGATCGTCACGGCCGCCTAGGGCCTCCCCGACTGAGCTTCTCATCGCTTCAAGATCCAGAAGCGTTTCGTTGACGTCAAAAATAATGACTTTGGGGATTGGGCTTGGCTTGGACATTTCGCCTTCCTCATTTTGCGCAATACTATTCGGGCTGAAAACCAACGCTGTGATAACCGTGATGGATGCGAAAATTTTGGTCATAGAACTCTCTCACTTTAGATAACCAGCTAATTCAAAATCAGCGGCGTGGGCGGCGATAGTGAGGCCCTAGAGTCCCATATATGAACTGGAAAGACACGACTGCGTGAACGCCAAAAAAATGGCAAGCCAAAAACAAAACCCCGCCACATGGACGGGGTTTCTGAAGTACATTTGACGAACGCCTAGTGCGTCGCGCCGCCGCCAAGGGCCGGGTCTGTGGTTTGTGTGCCCATGATAATTCCGGCGAGCGCCGCTTTATCGCTGGCGGTCCATTCAATCTTGGTCGGCTCTCGCGTTAGGGCATGTTCGAGGACTTCGTCCACTAGGCTGACAGGAATAATTTCCAAGGCAGATTTTACTGACTCTGGAATATCGGCCAGGTCTTTCTCATTTTCCTGCGGGATGAGAACGGTTTTGATCCCGCCGCGTAAAGCCGCAAGCAGCTTTTCTTTAAGCCCGCCAATCGGCAGAACGCGGCCACGAAGGGTCACCTCACCTGTCATGGCTATATCACTGCGCACGGGGATTTGCGTCAGTACGCTCACCATGGCGGTCACCATGCCGATACCGGCTGACGGGCCGTCCTTGGGCGTGGCCGCTTCCGGCACATGGACGTGGATATCCGTGCTGCGGAAGACGCGCGGGCTGATGCCCAGCTCGGGCGCCCTCGCCTGCACATAGGAATTGGCCGCCGAGATCGATTCTTTCATCACGTCCTTCAAATTCCCTGTGATTTTGACGCCGCCTTTACCTGGCATGGACAAGGCCTCAATTGTGAGAATATCGCCGCCCGTTTCCGTCCAGGCCAGTCCTGTGACGGTTCCAACCTGATCGGTTTCATCGGCGCGGCCATAACGGAATTTCTTCACGCCGAGTAGATCGCCGATATTGTCTGACGTGACATCGACAGAAGTTGCTTCTTTGGAAACAATCTTTTTCAGTGTTTTCCGCGCCAGTCTGGCAACTTCCCGCTTGAGGCTTCGGACGCCCGCCTCGCGCGTATAATAACGCACAATGGAGCGCAGAGCATCTTCGGAAACAGAGAACTCATCCTCTTTCAGGCCGTGCTCTTTGATCTGTTCCGGCAGCAAATGGCGCTTGGCAATTTCGATTTTTTCGTCCTCGGTATAGCCCGGGATACGAATGATTTCCATCCGGTCGAGAAGGGGTTGCGGCATATTCAGACTATTGGCCGTCGTGATAAACATTGTATCCGACAGGTTATAATCCACGTCCAGATAGTGGTCGTTAAATGTGTCGTTCTGTTCCGGATCCAGCACCTCAAGAAGCGCAGAAGACGGATCGCCGCGATGATCCATTCCCATTTTGTCCACTTCATCAAACAAGAATAATGGGTTGATATATTTTGCTTTTTTCATCGACTGAATAATGCGTCCCGGCATGGAGCCGATATAAGTCCGGCGGTGACCGCGAATTTCGCTCTCATCGCGAACGCCGCCTAGCGCGACCCGCACAAACTCACGCCCCGTTGCGCGGGCAACGGATTTACCGAGAGAGGTTTTGCCGACACCAGGCGGTCCAACAAGGCAAAGGATCGGACCTTTGACCTTTTTCGTACGGGACTGAACCGCAAGATATTCGATGATGCGTTCTTTGACTTTCTCGAGACCATAATGATCCGCGTCGAGGATTTCCTGCGCCTTGTCGAGATCGCGCTGAATGCGTTTTTTCTTGCCCCATGGCACAGACAGCATCCAGTCAATATAGTTGCGGGAGACATTCGCCTCGGCGCTCATCGGGCTCATCTGTTTGAGCTTTTTGATCTCGGCCGTGACTTTTTCCAGAGCCTCCTTTGAGAGTTTGGTCTTCTCGATTTTTTCCTGAAGCTCGGCCATTTCATTCGGCGAATCGCCATCGCCCAGTTCGGACTGGATCGCTTTCATCTGCTCGTTCAGATAATATTCGCGCTGGGTCTTTTCCATTTGGCGCTTCACGCGGCCACGGATTTTCTTTTCAACTTTCAACACGCTGGCTTCGGCGTCGATCAAATCCAGAATAGTTTTCAGACGAGCTGTCACTTTTGGCTCGGCGAGCAGATCCTGTTTATGCTTGATCTCTGCACTGAGATGAACAGCAATGATATCCGAAAGCTTGGCCGGATCTTTTGTCTCGGTGACAGAGCCAACCACTTCTTCGGCAATTTTCGTGTTGAGTTTACCGTATAGGTCAAACTTTTCGCGCACTTCTTTGGCGAGAGACTTCGCTTTGCTGGCGCTATCCATTTCGGTGTCGACTATTTCGGCATAGGCTTCAAGATAGTCCTTACTGTCCGTGAAAGCCTCAACGGCCGCCCGCTCTTGTCCCTCGACCAGTACGCGCACGGTTCCGTCAGGGAGCTTGAGAAGTTGCAGGATTTTCGCAATACAGCCGCGGTCGAAAATATCATCTTTCGACGGATCGTCGTCCTCAGAGTCTTTCTGCGTCAAAAGCAGAATACGCTTTTCCTGACGCATGACCTCTTCCAGCGCATTAATGGATTTTTCGCGCCCGACAAAGAGCGGCACAACCATATGCGGAAACACGACGATATCGCGAAGCGGTAAAACGGGTAAAAGATGGGTATCAGTCATAATAGTCCTTCAAATAGCGCGTATTTATGCGCTTTATCTTTCACTCAAGATGGGGCGTGGCTTAGGGCCATGCAAGGCCGGAACGCTTATTTGACTGCGCTTGGCTGTCATCGCCCTCATCTGTGTCGCCGACAAAAAAACCGCTCGAAAAGAGCGGTTTTAATTCATCTTACTAATCTTCCGACCCCGCTCTCATGGCTCAGGACGCCTGCTCCTGAGCGGCCTCTTCTTCGGAGTGGACGATAAGCGGCTGTGCCGTCCCATTGACCACTTCGCCATTAATCACGACCTCTGCCACACCTTCATAGGACGGCAAGTCATACATCGTATCGAGAAGGATTCCCTCCATAATGGAACGCAGTCCCCGCGCGCCGGTCTTCCGGGCCAAGGCTTTCTTCGCAATCGCTTTGAGCGCGTCCTCAGAGAAGGTCAGCTTGACTTTCTCCATATCAAACAAAGTCTCGTACTGTTTTACCAAAGCGTTACGCGGCTGCGTCAAAATCGTAATCAGAGCGTCTTCGTCCAAATCCGTTAGTGTCGCAATCACCGGAAGGCGGCCCACAAATTCAGGAATCAGACCAAATCGCGTCAGATCGTCTGGCTCTACCCCTTGCAGGATATCGCCGATACGTCGTTCATCCATTTCCTTGACCTCTCCGCCAAAGCCGATGGATTTCTTGTCACCGCGATTGGTAATGACCTTATCAAGTCCGGCAAAAGCGCCGCCGACAACGAAAAGAATATTCGTTGTATCGACCTGCAAAAATTCCTGTTGCGGATGTTTGCGCCCGCCTTGTGGAGGAACGGAGGCCACTGTGCCTTCCATGATCTTGAGCAAGGCCTGCTGTACGCCCTCACCCGACACGTCGCGGGTAATGGACGGATTGTCAGACTTGCGAGAAATCTTGTCGACCTCATCGATATAGACAATGCCGCGCTGGGCACGTTCAACATTGTAATCAGAGGCCTGAAGTAGTTTCAAAATGATATTTTCAACATCTTCGCCGACATAACCAGCTTCGGTCAGTGTCGTCGCATCCGCCATTGTAAATGGAACGTCGAGAATACGCGCCAAAGTCTGCGCGAGGAGCGTCTTACCGCACCCGGTTGGCCCGACCAGAAGGATATTCGACTTGGCCAGTTCAACTTCCGGATTGGAAGTGGCGTGGTTCAGGCGTTTATAATGGTTGTGAACGGCTACGGAGAGGACTCGCTTGGCATATTCCTGTCCAATGACGTAATCATCAAGTGTTTCGCAAATTTCTTTCGGCGTTGGGACGCCTTCAGACGTCTTCGCAATAGAGCCTTTGCCCTCTTCCTTGATAATATCCATGCAAAGTTCGACGCATTCGTCGCATATGAACACGGTCGGCCCGGCAATTAGCTTTCTGACCTCATGCTGGCTTTTGCCGCAGAAGGAACAGTAAAGCGTGTTTTTTGATTCGCCGCTTGTGTTTTTGCTCATAACCGTACTCGTTCATATCGGGGTGTCTTGTTTCGAAACCCCTGCAAAATCAGTGCCTCATTGACATTGAACTGTCACATTAAGGCTCTTTCCTTAATCGCGCCTTACATTCTACGCGATTTTTTCATTGGACACGTCAAACCTAGAGGTTTCAAGTCAAAAGAAAAGGCCGAGATATAAATATCCCAGCCTTTATACAGTCAAATTTTCAGACGATAGGGTCTTGAAAACCGCTCTTATTTCTCTCCGCGAGAAGTATAAACGTGGTCAACAATGCCGAAATCCTTGGCTTCATCAGCCGTCATGAAATGGTCACGGTCGAGCGTTTTCTCGATCAGCGCATATTTCTTGCCCGTATGTTTGACGTAGATTTCGTTCAGGCGCTTTTTCATCGCCAAAATATCCTGGGCGTGACGTTCAATGTCAGACGCCTGACCACGGAAACCGCCGGAAGGTTGATGCACCATCACGCGCGCATTGGGCAGAGCGATTCGCATATCCGGCTCACCGGCCGCCAGGAGTAATGAGCCCATGGAACATGCCTGCCCCATACAGACAGTCGAAACAGGAGATTTGATATATTGCATGGTATCGTAGATCGCCATTCCGGCGGTCACAACGCCGCCCGGCGAGTTGATATACATGGAGATTTCTTTTTTCGGGTTTTCACTTTCGAGAAACAAAAGCTGCGCCGTAATTGAGCCAGCCATGTTGTCTTCGACGGGGCCGGAAAGAAAGATGATGCGGTCCCGTAAGAGACGCGAGTAAATATCAAAAGCCCGCTCACCGCGGCTGGACTGTTCTACAACGGTCGGGATGAGGTAGTTTGTGGCTTGTTCAATGGGATCAAACATAGGATTTCCTGATTAATGATTCTGTTTCAGAGAACAGACT
The DNA here is from genome assembly GCA_963972195.1 of uncultured Hyphomonadaceae bacterium. Classification (GTDB taxonomy): domain Bacteria; phylum Pseudomonadota; class Alphaproteobacteria; order Caulobacterales; family Maricaulaceae; genus Litorimonas. The sequence continues at coordinate 39,960 of CAXATH010000008.1, read as the reverse complement.
GGGACATAAATATGACTATTATATTGATACGCTAGAACGCCTAATCAAGGGGGTCAATGCGCGGAATGCCCGCAATTTATCTCCGTTTTATAACGCAAAGGGGACACAAGATATCCCCCCATTAACCCGCCACGTCATTTTCTCATAGGACCTTTGCGGCAATATCCGTTCAAGTTTTGCCACAAACCGGTAGGTTGACAAGGTCGCGAGGATATACCCCGCTGAAACAAATATGCACACAGACAGAGAGGCTTCCCTCAATGCCAAGAATATCAAATGAGCTCACAATTTCCGCAACACGATTTGCTAAGAAGCTAGCCGCTTCTCTTGTCGTGGCTCTTGGCACCTGTACTGCCGCAATTGCTCCATCAGCCTTCCAATAAGGATTTTTAAATTCTGCCCGCTGGAGCTAAGGGCAGAGACACATAAAATATATATTGGTCGCTAAAATTGCCTGTTTTCCATTCTGATCAAGATTCAAACCGATGATATTTGAACGAATATCGCCCAGGCGGCTGTAATCGCGCTATTAGCTCATGAAAAAGCTAGCGACGCCCGCCATCTTACGTTAGCTAAACGGCCATGAGAGCTTCCTCCCACCCACGCCAAGCCGAGCGCTTAGCCGCACTGCATAGTTATGACATTCTCGACTCACCGCGAGAGGCTGATTTTGACGATATCGTTGAATTAGCTGCCAAAATATGCGGCACTCCCATGTCGGTGGTCAACCTGATCGATGCTGAAAGACAGTGGTTTAAAGCAGAGGTTGGCCTTGGGACGAGGGAAACACCTCTCGAAACCTCAATATGCTCGCACATTATTCTCGAAGAGGATTTCACACTCATCGAGGACACACATTCAGATCCCAGGACAGCAGATAACGAATTGTGCGTTCCGAATGATGGATTACGGTTTTACGCTGGCGCGCTCATCAAGGCGGAAAATGGGTTGCCGATCGGAACACTCTGTGTGCTGGACAACAAACCCAACACATTGAGCGTTGATCAACAACAAGCGCTAAAAGTTTTGGCGCGGCGAGTTACACGAGAGTTGGACCTCAGACGCGCCTTGCAGAGTCAAAGTGTGTTACGCGATGAGATGGATCACCGGGTCAAAAACAGTCTCTCCTCCATCGCCAGTGCGATAGGACTGTATAAATCAGAAGCGAGAAGAACCGGTGATGCGGACGCTGCATTTGATGCTTTGCGTCGTCAACTGGATGCCGTTTCCGCCGTTCATCAGTCTATCTACCTCTCCAAAGAAGCGGGCGGCGTAGATCTGAAAGATTACATTCCAATGCTTGCGGGTCATCTCGACGCGTCATTGCCGACTTCAGTTTTAGTGAAAGCAAACTCGCCAGCCTGTACAGTTCCGCCAAAAGTTGCGAGTACAATTGGTCTAATCGTGAATGAATTCGCAGCGAATACAGTAAAACACGGAAACATCGATGATGGCGGCGCCCAAATAAACTATAGCCTTTCCTTAAAAGGAAAAGAGCTAACCCTCACTTGTAAGAACAATGTCGCCGAGCAGATGCGCGTAGAACCTATCCCCGGAGATGCTCAAAAATCCCACGGCATTGGCGCGCGGTTGATAAAGGCGTCTGTTTCTCAATTTGGGGGCCATATTGTTCAAACAGGAAGCGCAAAAGGTTTTGAACTCGTTGCAACCCTTTTGTTGCCTTAAAAAGCATCCCCATTACCTAGACCAGCTACATTCAGCCTCTTGCAGTGAGAATGATTTCCGCCCTTCTTCGCCCTCATGCCTCCCTCGATCCCATCTACATTGATGCGGGCCGTCTTATGCTGGACGGTTTCGTCGCTTCATTGCATTCGATTGATTACTGAGTTTGGTCGTCTCGGAAGTTACGGACGCCCCCTCGTTTTTGAAAAGCCTACGCCTCCCAACAAAAAACCCGACCTTGAGGCCGGGTTTGCTTTTATCCTTATCACTCATGTTGCACATGAGTTTTCCGGGATAGTCAACTAGATCATGTCGTCTTCTTTGAAGAGCTCGTCCTTATCGACTTTTTTGTCTTTAACTTCGGCTTTGTCGATGATCAGATCGACAACTTTTTCTTCATAGATGGGCGCACGAAGCTGCGCAATCGCGTTCGGGTTTTTCTGATAAAACTCAACGACTTGCTGTTCTTGGCCCGGATACTGACGCGCTTCAGCGATCATAGCTTGCTGAAGTTCCTCATTGGTAATTTGAACTTCGGCTTTCTGGCCCATTTCAGCCAGAACCAGACCTAAGCGCACGCGGCGTTCCGCGATTTTACGGTAATCTTTTTCAAGTTCCTTATCAGACTTCTTGGCGTCATCTTCGTCAAGCTGTCCGGCCTCTTTCTCGGCCTTCACTTGATTCCAAATGTTTTCGAACTCGGCTTCCACCATGTTTGGCGGAAGGTCAAAGCTGTGCTTCTTGTCAAGCTCGTCAAGAATGGCGCGCTTGAGCTTCATGCGGGACTGCATGTCCAATTCAGATTCGTACTGTTTTTTGACGGCTTCTTTAAGCGCGTCCAGATCATCCAGACCAAAGTTCTTCGCAAAATCATCGTCAATTTCGGCATCTTTCGCGCCTTGGACTTCGTGGACTTTTGTCGCGAAGACAGCTTCTTTACCTGCCAAATCGGCGGCTTGATACTCTTCCGGGAACGTGACTTTAACGTCTAGTTCGTCACCTGCTTTGGCGCCGATAAGCTGCTCTTCAAAACCAGGAATAAAACTGCCCGACCCGATAACCAATTGATGACCTTCCATTGCGCCGCCGTCAAAGGCTTCGCCGTCAATCGTGCCAACAAAATCGATTAAGACCGCATCGTCTTTTTTGGCTTTGGCTGTTTTGGCTTTTTTCTTGTAAGTCTTCTGACCTTTGCCCAACTCGGCTAGACGCTCTTCCATATCGGCGTCACTGGCTTCATATTTCAGGCGGGTAAACTTCAATGTTGACGGGTCAACCGGCTCAAAATCAGGAATCGATTCAACGGTCAGCTGATATTCCAAATCCGCTTTGCCTTTTGTGACGTCTTCGCCGTTCGCGCGAAGGTCTATTTTCGGCTGTCCGGCCGGGCGAATTTTATTGTCATTGATCGCTTTTTGAGATGTTTCATTGACGGTCTCTTCAACGATGTCTTTCATGATGGACTGACCGAACATCTTTCTGATGTGGGAGGTCGGCACTTTACCGGGACGAAAGCCCTTGAGAGAGACTTGCGGCTGCATTTCCTTGATTTTGGCATCCAGCTTGGCGGAAAGGTCCTCTTTAGGAACTGTCACCGCATAGGTGTAGCTCAGGCCTTCGGTTTTTACTTCTTTGATTTGCATGACGGACATCCATCCTGTGTCAATGTCGGTGCGGGTCTGCTGGCCATAAGGCACATAGCTTCGCCGCCCCGGGTCAGGGGTTAAAATTTCGCGCCTTATGTCACGGAGACTCTTATCTTGCAATGGCAGCTTATGCTTGAAACCAGCTTATTTTCAGCGTTAGAAGCAACAACGTTCAAACCTTTTCTAAATCCCTCTAATTTAAAGACTGTTTTGCATGGAACCTAGCTGGCTATTATACCTTGGCATCGCGGCGGGTCCCTTTGTGCAAGAAGACGCCGCAGTTTTAGCCGCCGCAACTTTGTCAGCGTCGAAACCCCAGCACTTCCCCACTATTTTCTTTGTTATTCTGATCGGATTGATTCTTTCGGACGTCTGGAAATACTGGATTGGCTGGGCGGCATTGAAAAATCCCCATGCGAGAGCTTTTGCTGAAAAGAAGCATGTCGCCAATTTGCAGGACAAAGTGCAGCGCCACCTTTTTGTGACCTTGCTCGGCGCCCGCTTTCTGCCATTGGCGCGGGTTCCGGCTTATGTCGCCTGCGGATATTTCAACGTCTCCTATGCCAGGTATAGTCTCTATATTGCCTTTTCAGCAACATTATACACGATCGTGATTTTTACGCTCTGCCATTACCTCGGCAAAGCGGTCGGGGATAAGCTTGAAGTAATATTGCCCGTTTCCGCCCTCACCTTCCTCGCCATATTTGGAGGAATTATCTGGTGGCGACGCCGAAGGGCTGCGCGAGGGGAAGAGCCGTTATAGGGCTAAACTCATTTGAGGCGCTTAAACCAAACTATTGTTCAGCTTCACTATACTTTTGCGATTCTGAGACCAACCAATCTGATATATCTGACAATGCCTCTCGATTAGCCGTGGAAATAGCCTGTACGATGGACGAGACGGACGCAGCTTCCGCTCTTTGGGTTTTCATTACCTCATAAGTTCCGATCAAGGACCTGTCTGACGCATTGGCGAACGTTGCCGAATACCGAACTACCGCTTTCGGGGCTGAACTTTGCCCTCTGTCGAATTGGGCTTCAAAATTCTTAATAAATAGCTGAACACGCGTGTCTGTTCTGGCGCCCGAAGATGGCAAAACGCCAATAACATCCGGCCTCGCGGCAAGAATTTCAACAAAAGCGTTTTGTACAAGGATCGGCGTAATCTCTGACCACTTTGCCTGGGAAGCCGAGGCCAAACGCTGCCCGTCAGGAGAGACGACCACATCCCTGTTCTGGAAAATGATAGGCGCGCTCGGCCGGTCAATTCGAATAACCTCTGCATCTATATTATTTGCGACGGCCTCAGCTGTCGATGACAAGCGGTAAATCGTATCAGCAGGAGCGGGTTCAGGCAGTATGGAACATGCGCCGAGAAGCGCGGCCGCAGAGAGTCCAAGGATCGCTGAGGCTGAATATCTAAGAGAATTTATCATTGAGGAATATCCACTGTTTCACGCTCTGACCCAACAATGAATTGGGACGGGTTCTGTTCCAGACCATCGGCAACGCGTCCAAGGGTTTCAACAAGACGGCGAATAGCGTCGACTGTTTCCTCCAAATCTGTCAGACCGGAATTTGAAAGCCGATTAATTGCATCCCGCGCATCCACGATCAGTTCATTTCCTTCAACCGCCAAGGTATCGTATGAGGCAAGCGCTGTATCGAGATTGTCGAAACTTGTCTCAGCGCGAGCTATTAGCTGTTTAATATCCTCATCGACCACGCCATTAATAGAGGCCGATGTCTCCGTCACTCCATCTGCCGCGATTGCAATTCTGTCGGCAGCATTCGTGATTGAGGCGAACATCCCGTTGATCTGCTCCATATCAAGCTCAGATGTTTCCAGCCCTGCCGTGATTTCCTGGATGTTTTCGAGTATTTGATGAAAGTCTTCAACAGCGTCTTCCGAAAGCACAACGTTGACCGCATTCAGAGCCCGCCCCGCACTTTCAATGACAGACCCACCCCCATCTAGAAATGTGTCTAACTGGCTCATTTGGCCTTCAATCCGTTTTGGGCCTTTTCCTGGCAGGTCCTTCAGTAGCGGGAACTCCTCCCCCCCTGAGAATATTTGAATATAGCTCAATCCCGTTAAACCTAGGGGTTCAAGCCTAGCATAACTTTTCGTATCGACGGGTGTATCCGCGATCACTTGTATTTCCGCGAGAACGGTATTTGTATCCTTTGGATCAAGTCGCAAGCCGAGAACTTCCCCGACCTTAAGCCCGTTAAACCGGACTTCACTACCCTGAGACAACCCCCGGACAGGGCCGCTAAAACTGACTTCATATTCGTCAAACTTTTGGTCAAATTGCGCATTTGAAAGCCAAGCCATAAACGCCAAAGCGGCCACCATGGAGAGCAGAACAAAAAGTCCAATCAGAGCGTAATGGGCTTTATTTTCCATATTCAGTCAGCCGCTTTCATTATTGATTTACCGCCTGCCGCCATTGCTGCGCGGGAACGGGGTCCGCCGAAATATTCCTTCACCCAAGGATGGTCGTATCGTTGAACCTCTTCCAGCTTATCGGCAATCGCAATATGTTTATCAACCAAAACTGCCACACGGTCACAGATCGCATAAAGGCTGTCCAAATCATGTGTGACCATCAGAACTGTCAAATTCATCGCGTCTCTAAGGCCCAGTATAAGCTCATCAAAGGCATGCGCCCCTATCGGATCCAATCCTGCCGTCGGCTCGTCCAAGAATAGAAGGGACGGATCAAGGGCGAGGGAACGTGCCAAACCAGCCCTCTTTCTCATGCCCCCTGACAGATCAGATGGGTAAAGCTTAGCGGCTTCTGGCGGGAGACCAACCATATGTATTTTCATGTCGGCGAGTTCCAACATGAACTCCTCTGAAAGGTCAGTATGCTCGCGCATTGGGACAATAATATTCTGCCGTACGGATAATGACGAAAAAAGCGCCCCTCCCTGAAACAAAACGCCTATCTCATTATTGATGGCTCTTCGGTCTTCCGAGGTCAGGTCTTTCCGGTCTTGTCCAAAATATCTGACGACCCCGCCTTCAGGTTCTTTCAGACCCAACATCGTATTCATGAGAACAGATTTACCCGTTCCAGAACCGCCGACCAATCCGACAATTTCGCCGCGGTTGATACGGAAGTCGAGGTTCTCGTGAATGACGTTCGTTCCGAACTGGGTCAGTATTCCCCTCGCCTCCATGGGCGGGGCTTGCGTGTCAATTTGCGTCTTCATTAAACACCCAACTGGTAAAATAGAATTGCAAACATGGCGTCCACGGCGATCACAGCGAAAATCGCCTGAACCACGCTGGTCGTCGTTCTAGCGCCCAAAGACTCAACACTACCCGTGACAGCCAGTCCCTGACGGCATCCGATTATAGCAATGATGAGCCCAAAAATCGGCGTTTTCACGAGCCCTACTCCGAATTGCGTTAAATCAATGGCCTCGCGAAACCTGCCCATAAACATTATAGGCGATATATCGGTTCCGCCAGTCCAGGCGACAAGCATTCCTCCGAAAATACCGCTCATCATAGCTAAAAAGGTCAGAATAGGGGTCGCAACTACACAGGCAATTGCTCTGGGCACGACGAGGGTTTCATAAGTATCAAGACCTATGACCGTCATAGCGTCAATTTCCTGACGCATTTTCATGGCCCCAATTTGCGCCGTGAAAGCCGAGTCTGATCGTCCCGCGAGCAATATGGCAGTAATAATGGGTGCGAGCTCCCGAAGCACCGAGAAACCCACCAAATCAACCATAAAAACACTTGCTCCAAAAGATGCGAGCAAATTCGCCCCCATATAAGCAATAACGGCACCAATAAAGAAGCTCAGCACCATCACGATTGGGGCCGCGTCCAGCCCTATCTCTTCGATCAGTGCAACAACAGATTTCCAGCGAATTTTATAAGGGGTTAAAGAAAGCCGAGCCATGACAGAGAAAAAATGTCCGATAAACGCTAACGTTTCCCAGACCTCTTTGCCAAATCGTTCTGTCGCGACGCCAAGACGTATCAAGGTGTCATACCACTGACGCGTCTGATGCGGCGGAGCGCCGCGAATAGCTTCACAAGCTGCCTTCATCAAGGTCAACTGGCCCTTCGTGCCCTTATCAATTTGCCAGCTCAGCCTTTCATCTTCTTGACCCTCCAAAAACCTAGCCAAAAGATAGGCGCCCGACGTGTCGAGCTCTGTCATCTCTGAGAAGTCATATCGAATGTCTTTAAAGTCTTTTGAAGGCGATCGAACGGACAGGCTCTCATACAGCTTTTTGGCGTTTTCAAACGTCCAAGCACCGCGTGCTTTAACAAGCAGTGTTTGGCCCTGCTCTGTAAGTGTGTATTGTTCAGTTTCAGACATCCGAAACAAGGTGCAAACAAGCGGCGCCCCCGTCAAGCAAAGGTTCCATTTTGCGGCAATTATATGTGAGAGAAATGTCTTGGCCTGTGAAAGGCGCGTTTACCATTTCGCGCTCTAGCCTGACAATGATACCGACAGTTTGGGTGGAGCTAACTGAAGGCAGTCAGGTTGGGCGCGCGGAATGCCGCCCTTATGACCGTTATGGCGACACCGTGGGGAGCGTGATTCAGCAGATTGAGTGTCTCAGAGATCAAATTGAAGCCGGTTTAGATACCGAAGAACTTCAAGGACTTATACCGCCTGGTCCAGCGCGAAATGCGGTTGACTGCGCTTTATGGGACCTGAAGTCCAAGCAGTCTGGACAAACCGTCAGTGATCTATTGAAAATCCCAAAACCAAAGCCGCGCACCACAGCTTACACGCTCTCTCTACAAACTCCGTCCGAGACGGCCGCCGCCGCCCGCGAGGCCAGGGATTACCCCATCTTAAAGGTCAAAGTGGACGGACAGGGCGCGGTAGAATGTGTTCAGGCGGTACTGGACTCCCGTCCTGACGCCTCACTCATCATTGACGCAAATGAGGGCATGAGTCGAAGCGAAGTAGACGCCCTCACCCAAGCCATTCCGAATGAAGCTATTTTGATGCTAGAGCAGCCTATTTCTTCCGCGATCAGTATATCCCCGCCGTTTTCTTCTTTCCCGGTGGTCTGCGCGGACGAAAGCCTTCATAGCCAAAAAGAAATATCGATTTCAGACTTGGAAAAACTCCATCGCCAAGGTTATCGGGCGATAAATGTAAAACTGGATAAGTGCGGAGGTCTCACCGCGGCCTTAAGCTTAATGCAGCTAGCTAAACAGATGGACTTTCAGATCATGGCAGGATGTATGGTCGGCTCGTCTCTCGCGATGGCGCCTATGTTGATATTAGAAAGTTATGCAGATGTCCTAGACTTGGACGGACCGCTTCTTTTAGCGGAAGATTGCAAAATCGGCCTGACGTATCAAGGCTCAAAGGTTTTACCGCCGCCCCGTGAGCTCTGGGGCTAAACTTCGGACTAAGGTGACTGTTAAGTGCCGCTGGAGGAGCCACCTAACCAATAGCGTTTTGTTCCTCTGCCATCGCGTCTGATCGAACTCTGTCTCCAAATGCATCCGTCGCCTGGCGTAAGAAGTCTACACTAGCTGAAAACTGCAGATATTCAGCGTTTTCATTTCCTTGATTTTTCAGGCTTAGCGCTTGTGCAAAGGTTTCCTGGGCTTCATTCGAAGCGATCAAGGATTTTTCCAAACTGACCAACTCTTTTCGTAAGGAGGTTTCGCCGGGCGCCATGGCCAGATATATCTCTGCGGCTTGTCTGGTTTGGTCAACATAACCTCTGGCCATCGCCATATCAGCTTCCAGAGCCTCAAGAGAGACGACGGACTTCGCGTAATTTATGTCCTCATTGAGGGGCTTATTTTCCAAACCCTTTAAAAGGGTTTGCGCCGCTGAGCGCATTTTACTGCGTGAGTCTTTTGCAACAAACCCGCGATTAGTGAAAACAGAATATAGTTTAGCAGCAGCTCGTTCGACCACATTTACATCTATAGACCGTGTCTCTTTTCCGGCACTAGCAGAAGCCATATCCGTCATATCAACCGTGGCACACGCGGAAACCATCACACACGTTGAAACTGCTAAGGCGCGAAGTGCTATAGATTTATGCGAAGAGAAATCGCGCATATAGAGGTCCCAATATCCCCAGCACATTTGTGCTGATTTCAATTTCTGTCGCCCCACGCTTAACAGTATGCCTGGGATATATTTGCCTATCTATGCCCAGAAAACTATTAAGAATTGCATACGGCGCCGAGAACGCCGCTGCAATAAATAAATAACAGTCCTTCCAAGAATTAACCTGTAAAGCTTCGAATGTAGGACATGATTGAGGTGACCATTACAGCGCCCACAAAAATCGGGGCGACCCAGCGGCAAAGGAAGAATATGACCTTCCCAAGCTTCTCGCCTTCGCCCTTGATTTGTTCATGAACAAGTCTTGAGTCCATTCTCCAGCCCACGAAGAGAATGATCAGGAAGCCCGCAAGTGGAAGCATGACTTTACTTGTGAACCCGTCAATAGCGTTGAGAGACGGTGTTGCACCGCCTTCACCTACGCCGAAGACTGAGAACAATCCTATGACTATCATAAGGCCGCCAACAATCCACGCGGCTTTGGACTTGGAAATATTAAACTTCTCACTCGTATAGGCAGCCGATGGCTCCAATAAGGAGACCGAAGAAGTAATTGCGGCAAAGAAGGCCAAGAAGAAGAACGCCGCCCCAACGACAGGCCCAATTATGCCCATAGCTTCAAATGCATTTGGAAGGGTGATGAAGAGCAATGCTGGACCAACACTTTCTGATAACCCCGAACCAAATACGATCGGAAAAATAGCGAGGCCGGCAATCAAGGCGACCATTGAGTCCATTATTGCAACTGTGGCGGCCGCTTTAGGCAGAGAGACGTCGTTTGGTATATAGGACCCGTAAGTTATCATGATCGCACTACCTACACTAACCGAGAAAAAGGCTTGCCCAAGCGCGGCATTGGCAACGCTTCCGACATTGGAGACAGCAGAAATTTCAGGGTTTTTTGTCATCATTTCATTCCAATCAGGGACATAAAGGAACTCAAGAGCAGCTGCTGTGCCTCCATCGCTTAGATTGGTAACTAGCGCGAAAACAGCCAAACACGCCAAAAGGATGAAAAAGGCCGGCATGAGCATTTTCGCGGCCCATTCAATTCCCTTGTTAACTCCGCGACTAACAAGCCATGTGGTGATAAGCGCAAACGCTAAAAACCATGGTAAAACAGCTATGGGGTTACTGATAAACTCGATAAACCGATCAGACACTTCATCGGGCGTCATTCCAGCGAAATCATTCAGGAGAAAGAAGAAAATATACCTCAACACCCAGCCTGCAATCACACAGTAAAATGTCACGATAAAGAAGCCGGCCAACATGCCGACCCAGCCTGCGCCGCGCCAGTTACGGCTACGGCCGGAACGCTGTGCGACATCGTCCACAGACCCAACGGCGTTAGCCACATTCCCTGAACGGCCAACCATATATTCGCTCATCAATACCGGAATACACACGAAAATTACGGCGAGAAGATAAATGAGAATGAAAGCGCCGCCTCCATTCGTACCGGCTTCAGAAGAAAATCGCCAAAGATTTCCAAGGCCGACTGAAGACCCAACGGCCGCCATGATGAATGCAAAACGTGAAGACCACTGAGCCTTGCCCGGAGCCGCAATTGAAGCCATTTGAAATCCCTTCTGTGTTCCCTTTGATGTCGCTTCTTATGAGCGCATTCAAGTATTGTGCTGTGATTAAGGAAATCCGTCCTGTGGTCAAGCGAAGAGCGCGAAAGAAGAGGCTCGATTCTCATTTTTCACACTAAAAACAGTCAGGTAAATACGAGATTATCAAAGTCGACTGCGGGGCAATTCGCTATTTCGATGGAGATGAGCTGACAAAATCAAACCAAAGCCTGCCATTACGGCCATGACAACGGTTCCTCCATATGAAATCAGCGGAAGCGGCACACCGACAACCGGAAGCAGCCCCATTACCATACCGAGATTTATGAAAATATAGAGCGTGAAAGTCGTCGTAAGCCCTAATATCAATAACTTTGCGAAACTGGATTTACATTTCATGGCCAGGTAAATGCACAGGCCGATGACGGCTATATAAAGCGCGATCGTCATTAGGCTTCCAATGAGACCGAACTCTTCTCCTATTACGGTAAAAACAAAGTCGGTTCGATTCTCAGGAACATAATCCCCTTGCCTTTGCGTGCCATGCATAAAACCCTTACCTGATATCCCGCCGCTCCCCAGCGCTATTTTGGACTGGGTGATATGATAGCTTGCCCCGCTTGGATCCCGTGAAGGATCAAGAAAAGTCCAGATTCTGTCTCGCTGATATTCCTTCAATCCAAATCGAAAAAATATCGGCAAACCGACCGCCATGATTAAAGACGCAAACCCGATCACGCGCCAGCTCACACCCGCTAAAAACACGATAGCCACGCCCGTTGCGCCGAGTAGCAAGGTCGTCCCCAAATCAGGCTGATGAAGAATAAGAACCATTGGGACGGCAATGAGTAAAAGCGCTCCGGTTAGGCCGGAAATATGTGAGACCCGCCAGCGAGAGAGATCATGGTAATAGCGCGCCAGAGCCATAACAATCGCTAGCTTCATAATTTCCGAAGGCTGAATTCTCATAATGCCTAGATCGAGCCAACGTTGGGATCCGTTGACGCTGACCCCCATAAACTCAACACCGATTAAGAGGATGAGCGCGCCAAAATAAGCGGGATAAGAGAGGGTATACCAGACTTTTATATCTATAAGCGCAATGACCAGAAGAAGCACTCCCGCGAGTCCAATCCTGATGGCGTGCTGCGCAGCGCCTTGCGTCCAGACTCCGTCTGTTGCAGCAAAGATCATCGCCACCCCGACAGCCCCTATTATGGCGATCAACACTGGGAGAAGCCAGTTCAGCTCATAGAGTTTGGCCCGCAGGCTCAAATTAGTTGTGTCGATGGGGAAAAGACCAACCATTTAGAGCGCCGCCGCCTCCTTCTGAGGCTTGGGGCCCATACCATCTCTACGAAGGGCTTCCGAAAGCACGTTCCGCGTAATGTCTGCGGCTCGTCCCGCACCCGATCCGCCATGCTCAACAATTGTCGCAACGGCAAAGCGGGGTTTTTCATATGGAGCAAACCCCACAAAAATAGAGTGATCTCGAAGTTCCCAAGGAACAACGTTGTTCTTCCGCACACCAGATGCGCGTTCACTGGCTGAGATCCCCCTCACCTGACCTGTCCCCGTCTTGCCGGCCATTTCTATTCCGCCTAATTTAAGACTATCATACCGATAGGCGGTTCCGCCCGGTTCCTCGCAAACGGCGTGCATAGCTTCTCTGACAAAGGCCAAATTAGCGGGATCAATGTCGAGAGCCCCGAAAGACGGTATGCCCTGCCCAATTATAAGTGAGGGTTCCAAAGCGAGTTGTGCATTTGCCAATCGAGCCGCCATAACGGACAGCTGTAAAGGTGTGGCCAAAACAAAGCCCTGCCCAATTGAAGCATTCAGCGTGTCGCCCATCCGCCAACCCGAGCCCAGACGGGCCTGTTTCCATGCTCCGTCCGGAACAATTCCTGAATTACTCCCGCTTATCCCGATGTCATAAGTTTGACCAAGACCAAGACGGCGCGCCATATCTGCAATGCGGTCAATCCCGATAATTTGTGATATCTCGTAGAAATAGCTGTCACAGGAATGTTTCAGACCATCTCGCATGTTCATAGCGCCGTGACCTTGTCTTTTCCAACAATGGAAATTCCGGTTTCCAAGTCGCATTTTCCCGACGCAAAAAACGGGCTTGTTCGGGTTGATCAATCCGCTTTCCAACGCCGCGAGCATGACCGCCATTTTGAACGTCGAAGCAGGCGGATATCCGCCGCCTATAACCTTGTTGAATTGCGGACGTTTTGGATCGCTATTCATGCGGTCCATATCCGCTTGGGTCAGCCCGTTCACGAACAAATTTCCATCAAAGCTGGGCATGGATAAAAGGGTCCGTAATTCTCCGGTCATACAATCCATTACGGAAATTCCGCCGGAGTCATCTTGAAACTGATCGGCGGAGAATTTTTGAAGTTGGGCATCCAATGTTAGGTATACATCATCTCCAGGCGTTGCTGCCTCTTTGGGGTCAGGCCATTCCCTGACAATTCGTCCTACAGCATTCACTTCGACTTTCAGTTTTCCCGACGCCCCACGCAACTGTTTCTCAACGGCAGCCTCTACGCCCGTCTTACCGATCCGGAAAGTTGGCTGGCGGAGCAATGGGTCTTTATCATCGGCAACGTCTTTTTCGCCGGCGCGGCCAATATAGCCTAATGTATGGGCAAAAATTCCCTCATTCGGATAAGCCCGGCCTTCTGCCACTTCCGGAACGATACCCGGAAGGTCATGCATTCGCATGTTCAATGCCGCGAACGCCTTCCAGTCGATATTGTCTTGAATGGTAATCGGAACAAACCTTGGGTTATTTTTAATATCCTGGTGAATGCGTTTCAAGTTTTTGGGATCGAGTTCAATTACCTCCCCAACATGTTTTAAAACGTTATCAACATCATGCGACCGTTCAGGTATTAGCACCACTCTGTAGTTCGGCTCGTTGACTGCCAGTGGCTCGCTATAGCGGTCCAAAATACGGCCACGGCTCGGCAGAATGATATTATAATTGAAACGATTGTTTTCCGAGAGGGCAATATAGTTTTCCGCCTTGCGAACCTGCAGATCATAAAGCCTAGCGCCCAGGACACCAAACATAGCGAGACCGCCGGCGCCCAAAAATAAAGTGCGGCGCGTTAAGACAGCTTCGGACTCCGCCTGTTCGGCGGCGCTATCTTTATGTGCGAGTTTGGACTTACGCGCCATTATAGCGCCTCTTCCTTTCGACTAAACCAGGATTGCATTCTATTTCGTAAAATCCAAAACAGGGGAAAGGCAAGGGTCGCCAACAGCGCGGGCTGTAAAATGGCTCCCCAATATGGCCAATCTTTGAAAATAATTCGGCCGCTCAAAGTCAATACGAGAGCCGCGATTGTCATCGCCCCTACCCAGAGTCGCAATCCTTTACCGAAGGTTAGAGGTCTCAACCTTTCAAAGGGACGGAATAAAAATATAAAAAGGAGATAAGACAGAGCCCATTGACCCGGAACACCCATATGAAGCCAGTCCTGAGCAAGACCGAGAAAAAATATAGCGATAACGGAGCGGATTGGCGGAGCGCCATGCGGCCAAAGAGCGATAACTAACAGCGGCAGCCATGACAGGGAAATATTAAGCTTCATAATATTGACGTTCAAAGTTCCCACAAGCGTTAGCAATAGCGCCGCGAAGAGAGCCTGAAAAAATTGACCCTGGCGAAGGCCGGATTGCGAACCCAGAAACGTCACGGATTCGCTCCCTCTGGCTTCGTAGCCTCGGACGGCTGGGTTTGTGACGCCTCAGAAGTATCAGTTTCCTCAGCCTGGCTCCTTTCCAAAGCCAGCACCTCAGCTTCGTCCAATTCAACAACAGGGCTCTGGACGGCAACCGGTGTTTCTATCGGCGAAAACAAAGCGACCCAAATCCAGTCTAGCGGTTTGTTTAGCCCGGACAGTTCCGCCTTTAATTCCCCATCCGACGTTTCAACCACTTTTCCGACAACGAGTCCTCGCGGCAAACGACCGTCATCGCCTGACGTCAAAATCAAATCACCAACCTGCCAGTCCATACCGACATCAATAAATAAAAGCTTCGGAAAGTCTGTATTATCGCCCGCCAGAACAGCGACGGCCTGACTGCGTTCACTCATGACGGGAATACGGCTGTTCAAATCATCTAGTCGTAAGACCCGGGAAGAATCTGATCCGACTAGAATGACATGCCCGACAAGTCCCTCGGGCGCCATCACCGCCTGCCCAACCTCTACGCCGTCTTTTTGCCCAACATTGAGCAGAAGCGCCCGTACAAATGGCCCTTTCAAGTCATTGACGGCCCGAGCAACGAGTTTTCGAAGCGGGATCTCCGTGCGAGTTTTCGCGCCCAATATTTTCTCATATTGTTGCATCTTGGTTTCGATAACAGCGTACCCCGCAATTTTTTCGCGAAGTTCCAGTAATTCTACCCGAAGGGCTTTGTTTTCTTCAAACGCCCTTTGACGGTCAGCTAGCGAATAAAAGAAGTTTTCTGTTGCCCGAATGGGTTGAGACACAAGAGCGGTTAGAGGGGACACAACCGCATCAGATTGGGATTGGACAGCTTGGCGTAGACGCGCGTCCCGTCCCTGAGTTGCCATCAATGTGATAGAGATAATAATGCCGACAAGGAGCACCCAATAGACAGCGCCGCTGTCATGGCTGTCAAAATGAGAATAGGATGTGCGAGGCATTGCCCGCCTCCTTTCCTCTTATCCCATTGCCGGGATTTTGATGTACTAGACTCCGCTGGACAGTACGCTCTTCCATTTTTTCAAATTCTCAACGACTGTACCGGAGCCTCTAACCACACAGGAGAGCGGATCATCCGCTATCGAAACCGGCAGCCCTGTCCGGGATCGCAATTCCGTATCCAGATTTCGTAGCAACGCCCCGCCGCCAGTTAGCATGATACCTTTGTCAACAATATCAGCCGCTAGCTCAGGAGGCGTAGATTCGAGTGCCATTTTAACAGCTTCTACAATCTGTTCTACAGGCTCAGCCAGGCTTTCCGCAATCATCGCTTCGGTCACGCGGATTTCCCGCGGAACGCCGTTCATCAAATCACGGCCCTTGATTTGAACAGTCATACCTTCATTGTCAGCCGGCATTGTCGCAGAACCAATTTCTTTTTTCACGCGTTCAGCAGACATTTCACCAAGAAGGAGGTTGGTTGTCCGGCGGACATATTGAATGATTGCATCATCCATTTTATCGCCGCCCACACGAACAGAACGTGAGTACACAATCCCGTCCAAAGACAGAACCGCAACTTCGGTTGTACCGCCGCCAATGTCGACAACCATGGAGCCAGATGGCTCGTGGATAGGAAGACCCGCACCAAGCGCTGCAGCCATTGGTTCTTCAATCAAATAGACTCGTTTCGCCCCAGCCTGCTCGGCTGACTGGTGAATGGCACGACGTTCCACAGCCGTCGCGCCAGACGGTACGCAAATGACGACATGCGGACGCCGACGAATCAGGCCGCCTTTATTCACTTTGCGAATAAAATGACCAATCATTTCTTCGGCCACTTCGAAATCGGCAATCACACCATCTTTCATGGGGCGGATAGCTTCGATATGGCCCGGCGTCCGGCCCAGCATGTTTCGAGCCTCATCGCCTACAGCATGCACCACCTTGCGGCCATTTCGAATCGAAAAAGCAACCACAGACGGTTCGTTTAGAACAACATCGCGTCCCTTGGCATAAATCAGCGTGTTGGCTGTACCAAGATCGATAGCAATATCAGATGAAAATGCGCCGAGTAGTGACGAAAACATTTTAGGCCTTTGATTTCACGTGTTCCGAACTTTAAAATATTGCTCTTAAATCTGTAGGCTCAGATTCAATTTACAGGCGAGATGTCAAGTCGGAATCATTCCCTTATCGGGCGTTAATGGGAAGTCGCGCAATTAATTGCAAGTGGAACCTCTCCAGATTGAGGTCAAACACTGAATTAATTTTAGTTAAAGAAAGAAATCGAGCCCTAATAGGTCGAAAGATAACCTGCAGCCGTGAAAAGCTTACGGTGCTCGGCGATAGCAAAACTATCTGTCATGCCCGCAATATGATCACAAATTATCCGGGCTGTTTCAGGCGTATGCGAGCCATTACATTGTCGACGCAGTTCTGTTGGCAGAATATCAGGGTCATTTATGAATAACTCAAAGAGCTCAGAAACGACGCGGCTGGCTTGCCCCATCATACGGTTCACTTTGTAGTGACGATACAAGTTTTCGTATAGAAACTTGCGGAGCGGTGCTTCTTTGGCTCGGAATTCATCAGAAAAAGCCACCACAGGCCGATCAAGTTCCCGGATATCCTGTGCGCTTTGCGGGTTGTATTCCGCCAGTCTCGCCCTTGTTTCAGCAAGCACATCTGAGACCATATACCCGATTAGGTCTCTAACTGCCTCATGAATCATTCTGTCCTCTGAAATACCCGGATAGCGTTTTCGGACATCTGCGAAGGCTTCTCCCAGTAAAGGAACTTGCTCAACTTCTTCCACACTCAATAGTCCGGCGCGTAATCCATCATCAATATCATGATTGTTATAAGCTATGTCATCAGCAAGGGCCGCGACTTGAGCTTCCGGACCGGCAAAGGTTTCAAGCTCCAAACCCTGCCAATTGTCGAGCGCCTTTAATGCCCAAGGAAGATTATCCTCATCGCCGTCTTTCAGGATGAGCGGCCCGTTATGTTTGGCAATCCCTTCAAGTGTTTCCCAAGTCAAATTCAGTCCATCAAATTCTGCGTAGCGCCCTTCCAGATGTTCAACTATTCTGAGCGTCTGAGCATTGTGATCAAAACCGCCATAAGGCTCCATGGCTTTGGCCAAAGCATGCTCTCCGGAATGTCCGAAAGGCGGATGACCCATGTCATGGGCCAAAGACAAGCATTCTGCGAGATCCTCATCCAGCCCTAACACCCGCGCAATCGACCGGGCGATCTGGGAGACTTCGAGAGAGTGGGTCAGGCGCGTCCGATAATAGTCCCCTTCGTGAGCGACAAAGACCTGTGTCTTACCTTTGAGCCGGCGAAAAGCGCTGGAGTGGATAATTCTATCTTTATCGCGCTGAAAAGGGCTTCGTTCTGAGTTTGAAGGTTGTGAGATCCGTCTTCCCCGCGCTTTGGCGGGATCAGAAGCAAAAACGGCTCGTGTCTGGCGATAAGGTGAAAAATTCAAAACGGGTTCGGAAGACACAAAAATCTCACTTGGTTAGTAGTCAGTGCTATGACTAGTCAGAACGGCAATCACCGCCTATATAGAAGTCATGACTGAAATTACCACACCAGTTTCTCAATCTGTCTCGATGTCCGCCTCGGCTGCGGCGCAAATCAAGACAATTATGCAAAAGCAAGGCGCGGATAGGTATTTGCGCGTTGCCGTAGAAGGCGGCGGCTGCTCGGGTTTTCAGTATAAATTCGATTTTGCAGACGCCCCGGAAGAAGACGACCTCGTTTTGGAACGGGACGGCGCCAAGATCCTGATTGATGAGGTCAGTGTCGGGTTCTTGGAAGGATCAGAGATCGATTATGCAAGAGAACTCATTGGCTCAGCTTTCAAAATTCACAATCCGAATGCTGTCGCGGCTTGCGGTTGTGGGACGAGCTTTTCTATTTAGCCCGTCCCGGCCCCACATCACTTATTCAAATGACTAGAAACGCTTGGTGATTTCTGCGCCGTAAATTGTCGGCTCGTTGATGAAGCCTGTCAGATTATTAAAGTCGACAGCGCCTTCCAACTCCGTTGCGTTGAAAATATTACGGGCAAAGGCCGCAATTTCAAACTCCCCGCCATTGTGAACGTAGCCGCCCCTCAAACCGACCTCAGTCAAAGACTCGCTGGAGAACTCGACGCTCTCATAGAGGAAGAAATTGACTTTGCTGCGATAAGCGACGTCGCCATAGACGAATATCTCGCCGGAATCTGAGATTGGAACGCCGTAACGCGCCGTCGCATTAGCAATATATTTTGGTGCTTGGGGCAAGGGATTGCCGTCAATCAACGCATTTCCTGTGGCTGGATTGATATCGTCCAGAACCGTACAACCTGCTCCGCAAGCCCCGACCTCCAGATCATTGTCGTGAATTTCAGTATCGTTCAGACTGAATCCAGCGGTCAAATCAAGACCCTCAACCGGAGAAAGAGACCCATCAATTTCGATGCCATAGCCAACCACAGAATCAGCATTCAGAAGCTGGTTAAAGTTTCCGGAGCCGCCAACAGCCGTCAATTGCTGATTATCGGTTTCAAAATAAAAGCCCGTGACATTGAACGTACCACGGCCACCAAAGAATTTTGTTTTCACACCTGTTTCCAGTGAATCGATCGTTTCCGTATCGGCGACTGTGACGACATCTCCGAAAACAAGGCGGCCTTGGACATTGGGCGCGCGGAAACCTCGGGCGTAACGGCCATAGACATTTACGTTTTGATTCACCTCATAATTCAGCGCAAGATCTCCTGACAGAACTGTGTCTGAGAGGTTACGCGTCAAGGGACCCAAAGGCGGCGCTCCAAACGGGCCTAAAGTACGGGACGCTTCGAAGTCTTTATCTTCGTATGAAAGTCGAAGGCCAGCCGTCACCGTTAAATTCGGCGTGGCTTGCCACTCAGAAGACCCGAAAAGAGCAATGGCTGTCGTCTTCTGACTTTGAACGGCGCGACCATTTTCTATATCTCCGGCAAGCGTATCATAGCTCAAATTTTCCAGCTCTAAATTTTCGTAGAAAACAAAACCACCAAGCGTGACATTGACGCTTTCAGTATGATCCCAGTTATAACGTAGTTCTTGGGTATATTGACCGTGACCGGTAATATTATCGGCACTCGCCGCAGAGAATGGAATAAAGCCTGGTCCGGAAGGCGGTGCAAATGAGGCGCCGAAGCCACCATCCACGTCGCCCCGCGCTTCGATACTGATATTCTCATATGACGTCAGGGACGTAAGAACGCCTGGCCCCTTTTCGATTTCAAGCTTCAAGCTGGCCCCAATATTGTCTACATTTAGGTTTTGGTTGGCATCCTGAGCGGCGATGAAACGATCAAACTCCGGGACAAAATCATTAGTACCGGGTTGAATAACATTGGCGCGGAAAACCCGGGAACCTCCGTCAAGTGAGCGCCCGTGAATGTTCAATAGAGCTGATACGTCATCTGTAGGCGTGTAGAGAAACTGCAGGCGACCAGCAAACTCTTCATATTCTTCAAACCCTTCTTCTCTAGGGTTCGGCGCCACATTATCAATGTAATCATCGCGTCGCTGGTAAAGACCGGAAAGACGTGCGGATAGGTTTTCTGTCAAACCTCCGCTGATAGCGCCTTCAGCGTCAAACGTATCGAACCGGCCGTACGCAAGACGGCCATAACCTTCAGTCTCTTGAGTGGGTTTGGCGCTTTCAAATGTGATCACGCCGGCCGGCGTATTCCGTCCAAATAGCGTTCCTTGCGGGCCACGCAAGACTTCGACGCGGTCGAGGTCAAAAACGGGGAAGCCTTTCAAAATTGGGTTTTCAAGAACCACGCCGTCATAAACAAGGCTGACAGGCTGGTTTGCATTCAAATCGAAATCGGTATTTCCAAGACCGCGGATGTAGAAACGCGGAAAAGCGCGACCAAAAGAGGTTTCAGCGTAAAGGCTGGGCACGCGAGCATTTAAAAATAGAATGTCTTCACCGCCCGAACTCAAAACATCCAGTTTTTCATCCTGCAATACTTCGACCGATAAAGGGACGTCTTGGAGGCTTTGCTCACGTTTTTGAGCGGTAACGACGACTTCGTCTGACGTTTGGGCAAGGGCCGGTGTGAGTGCGGTCGTGCCATAAAGGGCAGCTGCCCCGAGGGCGGCTTTAGCGGTTAGTTTAAACAAGGGCGAGTCTCCGTGGAATCTATTTTTGCGGGAAAGCGTAGCTGGCGCCTCACACACAATTTCCATTGAAACATCAAGTAGTTTAGCCGTGATATCCCTTCACAATCAGTTGATTACGAAGTTACGTTGTAAAAAAGTCACTTAGTATTCCGAAAAATAAAAACCGAGCCGCCCTCAGCACTCGGCTCAACGCTTAAACCAAACGACTCTGATCGAGGGCCGCTTTCACAAAGCCCTTGAACAAGGGGTGCGGGGCGAAAGGACGACTTTTCAATTCGGGGTGATATTGAACACCGACAAACCAAGGGTGGTCCGGGATTTCCACGATTTCCGGGAGAACGCCGTCCGGAGACATGCCGGAAAAGAGCAGGCCTGACTCTTCTAATTTAGTTTTGTAATCGACATTGACCTCATAGCGGTGACGGTGGCGCTCTTCAATTTCGGCTTGGCCATATTCTTCCGCGACAAGCGAGCCTTTCGTCAATAGGGCTGGGTACGCGCCGAGCCTCATAGTCCCCCCAAGGTCCGTCTGGCTGGTCCGCATTAAGCGCTCATTTCCTTTCTTCCATTCCGTCATCAGCCCGACAACATTCGTGCCGGTTTCGCCGAACTCCGAACTACTGGCATCCTCAAATCCGGCCATATTACGAGCAGCTTCAACGACGGCTAACTGCATACCGAGGCAGATTCCGAAGAACGGAACTTTTTTGGTGCGCGCAAACGTGACAGCTTTGATCTTTCCTTCGGAGCCGCGCCCGCCAAATCCGCCCGGGACCAGAATAGCGTGAGCGTCCTTAAGCATATATGGATCGTCGGACTTTTCGAATTCTTCCGCCTCAATCCAGTTGATATTGACCTTCACCCGGTTCGCAATGCCTCCGTGGACAAGCGCCTCTGTAATGGACTTATAAGCATCGGGGAGGATTGTATATTTCCCGACGACCGCAATATTCACTTCACCTGCATCGGGATTTTCTAATGTCCTAGAAATGTCCCACCACCCGCTGAGATCAGCATCGGGCGGATTGACGACTCCGAAGTGGTTGAGCACTTCAACGTCCAGACCTTCCGCGTGGTAAGCGAGAGGCACATCATAAATTGAAGGCGCGTCTAGTCCTTGAATCACGGCGCTTTCGCGAACGTTACAGAAGCGGGCAATTTTTTTACGATCTCCGGCCAGCACAGGGCGGTCCGCGCGGCACAAAAGAATATCTGGTTGAATACCAATGGACCGAAGTTCTTTAACGCTATGCTGGGTGGGTTTGGTTTTCATCTCACCTGCAGCCCCGATATAGGGCAAAAGGGTAACGTGTAGAAAACAGGTCTGACCGCGCGGCAATTCTTGATCCAGCTGTCGTAAGGCCTCAAAGAACGGCAAACCTTCAATATCGCCGACCGTGCCGCCGACTTCGCAAAGCACGAAATCCACATCCCCGGCATCTGAGAGAACGAACTCTTTTATTTCATTGGTAACGTGGGGGATGACCTGAACCGTCGCGCCGAGATAGTCTCCGCGCCGTTCCGCCGCAATGATATTGGAGTAAATACGACCTGTCGTGATGTTGTCGGATTGAGCGGCACTGACCCCAGTGAATCGTTCATAATGACCTAAATCCAGATCGGTTTCCGCTCCGTCATCCGTGACATAGACCTCGCCGTGCTGATAGGGGCTCATCGTGCCCGGATCGACGTTGAGATACGGGTCTAGCTTGCGGAGGCGGACTTTATAACCCCTCGCCTGCAGAAGCGCTCCAAGCGCAGCTGAGGCCAAACCCTTGCCGAGTGACGACACAACGCCGCCTGTAATAAATATATAACGTGGCATAGCCCGCTCTCTTTACTGTCCGCGGGCTGAATTAAGACGGATTATTCGTCTTCAGGCGTACCCTCGGGTTCTGAACCTGATGTCTCGTCCGAAGCTTCAGTCTCTGTGGTTTCCGGTGTTAAGTCCGGTGTTTGCACAGCAATTTCGGGCGTCTCAGTTTCTTCTTCCAACGGGGTTGTCGTATCGTTTGAATCGAGGGCTGGCGTCAAGGGGGCAACCGCATTTGTATCATCAAACTGTGAAGATTCTTGATTTTCCATGTTGAAAACAACAGAAAGTGCCAGACAGTTAATAATGAAAACGGCTCCAAGAATCGCTGTCATTCGGGCGATAGATGTTGTCGCAGACCGTCCGGACATGAGTCCGCCACCGCCACCGCCACCGCCGCCAATTCCCAGCGCGCCGCCTTCGGAACGTTGGATCAGAATGAGACCCGTCAGGATAACGCTGATAATCAGCTGAATTATGAGGAGGACTGTGGACATGTATTTTTCTCTGCAACGTCTTAATGTGCGGGATGAATTTGCCGCGCGATTAGACCATTCAGGTCGGCATGACCAGAGGGAATTACAAGTCCAAAACTTAAGAACCAAGCGTTAGCATTTTTTGGTGGCGGCGATTCCTTTTAAATAACCGCGGCGGGCCACCCCTTTGCGGTATGATTTCTCCACCTCTTTTTCGTATTTAGCAGCTCCGGAGGCGCGCCGTATCAAGCTGCGAAATGGAACAAGGCCCCCAACAGTCGAGGACACCGCGTTTAGCGCCGTTTGGCCCATCGAGCCGTCAGAATTGTCTGTATCGTCAACATCCTTGCCCAAAAGCTGAGTCAGCTTATCGATTTCGACCATCAACCTCTCACAGGAACTATCCGCCGGCATGAGATAAGGGTTTTCCATACTCTGCAGGAGATATGGTATCTCCGACTTTCTAAGGTTTATGTCACCTAAAGGGGTGAGCATGGCCTCCCCTAGATTCGGCGCATCGTCCAAACTATCGATATCATCAGCGCTCGCACCAGTGGTTACTGCGTTTGCGGTATTACTCGCTTGGGAACTCATTCGGCTAAACGCCTCTTTTGGCGAAGTCGAACATCCCCCCAAGATAAGGGCTAAGACGCATAGGGAGAAATAGCTTTTCATATCGAAAGCGTAGTCCCCGCGAAATCTATTGTAAAATTGCCAATAGGATAGCTTTCAGTAATCTAAGACTAGATTAAACCTGCGAGCGGCGAACTTGGGTCGGCATACATTTTCTTGGGCATACGTCCCGCGAGATAAGCTTCGCGCCCGGCGATCACGGCATGCTTCATGGCACGCGCCATTCGAATTGGGTCTTTGGCTTCAGCGATCGCAGTATTCATCAGCACACCGTCGCAACCAAGCTCCATTGCTGCTGTCGCGTCAGACGCCGTTCCGACGCCCGCATCGACAATGACGGGAACTTTGGTCTGTTCGACAATCAAGCGGATATTGACGGGATTCTGTATGCCCAGCCCAGAGCCAATCGGCGCGCCAAGTGGCATAATTGCGGCGCAACCCATGTCCTCAAGCTTTTTCGCGAATACGGGATCATCAGAGCAATACACCATCACTTCGAAGCCGTCCTTTAAGAGTAGCTCTGCGGCGCGGAGGGTCTCTTCCATATCGGGATAAAGATGTTTCGGGTCAGACAAAACTTCCAGTTTCACAAGATCCCAACCGCCAGCTTCCCGCGCAAGTCGCAAGGTACGAACGGCGTCTTCGCCTGTAAAACAACCCGCCGTATTTGGCAGGTAGGTCGTTTTTTGCGGACTGATAAAATCCGCCAGCATGGGAGCCTTTGGATCGGAAAGGTTTACCCGCCGTACGGCCACGGTCACAATATCTGCGCCGGAAGCTTCGAGCGCTTCGGCATTCTGAGCGTAATCTTTATATTTGCCTGTCCCGATAATCAGACGCGAATTGAATTCCCGCCCGGCAACAACAAGTTTGTCAGATGTGTCATGCACGGTTGAATCTGGCACTATCCGCCTCCGATAAAATGTATGATTTCGAGTCTGTCGCCTTCAGTCAGCTTCACGTCACCAAATGTCGACTTTGGAACGACTTCCAGGTTGCGTTCGACCGCAATTTTTTTATTCGGCAGGCCGAGGTGCGCAATTAGCCCAGTTATGGTCAAATTGTCGGGCAGAGTATGAATTTCGCCGTTCAAAGTCAGCTTCACAAAGGCCTCCTTACAGGCTTTAGCATTGCAGGGCGCGTTACCATGGCATAAAGGCTCTCTCAATGACGAAAGCCATCTATATCCTCAACGGACCAAACCTCAATAGGCTCGGCGCAAGAGAGCCTGAGATATATGGGTCTAAAACTTTAGCCGACATCGAAGCCGAGTGCCGAGCGGCCACAGACCACGACATCGTTTTCAAACAAAGCAACA
Organism: uncultured Hyphomonadaceae bacterium; assembly: GCA_963972195.1. Taxonomy (GTDB): domain Bacteria; phylum Pseudomonadota; class Alphaproteobacteria; order Caulobacterales; family Maricaulaceae; genus Litorimonas. The sequence goes on along the minus strand of CAXATH010000008.1, from coordinate 14,857 downwards.
TTGAGGGCGAAATCGTTGACCATATTCAAGAAGCCGCAGACAAAGCCGCTGCGCTCTTGATTAATCCCGCCGCCTATACGCATACGTCTATCGCGATATATGACGCCTTAAAGCTGCTTGATATTCCAATCGTGGAAATCCACTTGTCGCAACCCGCAAAGCGTGAAAGTTTTCGGCAAAGATCCTATGTGGCAGAAGCCGCAACAGGAACAATTAGCGGTTTCGGTGCTAATTCTTATCAATTGGGGCTGCAAGCCGTCATAAATTTGTTAAAGATGAAAAATTAGGCGACTCGCAAACACGAAAAGCTAAACCGACTAATAGCCTGAACGAAAAGAGAGAGACGTAATGGCCACGCCAAAAAAAGATAACGAGAAAAACGATAACGCGAAAAAAGGCAGCGATGTCGATTTGATTCGCGAACTGGCGGATATTCTAAACGACACCGACCTCAACGAAATTGAAATGAAAAAGGGCGACTTGAAAATTCGTGTGTCCAAAGGTGGCGGACAAATGGTCCAAACCTACGCCGCCCCGCAAGCCCCCGCTCCCGCTCAATCGGCGCCTGCCGCCGCGTCTTCCACGCCTGCTGAGAATTCAGACGACTCCGCATCTGGCCCGCATAAGGATTCGACCACATCGCCCATGGTCGGCACCGCCTATACCCGCCCCTCCCCCGATGCAGATCCGTTTGTAAAAGTGGGTGACAGCGTCGAAGAAGGCGACACAATCTTGCTCGTCGAGGCCATGAAGACCTTCAACCCGATTACAGCGCCGCGATCCGGTAAAGTTGAAAAAGTATATGTTGAAGACGCTCAGCCGGTAGAATTCGGCGAAGCTCTCTTTGTGATCGTTTAATCGATATGTCTCCTGCGACTGAAAAAGGGCCGGGAAAACCGGAAATGTTCAAAAAAATCCTAATCGCGAACCGCGGCGAAATCGCTTTGCGTATCCATCGTGCCTGTAAGGAAATGGGCATCAACACGGTGGCCATCCATTCAGAAGCCGACCGCAATGCCATGCATGTTCGCCTCGCCGATGAGAGCGTTTGTATCGGCCCGAACAGCGCAGCCGAAAGCTATCTCAATATTCCGGCCATCATCGCCGCATGTGAAATCACTGGCGCGGACGCCGTTCACCCCGGCTATGGCTTTTTGTCTGAAAACGCCAAATTCGCTGATATCGTCGAAGCCCATGGCATGGCCTTTATTGGCCCCACGGCCGAACATATTCGCATAATGGGCGATAAGATCACGGCAAAGAAAACAGTTATGGACGCGGGCATCCCGTGCGTACCCGGATCCGAAGGCAGCGTCGAAACCTATGAAGACGCCCAAAAAGTCGCGAAAGAAGTCGGCTTTCCACTGCTCGTAAAAGCCGCAGCTGGCGGCGGCGGGCGCGGCATGCGTCTGGCCGAGACACCAGAAAAACTAAAAGAAGCTCTCTCTGCCGCGCAGCAGGAAGCCATCGCCGCTTTTGGCAATGGTGAAGTGTATCTGGAGCGCTACCTCACAGGGCCGCGCCACATCGAAATTCAAGTTCTGGCCGACACCCATGGCAATGTTGTCCATTTGGGTGAGCGCGACTGCTCACTGCAACGCCGTAACCAGAAGGTTCTGGAAGAAGCGCCCTCCCCGACCCTGACTGCCAAAGAACGTGAAGATATCGGAATGGTCGTGGCCAATGCGATCAAAAAAATTGGCTACCGCGGCGCCGGCACGATTGAGTTCCTCTATGAAAAAGGCGAGTTTTTCTTCATCGAAATGAATACCCGCCTTCAGGTCGAGCACCCGGTGACAGAGGAAATTACCGGGATTGACCTGGTGCGTGAGCAAATTCGCATCGCCTCAGGCTTGCCGCTCAACTACTCGCAAAAAGACATCAAATTCCAGGGTCATGCGATTGAGTGCCGTATCAATGCGGAAAACCCAAAAACATTTGCGCCTTCCCCCGGAAAAGTTATCGAGTTTCATACCCCCGGCGGAATGAATACCCGCCTCGATTCCGCTCTTTATGCCGGATATTCCATCCCGCCCTATTATGACAGCCTGATTGGCAAACTCATCGTCTGGGGCAATACCCGCGAAGGCGCGATTTTGCGTCTGCGCCGGGCGTTAGGAGAGATGGTTATCACAGGGGTCGAGACAACAAAGCCTCTTCACGAAGCCTTGTTGGATGATCCTGACTTTCAGAAGGGTGATTATAACATTCACTGGCTGGAAAAGTGGCTTAAAGAGCAAGAGTAGATTTTGGAAGCTCTTCTGTTTTGGCTCCCGGCTCTAACCCCTCTTCCAGTGGTTATTTCTGGAGTGAAACGGAAACGATTCGCTATCCCGCTTATAGTTTTTCTCTTTTTCTCAACTTTGTCGGTCGTGATTTTCATTGCACACCTATTTCCCATTATAGAGACGGGAAAAGGCGACCCTAATCTCGTAGCAGGCGCTATTGCCGAAGGGATTGTGTCAGGGTTTATGCGGTCAGTGATCATTTTACCGATACTGTTTATTCTTTGGTACTGCGTTCGAAGATCAAAACTGAAGAGATGATTTCTTGCCCTAAAATGAATTGATATGGTCAAGGTCTGTCATAAAACCCGCCCCGTGGCGTAACCTCCACACTTTTCCGTCCTATCGCAGGCCCAACTGCCCCTATTGCCAAAACCAATTTTCGACCCTTGCTCGCGCCGACCCGGCCTTTCCACGCCTCAGGGCCACCCTTTCGTAAATTCTCTCCAATCTCGCGATAAACTTTCAGCGCCGCGGAAATCGCCCAGGCACAGCGGAAGTCGAGCTCTTTAATACCCACTTTCGCACTTTGATAATATTGTTCCGCAATGTCGAGCTGTTCGCAGGCGGCGGCGTGGGCGGCGGGCCAGTTTTCGCGTTTAGCCAGTTCTGAGGCGTCTATCGGCGCGCCGTATTTCAGGAGTAGATCCTGCGGGACGAACACCCGATCCGCTTTGGCATCGTCAATAACGTCCCGGGCGATATTGGTCAGTTGAAACGCCAGTCCCAGATCGCTGGCTCTGTCCAGGGTTGCGCTGTCCCTCACGCCCATAATGTTCGCGATCATGACGCCGACAACGCCCGCAACATGATAAGAATAATCCAGAATATCCTGAACCGTTTCATAGACGCGGTCTTCCGCATCCATTTCAAACCCTTGGAGCAAATCAAAGGGATGACGGTGATGAATATTATGGGTCTCCACCACGCGGGCCAGTCCGGCAAAAACAGGATTCTCTGTCGGCTTCCCAGCGAGGACATTCGACGTATCCTCTCGGAGTTGGCTTAAGCGCTGTTTTTGTCCGATCTTATAGTTTTCAATCTGTCCGTGGCCCATTTCCTGGCCATCAATGACATCATCGCAATAGCGGCACCACGCATAAAGCATGGCGGCATCATCCCGCAAGGCAGGCGGCAGAACACGGCTCGCCAAAGCAAAAGACTTAGAGCCTTTTTTTATAGAGGCGTGACCGTGTTGTATGATGGAATCCATTAGGCGCTAGGAACCGCCAAAATAGTCGAATTTTCCAAGAGGCACGCCATTATGACGCAAAATATTGTAAGCTGTCGTTACATGGAAATGTACATTCGGAAGGGAGAAACCTGAGAGATAGGTAATCCCGGTAAAGTCGACGTCCCGTGGACCCATTTTAAGGGAAAACTTCCGTCCTTCTTTTCCGTTGAGGTCGGCTTCACTCACTGCCTTGCAGTCTTTTTTCGCGCGCGTGATAAGCTCATAGGCTTCTTCAAAAGTTTCCGGCGTCGTGTCGTAATTCGGAGCCTCTATCCCAGCAATACGATAAGGCGCATTTTTTACGAGCTCGGCGGCGATCTGTACCTGTTTTTTCAATGGGTGCATGTCCGGAGCGAGACGGGCGTTCAGAAAAACCTGCTGATCAATCTCGCGGTCCTTTGCATTCGCCTCACCTTTTTTCAAAATATGCTCAAGATTGGAAAGTAAGCGCGGCAGCGCGTCGACGGCATTATACATGGAAAGTTGAGACATTAATTAACCTTTCAGCTTCTGAGAGAAATCTTCGGCTATCACGCCCGCAGTGGCTTTGGCAGAACCGACAACGCCAGGAACGCCGGCTCCGGGATGTGTGCCGGCCCCAACGATATACATATTTTTGATATGGTCATCGCGGTTATGCGGACGAAACCAGGCTGATTGTGTCAGCACAGGCTCGACCGAAAACGCGCTTCCTAAATGGCTATTCATTTCATCGCGAAACCCAAAGGGTGTGAGCGTTTTCAAAACGGTCAAATACTCTTTCAAATTCGGGATGGCGTGTTCTTCCAGATAGTCCAAAATCGTTTGCGTATATTTCGGGCCAACTTCGTCCCAATCGATATCAGCATGACCAAGATGCGGCACAGGCGAGAGAACGTAGTAAGAAGAGCATCCTTCCGGCGCCATATCCGGGTCAGTAACGCAGGGCGCGTGGAGATAGAGCGAAAAATCATCGGGTAGATTTCCGCCCTTCCCGAAAATCTCGGCAATCAATTCCTTATAGCGCTGTCCCAGCAGAATGATGTGATGTTTCATGTCCGGATGCGTTGTCTTGAGACCGAAATAGATCACAAAGAGCGACATGGAATGGGACTTTTTCTTGAGCGCCTTACCGTAACTTTTCCCGCGCGGCGTATTGCGTAAGAGTTGACTGTAAGTATGCACCACATCCGCATTTGACGCGACGAGGTCAGCGCTCATCGCCCACCCGTCGGCAGCTGTTACGCCCGTCACGCGTTCACCGGTGGACTGAATATCTGTAATCTCGGTTAAAAGACGGAGGTCCCCGCCCAAGTCCTGAAAGAGTTTGATCATCCCCTGCACCAACGCGCCTGTCCCGCCCTTGGCAAACCAGACGCCGCCTTTACGTTCCAGTGCGTGAATCAGTGCATAGATAGAGGAGGTTTTGAATGGATTGCCGCCGACGAGGAGCGACTGAAAAGATAAGAGCTGGCGCACTTTTTCGTCTTTGACGAATTTAGCGACCATATCATAGACAGATTTATCCGCGCGAAGCCTTACCAGTTGCGGGGCGGCGGAGATCATTTGTGAAAACTTCAGGAAGGCGGTGGTACCGAGCTTTTCATACCCTTCGTGGTAAAGCTCTTTCGAATAGGCGAGGAATTTGTGATAGCCCGCAACATCGTCGGGGTTCCGTTCGGCAATCTGCTTTTCCAGAAAGTCTGTATCGTTGTTGTAATCGAACACGTCGCCGTCTTCCCATTGAAGACGATAAAAGGGATCAACTGGCAAAAGCGTGACATAATCGTCCATATTCTTACCGGACAGATCGAATAGCTCTTTCAGGCAGTCCGGATCAGTGATGACGGTCGGCCCGCCATCGAATTTATAGCCGTCTTCCTCATAGACATAGGCCCGCCCGCCCGGCTTGTCCCGATTATCGACGAGGGTAACCTGAAACCCCATAGCTTGCAGACGAATGGCGAGCGCTATGCCCCCGAACCCGGCTCCGATGACGATCGCCGTTGGCATTTTGCCGTCTTGCATTTTGGCAACGGCGTCAAAATCCGCCGGATTGGTCTGTACATTCATGCTTTATCTCGTTTCGCGCGTTCGCGTTTGATAAAGGCTTTTTCCGAGAAATTATACAGCGCCTTTGTCACAGGCACTGGCGGTTTGCCGATAAGAATGCGGGCTTTGTCGGCTTGGTTGAGTTTCCCCGCATAGAAGCGTTCTATCAGGTCTATTGGCAATCCGTAAAACCGCTGAAGAACTTTATACCGTTGGTCGGGTTCGCAAGCGCGGAAGAGCATGCGGTTTAATAGGCGGAGGAAAGATTCGGTCTCTCTGTGTTTTGATTTCATCACAACCAAAGTAGTATCTACATCTTCAGCGACATTCGGATCGATAGCCAAGTCTGAAAGCGAGATGAAATTAGCTACGTTTAAAGCGTCCGGGAAACTATAGCCTGTAATTGCGTGATAAAACCCGCCGCGAATTCCAATTTCAGGAGTATCAAGAGGCCAGTTTTCAATAGCTAAAGTTATAGGCAAGACCCCCGTCTCTTGCCGCACTACTTCATGATCACCCCACCCGTGCGCATCGATATAGTCATCCACCCGCGCCGCGACTTGGGACTCTGAGAGCTCCGGCCCGTCCGTATAATAGGTGTCTTCCACCAAAATCTCATGATCGGTGAAAGGCAAACAATAGACAAATCGGTATCCGCCGAGCTGCTCAACGGTGGCGTCCATGATAATTGGGTTTTTGAGGCCGTGCGGCTTTTTCGTCCGGATCGTCTTTCCAACAAATTTTTGATAGCCGAGAAAGACATTCTCGTTCGGCGCAAAGCCCCGCGCGTCGAGAACGCAGGCCGCGTCCAAAGTCTCCCCATTTTCCAGCGTAACGATCTCGGCATCCAAAGACGCAACTTTCGTCTCTAACATCGCCTGCAACCGCCCACTCTTAATAAACGGCGCAACACATTCGCGGAGCGTTTCGCTATTCCCCGTGCAGTATGGAATGTCCAATGTCCGTTCGAGCTTCGGAAATTTCACATCATATCGCGGCCATTGATAGGCGATGAAAGGCCTTATCCAGTCCCGCAGGCTTTCATCTACATCGGTTAAATTGAATGACCAGGTATGGTCCCCGGCGATTTTGTCCGATGCCTCGACAATCACGACAGTCAAATCCGGATTTACATCCAGACAACGCCACGCCGTGAGCAGACCCGAAAGCCCTGCCCCGACAATGATCATATCCGGTGTTTTTTCCATAGATTTGTCTTAAAACAGAATCGCTTCACTACAACCATTGAACTCTCAATCTTTTCATTTGATTGTAAATTGTTCTAATAAAACCTGTTATCGTCATTCAATATGTAAATTCATTAACCTATTGAAAAGGGTAGATAAATATTTCTACCTCTAGATGTGTCAGACCAATATAATCCCCAGAAATAAAGGTTTTATCAGCTATAGACGTAAATTCTTACAGTGAATCACTCCCCAAGCGAAAATGCCTGTGCAATACAGAAACTGTCCTATCGCAAGATAGGCGGGCGGGCGGCGAGGTTGCCCCACATCGGCCAAGCTGTCCGCCTCCATCTCAAAAAAGGTCTAATTGAGAATTGTCCTTTTGGACAATCACGAAAACGTGTAAGCCTACAGCCTAACCGACAAAACGAATATTTACTTTTCGTCCTGGTAATTGATTTTCGGCTGATAGTTTTCATCGTGTTTCGCGAGCACTTCACTTGCCATAAAGGTTCCGTCCGTCGCAACCCGACCCGTTACAACAACGCCTTGCCCTTCCCGAAATAAATCCGGCAAGACGCCGTCATGTAAAACGGTAATCGGCGCGGACATTTGGCGCTCAAAATCGGCAACCGCAAATTCTGTCAGCAATCCGCCTTTACGCTCGACAGAGCCTTCGACAACCTTGCCACCCATCCGAAATGTTTCAGAGCCCGGAACAAACCCTTCCGCCACGACATCGCTAGGGTTATAAAAAAACTGCGTGTTTTCTCCCAAAGCCGAGGCAATCAGGGCGACACCTCCGACAACTAAAATGCCAAATCCGGCAATCGCCGCAAGACGACGGTTACGATGCGGAGGCTTTACGCGTTTCGGCTTAAGAGTTTCTGACATGGGCGCGCTTTTACCACAGGGTCTGTCCTGCGCAATGCGGCGTGACATGACGCGTCAATTTGGCCATAAGCCGCGAGATGACGTCCGTCCCTGATAAAAAAAGTATGGAGCCTTTCGAGGTCAGCCTGCATTCCATTTCCCTGCGGCGGGGGGAACGCGTTTTGTTTGAAAACTTGTCCTTAAAGCTCAGAGCCGCAGATCTGCTGTATGTTTTAGGGGAAAACGGGATTGGCAAAACGAGTCTGCTTTTAGCAATGGCGGGACTTTTGAAACCTCATGAAGGTCAGATCAGTTTTCCGGACGCTACAACACCTGCTCTGTTTTCGTCTCTAATGATTCAACCGGATGGAGCCAGCCGCGGCCTGACTGTGATAGAGGATTTAAAATTCATATCGAACCTATCGGCGACATCGAGCGACCCCAACGTTGTGCTGAAAAAAGTGGGCCTCACTAATTTGGCGCAAAACCGGACAGAAACGCTCTCCCTCGGCCAAAGAAAGAGATTAAGCCTCGCAAAGCTTCTTCTCGGTCAACGCCCGCTCTGGTTATTAGATGAGCCATTTTCGGCTTTGGACTCAGAAGGCCGGGCCTTGTTTGCTCAAGAGATTGCCCGGCATCTAGGCCGCGGCGGCATCGCCGTCATCGCCACTCATCAACCAACAGAAATTCCCGGCAGCACCAATAAAACCCTACGGTTAAGGGCGGCTAGATGAGCGCCGTATTAGCGATATTGAAAAGAGATCTTCGCTTGGCATTTCGAACCGGTGGCAGCTGGATTCTCGGAACCGTCTTCATGGCTGTTTTCGTGACGCTTTGCGCCATAGCTTTAGGTGGGCAGATGACGGAATTACGTAGGCTTGCCCCTGCCCTCCTCTGGCTCGCCATTGTTTTTTCTATGCTGCTTTCTTTTGCAACAGTGTTTCAGGCGGATTTTCGTCAGGGTACGCTGACACAAATCTATCTGAGCGGCACATCCACCCTCACTCTAGCGCTCGCGAAATGGGCGGCCTTTCTTTGCCTTGGCTTTCTGCCATTATTTCTGATTACGCCCATTATGGGGGTCGTGTTGGGCCTGAGCACCGAAGTGATTCTCGCAACCCTTTTGGCTCTCGCTTTGGCCGCGCCCGCTCTCGCCGCTTACGTGACCTTCGCGGGAGCAATATTTTGCGCTCGAACCGGCGCAGGGTTTCTGGCGGTTCTATTGGTCACGCCGTTTCTTGTGCCATTATTGATATTTGGTCTGGAGGCCAGTCAGGGTTTTGGGATGGCGGGCTGGGCTGCGGTTGAATTACGCATCCTTGCTGGTTTAACTCTTCTCTCCATTGCCGTAGGAATTCCGGCGTCAGCTGCCGCGCTTCGCGTGAATTTGGAGCCCTCATGATTTCCTATCTCGCCAATCCCGCCCGCTTTGCGAAGGTTTCAAAATGGCTCACGCCGCTTTGCGGCGGGCTTGCCGCCTTGTGCCTGGTCATTGGGACTTATATCGGCCTGATAAGCTCTCCGGCGGCCGACCTTCACGGCGAAGGCGTTCGTATGCTTTACGTCCATGTGCCTGCGGCGTGGTGCGCCCTCGCCGCTTATACGGGTCTGGCCGTTTGCAGTCTGATAAGCTTTGTCTGGCGCCACCCTCTGGCAGATAGTGCCGCGCGTAATCTGGCCGTTCCGGGTCTTGTTTTTGCTCTGCTGTGTTTGGCGACCGGCAGTCTCTGGGGCCGACCGGCGTGGGGAACCTGGTGGCAATGGGACGCGCGCATGACTTCCGTTCTGGTGCTTGCTTTTATTTATGCAGGCTACATTCTCTTGTGGGGCGTGATAGAAGATAAGCGCAAGGCTGCGCGCCTCGCCTCTATCGTCGCGATGGTAGGGTTTATCAATATTCCGATTATCAAATTCTCCGTTGATTGGTGGAACACTTTGCATCAACCCGCCTCCGTGTCCCAACCCGGCGCCCCTGGTATGCCTGCGGAATTTTTCATTCCGCTTTTCATCATGATGACGGGATACACCGCGCTTCTGGCTTGGTGTGCACTGCGTGGTATTGAGGCAGACCTAGTGAAACTTAGAAACCGCCGCGCGCCCAAGACAGCGCCGGCGACTGTTGAATTAAGTGAGGGCTGAGATGGATTACGGCGCGATAACGCCTTTTATTATGGGGGCTTACGGCGTGAGCCTCGTGGGCATAGCCGGACTTGTATTCTGGACTCTGCGAAAGCCGAAACTGTGAGCGGGTTAAAAGGCGAGACGCCCTATGAGCGGGTGAAGGATTTGATGGAGCGTCTGCGCGCCGAGTGTCCGTGGGATCGTGAACAGTCATTCGAGTCTATTGCGCCCTACACCATTGAAGAGGCGTACGAAGTCGCCGATGCGATTGAACAAAATGACATGGGCGCGCTGCGCGAAGAATTGGGCGATCTGCTTCTCCAAGTCGTTTTCCATTCAAAGCTGGCCGATGAAACGGGCGCTTTTAATCTCGATGATGTTACCGATGATCTCGTCAAAAAAATGGTGCGCCGTCACCCGCATGTTTTTGGCGAGGAAAATGTAGAGTCGGTTCCCGGCGATTGGGAAAAGCTTAAAGAGGCCGAACGGGATGCAAAAGGTCACACCAGCCGTCTCGACGGCGTCGCCCTTAGTCTTCCTGCCTTAATGCGCGCACAGAAACTCCAAAAGCGCGCAGCTAAGACGGGGTTTGACTGGCCTGATCTGACCGGCGTCTGGGATAAGATTGAAGAAGAAATTTCCGAAGTGAAAGAGGCCGTGGAAGCCAAGAACATTGCGGAAATGGAAGAAGAAATTGGCGACCTCCTCTTTTCAGTTGTCAACCTTTCCCGCAAACTCGGAGTGGATTCAGAAGTTGCCCTGAGACGGGCCAATGCGAAATTCTCCGGTCGCTTCAGAGGGGTCGAAAGCCGCGCTGGTGAGTCTATACAAGAACTTGATCTGGAAACACTCGAATCCTACTGGCAGGACGCGAAATTGGACGACACCAAATAATCTGATCTAGTCGTTGATAAGAGCCGGATAGTTAGACCTGAATTTCCCGGCATCGGACTCCGACAGGCGAACCCGCATATCGACATTTCCAGATTTCCGCATGTCTTCCAAAAGCACATTTCCGTGAGAATGGAGCCATGCCCGCGCCGAGAAATTTGCCGGGTCAATTGTCACCGTCAGGGTCTGATCATCCACGCTCAGAGCGGCTTCAACCCCGTGGAGCAGGTCTGTAAGCCCTTCCCCGCTCAAACAGCTCACCAAATAGGCATTCATCATGTCTTCAAAATCTAGCGTCGCCGCAGCCCGCTCGTTCAGAGCCGCCCGTTCATCGCCCATTACAAGATCTGCTTTATTCCAGACTTCGATAATTTCCTGACCGTGTTCGGGGCCAGCGTCGATTTGGTCCAGCACCTCCAGAACTTCGTCGCGCCGCCGCTCCGTCAGAGGGTCAGATATGTCCCGGACGTGTAATAGCACATCGGCATCTTTCACTTCTTCCAAAGTCGCGCGGAAAGCGGTTATCAAATCTGTCGGCAGGTCCGAAATGAATCCAACGGTGTCCGACAAAATTGCCGATTGTCCGGATGGCAAGGGTAGGACGCGGTGCGTCGTATCCAGCGTGGCAAAGAGCATATCCTTTGCCATGACGCCGCCTGTTGTCAGCGCGTTGAACAATGTGGACTTTCCGGCATTGGTATAGCCGACCAGAGCGACGACACGCTCCGGAGCCCGCTCCCGTTTTTTACGTTGCAGCCCCCGCGTGCGGCGAACATTTTCAAGGTCACGGCGGAGTTTGGTAATCTTGTCGTTCAATATACGCCGGTCACTCTCAATTTGCGTCTCGCCTGGCCCGGCCAGGAAGCCCTGTCCGCCGCGCTGACGCTCCAAGTGGGTCCAAGTTCTTACCAAACGAGAACGTTCATAACCCAGCCGCGCGAGTTCGACCTGCAACCGCCCTTCTTTGGTGGCGGCGCGGAGACCAAAAATTTCAAGGATAAGACCCGTGCGGTCAATTACCTTGCATTTCCAATCTCTTTCCAAATTGCGTTGTTGAATTGGCGAAAGAGCGGCATTTACAATCGTCAGCGTCGCTTCGCTGGCCTGAATCAGAGCTGCGATCTCCTCAATCTGGCCTTTTCCAAAGAAATTTGAAGCCCGCAGCTCTCTGACCGTAATAATCCGGGAGTCGACGCATTCTGCGTCTAAGGCCTCGGTCAGGCCAACAGCCTCTTCCAGATCATAGTCCGCGTCTCCGGCGCGCTCGTTGGCGAAACGCGGGTGCAGGACAAGCGCTTTTTCGCGAGGAATTTCCCGCTCAAGCATTTTGAGCTTTCAGAAATAGAGTAATAATTAGAGGTATCAGACTATTCTTCGTCTTCATCGTCGTCATTAACGACTTCAGGGTCAAAGAGTTGAACTGGGCCGGAGGGCATAATTGTTGAGATCGCATGTTTATAAACCAATTGTACTTGTCCGTCGCGGCGAAGCAAAACGCAGAAGCTGTCGAACCACGTGACAACGCCCTGCAATTTGACGCCGTTTACGAGGAATATCGTTAGGGTCGTCTTAGACTTACGCACGGAATTGAGAAAAGTGTCTTGAAGATTTTGTTTACGATCGGATGACATTGAATTTGTCCCTTGTTCTTGTTTTTAAGTAGTTGATTGCGCACAACTCATAAGGGCGCTTTATCGGGATTAACGCGCCTGACGCAAGTTTTTTCTCCGTGACAGTTTCGTAAACTCTATTGCCGCCAAAATGAAGGCGACATCAGAACGAGCACGGCCAAGACTTCAACACGCCCGATTAACATCAGTGCGGAGGACACCAGCATTTGCAATTGCGTCAGTTCCGGCCATCTTAAGCCGGTATCGGGCAGGGTTGAGGGCAAGAGCGGTCCGATGTTGGAAAGTGTCGCTCCACTCACACTTGTGGCGTCCGTAAAATTCAGGCCTACCGCTCCCAAGCAGACAATTCCTAGACCAAAGACAAGAGTATAGCCGAAGAAATAGAGCCAGATTGAGAGAAATGCCCGGTCAGGCACCTGCCGGTGCTTGAATTGAACAGGAAGAACACGCGAAGGGTGTGATGAACGGCTAATGTCCGTTCCAAGATGTTTAAAAAGCAGAATGATGCGTATGATTTTAAGGCCGCCGGCTGTGGACAAGGCTGAGCCGCCGATGAGCGCCAGAGAAATCAAAACCACACTCGGAACCTGTTCCAAACTAATCGGGTCGTAAACAAAGCCAGCCGTGCTGATAAAGAAAACGGATTCGACAAAAAGTGGGAAGAGGTTTTGAAGGCCCGCATAAAACAGACCAAACAGCGTCAGCGCGAGACCCATTGCTATAAGGGTCCTATGTTCAATATTTGTGAGAAGTCGCCGGAAGTTCATCCAATTTCGCATTCGTATCGCATCCCACACAACCGCCACATTCATAGCGCCAAAGCCGCATGCCAGCATCAGCACAAAAGTCGAAAAGCGCGGGACATACAGAAATAAGTCTTCCGTTCGCGGCGTCATTCCGCCCGTCGAGACACCGCTTAGCGACAGACATAAAGCGTCAAAGACATTTGTTCCACCCAAAGCCATTAGAACGAAGCAAATTGAGGCGATTAGGAGATAAACTCCCGAGATTACTCGGCCAATTCCAATCAGCCGTGTAAAAAGCTCTCCTTTTTTGAGGGTAAACAAGGCGGAGCGGTGAATGCCTGTCCCCGTCAGGTTGAGCGCGGCCAAAATGACTACTGCGAAGGTCGCGACAAAGATACCGCCAAAGAACTGAAGCAGGGATTGCCATAGAATTAAGGTAGAGGGCAGTGTTTCGACTACATATCCATTCGCGCCGGTCGTCGTCAGAGCGCTAACAGCCGTAAAATACCCTCTCAACAGTCCTAGTTCGGGAAAGGTTATCCAATAGGGTATTGCCGCCGTCAGAGGGATGAGACCCCAAAACAACAATAGAAACACCAAAGCGTCACTGTTCGTCTCGCGCGAAGGCGTTTTAGTGGTTGTCAAAACGAAAAGAGACCCGAGCAGAACCAGACAGATCGCCGTCACGCCCATAACGGTCACCATTTTCAGGTCGACCATTAATAAGGCGGCAAAAGCGGTTATGGCCATCAATGCCGCGATCATAATGACCGCGCACCCTAGCCAATAAATAATCCGTGTGATGGCCATAGGTTAGGAACTAAACTTCTGTCCCGAGGCGCTGTTCGCGTGAATTTTCGTCATGGCAGTATCATCTAAAAGTAATCCGTACTAACGCGGAACATGGCTTCAATGGCTTTCATGGCAGATCGTTCTGCCAGAAGGATGACCTTATCGCCCTGGCGGACGAGCAAGTCGGGTTTGGGGAATAAAACTTCGCCCTCATGGATTACAGCGCCGATGGTTATATCGTCTGGCAATTCGGCTTCGCGCAGAGTTTTTCCGGCGAGAGGAGAGGTTTCAAGGACCTCACCTTCCATGACCTCAGCCCCGCCCTGCTCAAGCGAGTAGACGTCTAGAATGCGTCCACGGCGGACATGACGAAGAATGGAAGAAATGGTACTTGCGCGCGGGTCAATCACCATATCAATGCCCAGCTCTGTCTGCATTTCCTGCATGGAAACCTCATTGATCAAACTGATTGTATGATCGGCCCCAAGTTTTTTCGCCAGGACGGCAGAGAGAATGTTGATTTTATCGTCATTGGTCAGGCAGACGACCATTTCAGAGTTGGAAACGCCGGCTTCTTCCTGGATATTCGCGTCCATGGCATCGCCGTTGAGAATCACTGTACGGGATAATTCATCGGCTGCTTTTTCTGCGCGGTCTTTGTTAAATTCTATCATCCTCACCCGCATGCCGGTCACGGACTCGAGCTCCCTGGCGACAAAAGTGCCGACATGCCCGGCTCCGATAATCACAACATGTCTAGCCTTGGATTCATGATTACCCACGACTTCCAGCAGTCGGGCGGCGTGTTCGGATTTCGTAATAAAATAGGCATCATCGCCAACATTCAGCGGATCATCCGACGTCGGTGCGAACACTAAACCATCTCGCTTTATCCCGACAATGGCGGCGTGGAGTCCTTCGAACAAATCCGGAATTTGCCGAATGGGGGTATCAATGATCGGGCAGTCTTCTTTGATTTTAACGCCGAGCAGGAGAACTTGCCCATTCCCGAATGGGACTACATTGAACGCTCCTGGCGTATCGAGACGTCTCAATATCGCTTTTC
>CAXATH010000007.1:0-180276 GCA_963972195.1 uncultured Hyphomonadaceae bacterium | reverse complement strand
CCGGCGCGACTGTGGGAGCCATGTAAGAGGCCGCTCCGGTTCCAATCGCTGCCGCAGAGCTTTGGTTCTTGCGAAACACATATTCTCTTCGGTCTCCGGCAGGAGCCGAAGCTCTGCGGACAGTCCGCCTTTTCCACTCTGCTGGCCCCGTGATGGGCAGCTGCAGGAAAAGCCTGCCCCGTTCTCGCCGTGCTCCCTCTCACTGTAACTCCCGCAATGACATCGTAACATTGCCCTGCTAAGTCAAACACAATGACATTATCCAAAAAATCTATTTTATCCGCCGTCAGCGCTGAGCCTGACCGTTATGATAATAAAGCGCTTGCCCGCCATCTTGGCGTCAAAGGCGAAGACCGTCGCACGCTTCGGGCGTATTTAAGAGAGCTGGAAGATGACGGCCTCATCGTGAAGTCCTCTAAGAAGACTTACCGAGAGGCCGACTCCCTTCCCGGCGTCATGGTCATCCGAGTGACCAAAATTGACGATCATGGCGATCTCATAGGCGAGCCCGAGAGTTTTAAAGGCGAAGGACAGCCGCCACAGGTTTTGGTGCGCGAAGGTCCGACATCCAAAAAGTCCAAAGGCGATAAAGGCGTAGAAATGGCCGTTGGCGGCCGCGCGCTCTGCCGTATCAAGAAACGGGATGACGGGACAATCACGGCCCAGGTCATGAAAAAGCTCGGCGATGGCCCATCAGAGCATCTCGGCGTCCTTTATAAGGGCGGACGTGGATGGCGCATTAAGCCGGTCAGCAAAAAAGCCCGCGACGAATACAAACCCAATAGCGTCCCCAGAGACGCCGAGGACAATGACCTTGTTTTCTTCCGTTCCAGCCGGAAAAACAAAGGCGACCTCAGGCTTGCCGACATCATTCGCACTGTTGGGTCTGCGGACGGGGCGAAAGCCGCCTCTCTGATTTCCCTTTACGAAAATGATATTCCCATGGGCTTCAGTGACGAAGTCATTGAGGAAGCCAAATCTCTGAAACTGCCGAAACTGAGCGGACCGCGGGAAGACCTTCGCCACCTCGCTCTCATCACCATCGACCCCGTCGATGCTAAAGACTTTGATGATGCAGTACTGGCCCATCCTGACGAAAATCCTAAGAACAAAGGCGGCTGGGTCATCTGGGTCGCTATCGCCGACGTAGCGGCCTTCGTAACGCCGGGTTCGGCGCTGGACGAAGCGGCGCGGGAAAAAGGCAACTCTGTTTACCTTCCTGACAGGGTGGAACCGATGCTCCCGCATGAGCTGTCTTCGGATCTTTGCTCTCTGCGGCCCCATGAAGACCGGGCCTGTATGGCCGTACGCATGGTGTTCGATAAAAAAGGCCACAAGGTCAGCCATAAATTTCATCGCGGCCTGATGCGCTCTCATGCGCGCCTCACCTATGCGGAGGCTCAGGACGGTTTTATGGGATCGCCCGGCATTGCGGCAGAGCCCGTCCTGGATATTCTGCAGAACCTTTACGCCGCTTACGGCGTTTTGAAACAGTCCCGCGCCGAGCGCGAACCCCTTGCCATTGAGCTTCCGGAAAGACGCGTTCATGTTAACGAGGCGGGAGACGTCACCGCAATCACGCTTCGCGAGCGCTTTGACGCGCACAAACTTATCGAAGAGTTTATGGTGCAGGCCAATGTCGCCGCTGCCGAGGCGCTTGCGCAGAAAAACATTCAAACGATCATCCGCCTGCATGAAGAACCCGGACGGGATAAATTGCAGGGACTGGTCGATTTCCTCCCGGCACTGGATTTGAAGTTCACGCTGTCAGACCGCGTCACTCCGAAACGGTTTAACCGCCTGTTACAACAAGCCGGCGAAAAGGATCTGGCGGAAACGGTCGGCATGGCGGTTCTGCGCTCTCAATCGCAGGCCATCTATACACCTGACGGCGCCGGGCATTTCGGTCTGAATTTGGATCACTACGCGCATTTCACGTCGCCCATTCGCCGATATGCGGATTTGATCGTCCACCGCGCTCTGATCAAGACATTTAAACTGGGAGACGACGGCACAACGACAACGGAAAGCTCTCGCCTGAAAGAAATTTCGGAGCATATTTCCACGACAGAGCGGCGCGCCATGGTGGCCGAGCGGGACGCCACAGACCGTTATGTCGCGGCCTATTTGGAAAAACAACTCGGCGCGGAATTTGACGCGCGAATCACAGGCGTGACGAAATTCGGGCTGTTCATCACGCTTGATGAGACCGGCGCCGATGGCCTCATCCCGGCCCGCAGTCTGGGGCAAGAATATTTCGCCTTTGAAGAAAAGAAAAAAGCCCTGACGGGGGTCAATAGTGGAAAGACTTACCGTTTTGGACGCCAGGTGCGCGTGCAGCTCAAAGAGGCAACGCCGGTCACGGGCGGATTGATTTTTGACATGGTCTCTAAACCGGAAGACGGAAAGCCGCCCAAAGGCAATCCGCGCGGCAATAATAAAGGCTCTCGCGGGAAACGGCATAAGAGAAAGCGAAAATGAGTGACGTGCCGTCTGATGAACCTGAAAAACTAAGCTTTCCCCTCGGAAAGATAAATCTGACCGAGGGCGAAGTCGATAAACGCAGCCAGTTAAACCGCGCCCCGCGGCCGCGAATCGCTTCGACGATCGTGCTGAGTTGCGGCGATCCAAAAGACCCGAGAATCCTGATGGGACAACGCTCGAAAAAACATGATTTCATGCCGAGCGTCTATGTTTTTCCCGGCGGACGGGTGGACCGGGCCGATAGTTATGCCAAATTTTCCGGCGATCTCAGCGCGCGGACAGAGCGAATTCTTGAAGCGGCTTACAGTCCCCGCAAATCCAGAGCCATTGTTCTCGCCTCGATTCGCGAAACTTGGGAGGAAACGCGGCTCCTGCTTGGGCGCGAGGTAAAAGACGGCGAGCGGAATTTGAATAACGCCAGCTATGACGCCTTTCGCGAAGCCCGAATGCGGCCCGACATCTCCGGAGTAGAGGTCTTTGGCCGCGCTATAACGCCCCCTCACCGCCATAAACGTTTTGACGCCTGGTTCTTCCACAAACATTTGAAAACCCCTTCACTGCCCGAAATCGGCGACAGCGCAGAGCTTTTAAACGTGGGATGGTTCACATTCGACGAAATCAAAGAGCTGGAATTGCAGCGCGCCACAAAAATGATGCTCCGCGTTTTAAAGGATTACCTCAAAGCCGAGCGCCCGCCCTCCACGATTTTCCTGTCCAAAGCCGTCAGAGGCCAGATGGAAGCCCAACAATTCCCGGAATTTGAAGAATGAAGAATTACTCGCATAGTTCGAATAAGCAGACGTCACGCAGATTGGGAGCGTTATATTTCATTATAGCGTTCGTCGCGCTTTTTCTTGTGTCCTGCGGCGAACAACAAGTAAAAATTGAACCATCGCTTTTGAATTATGAAAAACCGCTTGGTTACGATTGGCAGCTCAGTGAAGAAATGCAGGTAAACGTCAGGCAAGCGCAAGACGAGCTTTGTACGCCAGACCCCGAGTTTTCAGAAAATGAACCGGAAGTTATTAAGTACTTTAGGAAAGAAAATTGCCTCAATTCTACCTATCAGAACCTCTCCTACTTACCCGTGGAATTATTTGGAACTCAAAAGGAAGGGACCGTTTCGATCGTGACAAAGGACTTCTCTCAGGCTGTTTTATACGAATACAGTTATCTTCAGCGTGTTATCCCTGATGGCGAAGATGAGCAGCAAACTAAGCGTGACAAATTAGCTAATGAGATAAAAAAAGAACTTACCAAGCTTTATGGCAAGCCGATCAAGTCAGGCTATTTTGACCAGGGAAGCCAAACAGGCTTTATCGTTTCGGATGAGAAAACGCTGCCTTGCTCATACTGGCAAGAACATAATATCGGCATTATCCTTTGTTCTCAGAGAGTTGTGATGGTTGATGGTGTCGAAATGGCTTTGTCTTTCGTTGATCTTAATAATGTGCCCATGGGAAAACAATTTGCGAAGATGGTCGGCACTTTAGATAGAATATTGATATCCGAGAACAATGAGACTCCCAAGAAAGCCACTTCAGCTAATATTAGCTATGACTCCGTTCTATACTCACTTGAAGATTGGTTAAGTTCTAACAAGTTTCGATCTTGCGACAAAAATACTATACCGCTTTCGGAAGTCATTAACATCGCCCCTGACTTACTAGAGCTAACACGTGACTATACAAACCAGCTGGGAGGGGACGAGTTAGCCAAAAAAGCATTCGACATAATCAACGAAGATAAACTTGATATAGGCAAGGAAGAAAAAGACCAAATCGGCCTTTACCTCTTACATTTAGCTGCGCAGCAAGGAAGCGCGGCTGCAAAAAATGAAATTGGCTATGCCCTTTTATTTTGCGGGATGAATGTTAAGCAAGATGTTCAGAAATCAAAATCCCTTTTTGAAAAGTCAGCCGCATCTGGCGACATCCATGCGAAAGTGAATCTAGCTAAACTGCATTTGGCACAACTTACCGATGCAAAAGACCCCTTATATTCTGCCATTGAAAACCTACGGGATTGCGCTGCAACAGATAATGAGTATTGCATTCAAGCGCTTATTGACCTCGACATCTACATAAATTCTGATTATCCGAAACCTCAATTTGAAAACTCTCGAATTTTCGAGTAATACTCTGCAATAGCGCGGTTGACATGGGGTTGAATTCGACCTAATTGCCGCGCTCCGAATTCAAGAAGAAAGGCGCTTGCGTCATGGCGAAGCCAACAACCATTAAAATCCGTTTGAACTCGACTGCGGGTACCGGCTATTTCTACGTCACGAAGAAAAATTCGCGGACAATGACCGAAAAAATGGTCAAGAAGAAATATGATCCCGTCGCGCGCAAGCATGTCGATTTCAAAGAAGGCAAGATTAAGTAATCCTGCTCCTCATTTGAATTACAAGACCGCCTCTTGGGGCGGTTTTTTTATGCCGCCTTATTTTGCTTGGCCGGCAGAACCTGATTTCGGCCCGCCTGTTTGGCTTTGTAAAGCGCGTCGTCAGCACGGCGGAAAACATCCCGTAACTCCTCGCCCTTTTGGACTTCTGCCACTCCGGCACTGGTCGTAATTTGCAAGGCTTGGCCGTCTACATAAATTGGCGTACCCGCAATCAAATCACGCACCCTATCCGCCGCCACGACAGCTTCGGCCTGAGTCGTAGACGGCATGGCAATCATAAACTCTTCGCCGCCATAACGGCTGACAATGTCCACAGCCCGCATATTTGTCACAAGTCGGGCCGCAATCTCTTTCAAGATTTGATCGCCCATATCATGACCCAAAATATCATTCACGCGTTTAAAGTGATCGATATCGAATATCATAATCGAAAAGGCTTCATTCTGGGTATCGAGGGCATCCAAAAGAGGATGAATCGCTCTATCAAAATAGCGCCTATTCCCTAGCCCTGTCAGAGGGTCAGAAATGACCATTTCAAGATTCTCGTTGAAATTCTCTCTCAGACTGTCTGCGTAGAACTTTCGACGCATGATCGTATTTACACGTGCCAGCATTTCCTGCTGTTCAATAGGACGCATAAGAGTGTCATTCACCCCAATGTCATAAGCCCGAATGAGGCGCGCTTCATCTTCTGGGTCGCCAATTGCCAATATGGGAGTTTCCTGATTTTCTTCGTTAAAACGCAGACTGGCGCAGACCCGAAGCCCGTCGAAATTTTTAGAGACTAAACTTACGATGACGATATCAATACCGGCTTTTGCGCGACGAATGGCTGTAACAGGATCTGTTTCGACCACAATATTATGAAGCGATTTGAGCGGTTTGATAACCCGCTCGGCCCTTAGCTCACTATCCTCCACCAGAAGGATATTGCCTGATCGGCGATTAATCGTATCCAACATGGAACGTGAATTCTGAATTGTGTGACCTGTGTGGCTCAGGAGCTGATCCGTCACCATTTTCAGTCGGAGCAATGACCTAACTCGGGCCATAAGGTTAAAATCATCAATGGGCTTTGTGATGAAATCATCTGCCCCTGCCTCCAAACCCGCTATACGGTCTTTGGTCTCTTCGAGGGCCGTTACCATTATGATTGGCACATGCCATGTTTTCGGATTTTCCTTGATTTGCTTGCAGGCCTCGAAACCGCCAATACCGGGCATCATGGCATCCATCAAAATCAAATCCAGTGGTTCTTTGGACGCCATTTTAACGGCCTCTTCACCGCTCCGGGCCGTAACCACATTATAATATTCTGCCTGAAGCTTAACTTCGAGGAGATTTAAATTCGGGGCGAGATCGTCAACGACCAGAATGCGCGCTGCCATGGCCGGTCTCCTCCTAAGCCGGTTCCACGAACTTACGGATAGTCGCGAGAAAGGACGATACGGTTATCGGTTTAGCAATATAAGCTTCGCACCCACCATCGCGAATACGTTTTTCATCGCCCTTCATAGCAAACGCTGTTACGGCGATGACCGGAATATCCGTTAAAGTTTTGTCGTCCTTGATCCATTTTGTGACTTCCAGACCGGAAACTTCCGGCAACTGAATGTCCATTAAAATCAAATCCGGCTTAAAGGATTTTGCGATAGAGATTGCTTTCAGGCCTTCGCGCGTTTGTTTAGTCTCGTAACCATGCGCGTCGAGCAGGTCTGCAAAGAGCTTCATATTGAGCTCGTTATCTTCAACAATGAGGACTTTTTTTGGCATGATTTTCAGCATTGTTCCCAATTCACCGACAGCGCAAACTTTTTGTCTGCTTTTCTCTCTTTAGTTGCTCTTCTATGGCAGACTATCCTTAATTAAGCGTATGTCGCAGCTTAGGAGTGGATTAACTATACTCGCCACGCTATAGTTAGAACATAAACAGAACATTCTAAGGATTCGTAAAGAATGTCAGTCTTAAATAACAGATCGGATATTAAGACACTGTGCCGTGATTGTGGCGAAGAATTTGTACATAATCTTACAAAATGCGCAAATTGCGGTGGCTCACGTCTGTTGCATCATTCTGAACTAGCGAACCTCTCCATAGCTCATGTGGATTGTGACGCGTTTTATTGTTCTGTCGAAAAACGTGATAATCCAGAATTAGTAGACCGTCCCGTCATTGTTGGCGGCGGACAAAGAGGTGTCGTTTCAGCAGCCTGCTATCATGCGCGCATTTACGGCGTTCGATCTGCCATGCCGATGTTCAAGGCTTTAAAGCTTTGTCCGGACGCGGTTGTCGTCCGAGGGGATATGAAAAAATACGCCTATGAGGGCAAGAGAATCCGTCATATGATGCAAGACCTGACTCCTATTGTTGAACCCCTTTCCATTGACGAAGCTTTTCTGGACTTAAGTGGAACGCAAAGACTGCACGGCCTGTCTCCGGCGCAGAGTCTTGTCGGATTACAGACGCGCATTTTCTCCGAAGTCGGCGTCACGGTCTCTGTGGGGCTGTCATATAACAAGTTTTTAGCCAAAACGGCCTCTGATCTAGATAAGCCCTATGGCTTTGCCGTTCTCGGCCGGCAGGACTCCCTTGAATTTCTAGCCGACAAGCCTGTGAGTTTTATATTCGGTATCGGTCCTGCCTTCGCGAGTAAGCTCGAAAAAAGTGGTTTGCACACAATTTCCGACATTCGGAAACTCTCTGACAAAGAAATGGCCAAGCGATATGGCGACCATGGCTTACGACTGGCTAGATTAGCCCGCGCGGAGGACAATCGAAAAGTTCAAACCAGCTCTGAACGGAAATCAGTGTCCGCTGAAACCACGTTCAATACAGATATTCGGGATCTAGAGACTCTGAAAGATATGTTGTGGCAAGTTTGTCTCAAAACTTCGGATCGCTCGAAAGCCAAAAATCTGGCGGGACAGGTCGTCACGCTCAAGTTAAAAACCTCAGGGTTTAAATCGGTTACACGGCGACGCACCTTGGCTCAGCCTGTTCAGCTCGCCGATGTGATATTCCGAGCGCTGGAACCCCTTTTGGAAGCGGAGGCCAATGGCGAGGCTTTCAGGCTCATCGGGGCTGGCATTTCGTCTCTCTCAGCGCCAGTGGGAGATAGCGCAGACCTTCTTGATCCGAAAGCCTCCCGGCGCGGTCGAGCAGAGCGTGCAAGTGATATAGCGCGCAGCAAGTTTGGAAACGATGCGATTGTAACAGGACGCGGCTTTCGCTTAAACCAATCCCGTAAAAAACGTCCCTCAGAGGCAGAGTCTCTACCTGCGAAAATTCAGGTTGAGGATGATTGAAGGTGTTTCGGTCTGCGGCCACTTTCAATCCATCCGATACAAGCAGCAAGGCCGAAAAACGCTCCTAAGCTCGATAGTCCCAACATAGTTCCTTGAAGCTGAGATGCCGGATCAAATGTTTCCTTTACAATCTGCAATCCCGGCAAGGTAATGAAAATCAGCTGAGCGGCTCCCATGAGTACGAACAAGACCCAAGGCGCGAATTTGAAGATTGGGGATATAGCTGCCGTTCGACTGACCCAGTAGAGAAAACCGCAAAGCAACAGGCCCATTTCAAGGCCGTAAGCAAGCCAAGGGTAATTCCAAATACCAAGTCCATACACACTCTCATCCAGCGGGGAGAGCGGAAGGTCGGGCCTGTGTACCAGAAAATCCATTACCCAGTGGGAGAAAACCAGACCGAAAATTATCCAGAAAACCTTCCACTCTGAAGACTTCGTCAATTTTCTAAAAATGAAGGCAACCACTCCGGATATCAGCAGGGATGTGAGTAAGGAATGTGACCACGGAATATTGAAAACCGGAAGACCCTCTTTGATAATGGAATTCTCAATACCGAGTAACACTAACACAGCGAATATCAGATCGATCGCTTGGACCGCCAAAAATCCCTGCCATAATTTGATGAACGGTTTACCGCTGCGACTATCCACAGCCCACATGGCAGGCGCGTAGTGGCCCATAAACATTAAGGATCGGCCGATTCTGCAGCGTAGCTTTCAAAGTAATTATAGATTTCACTTTCACTACGACTTGCCGCGTTTCGCCAAGTTGGAGCCTCTTCTGGATTTAACAGCGCTCCGGTGCCGTCAATAATCAGAACAGTTGGGGTGCCGGGCGTTCCGTCCAACCCAAAACGCCGAGCCAAGTCTTGGTTTTTGTCTTTCCGTCCTACGTTTATATATTCCAGAATAAACGAGGATTGAATCAATTCCTTGAATTCAGGTTTTTCGAAATGAGTGGCGAGAGCGCGACTATCATGGCACCAATTCGCCCCCATCACTATGAGAGCCTTCTTATCTGATTGAGCGGCTTCAATAATCGCTGCGTCAACCCGTTTGCTATCATCCTGGCGCTTCGAAAAAGGCCGGATTTCCCCGTGGTCGTCCAAGGCATGCGTTACCTTCTCTGACGCTGTCATGGCAGGCGTTGAACACGCCAAAAGCATGAGAGGGAGGAGAAGAACGATGACGTGTTTCAGGATGTTTCTCATAACTTTTCTTATCATGACCTTGAGCCAATGAAACTATTTTACGGAAATAGGATTTGCCAATAAAAAAGGCTCCTTGAAGGAGCCTCTCATTGTCTATTCTAAGGCGAACCTTAAGCCATAGACAGATTTTCAACAGCTGTTTTGCCTGTCCGCTCATTTTTGGCGGTATCAAACATAACTTTATCACCTTCGTTGAGACCCTGAAGGCCACCACGATGAAGAGCTGTGATGTGAACAAATACGTCATCACCACCAGCGTCTGGTTGAATAAAGCCGAAGCCTTTAGTTGTATTAAAGAACTTAACTGTTCCAGCTTGCATTGCGTCTGACATGGTATTTCCTTTCACGTCATTCATTTGCGTTGCCCACTGCGGACAACTTCTAGTCGGAGAAGGGAAATTACTGCGCACTCAATGTGGCGTTAGGTCGGCGCGCCAACAATAGCCGAATAGTCTGGCCGTCTTCGATACGGGGCGTATGGGCGGCGCGGGACCGAAAATCAAGTGAATGTTTCGTGATTTTATTGAAACCTAGGCGGTTAAAGCTCTCTGAAAACCAATGCGGCTTACTGAAAAGCGGGTCAATTTTTTAGGGCAATTTCATCAAAATAGTCACGAACATTCATCACCATTCTATCCGAAAGGGAGAACTCATCCATAGCATTTTGGACCTTAACGACCTGCCAAAAATCTAGTAAATCTTTGAGGTCAGCCGGACTTCTTAAAGTTATTTTTGCTGAAAGATTTATAAGCTCATCCTGCAGATCCTGAAGTTCACTTTCTAGGGCGTCAACAGCGGAATCTTGCACGTCATCCAATCCCGGCCTGAAATTCGCACACTCCTCCAATCGTTTTGAGACCTCATCATAAATCGTCGTGAGCTCACTTATAGTTTCCGGCTTCGAGAATTTTTTAAACTTATACTCTGATTTGACCTGTTTCATGTCTTGCCCCAGATCGGTGAAACCACTTCACCTCACAAAAATGTTACCATGAATTGAAGTTCATTTTTTTCAACCCTACAAAAGTAGGGTGGATTTGTTTCCGCACCGCCATTTGCCTTCCAATTTCAAATCGAAAAACGTGAAGGCGGGTTTTTGATTATGTAGGGAATAGCGCGAGGACATGCTGAGAATCTAATCTCAAAAAGCGTTTCTATGATTGCGTTCTATTGTAAGCGCGAATATAGGCGCGTCGAATTTTTTCGTTTTTTAGGACACTGCCATGTCTTCCTCTTCTCTTGCATTTACAGAAATTATCGGTTTCTGCGCCGCCATTCTGACCACCCTTTCCTTTGTGCCTCAGATCGTGCTGATTATCCGCACCCGACGGACGTCAGGCATCTCACTCTTGATGTATTCAATCTATGTTGTCGGTATTCTGATGTGGTTTGCCTATGGCATCCTGACCGGATCCATGCCGCTGATTATATCTCAATGTGTTACCTTGCTCATCACCGGCTCAATCTTGATCATAGCAGCGAGAGAGCGTCTTTCGAGGATGGGAACACTCAAATCCCGGGCGCCTGGGGAAGTCCTACAGCCGTTTCAAAACCCGGATATTATCTACCATCAAGACGATTGACGCGGCTAAGTTGCCGCGCAGCTCCTCATTTGTGGGCGCGGTATAAACCTCAGTGATTTCAGGAACATTAGCCTGCTGTCTTCATTGGGTTTGCTCAGGCGTATGTCCTGCGGGGACTCACCAGTGCGGAGAACGGTTATTTTAGCGAAATACAAACCTTCACAGGAAATCAAAACGCGGTGGGTAAGACGCTTGCGGATGCCAGTGCTCTTATTTCTAATAGCAATGGGCGCAACTTTTGCGGCGCCTTGGGCCTTGAAACGCGTGGAGATCGAAACGGAATGGGATCTGCTTTCGGTCAGTCACATTGCCGGGACGGTATTCTTCATTCTTTCCGCAGGTTGGCTCCTTTCCACTATTGTTGACGGGTTGATGAAGCGGAGGCTGAGGAAGCTGCGTCTGGATGTCGAAGACAGTCTGCACGCTCGAAAAATGGCTACTCAGCTTGATGTCATCAGACGGATTTGGACGGTATTGGCGGGGACTTTTACGCTAGCAGCCGCGCTAACCGTTATCCCCGGTGTCAGACAAATCGGCGTCAGTCTGTTCGCCTCAGCAGGTATTGCCGGCATCGCTATCGGCATCGCCGCCCGGCCCGTGCTTTCGAACCTTATTGCTGGCCTGCAAATTGCCTTTACGCAGCCTATACGCTTGAATGATGTGGTCGTTGTGGAAGAAGAATGGGGCACCATCGAAGCAATCACACTGTTCTACGTTATCATTAAAATTTGGGATTGGCGCCGGCTCGTGGTGCCGCTCTCTTATTTCATTGAAACACCGTTTGAAAACTGGACCCGCGAAGGCGCGAGAATTATCGGCCCGATATACTGGTCGCTTGACTACAGAGTCCCGCTGGACGCCATGCGAGAAAAGCTCAAAGAAATTTGCGAGTCCACCGATTTATGGGACAAAGACATCATGAATCTACAAGTCACGGAGTCAAAGGGAGACGCGCTAACTGTGCGGGCCCTCGCCTCTGCGTCCGACTCGGTACGGGCTTGGGATTTGCGATGCCTGATCCGTGAACAAATGATTACTTGGTTACAGGAAGAATATCCCGAGGCCTTGCCGAGCAGCCGGATGATGGCCCGGATTGATGTTAATCAGGAGAGCGGCGTTTCAGAAAGCCCGGAACAGGAATAGCCTTGATTAGGCCGCAGCGAGTATATCACCCTGAAGGTAGGCCTCCGCCATAATTTTCAACCTGGCTGACGGATTTGTCGGCAGAGCTTCTTTGAGGGAGTTTTTCGTGAGACGGCGAACCTTGTTCGTAAAATAAAACTCCTGACGAAGGTTAATCCAAACCGAGAAATCAGAAAACTCCCGAACTTTAATGGGATGGGAAGAATGGAGAAGAATTGTTTCGAGCAGAACATCCGCACTCAGAGCGTGAAAATATTGCTCCACGAGATGTGTCGGCCCCTCTACCACCGCCAAACCCTGCTTATTATTAGCGAAAACCCGCCCTGTCAGTCCGAGCTGTTCAAATATGGTCACGCTCTGACAAGAAACCTGATGCGCCATCTTTGACGTCATCCCATCCGTACAGGTCGCCGTAAAAATATACTGTGATTGCCCCATTAGCAGGGTTTTAATACAGCGAGATTGCGAGAGAATTAACGAGGCGAAATAAATTTAAAATAAAATAAAGTTCGCAGATGAAAGTAAAGGAAGCAGGCGATAACAGACCCTGAAAATCCCTAGGCAACAGCGAGCATATCGCCCTGCAGATAAGCCGTCGCCATTATTTTTAATTTGGCCGAAGGGTAAGCCGGGAGAGCCTCTTTGACAGATTGCTCTGTGAGCCGACGAACTTTCTCCCCAAATTCAAAACCCTCACCTAAATTGAGCCAGACGGAATAATCGGAAAACTCGCGTGTCTCGATCGGCCTGTCATAATGGAGCAAAGTTGTTTCGACCAATACATCAGCGCTAACGGCTTCAAAATATTGGCGGACAATTTCTGTAGGACCTTCGGTCATCGCCAGTGCTTGCCAATTATTTGCAAAAACCCTGCCCGTCAGACCCAGCTGTTCACAGACAGAGACGCTCTGACAAGACACCTGATACGCCATTTTGGATGTCATAACATCCGTGCAAGTCGACGTATAAATTAATTGAGACAACCCCATTGGCCGCTTCTAATTCAGAGAGGTTGAAAGGGGGTTATGGGACAGGGTTAAAAAAATCTGAACTGGAAAGTTTGGGGGCTCCGCCCCATAAAAAAACGCGCCCCGCGAAGGAGGCGCGTCTTTTAATTGAACGAGGCTGACAGGGTCAGCGCCCGATCCAAAATAGCTTAGGCCATTTCGATATTGTCAACAGACGATTTACCGGAGCGTTCGTCTATCGCTGTATCAAATTTCACCTTGTCACCTTCGTTCAGCCCGTCAAGGCCGCCGCGGTGAAGAGCTGTCACATGTACGAATACATCGTCGCCGCTTTCAGGTTGAATAAAGCCGAAGCCTTTTGAAGAATTAAAAAATTTAACAGTACCTGTTTTCATATCTGACATGGGTATTTTCCTTTCACGTCATAAAATTACCATCGCTCCAACACGGAGCTGTGGCGTGGGTCGATGTCGGGAAGAGTAAAATACGTAGTCACCACCTGCGTTGGACTGCAGAGGTCAGTAAGCCAGATTGTTCGGCCTTAGATCGATAAACGCTATGTGGGGTGCGCAGATACGAAATGCAAGTTTATTTTATACCTCTACGTGAGATGAAGAATCGAACTTGTTGCAAAAATTGTCGGGACAGAGGCGAGACGGATCTCAAAACCCATATTGATAGAAGCTATCAAGCCGAGGGTTGGATAGAGAGCGCCACTTAAATATTAGAGGATTGATTTGCTCATTTTTCTCTAATCGTAGAAGCACTTCTCCGTGCCGTCACCTTGGTTATAGCACCGGCGTTTATTGCTTGGCGCCGGAGCTGACGGGCCGCTACGTGCGGGACCTTTATAGCCATATTTGTCGGTATAGCTTTCGGTATATGGGGTATTTGGCGACAAGCCTTGTGTCGAAGGCACATATTTGCCTGTAACCCTATCAGCCCAAGCCTTCGGCGCCGTACATTCCACGCTATTCACCGGGTGAAAATAGCACATGTCATAGGCGTCCTGAACTGTACGCATCTTCTTATTTGCGTCCCACCAGCGGTAAAAATCTGGCCCGCCGTTTCGCCTGGCCTTTTCGTAAAACGCCCAATCGTCTTTCACGCTTTTAGTTTTGGATAAAGTAACAGAGTTTCCATATGACGTGGAGGCATTCGCTGCTATTTTTGCATCAGCCCTCCGTGCCTGATAATCTGCAAGATGCTTGGCTGCGCGCTGCTCGCTTGTCGGCCCGGCTTTGCAACCAAACCGCTTTTCTGCCCATGCCAGCATTACAGGCGGCGGCGCGGAAACAGCCGAGCGGTCCAACACAGGTGCCGTATCGGCACGGCCATCCTTATATGCCGCCAAATCGGCGTGATATTTTTTTAAAGCCGCATGGGCCGCCGTGTCGCCATCGCCCATTCCGCAATATGTGCCGTAACATTCCAGAAGCGAGCGCACGATTTTGCTTCGTGTATCAACCGCCGCGACGCCGAAATCCTGCCAATATAAAATGGCTTGGCCCCACGTATTCGGACCGCTCGCAAAATTTGCCTCAAACGTATTGGCGAGAACCAGACCATTCGGACAAGTTTTGCCTGCTTGGGCATGAACCATACTCGCCGAAATGCATGCAAAAACCAGAGTGAAAAGGGCACAGATTTTTTTCATGATCCATATTTTAAACCAAGGTGACGTATAGGCAATATTTTTTTGCTATCTTTGGGCCGTTACTCCCCCTTCTCTAAATAAATCTCGCCGCCTTCCTCGCGGAATTTCGCGCTCATCTCGCTCATGCCCTCAATGATTTCGCCTTGGCTCATATCATTGGCTTCGGGATAGAGCGCTGCTTTTTCATTATCACTCAAGCCATCGGCGTAATCCCGCACGTCCTGTGTGATTTTCATGGAGCAGAATTTGGGGCCGCACATGGAGCAGAAATGCGCGACTTTATGCGCGTCTTTCGGCAGGGTCTGATCGTGGTAATCCTTGGCGGTTTCCGGGTCGAGGGAGAGGTTGAACTGGTCTTCCCAACGGAACTCGAACCTCGCGCGGGAGAGAGCATCGTCACGGATTTGCGCCGCCGGATGACCTTTGGCCAGATCGGCCGCATGGGCCGCGAGTTTATAGGTAATCACGCCGACTTTCACGTCGTCGCGGTCGGGCAGTCCCAAATGTTCTTTCGGCGTGACGTAGCAAAGCATCGCCGTCCCGAACCAGCCGATCATGGCCGCGCCGATCCCAGAGGTGATGTGGTCATAGCCAGGCGCAATATCTGTGGTCAGCGGGCCGAGCGTATAGAAGGGCGCCTCGCCGCATTCGCGGAGCTGTTTTTCCATATTCACTTTGATTTTGTGCATGGGCACATGGCCGGGACCTTCGATCATGACCTGACAGCCCTTCTCCCATGCAATCTTTGTTAGCTCGCCCAGCGTTTCCAGTTCGGCAAATTGCGCGCGGTCATTGGCGTCTGCGACCGACCCGGGACGGAGACCGTCGCCAAGACTGAAGGTCACGTCATAGGCGCGCATGATATCGCAAATTTCCGGGAATTTGGTATAGAGAAAGCTTTCCTTGTGATGGGAGAGACACCATTTCGCCATGATGGACCCGCCGCGGGAAACGATACCCGTCACGCGGTTGGCCGTCAGATGGATGTAAGCCAGGCGCACGCCGGCATGGATGGTGAAGTAATCTACCCCCTGCTCGCACTGCTCAATAAGCGTATCGCGGTAAACTTCCCAGGTCAGGTCTTCGGCAACGCCGTTCACTTTCTCCAGAGCTTGATAGATCGGCACGGTTCCAATTGGGACAGGCGCGTTACGAATGATCCATTCCCGGGTGTTGTGAATATTTCGGCCCGTCGAAAGGTCCATGACATTATCCGCGCCCCAACGGGTCGCCCAAACCATTTTCTCGACTTCTTCTTCGACAGAGCTGGCCACAGCGGAGTTACCGATATTGGCGTTGATTTTGACGAGGAAGTTCCGCCCGATAATTTGCGGCTCCAGCTCCGCATGGTTGATATTGGACGGTATAACGGCGCGGCCTTTGGCGATTTCATCACGAACAAATTCCGGCGTGACGAACGCCGGAATATCAGCGCCGAAGCTCTCCCCCGCGGCGACGCGCTCTTCTGCGCCCTCGAGCATTTCTTTGCGGCCAAGGTTTTCGCGCTCGGCGACATAGATCATTTCCTTGGTGATGATGCCGGCTTTGGCATATTCATACTGCGTCACAGGGCCGTCACCCGTGCCGCGTAGAGGGCGGTTCTTTACTGGGAATTCCCGCGCAAGAAAACGTCCCGTCGCGCCGCCATTATCCTCCGGCTTCACATCGCGGCCTTCATATTCTTCGACATGACCGCGCTCTTTCACCCAGGCCGTGCGGTAACGGTCCAATCCCTTTTCCACATCAATGGTAACATTCGGGTCGGAATACGGGCCAGAGGTGTCATAGACGGGCACATCTGGTTCATTTGCGGTCTTGTGAAGGTGGACGAGGCGGTGCGGCACGCGAAGGCTCGTATCGGCCTCCGGCGCCGTGTAAACCTTGGAGCTGCTCGGCAAAGGGCCGGACGTCACTTTTGGGGTTTCAAATTCGGATTGGTCAACGGGCTTATTCATAGTGCACTCCTAAATATCGGAATACGGGCGCGAAAAAACCTACGCATCCGTCCTTCCGCCCGCTTCGTCGCGGGATCAAGTTCAAAGGGTACGTCTCGCCCTGACACGCGTCAGGGGCCCCTCGGATATGATGGTAGTTTAGAGGGAAATGGCGCGGAGGCAAGGTTGAAACAGTCTTTTCGGAACGCTGTCCACAGCGCAACGTTCTCTAGGGGCACTCATTCAAAGGATAACTCATGACCAACACCGTAATTATTACAGGCTCCGGATCCGGTATAGGCGCAGCCACGGCCCGCCGATTTTCAAGCGATGGATGGAATGTCACAGTGAATGGCCGGACGCGCGCCAAATTGGAAAAGGTGGCGGAAGACCTGGATCCCGACCGCACTCTGATTGTGGGCGGCGATGTCTCTAACGCCAATGATGTTTCAAGATTGATAAGCGAAACGGTCAAGAGGTTTGGCGGGCTCGACGCGCTCGTTAATAATGCAGGTGTCGGCAAAATGGGTCCGCTCGACAAACTCTCCCGCGAAGACTGGAATGCTGTTCTCGATATAAATGTAACCGGTCTTTACAATACGTGTACCGAATCGCTGGAACACCTGCGCGCGTCTAAGGGCTGCATTATCAATGTAAGTTCTGTTTCCGGACTAGGCGGCGATTGGGGTATGTTTGGGTACAACACGTCGAAGGGAGCCGTTTCAAATTTCACACGTGCCTTGGCGCTGGATCTTGGTCGAGAGGGCATACGAGTCAATGCGGTCGCGCCGACTTTTACGCTCACCGAAATGACCAAAGGTATGAAAGACAATAGTGAGTTGCTGAAGCGGTTCAAAGCCCGCATTCCCATGGGCAGACCTGCTCAACCCGAAGAAATTGCAAGCGTTATCGCCTTTCTGGCTGGGCCGGATGCTGGGTTTGTCAACGGTGTTGTGATGCCCGTGGATGGCGGG
Organism: uncultured Hyphomonadaceae bacterium; assembly: GCA_963972195.1. Lineage (GTDB taxonomy): Bacteria > Pseudomonadota > Alphaproteobacteria > Caulobacterales > Maricaulaceae > Litorimonas. The sequence continues at coordinate 162,605 of CAXATH010000007.1, read as the reverse complement.
CTGTCTGCGTCAAACGGGCAACCCGATTTGTCGGGCTAAGCTCTACTGAGAGGATGATTCAATAATCGGTTCTGGATTATATCTACCGCTTTCTGAAAATCCGCTATCCCAATCAGAACAGAGTCCTTACGCTCGGAAATGGGCGTAACACGTAAGGCATATCCGCCGTTTTCGTAATCCATGGAAACATCACGAATATCGTCTGCTTGGAATTCATATACGTGATTGGAATTATGATTGAACATCACAAGTCGTTTATTTGTCAGGATGCAATTTTGAAAAATATTCCTGCGATTATCCAAGTTATGTTTACGGCCCAGATTGCTTTTCTCTAAAAACCAACTGACCGCACTAACGACAATTGAAATTGAAAGATAAAACAACAGTGCGCCTCCAAATTCGTCTGAAGGTGTGGTATATAGGCTCCAAAATATAAAACATATCGCGGCCATCCAGATCACAGCTGAAATCCTTCTGCTAACCCATGGCCCTTGCGAAAAAAACTTTTCAAGAAAAGCCGGTTCAACCTCATCCGAGATCAAATGTTTCCACAGAATGGTTTCCTCGGGTTGGAGATCCAACTTATTCGTCATTTCGATTTCCATTCATTGCGCCTATTGGGTGTTGGTGTATTCGATTTTTTGCCCTGTATCGGGTTTACACCGCAAGCTTCCCGTGCCGATCCCACCAAGGTTATTAATTCGCCCAATCAATTCCCGGTCTTTGAACAAATTTTCAGGATTGCTCTGATGAATAAATTTTACATGCGGCAAACAGCTCTTCAGGAACGGAGGCTCAACCACAAAAGTAGCATTTTTCCTTCGATGCGTTACTTTCCTATACTTCCCTGACATGTCAGGCGTCATTATTGGTCCGGTGTAGTTCTTAGGGCGGTAAATTCGCCAACCGAGTGGCACCCCGAAATCAACTGCAAAAAAATCTTCTGCGTCTAGCATTGCCTGGGACTGTTCAAGCGACCCGCCATTTTTAAAAACCGTGTAGGGGTCAATTGTGCCGTGCAAGCCAATGAAAGCTTCAGGCCGAAGGATGACTTTCTCTGACGCAGGTACAAAATAATTTCCACAGGATGATAGGCAATAATCTTTCACAATAAGGGTGCGAGGCCTCTCTCCGATTAAACGCCCAATCTTACGGCCTACCGTAACGCTCCCGCCAAAACTTGACACTTCTACCGTTTCCACATCGGAAGTTAGATTGGTCTGTGCACAAGCCAGCATGTCCTCATTAATGCCCCCGGAGAGCACTAAAATTGTGTCGCTTTTCATCTCGCAGAGAGTTTCAGGTACGTTGACTCTGGACAAAGTGACTCTGGATACAGTTGTACAAGCTGATGCGGCGAAACCAAAAGCAAATATGAGACCGAGACGGCGCGCCTTACGAAAAGGCATTTTTATCAAGGGGCCAACCTGTTTATCATGAGCCAAACCTGAGCAGCAAAGTTGTAGCGCCGTCTTCAGTGGCTTTTGAGACGATATAGAGCCGGTCATACTCTGTCGCTTCGACGATCGGCTCGCCGCCCTCTCCGCCGAGCAACTCAACAAGCTCGGGAGTCGTGTTGCTGTGCCCAACGACCAGCGCGCGTTCGCCTTCCGATCTAAGTCTTGACGCTATCGCCTGAAGGTCTCCCGCATCATAAATTTCAACATCCAAACCTAACTGCTTTGCGAGCGGCGCCGCTGTGTCACGCGTGCGAACATAATCGCTACTGTAAATTCGGGTGATTTCAGCGTCTGCCAGCAAATCGGCAAGTTGTTCGGCCCTTTGCTGGCCTTGCATTGTCAATGAAGGGTCATTCTTTTCCGCCGTTTTCTCAGCATGACGCACAAGAAATATTGTAGAGACCGATCCAAGGTCCTTCATTGCGGGGCGTTCAGACGTGGTTTGGCATGATGCCAACAAACTTAAAGCGCCAATAAGGCCCAGAATAAAAATTTTTTTCATAAATGCTACCTTACCCGCCTTTCGCACTCTCAGCAAACCGGGAATAGGCTCTCCCTTTTTCTGTTGGTCCTCAAATTAAACGTTCAATATCTTAACATAGGTTTCAACAATCATTGAAACTTCAATAATCTTCGGTTTTATGGGTTATGACAACGTTATCGTCACATTTTATTTACTCTTTTAGGACAAGGTAAAGCTGTGTGGGATTGATAACAATAAAAATAAGCCCAAGGACCACACAAGTGCTCTATCAATTGATTTTTACAAGCTATGCGACTGAAGCGCTTACGCCTTCAGTGCTAAATGAAATTGCTAACCTTTCACGTCAAAACAATATGGCGGCAGGCATCTCAGGTGTCATGCTGTATCATGACGGTTCCATCCTACAGGTATTGGAAGGTGAGCAAAGTGTCGTTGAAGCGCTTTTCGCTAAAATCGAAAAAGACTCTCGTCATATTCAGACTATGGTTCTTTTGAGACGCGAAGCAGAGGTCCGTGAATTTGAAGGCTGGAAAATGGGCTTTAAACATATTCACGACAATGGGGAAGAAACCCCTCTTTTCAAACTCACCCACAATACGCTGAAACGTGTTATCCCGGCCAATAGTAGCGTCGAACTACAAACTATCAGCCGAACTTATGCGCGCGTAAATGGTTTATAGATAAAGCCTTCGTATTGGCCACCTAAGTCGCACTCTTTCGTCACTGGCAGTAGCTGCCTTCTCGTTTCTCAGGTAAGTTTTCAATAAACTGAATAATGTCGCCTTTGAGCGTGGAATCGCCGTCAAAAAGACCGGAAATATGCTTGACCATATCCGTGTGGTTTTTGCCTTCATATATTTTCGCGGTGGCAACTCCGCCCTGCTCGACAATCTTATCCGCTAAGTCTTCCGAATTTCTCGGATGAACCGTGTCATCTTCTGACCCATGGGCCAGAAAAAGGGGCGGCCTCGGTCCTGTAAGATTATTGATCGGAGCGTCATTGCTATAAAATCGATCAGGGAAAATACTGATATAAGGCTCTTCTTTGAGCTTAATAGCGCCCGTAGGACCCGCCAAGCTGACTAGCCCTGAAATATCACGGCAGAGATCTCCCCCGGCGGCTTTAAGATAGTTCGGGGCCAAGCCAACCATTAGCATATTATAAGCGCCGGCCGAGTGCCCCATGAGGACAATCTCGCGATCCGGAAATTGTTTCACAGCGTACTCAACGGCTTGAGCACTATCTTCTATCATCTTGGGGTAAATGACGTCAGGATAAAGCCGATAATTCGGGACGACCACGTCAAAACCTTCGGAAGTAAAACCCTCAGCCAGAAATTTATAAAGGTCTTTGCTCCCGTGGTCCCAGCTTCCGCCGTGAATGAACACCAAAACGGGCCTGTCCGCGCGCGAAGTCTCAGACCTGTATATATCGAGCTTTTGACGCTCAAGCGGTCCATAGGAAATATTCTTAGATTTATCGAAACTGCCTGAGGGCGTAATTGAATTGAGAATTTTGACCGGCGCGCAGGACGCAGCCCCTATAAGGCTCGCTATAGCTGTCGCCATTAATCCAGTTCGTAATCTCATCTTTTGCTCCCGCTGGTGTCATTCAAATGTGGACGGCATTTGAATGCACCGTCAAGCTTTATGCTTCCACAATATGGCTGAAGCCGCCGAGAGTTGCAAAAAAGACATAATATGTCTGCGTTACTTTAGAGCCTGAAATAGAAAGGCCGCACCCCGGAAGCGTGCGGCCTTTCAGACTAACCGTGGGAACGGTAAAGGGGCGGGCAATTCAGAATACATCTGCGTTCAAGCGCAATGCAGCTTATTGATATCAAAACTTAAATGACACTGAAAAGACCTTTAATAGAGAGATTTACCTTTCGCAAACCGGCCTTACGATACCCTTAAAGCAAGCCCTTAAAATTGTATGAATTTGCAGTTTTTAGAAGGTTTTCAGGATTTGACATACAGCCAAGCTGACCGCCCCGAAGCAAGATTAACGATTTCACGTTTATAATCTGACACCTCGTAAGAATCCGCCTTCTCAAGCTCATCGCCAGTGACATCAAAAACTGTGCCGGCAATGGGTTCAGAAAATGTGTCTGAGCGCCTTACAACAGGGTGAAATTGGGCCCCGCTACTGACCAACACAGCCGGGTCGGTAATTTCCAACATATTCTTGGCAAACCCGAGCAGTTCATCCGCCTCCCCTTCAACTAATCGCCCAAAAATATCTTTTTGAACTTGAGGAAGCTGCAGAGTGCCATAGGAAAAAAGTAGCGGCATCTAAGGCTTTCCATCGTTGCGTCACACTTTGTTGGAGTAATTGGTGGGCGATCAGTTGTCGTAAGAATTAATATTCTTACTGAATCGTTTCTTCAGCTTCCATGGCTATGGTTTTGCCGTCTTCTGACAAATTTCCATTTGCTTTTATGGAATTGCGTATGTCGGACTGCGTAGCATCTCCAATCAAGATTTTGGCCGCATAGCTTCTAAGGTATTCAGTACCATCCGCTAGTTTTGCATTGGCGAATACATTTAAATAATAAACGCCGTCAGTGGCCGCCGTTACATCCAGTTCCCACTCGTGAACTCGGCCCGCGGACATTGTAAAACTGGTTTCCGCAGTTTCCGACACAAGCCTCAGCCCTTCATCAGGCTGGGCCGTTAAAAACAGTGTCCCTGTGTCATATTCCTCGTCCACTCTTATGACCACTTTACCATACTGGCCTGGCTGTAGGTCTTTTGGTTCTGAATGAGTGAATGTCACCGCAGCGCCGGGTTTAGTCGTTTTTTCAACTCCTGCGGCTTCTTTTGACTGAGCACTGTTAGCTTGAGACGCAGCGCATCCCGCGAGAAGTAGAGCACTTGTCGACAAAGGCAATATCACGAACCGGGAAACTACTTTAAAAGCTGACATATTTAATTTTCCGCATCTTTACTGTACAGTGAAATCATAACAGCTGTCCTGTCCTGGCGAGCTGAGATTGTTGAAATCAAAAGCTGAAATAAAGTAATTACGGCTTTCCAGTGAAAGAGTGACAGTCTCTACATTGTTGTCGCCGCTATTACTGCCGGAAAAGAATGTATTGCTCTCGTCAAACACCCTGAAATCCGGGTCGGTGTTTGCCGCGCCGGAAACACGCAACATTTCAAGCGTATAGCTTCCGGCTGTTGGCACACTCAAGAATAAATAATCTCTGTTGTTGAGCTTGTTTGAAACACCTGCATCATTCACTGAACAAATCCGGACCGGGTTACCGTCCGTGGTCACCGGCTTGTAAACTGGCAGGGAACTTGGAATTCCACCATTATTCGTTTCGCCAATGCCTAACGGACCCGTTCCATCAATGTCTTGTCCGGTTTTCAATGCCGTAATGCCGGCTAACGGAACGCCTGCCTGTTGCTCCAGAGAATCTAACCAAGAGAAAATCGTCGTGGTGGCGATAGAATTTGTATATTCCGGATCGACAAAGGCCTGATAGATAGGCTCTAAACCCAAAGATACAGAATCGGCTCCGTCATCAGAGCTATCCCAAATATCATAGATAATGGACTGGACAGAAAATTCACTAAACCACCCTGGATTAGCCACCGTGTTGTCATCAACATTAATCTGGAAGCCTCTGGCTTGCATGGCCGTGCTGCTATCGCGATAAAAAGGGTCTTCTAAAACGATACCCGACATTGCATTGCCCCAGCCTTCGCCCATCGCGACGCGTGGGTCGAGCTTATCGCCTGCCCCATGGGAGCCGCCAATAGAATCAGAGCGTGATATTTGATCTTCAAAATAATGCGCGGCTTCGTGAACAATGACATGAGAGTCATATTCATCGGTATCATTGTTTTCGTCTCCGAGTATTGAGAGCGTCGGGACGCCGTTAAATCGTGTGTAGTTGGAGGTTCCAATTTCTCCATTGCTCACATCCCCGCTCGCAGCACGATTATTCACACTCCAATATACATTCAGCATCGGAAAATCGATGTCGGGGTCGACAGTCTGATAGGTTGTAACAAACTCATAGAGATTGTCTAAAATCGCAAAGGGCGCGGCCGCGCGGGTTGAAGTATAAGAAGTCCCACCCCATCCGGAAGGCGCATTTAAATTGCGCGATGAGTCGGCGGTACCTGAAGAGGCTAAAGACCCATTTAGAACGTAAAGCGCGTTGCCGGACGTGTTGTCGACGACTTGAATGTCATATTCGGAACCCGTCGTACTTAGCAATTGTGCTTTTGTGCTCACGCGGACATCTGTTTCGGAGTCCACATCGGCGAAGGAATAACTTCCGTCATTTCCCGTCACAGATGTCGCCAATACAGCGTTTGATGCATCCAATAGTTCTATAATCGCGCCTCTGACCGGCTCTTGCCGCGTGGCGCTGTAATCCAATCCATTTGTCGCCGTGTTAAATGGCACCCGATCATAAGTGACAGTGCCGGAAATTGTCACGGACGTCGCCGCAGGAGGCGGGGGTGGCGGAGGAGGAGGAGGAGGAGGAGGAGGAGGAGGTGGTGGTGGCGGTGGCACTACAACCGATCCGCCATTTCCGCCGCTTCCGCCGCCGCAAGCCACAAGACCGGCGCTCATGACGATAGTCATGGCGCTGGCAGCCAATAATTTTCCTGAAAGCTTGGTCCATTTGTTCATGGTGATTCCCGTCGTTTTTCTATTCATTCATCATATAGCCTGAATATGTCCTGAATACGACTGACTTTCTTGTGACGCAAAAAACTTCACAAGAAAGCGGGAGCTTCAGAGTCACTTTAATTGCCAGAAACCGACCGCGGTTTTTTAATCGAAGGCACTCGCTCTCAGAGTCTCATTGACATCCCAACCCTTTTTATTGCATAGCGCGCTTGGGCCACGTTCCCCCACTGGAACGCACTTTAACGTCTGCACAAAAACTCAGACGATGGAGACAGTCTTATGGCAATCGCCACCGAACCGGCTCAGAAGCCGGCCAAAAAACCTGCATGTCCGCATTTTTCTAGCGGGCCGACAGCCAAACGTCCCGGATGGGATATTTCCAATTTAAACTTAGACGTTCTGGGCCGCTCGCACCGATCTGCCTTAGGCAAAGAGCGCTTGAAGCTTGCTATTGATCTGACCAGAGAGGTTCTTGAGGTTCCGGAAGATTACCGTATCGGAATTGTTCCGGCTTCTGATACTGGCGCCGTCGAAATGGCGATGTGGTCCCTTCTCGGGCCGCGCGGTGTTGACGTCGCCGCTTGGGAAAGCTTTGGAGCTGGCTGGATTACCGACGCGCAGACACAGCTTCCCCTGGACGACCTGCATATTCTTAAAGGCGAATATGGTCACCTCCCCGATTTTTCAAATTATGATGGCACGCGGGATTTGGTCTTTACCTGGAACGGAACGACGTCCGGCGTAAAGATTCCAAATGCGGACTTTATTCCAACGGATCGAGAAGCCCTTACGATTTGCGACGCGACCTCTGCTGCTTTTGCGCAGCAACTCGATTGGGATAAACTCGATGTGGTCACTTTTTCTTGGCAGAAAGTCATGGGCAGCGAAGCGGGTCACGGCATGCTCATTCTTTCTCCACGCGCTGTAGAACGCCTTGAAAGTTACAATCCACCTTGGCCCTTGCCCAAACTTTTCCGGATGAAAAAAGGCGGAAAGATCAATGAAGGCATTTTTCAAGGCGCGACAATCAACACGCCGTCCATGCTAGCCGTTGAGGATTATATCGACTCCTTAAGCTGGGCTAAATCAATTGGCGGTCTTCCAACCCTTCTGAAACGCGCTGATGAAAATGCGAAAGTTATTTGGGATTGGGTAGAAACGACGCCATGGATTAAAAACCTCGCCGCGAACATAGACGAGTGGTCCAATACTGGCGTTTGTCTCGTCTTTGATGATAGCCGCATCGAAGATAACGCAGCCTTTTCAAAGGCTTTTGTAAATCTCCTCGCGCAAGAGAATGTAGCATTGGATTTTGGCAGCTATCGCGACGCGCCTGCAGGATTACGAATTTGGTGCGGTTCAGCCGTTGAAAAATCTAATCTCGAAGCGCTCGTCCCATGGTTGGACTGGGCGTTTGAAACTCTTATTCAGAAGGAGGGCTAACTCATGCCTAAAGTTTTAATTGCTGATAAAATGTCCTCTGCGGCGACTCAGGTTTTCAAAAACCGCGGTGTTGATGTCGATGTTATTACGGGTCTTTCCAAAGAAGAGCTAATTGAAATCATCGGAGAATATGACGGACTTGCGGTTCGGTCCACGACACGTCCTGATGCTGAAATTATCAAATCCGCCAAGAACCTAAAAGTCATTGGGCGCGCCGGAATTGGCGTTGACAATGTCGATATTAAAGCCGCAACAGATCAGGGCGTCGTCGTTATGAACACACCGTTCGGCAATGCGGTAACCACAGCCGAGCATGCGATCGCCATGCTCTTTTCCGCTGCCCGCCAGATACCGTCCGCCTCTAGCCGTACTCAAAATGGCGAATGGCCAAAAAGTGACTTTAAAGGTGTTGAACTGTTTAACAAGACACTGGGCGTTATAGGCTGTGGGAACATTGGCGCTTTGGTAGCTGAACGCGCACTCGGATTGAAAATGAAGGTCATTGCTTTTGACCCTTACCTCACTCCGGAGCGCGCTGTGAAGCTAGGCGTCGAAAAAGTTGAGCTGGACGCACTATTCCAGCGCGCAGATGCGATTACCCTGCACACGCCATTGGTCGACAGCACGAAAGGTATAGTTTCACGCGAACGCCTCGGAATGACCAAGCCAGGCGTCATCATTGTAAACTGTGCGCGCGGCGGATTAGTTGACGAAGAGGCGTTAAAAGACGCTCTCGAGGCCGGCCATGTTCGCGCAGCGGCGCTTGACGTTTTCGCTGTCGAACCTGCGAAAGAGCACCCTCTGTTCGGCACACCGAACTTTATTGCGACCCCTCACCTCGGCGCTTCCACATTAGAAGCGCAGGAAAATGTGGCCGTGCAGGTGGCAGAGCAAATGGCGGACTACCTTTTGACCGGCGCGGTAAGTAATGCACTCAACACACCGTCTATTACGGCTGAAGAAGCCCCTCGCCTCAAGCCTTTTGTTGAATTGGCAGACAAGCTTGGCGTCCTGACAGGTCAGCTCCTTCACGCTCCGATCAAGTCTGTGGAGTTCACCTATAAAGGCGCGGTCACGCAGCTTAACACGAATCCTGTGACCGCCGCCGCCCTCGCAGGTCTGCTCAAGGCCGCCATGCCAGATGTGAACATGGTCTCCGCGCCTGTTCTCGCAAAAGAGCGCGGGATTGAGGTCAAGGAGTCCTATGTCGACGAAGCGGAACGGGCCGAATCGCTTATCCGCCTCACCGTGACAACGACAGAGCGTAAATATGTTGTCGTTGGCACAATCTATCGCGGCGAGCCTCGCATCGTCCGCCTCTTTGGCGTTCCAATGGATGCGGCCTTTTCACCAAATATGGTCTATGTCCGAAATGAAGATAAGCCCGGCTTTATAGGACGTCTCGGCGCCGTCTTGGGGGATAACAAGGTCAATATCGCAACATTTTCCTTGGGCCGTATGAAAAAAGGAGACGAAGCGGTTTGTCTCGTAAGCGTTGACGAACCCATATCAGAGTCAGTTGCCAAACAGATCAAATCTCTCGACGCGGTTAAAATTGTCGATGTTGTTTCTCTGTAACCATCTGGTTCGGGAATAAAATTTAAGGCGGGGCTTCGGCTCCGCTTTTTTATGAAAAATGAAAAGTGATCACCTTAATATCAGCCTTTCCCATCAATCTGGAGATAACTCCTGACGGAGACTCGCTTTGAGAGAGTTTTTCGGTTATTGCCGCAACGAATAATTGCCGGCGCAGCTATTCATTAGCGGGCGCCTTTTTTTTGCGAGTATTATATGGCCAATGTAGTTGTTGTCGGATCTCAATGGGGCGATGAAGGAAAAGGCAAGATCGTCGACTGGCTATCAAGCCGCGCCGATGTGGTTGTTCGCTTTCAAGGTGGTCACAACGCCGGACATACACTCGTTGTGGATGGAACGGTCTATAAGCTCTCTCTGCTCCCTTCCGGTATTGTTCGCGGCGGCAAGCTCTCAGTCATCGGGAACGGCGTCGTCCTCGACCCTTGGGCATTTTTAGATGAAATGAAGCGCATCACAGATCAAGGCGTCAAAATAACGCCGGAAGACCTGCTCATTTCTGAATCCGCGGCACTTATTCTTCCAATCCATTCCGAATTGGACGGTATTCGCGAAAACCGTGTCGACGGCATCAAGATTGGCACGACGAAACGCGGCATTGGTCCCGCTTACGAAGATAAAGTGGCCCGCCGCGCTATTCGAGTTTGTGACCTGGCCGATAAAGAGCATTTACTGGCGCGTATTAAAAACCTGCTTCATCACCACAACGCGCTGCGCGTTGGGTTGGGTCAGCCGGAAACTGACGCCAAGGAATTGACGGAAAAGCTCCTCGAAATCGCCCCAAAAATTTTACCGTTTTCCGCACCCGTCTGGCACGCCCTGCACGAAGCGCAGCAGGCCGAGAAACGTATCTTATTTGAAGGCGCTCAAGGCGCTATGCTCGACATTGATCACGGCACTTATCCTTTCGTCACAAGCTCTAACACCATTGCCGGCCAAGCTGCGGCGGGATCTGGCATGGGGCCGGGCGCGCTGAATTATGTCCTGGGGATTACCAAGGCCTATACGACACGCGTGGGCGAAGGTCCCTTCCCGACTGAGCTAAATGACGAGATCGGACAGCGTCTCGGCGAACGAGGCCACGAATTCGGAACGGTAACCGGACGACAACGCCGCTGCGGCTGGTTTGACGCCGTTATGGTGCGGCAGGCTATCATCACAGGCGGGATTACAGGTATTGCGCTGACCAAACTTGATGTTCTGGACGGGTTGGAAGAACTTAAAATCTGTGTGGGCTACAAAATAGACGGCAGAGAAATCAAGCGCCTCCCGGCCGGCGCCGCCAACCAAGCAAATGTCGAGCCAATCTATGAGACAATGTCAGGCTGGCAGGGCAGCACGCAAGGCGCGCGGAGCTGGGCCGACCTGCCCGCAGAGGCCGTAAAGTATGTTCGTCACATAGAAGAACTAATCGGCTGTCCCGTATCTATGGTTTCGACTTCTCCGGAACGCGAAGACGTCATCCTTATGCGAGATCCGTTTAAATCCTAGGCATGGCTTGGGCTAAATTGACCTTATTTAAGTGACTTGAGCGCAGCGAAGGGGTTGTCTGACTTTGTCTTATCCTCTTCCTCGCTCTCCTCACGCGCCAGGCCATGATTGAGCGGCCCATGACCGTCAGTAGAGCCAAAACCAGGAGCCGTGCGGATCGCTTCGAAAACAAATTCCCGGGCCACCATGACGGCGGCATCCAAGGACATGCCCAAAGCCATATTCGCCGCCACAGCGCTTGCCAGGGTGCACCCTGTCCCATGCGTATGACGTGTATATAGCCGCGGACCCGACATTACATTGGCCCCTTCCTCGCTCACCAAAACATCGACAACGGATTTGGTCGAAAGATGCCCGCCTTTCATGAGCGCCGCGTAAACACCTTTTTCCAAAAGCGCATCGCCTGCCTTGGTCAGGTCATCCACATCCTCGATTTTCATGCCGGAAAGCCATTCGCCTTCGGGTACATTTGGCGTGACCAAATCTGCAAGAGGTAGCAATTTCGTTTTCAACGCCTCCATTGCGTCGTCTTGAAGGAGGGTATCGCCCGATGTCGCAACAGCAACAGGGTCAAGCACGATAAAGGCGTCCAAGCCTTCAATCTCTTCGGCGACGGCCTCGATAATTTCCTTCGTCCCCAGCATCCCAATCTTAACAACATCAACGCCAATATCCGAGACGCACGCCTTTATCTGCGCCCGCACGAGGTCGGCGTCCAAGAATTCTACCCGGTCCACGCCCAGCGTATTCTGGACAGTGATTGCCGTAATGGCCGTCATGGAATAGGCGCCAAACGCGGCACAAGTTTTAATATCTGCCTGTATCCCTGCCCCGCCGGAGGAGTCGGAGCCTGCGATGATGAGAACGCGGCCTTGGGGTTGGTTTTCTACGTTTTCAGTCATCACATCCCAATTCTATATTTCTAAGTTTTACTTGTTTGTTCAGGCTTCCAACTTCCAAAAGGAAAACCAGCAGAAAGTAAACACCAATTACAAAAGCCGGATTAGAATCAAAAGCGATCCTATAAAAGATAAAAAGCAAGTGGTAGATTACGAATAGCCACCAGCCTTGCTTCATTCTTCCCAAATAGAATTTATGGCCGCCAACACCTCCGGTAAATATGAGGAAAAATAATGCGGACTGAACTGTTCGGCGCTTTGGCTTTAAGGAATGATATTCTCGTGCAGGCTTCTCCGGGTTTTTATATTTCAACCAGGGCTTTCGGCCATTACCCATTCGCCACGGCCTCCCAGACCTTCATCGCCTGAACAGTCTCGCTCACATCGTGAACCCGTACGATAGCTGCACCCGCTTGAGCCGACCAAAGCGCGGCAGCAAGGCTCCCGCCTAAGCGGTCATCTGCGCTACTTCCGTCTATGCGTCCGATAAAACTCTTACGCGAAGCGCCCATCAATATGGGACAGCCAAGCGATTTGAATTCGGCCAGATGACGCAAGATTGTCAAGTTGTCTTCTTGCCGCTTTCCGAAGCCAATACCCGGGTCGAGCGTGATATTCTCTCTGTCCACGCCAGCGAAATCCAGTGCATCTACACGCTTGGCGAGATAATCTTTCACGTCGGCAACAGCGTTTCCGTAATGCGGATTATGTTGCATGGTTTCCGGTGATCCTTGCATATGCATGAGGATAAGGGGACAGCCAAGTTCCGCCGCAATCTTTTCTGATGAAGCATCGAAAGTCAGCGCCGTCACGTCATTCCAGATATCGGCTCCGGCCAGAATAGCCGCCTGGGCCACTTCGGGTTTGCGCGTATCAATTGAAATAACCGGACCGACTTCTTTGTCTTTTGTGCTTTCCCGCAAGGCCACTATAACAGGAACGGTGCGCATGATTTCTTCGGCTACAGAAACTTCCTCTGCGCCCGGGCGCGTGCTTTCGCCGCCAATATCGATAATATCTGCCCCTTGCTCCCAGAGCCGCATGGCGCCTTTTACCGCTAACTCCAACCCATCATAGCGCCCACCGTCGGAAAAACTGTCCGGCGTGGCATTCAGGATGCCCATAATTTTTGGTCTGGTGAACTGCGTGGTCATGTCATTCAAATGAAAACCCCGCCGAAGCGGGGTGATTTAAAATTAGGCTTTTGCTGGTCCGCCTAAGCCCTTAGGCTTTTTCGTGGTCGGCACCGCGGCGACAGCCGGCTTTGTTTTCCCGCCATCAGGACGCTTCGGTTTAATGCCGTCAGAAAGAAGAACTTTGATTTCATCGCCAGACAGCGTTTCATATTCCAGAAGCGCTTCCGCCAAAGCTGTCCAATCTTTCTTTTTCTTTTTAAGGATGTCGACGGCTTTATCATGCGCTTCGGTCACAAATCGCTTAATCTCCGTCTCGATTAGCTTTGCGGTCTCCGGAGAAATCGCAGACCCTCTACCTATGCCCGGCACGAAACTGCTCTGGTCATTATCCTTATAGGCAATAGGGCCAATTGCGTCTGAGAGACCATATTCCGTCACCATCGCAGTCGCGATTTTGGTTACGTGTTCAATATCAGAACTGGCGCCGGACGTTACCTTATCATAGCCAAATTTGATTTCTTCTGCGGCGCGGCCGCCCATTGCCATGGCCATGGAAGCAATCATTTCCTGACGACTCTGCGAAATTTGGTCCCGTTCGGGCAGGTATTGAACCATACCCAAAGCGCGTCCACGCGGAATAATCGTAGCCTTATGAATCGGTAGGCTGCCGGGCATGTTCAAACCGACAATGGCGTGTCCCGCCTCGTGATAGGCAGTCATTTGCTTTTCTTCATCCGACATAGCAAGCGTGCGGCGCTCTGCGCCCATCATCACTTTATCGCGCGCATCTTCGAATTCCCGCATCGTAATTTTAAGTTTATTACGTCGGGCCGAAAGAAGTGCGGCCTCGTTCACCAAATTGGCCAAGTCCGCACCGGAAAAACCGGGCGTTCCGCGCGCAATATATTTGATATCCAGATCGGCGGCAATTGGCTTGCCTTTCATATGAACTTCGAGAATTTTCTCACGGCCTGAAATATCAGGGTAAGGCACCTCGATTTGACGGTCAAAGCGACCTGGGCGTAGAAGCGCTTTGTCCAAGACGTCAGGACGGTTGGTCGCGGCGATAAGAATAACGCCCTCTTGACCATCGAATCCGTCCATCTCGACCAAAAGCTGGTTCAAGGTCTGTTCCCGTTCTTCATGTCCACCAGAGGTTCCGACACCGCGGTGACGACCCACAGCATCAATCTCGTCAATAAAAATGATACAAGGCGCGTGTTTCCGCGCATCGGCAAACATTTCCCGCACGCGGGACGCGCCGACACCGACAAACATTTCAACGAAGTCGGAACCGGAAATTGTAAAGAACGGTACGCCCGCTTCGCCGGCAACAGCCCGCGCCAAAAGCGTTTTACCCGTTCCAGGAGGGCCCACCAATAATGCGCCCGTTGGAATACGCGCGCCGAGGCGGGTAAAACGGGACGGATCCCTTAAAAATTCAACAACCTCTTTCAAGTCGTCTTTTGCCGACTCAACTCCGGCTACATCATCAAAGGTCTTTTTCTGAGTGTTTTCCGTGAGCATTTTCGCTTTGGACTTACCAAAACTCATGGCGCCGCCGCGCCCACCGCCCTGCATGGACCGGAAGAAGAGGAAGAAGATACCAACGATTAAAAGAAGCGGTAAGACGCTCATCAACAGACCGACGAGAACGCTTTGTTCTTGTTTGTCAGCATATTCGTAAGGGATATCCGTCGTCGCCAAGAGGTCCCCCGCTTTGTCATCAAAAAACGGAATGTTGGCGACGTAGTCTGTCCCATCATTTCGTTTGCCGGTAACGATGCGTTCGTCCTGATTAATGGTCGCGTTGGAAATATTGCCTTGTTTTACCTGTTGGCTAAACTGGCTAAAATTAAGTTCGTTCTCTTCGGGAACAGAGTTAAAGTTCCCCTGAGTTACGGTTATCATAACGAGGAACATCGCAATGATTAGCCCCCATACCGCAATATTGCGCATATTGAAATTTGGGGGTGGGTTTTCGTTTTTCATCTGATTGCCTTGTGCAAAGTCCTGCTACCTTATCACATAAGAAAGTCCGCGCCAAAATAAAGCCTGTATAAGCTTAATTCTTCATACGATTTTCGCGTAGAAAGGTACTTTTTTCTCGAGTGCGGCGTCTAGACGCTGTTTGGCTAGACACCGAACCGTTAATCCGTCAAATTCCCCTTCTCCAATTCCCAATATTCCGGCACGATTATGCCATAATGGAAGCGTTATTCTTGCGGCTGGAGGGTATTTCTTCACGTCATTCGCAAGGTTTTTAGGTAATTCCGACATGTGTCCGTAAAGAGGCGTAGCTTTTATATCGTCGCTCGTTGCCAAAGCGGTAAATCGCCCATCCCAAATATAGGGAACACCTAAGGGCAAAGGTTGTTCGTTATGAATGGTTTGCTTTTTGTTTTGTCGCCCTTTTACAGCCACGGCGTCGCGGCAAAGTAAAAATCCATTTTCGACCTTAGAAACTTGGGCTCCGGCGAGCGTGAGAGCTTCGAACTCTGGAGCCCTCATTTTCTCTAGGGCGCGCCTGATTTTCGCTTGGTCTATTGGCCCGCCTGTTCCGCTCACAATGCGCACCAAATGAACCAAAAGTTGCGGATAAGGAATTTCCGATATGATGGCACTCCCGTTTGTATCCAAGCTCAATATGTGATCGGCTTGTTCAGCTAGAATGCGGCGTTCCTTGGATTTCGCTATTTGTAAATCCTTAGCTGCGTCCAATAATGGACCGATAAATTTTGGCGACGCCACCAAGCTCTGACGTATTCTGACTCTCGCAAAATCTCTATTGGCATTGCTAGGATCTTCGACCCAAACGACACCATGCGAGTCTAAATATTTGAGGATTTCAGCTTTCGAAACGGTTAGGAGGGGGCGGCATAAAGTTACTTCAGCAAGTTGCGGCCAGAGGGGCGCATAATTTTCAGGGCTCATGCCTGCGGCTCCGCGCCAATCAGTGCCCTTCTCATATCGCATGACAAGAGTTTCTGCCTGATCATCTTGGTGATGCGCCGTGAGAAGTAGTGGAATTTGCTTCGAGCGGCAAAAATCTCCCATAAGGCTATATCGCGCTTTGCGGGCTTTCTCTTGGAGTCCCGATTTCAAAGAGTTCGGTTTCCAGCTGAGAATATGCGCTGAAACCCCCAACGCCTCTGCGCGCTTCTTAGTAAGATTGGCCTCGGCAGCAGACGCCTCCCTCAAGCCGTGATCGACTATCAGAGCGCAGTTGAGTCTCGGGGCGTTTTTTAGAGCCTGTAGCAAGGCCATGCTGTCCCCACCGCCGGATAGGGCAATGGCAAAAGGTGAAATCTTTCTTGAGTGAAAGGGGGCTAAAGCCTCTTCTAACATTAAACTCTCAATATTGACGCGACCTTCACAAGGTAGACGAATCTAGCATCCTGTGCGGGCAGCCTCAATATTTGCCTTTTCTCTCACAGCATCACGCGCATCGGGGAACTGGCTCGGAAAACTCGCCAATGTCTGGCAGGCTTCGGCTGTTTTACCGAGTTCTCGCAGAGCCGCCGCGAGGCGCACCATGGCATTTGGCGCTTTGTCCCCATCAGGGTTCTTACGCATCGAGGTAATATAGGCATCCGCCGCGTCCGCATAGCCGCCGCGAACAAAATAACTCTCCCCTAACCAGAAACTCATTTCTCCGGCGTCATCGGCGTCGGGGTTAAATTCCAGGTATTGACTAAGTGACACTTGCGCCCCGGCAAAATCGCCTTCTGCGAGTTTCGTCTTACCGATTTGTCCAAGTTGACTTACGTCTTCGCCGAGCGGCATTTCAGGTTCAGACACAGTTGTATCATCGCCAATAATAAGGTCTTGCTCCTCATAGACAGGCGCTCCGGGAATGGCGGACGGTTGGCCGTCGATCTTGGGGCCATATTCATATGATTCTGCTCGGCCTTGCGTCTCCTGCGCCACCAAATCGACAGCGTCCAAATGAATTCTTATTCGATTGGATAGCTCCTGCATGGCGCGGATGTCGCCTTCCAGTGCGTCAAGCTCAGCCACAAGATTTTCGCGCTCATAGCGGAGGCGCTCAATCTCTCCGGTCAGACTGCGCTGAGATGTCTCGAGATTGTCCATACGCGCCATCAGGCGCTCCGCAGCCGGATCGCCTGTTAGCAGTCGTTGCTCCAGAATACTGACTCGTTGCGCCAACTGAATGTTTTGAGCAGCCAGTTCTTTCTTGGACTGCGCTTGCGCCGGCGACGCCAGAAAGAGGGAAGTCGTCAGACAGACTAGAATGAAAGATTTGGTCGGTAAATTTTTAAGCATCTGAATCTCCTAATGGCTGTCTATAACAGAGTTAACGCCCATTCACTAAAGAATGAGCGTTAAGAAATAGCCACGTTTATGAACTCGTTATGAACGAGCGGAAGGGTCTAGGATACGCCGCCAGATGTCAGGTTCGTGAACCCGTTCCGGTTTCGAGCCCATCCTTCTTCATTGGCGCGTGGGTCGATCGGACGCTCTTTACCGTAGGAAACGGTGCTGAGACGGCTGGGAGAGACACCTTGCGCCACGAGGAATGCCCGCACGGCTTCCGCGCGCCTTGCGCCCAAAGCCAAGTTATATTCACGTGTTCCGCGCTCATCGGCATGACCTTCGATAATTGCGTTCAGGTTGGGATAGTTTGCAAGCCAGTTAGCTTGGCGGAGTAATTTATCACGCGCTTCGCCAGACAATGTGTATTGGTCGTAGCCAAAATAAACACGAGGTTCGCCGCCTGATTGGTAAGCGAAATCCTCAATGGAACCGGGAGTGGGCAAAGCCTCAGTCGTAGGGTTCGTCATTGGAGGTTGCTGAACCGTGTCTCTTTCAGGCTCAACCACTTGTGGTGGGGCTTGGGTTACAGGACGTTCCTGCACAGGAGCAGGTTTGGGTTTACTGGCGCAAGCGGATAGGGTTAGCACTGCGCTTCCCAAAAGAAATAGTTTAAGAGTTTTCATCAAAGGCTCCATTTGTAATCCGTGACGTTGGCATTTTAAACATGTCCAACATGTGACGGTGATTAAGAACGAGAATGCGGCAAAATCAAGGTCGCAGTAAGCTTTAACGCCGATCTTTCCAAAAAGTTACCAAAATTATTCGATCCTTGGGTTAAGTTACGGCAATAATGGCGACCAAGCTGGATCAGAGGCTTCGCCTGGCGTGTTTACCCGGCGGAGATTCTGCCCGGTAAGATCGACGGACCAAATTTCACTTCGAGAGCCTCGGCCGCGAGTTTCACGCGTGAAAGCGATAACTCGGCCATTTGGTGACCAAGTAGGACTTTCATCGAGATAGCTCTCCGTCAGAATGCGCTCATTCTTTCCGTCAGGGTCCATGACGCCGATCGAAAATTTGCCATTAAGGCTTTTAACAAACGCAATTTTATCTCCACGAGGCGACCAGACCGGCGCGTTATATCGTCCTTGGCCAAAACTGATGCGCTTTTGCCCGCTGCCGTCGGCATCCATGACGTAGAGCTGAGGGGAACCCCCCTTATCGGAGTTATAAACGATGCGGCGACCATCCGGCGAGAAGCTACCGGAAACGTCAATGGCAGGGTCGTTTGTCAAGCGGCTGGTCGAGCGAGACATCAAATCCATTATGTAAATGTCCGTGTCCCCTCGCCTTTCCATGGACATCACGAGCTTATTTCCGTCCGGTGAAAAAGTCGGCGAAAAAGTCATGCCCGGGAAATCACCCAAGAGCTCTCTACGTCCCGTTTCAATATCTAGGATGTAGAGACGCGGATAAGTGTTTTCATAAGACAGGAAAACAATTTTCTGACTACTTGGAGAGAAACGAGGCGTCAGAACCAGATCCGACCCAGCGAGTAGGTATTGAGGATTCGCGCCATCCTGATCCATAATCCCAAGTCGTCTTTGTCGATTAATTTTCGACCCTTTTTCGTCGATAAAAACGATACGGCTATCAAAGTAACCTTCTTCCCCGGTCAGCGCCTTATAGATTGCGTCGGATGCCTTGTGAGCTGTACGCCGCCAGTTTTGTGGTGTCGCCGCAAGACGGATTCCGGCCAATTGTTTGCCAGCGAAAACGTCCCACAAACGAAATTCGACCCGGATACGATTTGCGTTTTCCTCGACAATACGTCCTGAAACAAGCGCTTCAGCCTTGATAACGCGCCAGTCAGCATAGGTCGGCTCATAATCAATATTGGTTTGAACTTCTAGAAAGCTAGCCGGATCAAGAGATCTAAACAAGCCAGAGCGTTCAAGATCAGCCCGAATAACTTCAGCGACTTGGGCGCCTAAATCACGACCTGTCTCGGATTGAGATATAAAGTCGGGCACAGCAATGGGGGTCGGCTCCAAATTGCCTTTTGTAATGTCGATTTCCAGCTGAGCCTGAGCGGCGAGAGGCCAAGCAAACACCGTCATTACAATGGTTAGAAATAGTCGAAAAAACACTTTCACAGAGGAGTCCTTTATTGAGTTAGCTATCAGTTTCTTACGCGTCTTACAATTGCGGAGCAAAATTCAAGGTTAAATTGCGCCATTCGGAATATTTCTCGTCTGGTAAAAAATCATAAGGCGCGCATTGCGATACGGCCCGAAGCGCGCGTTGTTCCGCAACGTCCCAAAAGGGATTTCCAGGGTCATTCCGACGGGATGCCATGCGGTTTTTAACTTTGACGTCTTCAACAAAACCTCCAGGTAGAAGCTTAACATCCAGCTTTACGATCAATTTTTCTGGGTTTTGAGCGTCCGCAGGAATGCGCCAACATTTGTACATGGCGGACTGTAGCGCGTCGAGTTCCGAGAGCGTCATATCTGTTCCGGCACCTGAGCCAGACCGCGCCGCCTCAGCAAAGCGATAAGAATTCTGTTCAGATTCCAGAGTCTTCTGTTTGTTCTTCTCGGGAGACGTATCTCGAGTCTTGTTTACAAGCCCAGAAAGTTTATCCAGATCAAAAGCAGGTTCGTCCGGGGTTTCAGGGACCTCTTCCGGCTTGTCGGGGGCTTCTGTTGGCTCTTTGGCAGCTTCAGGAATAACAGCTTCTGCCGTTTTTTCGACAGGTTCCTCCATCCGTTCAGTGATGTCAGGCGCCACTTCTTCCGCATTTTCCATTGGCGTTTCAAGCACCATCGGAGCTTCGGGCTCGGCTTCAGGCAATTTTTCCTTTGGCTTACGGATAGCGGCAGAGATATTTGTCGTCTCACTTACGGAAACAAGGTCAATTGGAATAACCCGAGTTTCTTCAAACGGCCTTACTTCGCCCGAGAAGGTAATCAGACCAACAGTTACCGCTGCAACGTGCAGACCAAAAGATATCGGTAAACCGAATTTCATAAATTACTGTGACACCGGATCTGTAACGAGCCCAAGGTTGGAGAAACCGGCAGCGTTGACCCGCGCCATAACTTTCATCACTGCGCCGTAGTCAGAGTTTTCATCTGCACGCAGATAGATACGTTCTTCATAACCGTTTGCGGCGACAGCAGAAAGTTTCGGCGCGAGTTCCTCCAAGCTGACTTGAGCTTCCTGGATGAAAATACCGCCATCCTTATCGACCGAAATAGTAATGGGCTCCGTCTGGCTCGGGAGACTTTTTGCGTCTGTTTTTGGGAGCTCCAAGGGTACGCCAACCGAAAGCAGCGGCGCGGCCACCATGAAGACAATCAGCAATACCAACATAACATCGACGAGCGGCGTCACATTGATATCAGAATTGAGACGTCCTCCGCGATTACGGCGGCGTCCACTGCCGCGCCCTGCTCTACCGGCGCGGGAAGAAACGGAAGCGCCCATCTTACTGCCCCTTGCTTATTTTACGTGAAAGGATGGCGGAAAGTTCATCGGCATATCCTTCAATCCGGCCGCCGTAAGCATCGAGATCATTGCTATATTTGTTATAGAAAACCAGGGCCGGGATCGCTGCTATGAGGCCCAAAGCCGTGGCAAACAAGGCTTCAGCAATGCCCGGGGCCACAACGGAAAGGTTAGTGTTCTGGCTCGCCGCAATCGCGCGGAAGGCATTCATGATGCCCCAAACCGTCCCGAACAAGCCGACAAAGACGGACGCCGATGACACGGTCGCCAAGACTGCCATGCCGCGCTCGGCTTTGGCCATTTCGCGGTTTATGACAAGATTCATGACTGAATCGATGCGTTGTCGCGTGCTTTGCAGCGCGCTCTCAGTACGGGGTGAGGCCCGGCTTTCACTATATTCGCGCATAGCGGCGGAGAATATGCGTGCCATCGGATCGCGTGTGTCGCGACCGAGAGAAGCAGAGAGGTCTTCCAACGTCCGGCCAGACCAAAAGGTATCTTCAAAATCGGTCGCCCGGCGTTTGAGCATAAAAAACATAATCGCCTTGTCTATTGCGACCCCCCAAGACCAGAGCGAGGCTATAATAAGCAAGACCATGACGCCTTTAACGACCCAGTCGGCCCGGAGAAAAAGAGACCAAAAAGAGAATTGTTCATTTGAGACCGGCTCCAAAGCTGTCGTCACCTGAAAAATCAGATCAATCATCATATTCTTGGCCTTCACTTGCTGGATTCGCTATCTGCGCGATCCATGATAAAAACTTATGTCATTTCTGGGGCAGGATAGGCAGAGCTGCAGCTGTCTTCCAATTAATAGGCTGTAACGTCTAGGCCTGCGTCCAACTTTGCCATTACACATAGTTTTGTGCATGAAAAGAAAGTCTTAACCATAAGCCGAAATGTCTGAAAATTCAGTGTAAAACTTAAATCACTTGCTCTTTGACACAGAATTGGCGCAGTCTTGTCATGGTTTTGTCCTGTGAGAACTGTTAAGACCTATACGAATTTACAAAAGGATGCCGATATGCGCCGCTTTACTTTACTCGCTATACTCTGCGGAACGGCCTTTACGGCCTGTCAGACAACGCAGCCCGACGCGCCTACCACAATTATTGCCCCTGAGACGGTTCAAACCTGCATGTCTGTTGCAAGTTTGACAAAGAAAGTTATCCCGGCAGAGACTAAAGTCCAATATGCCATTACGGAAATTGATAATCCGCCCTACGAGCCGATTCAGACAAAAGTGAAGCAGATAAAAGTCGTGAAGCCTGCCGAGGTTGTCTACGTAAATGAACAAGGCAGCCAGATTGTCGATATTTGCGAAACAAATATTGAAATTGGCGAAGTTGGACCAGGTGTCGGAGAAGTCATTCCCGAACCGGAGGGCTAAGAATCTAAAAAAGTCGTACTTCTACGCTTTTGAGAGGTCAGCCGTGACCTCTCCTGCCCATAATATTTCGCTGGGTTCGCAAATTTCGGCCCAGGTCAGACGGGTTTTGACAAAGTCCTCGGTCGGCACGACCTGTTGTGAGGACTCGAAGGTCGATTTGTCTGGCCACTCTGCATAGGCATAAAACGCGCCGTCCTCGCCTTTATGGAGCCGAGATCCCAAAGCGCCCGCATTTTCCTGAAAAAACGTTGTCACGCTCGACCAACACTCAACAAATTGCTTTTCGGTTTCCGTCGAAGGCGCCGTGAGCATGAACTTATAACTGATAGCAAACATAGCTCGACTTAACCTTGCATTTCCATCTGAGCAAGGCGAGCCGCCTGATCTTCCGCCATGAGTGCATCTACAACATCGCTCAGAGCATCACCGGCGACGATTTTATCTAAATTATAGAGTGTCAGACCAATTCGGTGATCCGTGACCCTGCCTTGCGGATAGTTATAGGTCCGAATACGTTCAGACCTATCACCGGAACCGACCTGCCCTGAGCGCTCTTCAGCGCGTTCAGAGTCGATACGTTGCTTTTCCATGTCGTATAGCTTCATTTTCAACAGACGCTCCGCATTCGCGCGGTTCATATGCTGGGATTTGGCATCGCAAACAACAACGACGCCGGTCGGAACATGGGTCATACGGACGGCTGAGTCGGTTTTGTTGACGTGTTGACCACCTGCCCCGGACGCCCGCATCGTATCGACCCGAACATCATTCATGGAAAATCCGATATCAATATCGGCTGGTTCTGGCAAAACCGCTACCGTTGCCGCAGAGGTGTGTATACGTCCCTGGGTTTCGGTAACAGGGACGCGCTGCACCCGGTGAACCCCGGACTCAAACTTCATTTTCCCGTAGGCACCTGACCCAGAAACAGAGGCGACGATTTCCTTATACCCGCCCATATCCGCCTCGGCTTCGCTTTCCACTTCAACTTTCCAGCCCTGGATAGAAGCGTAGCGAGCATACATGGCGAATAAATCGCCCGCAAAAATTGCGGCTTCATCCCCGCCTGTTCCGGCTCGGATTTCCAGAACAATCGAGGCGCTGTCATCCTTGTCTTTAGGCAATAAGAGAAGAGAGACTTCTTTTTCCAGCGCCGGAAGCGTCTCTTTAAGAGTTTGCATCTCTTCTTTCGCCATGGCCTTCATTTCAGCGCCGTTCTCCGGATCCGCGGCCATCGCTTCGAGATCGCTCATTTCGGAGCGGACATTACGCAGTTTCCGGACGCCCTCTGCAATCGGTTTCAGCTCGGCATAATCTTTGCCAAGTTGAACAATTTCGTCACTATCCATAGTCGCGCTCATTCGCGCTTCGATTTGTTCAAAACGGTCTAGGACTTGGGCGAGTTTTATATCTGGAATGTGCATCAGGGCGGGTTAGTCTGTTAAAGTGTCTCGGTCAATTCTTAGAAATCAGCGCTCACGCCCAAAAACAGGGTTCTCGGCCGTCCGGGGAAATAACGCTCATTGCCAAAAGCGAAATCTGCTCTGTCAGCATATCTCTTGTCGAAAAGATTATCAATTCGGCTGTAGAGTTTTACAGCGTCCGAGATGTCTAAACTACCCCGAAGCACAAAAACATCATGTCCCGGATATTTTACTGTATTCCCCGGATTGGTGAAATAGCTTCCGGTATGTCGCCATTCCAGCTCAAGAGTTGAAGCGTTACTGGGACGACCCGTCAATCTCACAGTGGAAACTGTGTCGGGGGCCGTATCTACCCGGTCCCCGTCCGTAATGTTGTTCGCCGGAGAGCCTTCGTCCAAACTGAAGTCATATGCGTGACGCGCCAATGTCCCATCACCAGACACGGACAGCCAGTCGGTCAAATCCGCTGAGAAGCTGGCTTCGATACCGGTATGCCGGGTTTTGCCATTGACGACATTAAAGCCATTGGCATTTCTGAAAAAGAAATTATCTTTCCATTGCGTAAAGGCCGCAAACTCGAACTGAGCCGTCCCTAAGTCTTTCTTGAAACCGGCCTCCAGACTGTCGAGGGTTTCTACATCCGCCTCCCCGGCAACCTGATTAAGCTGAACAGAATACAGGTCCGTGACTTGTGGTGCGCGGGAGCCCCTAGCGGCCCGTAGATATACGAGAGACCGATCATTGAGGTGGTGGCGCAGACTGACTTTCGGCGTCACTGTCAAGAAGTCGTCGCTTCTATCCTCAACGCGGATGAAGCGGCCGCTTCGGCCCGCATCGGCACGGTTATTATAATTGTAATTCGTATATTCCGCCCTGACTCCGAGGTCGAGTGTCGTAGAAGGTCCTAGTTCAAAATCCCTTTGCGCGTATAGCGCTCCGACCAATGACTTTACATCGTAATCAAAATGCAGGCCCTGGGTGAACGAAAACTGATCTGGATTGTCCTGAAACTCAAATAAAAAGCCGTCCGTATATTCAATATCCGCGCCCACATTGAATAAATTCCCAAAAAAGGCAGTTTGCAGTCCAATCGAACTGTGACCGTTTTTTTCCAAGGCCTGACCGGGAACAAAATGCCGCAAAAAACGCAACTCTACTCGGCGCGCATAAGGCGTCAGAGTAAGTGTGTTTTCTCCAAAGTCTTTGCCGAAACGCGCCTGAGTGCGATAGCTCTTACCATCTCGAAAAGCTTCGGGGTTCGGGTTGGTAAACCGAATGGCGTCATCTTTATATGCGTCATCCCCCTCGATGAACCCGGCTGTTTCCTGATTGAGATTGTTAAAGGAACTGAGCCAGTCGACAGACCAGTCTCCAAACCCGCCGTGATATTTCAATTGCAACTTTTGCTGATCAAATCCGCTGTCTTCGCGAAAACCATTATCATGGGCCAGAGATGCAGAAAGTCGAAATGAACCGTTTGATAAACTTGTCAGCGCTGAGGCGAACCCATCTTCACTGCCCAAAAGTTTAACCGAATTCCTGCCCTCAACGTCTTTGGACGTAATATTTATAAGTCCGTGAACGGCGTTTGAGCCATATTGTGCCGGACCCGGACCTTTAAAAACTTCGAGGCTCTGGGCAAAATCAGTTCCTCCCTCAAACAAGCCATTTACATTTGCAAAGCCTGCCGCGCGCAAAGGGACGCCGTCTTCAAGATATAGAAAACTGCCCGCCCCGGCCCCTCCGGTCAGAACAGGAGAGCGAATGGCTGTCAAATGTTCCTGACCGCTGCCTCTATGGATATTCACTCCTGCGACGCGGTTTAGCGCCTCTGCCGGGTGAACGGCTGAAATCGTTTCCAGCCTTTCAGCCCCTAGGACGTCGACACTTGCAGGGACGTCCCAAATTAAAAAATCGGCGTCGTAAATGCCTTTCACGATGATTTCATCCGTCTCAGCAGAAGCTTCACTTTTTTTCGAAAGGCTCGCAAGGGGCTGGTCTTGAGCGAAAGAAGCAGAAGATAGGACCCAAAGGCCAAGACCTAGGCTGAGTGTTGTTTTGTTGTACATGAGCGCGCTATGGCCAGAGTGTTCCGCTCTGGCAAGGGGCTATTTCGGCGCAGCTAATAATGCATCGATGAGGCGCAGGGTAAACTTGGCCATGACTTCCCGCGGTGTTTTGTCAAATTTCATAATCGCCATCATATTGGCGGCATTATAAACGATGAGTGCATCGGTCTCATTATTAAGCGGAGCCGGCATAATGGATTTCATCAAATCAAGAATATGTCCCCTTGTCGCAAGATATTGTGGGCGCAGATCAGGGTTAAACGAAACGGACCAGCTCAAATAGGCTTTCAGAGTGGCGGGACGATCTTCAATCATTTTTTCATAGGCAACAGACATCAATAAAATCTGCTCTTTAGCTCCTCCGCCAGTGTCTGGCAGAGTTTTGAACATTTCAATGACATGCGCTTCAATTTCATTGAGAACATCTTGGGTGAGCGCTTCTCGGGTCGGAAAATAATTGAAAACCGTCGCGGTCGAGACCCCTGCCCGCTTTGCAATATCACCATGGCCTGTTCGCTCAATGCCCATATCGGCAAAAGTTTCGATGGCCGTCTCTACTAATTGATGCCGCCGGGCCTCCGGGCTTAGTCTATTTCGGCTGCGCATGTTAAAACCTGAAGAGTGAAGGTTGATAGTTTCGGTCTGCCCCCTAGACCTTTATTGCAGGATTGACAATTCCCTCAAAAGCATTAATGATAAATTTATCAATAGGGGGCATTCATGGCGTTTATAGAAACTCTCAGCACTAAGCCTGAATGGAAACGTCACCTCTGGCTGATCTCTCTTACTTTCCCGACAACCCCTTTGCTCGGTATAGGATTGGCTTTCGCGACCGGAAATCCGCATTGGGTTTGGCTGCCAGTCCTGATGTTTTACGTCCTTGTTCCAGCCTTGGATTACTTCGTCGGAAATGACAAACATGATTTATTGGGGCTTATTCAGGATGAAGTGCGCAGTTCCCAATTCTATAAATTCATGGTTCACGCAATGCTTCCGGCCATTTATCTGACCTGGATAGGCGGCGCTTGGTTTTTCACGAAACAGCCTTGGCCTTGGGACATCTACCTTGCACTCGGGTTAAGTCACGGCTGGGGCCTGGCTTTTGCAATTAACGCGGGTCACGAAACCGGGCATAAAACAGATAATATCTCCAAATGGTTTGCTCTCTTTATGCTTCTGCCAAGCTTTTACGGGCATTTCAGAATTGAACATAATATGGGACATCATTCTGACGTGGCCACGCCGCGCGATCATGCCACGTCTCGTTTCGGCGAAAGCTATTATCACTTCATGGGCCGGGAATATCCCGGCGCTTGGAAACGCTCTTGGAATATTGAGAGTAAGCGCGCGAAACGGAAAGGCTACTCCCGCTTTTCCTTGAAAAATGAAGTGGTGCTTTCGACGGTCATGGCCGTTGCTCTCTGGGGCGCAATGATTGCCATTTTTGGGTTTGGTGTTTTGGCCTATATGCTCTTGGCCTGGTTCGTTTCGGCAACGGCCTTAACCTCTCAAAATTATATCGCCCATTACGGACTATTACGCGACCGCCGTCCTGACGGGAAATTCCTGCCTTGCGAGCCTTATCATAGCTGGAATTGCAATTTGCTTGTCACCAACCTCACGAGCTTCAACCTCGCACGTCACTCTGACCACCACGCGAACCCCTCTCGGCACTACCAATATCTGCGCCAGTTTCAGGAAGTCCCTGCCCTGCCATATGGATATATGTTGATGTTTCTGATTGGATATGTGCCTCCACTCTTTCGCAAGGTTATGGACCCAATCGTCATAAAAAACGTGGACGGTGATATGAGCAAGGTTCTGACCGGGGAATATGTTCGTCAATGGGAAGATGAACAATCGGAAAATCTCGCATAGATTCTATCGAACGCGTTTCATCCTGAGCCATATATTACAAATTTGATTGAGCCTTGCGTTCTCAGGACTTCGATTTGGGTTTAGGCTCAGGTTTGGTTTTAGCTTTTGTCGTTGGACTCGGTTTCGGTTTCGGTTTGGTTCCGCTTTTTTTGGCACCGCGACTAGACTGGGCACCGCTTAGCAATTCCAAGGGAACATTCTGAGAAACAATGTTGAGGTCCCGCTGAGGGAACGGGATAGATATTCCAGCCTTGGCAAGCGTTCGATTTATTTCCGTATGAATCGTATGAGTCATTGGAATCCGCTCATCAAACTTACGGAGAAAAACTCGGACTTCGAAATCGAGCGCACTATCGCCAAAGCCCATAAACAAAACTGAAGGGGGCGGATTATCCAACACTTTCGGCAACTCCTTTACAGTCTCCAGCATCAACTCACGAGCTTTATCTGTATCGGATCCATACGCGATGCCGACTTTAACAATCAGGCGGGTTACGGAGTTAGAGAGCGTCCAGTTTGTAACCCGTTCACTAATCAACGCTTCGTTCGGAATTAAAATCTCTCTATTATCAAGGTCATTCAACGTTGTAGCACGAATTTTGATGCGGGAGACAATCCCGCTCTCATCGCCAATCGTGACAAAATCGCCAATCCGGACTGGACGTTCAAACAAAATGACCAAACCCGAAACAAAGTTCGCGATGATTTTTTGCAAGCCGAAGCCGATACCGACCGAGAGACCCGCAGCGACAAATTTGAGTTGCGACCATTGCAAACCCAAACGGTCAAAACCGATTACCAGTCCAATCCCAACAATAATATATCCTAAAATTGTGACGACAGCATAGCGTGTACCGGGCTCCACTCCGACACGATCTAGAATAAAAATTTCGAGAAATCCCGGCAGGTTTCGGGCCGCGATAAAAGTCAAAGCCAGAATTAATAAGGACTGTAACACGTTCCAGAGGGTGACGGCCTGTTCAATTGGGTTATTCAACTGGTCCATTTCGCCAGTTTTGTAGGTCCAGACATCAACCCCATCAAAAATCGAAAGCGCCGGAAGAAGTGAAGCCCAATTCGCCCACATAAGAACCGCAAAGGCAATGATGATCAGCGTGTTTAGCAATTGAGACGACTGCCGGGTCAAAGAGGAAACGTCGATTTCCTTGGTATCGATTTTTGGAGGCGGGGACATTTCTTCACCACGCTCTTCAGCCGCTTCCTTTTCCCGGCGGGCTTTAATAGCGGCATCGCGCCGCTCAATGGCCTGACGGTAGCGTAGCTGTCGCTGGGCCACAATAATCACGCGGCGAATTGTTCCCCAGACAAGGTAAGTCAGAAACAAAAGCAAAGCCGACATGAAGAAACGCCAAAGCAACTCATCTGCTGTCTCGTAATAGCCCATCGCGGCCAAAATCGCGGCCCCGACAGGAATACCGATAATAAAAAACGAAATCAGTCCGTTATATCGAATAAACCAACCCGTGTTACTTGATGCATTGGTAAATCTCTTTTTTTCAGAAAGGGTTATTCGGAAACCGAAGACGGCAAGACCAAGGCAAGTTAATATAAACAGAAATAATGACAGACCCTCGTATATGTCTGAGCTATTCATATCAGTGGTAAGGGCGAGTAAACCCGAGGTAACTCCGACGACCGGGACAAACCATCTGAGCTGGCTATTCACTACCGAGCGGACACTCGCCGCCATTTTAAAATGGGTTCCAAAGAGAGACTTGTCTCGATCCCAAACGCGCCACGTCAGAAACACGAACAAGAACACACTCAGGAAGTAGGAGGCATTTGTTAAACCTTCCACAAAGGGGTCTGCCAATTCAACCAAATCAAACAAGACGCCTAAAAACAGAAAGAATAGCGGTAACGGTAGAGCCATCAGTCCACCTTCCGCAAGCACGGCAGGCGTATGCCACGCACTATCCACTTTCACGCGCCCAACTTCTGAAGAACGCTTTTTAATATTCTCGAGTAAACGCGGGCGACTTTGGTAAAGGCCAAGAATTATAACAGCAAATAAGAGAGCTAACGGCCAGAGATTTGAGAGCTGAACGGCAAGTGTGTCATAGATAAGAGCGATATGCTCCAGAGAAAATAACTCCATCGCCCCGCGGACGATTTTTGGCGCCCAGTCCACTCCAATCGCTGGTACACTTGGAATCCACAACAGTTTCTCGTCTAGTAAGGATTGTAATTCCTGGGTGGTTTTCAATAAGGTTTCTTGAGCCGTTTGAAGCTGCCGAATATCTGTAACCCGGTCAGTCCCCTCAGTAGAAATGCGCAGTAACAATGACCTCTGAGAATCGTTAAGCACCTGCAGAGCCTGCCTGTCCTCAGGCTGAAATTCCGGGAGTGTAGGATTTGCGCGCCTTGCGGCTTCTAATATGTCATTAGAATCAACCCGCCCAACCGGCAGATCACGAAGCGCTTCTTGCGCTATCAAGCGTTGACGTGTTGCATTGACCAATAAATTCTGTGTTTGCTTCAGATCTGCACGAATAGCGGCAGGTGAAACGAGCTGGTTGCCGAGACGCCTCAACGTCGCTCCGGCATCTCGATCAAGACTCTCCAGTGCAGCTAGGTCCTCAGCGACGTCTAAATCTTCAAGGACATTATCCTGCCGTGAGCGCGCAAAGGCCGTGTTTCGGGAAACCTCGGACTCGCTCGCCGCTAGCTCCCTGACTTGTTCGGCAAGCTCCATATTTCGCTGCGCCATCGCGCCAATAACAGGGTGCAAATTCGCATACCGCTGAGATTCTGCCAATACCGAGTTTTGAAGCTGGAGGGCTTCGTTCAAACGGCGTTGTCCGGTGCGCTCTTGCAGCGCTTGCACCTGCCGCGACAGTTCACGTGACTGAAGTTCGGCAAGTGTTTGACGGGAATTAATAATTTCGCCTCTTCGCGGAAGACTGGCAATTTCGCGCTCTAAGGTCTCTATCTGCTGACGACGGTATTTTGCCTTTATTCTGAGGTTAATCCTGCGCGCGCGACCTATGGGATCCGTTGCGGTATCCACATCCCCTAAATCAGCCAATCCTGAAACAATCGTCCCTAACTCGCTTCTAACTTCAGCTAATTCTTTTGGTGCGTTGATCTGACGGGAGTTAAGCACTTGGAGGCTGCTTCGGTAGCCATCAATTTCAGACCGAAGAGCTCTAAGGTCTGACTCGCGGGACGCCAATTCCTGTTCAAGTTCAAGTAGATCTTCTTCCCGCATGGGTTCATCTCCTAGGCTCAGCGCTTCTAGGGGATCACGGTCGAGTTCATCTTTCGCCGCCTCGATTTCGTCTTTGAGACTTTTTATAAGATTTGCAGAATTTGTTAGATCGGACTGGTATTGAACTTCCTGCTCCTCTGCGAGAGCATTGTCCTGCAAACGTTGGAGAGCCTCTTTGTAAAGGTCTGTTGCTGTTTTGACTTGCTCTTCGGACAAATCAGCATTGTCTTCCAAATCCTGAATACTGGCTTCGATAGCGGAAGTCGACGGCACCGGGGCTGTTGCGCTTGTTTGCGCATAAGAGGGAGAGACCGCCTGGAGCAGGCAAAACAGGATCACCGAAACTGTAATCAGAGTATGGCGCATCGAAACTGTCAGCCTTGATTAAAAGAATTAGTTCTCATTGATAAACAAACACGGCGCTTTCGCAAGACCGTTCAATAGTTTGAGTCTATTATTTCAATAAGATACGTAAAGAGGTGAGAGCCTTTACGATCCCTTCCCCTCACCTCCAAGCGCACCTTCTGAAGGGCAATAGTCAGGTGCATTTGATATACGCTTGACTCAGAAAGACTGTTTCTTTTCTTTTGCGCCTTGCCTAAACCCCGTTCATGGCTCCACCCTTATTAACGCTTTCAAACATCGCTCTCACTTTCGGGAGCACACCTCTGCTCGAAGAGGCGAACCTAATGCTCTATCCGCGTGAGCGCCTCTGCCTCGTGGGTCGCAACGGGTCTGGAAAATCAACCTTAATGAAGATTGCCGCAGGTCTCGTTGAAGCCGATGCAGGAGAGCGTTTTGTGAAACCCGGCGTAAGCTGGCGCTACCTTCCGCAAGAGCCGGACCTATCCGCTTTTCGCACGTCATATGATTACATTGCCGACGGTTTGATCGGGGCGGATGACGGGGCCAGAATTCCTTATCTTCTGGATGCTTTAGGCCTGAGTGGAGAAGAAGATCCCACTGTTATGAGCGGCGGAGAGATGCGCCGCGCTGCCCTGGCGCGAACCCTGGCGCCTGATCCGGATATTTTGATGCTCGATGAGCCAACAAACCATCTGGACCTCCCTGCTATTGAATGGCTCGAGAAAGAACTCGGCAGAAGTCAAAGCGCTATCGTTCTGATTTCGCATGACCGACGGTTTCTGGACAATCTTTCGAGGAGAACGGTCTGGATGGATAGAGGCCAAACTCGCGATTTGGATAAGGGATTTGGGGCATTCGAGGATTGGCGGGATGAGTTTTTAGAGCAGGAAGAACTTGAGCGACATAAAATGGAGCGAAAAGTCCATCGGGAACAACATTGGGTCGTCCATGGGGTTTCTGGCCGTCGAAAACGTAATGTGCGAAGGCTAAAAGAGCTCGGAGATTTGCGTCAGACTATTAAAAGTCAGCGTCAGGTGGCAGGTAGCGCGAAAATAACCGTGACGGAAGCTGACAGATCCTCAAAACAAATCGTTAAACTGAATGACGTTTCACACAGTTTTGACGACAGACCGATTGTAAAAGACCTGTCTCTTCGAATTAATCGCGGAGAACGGTTGGGCCTAATTGGACCCAACGGCGCCGGAAAAACAACGCTCCTGAAAATCATTATGGGAGAAATCACACCTGACAGCGGCGAAGTCGAACTTGGCCTCAATTTGGAGCCGCTCGTCATTGATCAGAAACGTGAAAGCCTAAACCCGGAATGGACTCTTAAAGACGCATTGACAGACGGAGCAAATGATACCGTCATGGTCGGAGGTAACGCGCTTCACGTGATGCGTTATATGAAAGACTTTTTGTTCTTACCGGAACAGGCCCGGACGCCCCTCCATGCTCTGTCCGGGGGGGAGCGAGGTCGCCTTCAACTCGCCAGAGGACTTCGTTTACCCAGTAACTTTCTTATACTTGATGAACCCACCAACGATCTGGATTTGGAAACGCTTGATCTGCTTCAAGAAATGGTTTCCGACTATAATGGGACGGTCATTATTGTCAGCCATGACAGGGATTTTCTAGACCGGACCGTAACACGGACACTTGCCTATGAGGGACCTGCTCAATGGCAGGTCTATCCAGGCGGTTATTCAGATATGGTGGCGCAGAGAGGCAGCGGCGTTGAAGCCAGACGCACTCAAGAGACCGCCTCGCAACCAAGCTCCGTAAAATCTGGCTCGACTGAGCAAGCCCCCAGTCAATCGGCTCCCAAGCTCTCTTACAAACACAAGTTCAGACTTGAAAAACTCCCAAAAGAAATAGCCAATTTTGAAGATTTAATTCAAGAATTAGAACAAGAAATGGCTAATCCTGACCTTTACACCAGAGACCCCCGGGCCTTCGCCAAGATAAATGATGCCTTACAGAAAACACGCTCAGCGTTGAATGCTGCGGAAGAAGAATGGCTCGAGCTCGAAATACTGCGCGAAGAGGCAGAAAACTAGGAGCTGAAATTAAATTTTTCAGTCTATTCGACCAGTATCGCGCCGCCTTCCGCTCTTGGGAGGATAGGCGGTAAATCAGCCGCACGGTGATTGACATTGACCTGAACCCGGGAGCCTCGATCTCCATCCAAATCAATGGTGTGGGCAATGAAGCTTGTCGCCGGAGCCCTTGCTCCCATTTTCGTATCCTTCCCCTCCACGACCAGAGTTTGAGTTGGAAAATAAACTGTTCCCAGCACCTCTAAAGCGCCCCCACTGGAGATCGTATTCGCTATAGCTTTATTCTCTTTCTTCTTGCCTTTTTTGCTTTTCTGTTTCTTCTTTGAGTTCGCTATTTCCATAAACGCCAGTCCTTTGCGGGGCCCAGTTGTCGGGGCTTTGACACTGACATTAGATCCGCTTTCGATATTTAATCGAGATTTCTTACCTGTGAATGCAAATGTCACCTCATCAGCGGAAGCTTGAGCCCCATTTTTGAAGGTTAGAGCGCCATCGAGCATCACATAGTCTCCGGGCATAAACTTTACGCTGCGGCCATCGACGGTCAGTCCACCGCAATATGTTCCGGGATAGAAGGTTGCACTGTCGCCCGTATAATTTTCGGATTCTTCTATGCCTGATCCCGGTTGATTTGGATTTCCACCATACCCCCCATCATCATCATCATCATCATCATCATCATCATCATCATCGTCGTCGTCATCGTCGTCACGACCTTTATTTTTTTTCTTTTTGAATTTAATTTCTGAGACGCATTCGCCAATTGGAGGTGACACCGTGTGCAAATACGGGTCTTCTACCGAAAGGCATTCACCCTTGGCATATGGACTAAAGGATCCTTTGACACCTCCGGTCGTACAGAAAGATTTTGCGACCGGCATAACATCGCTATTGGACATTAAGGCGTTATGCGAAACGGAATTTGAATGAACAGAACAGCCTGGCGCGAAAAACTCTAAACCGCCTGAAAACTTGATAGCTTCGTCCTCATCGTCTGACAGAGCCAGTACACAGATGATGTTCTGCTCTGACCTCAGAGCCGAACTTTTGGTTTTGATGGCAATCCCTTCCTCCCCAAGGGCTTTGGAAATAGAAAACGGAACCACGCCGGAAGCCGTCATCGAAACCAATCCACCTTTTGCATAAGGTTCCAAGGATATTTCAGCACGACCGGAATAATTCTCGCGGAAATGGGTGCGCGCAAGTTGCTTTTTTTGCTCTTGTGAAATGCTGTTATTTGTCGCGGCCGCCAAGACAGCGTTGTCCAAGGCATTTTTGACGGCTTTATGCTCACTAGTCGCGCCGGAAAAATCCACAGCCGCACTCGTAGCCAAGAGCAATGGCAGCGACAAAATCGCCGTCATTATAGCGTATTGCCCGCCTTCTTCCATTCGGAAACGGGTGAATGTTTTTGAATCAAACATAACTATCCTTTTCCTTCCCCAAGACAAGGATAAGAAAAAGAAATAAAATACTTATTTTGAAACAGGGTTAAATTAGTCTTTATTCAGGAGACGCTGTGATCTGAACATTTAACGCTATATCACGGCTCACCCATTCCTCCGTGTTCCAAGGTTCTTCCCCAACCTTCCAATCGGTCCTGTCCAAAGTCATAGAGCCAGTCATGACGACTTTCTCGTCAGATTTCGCCGCGACTGAAGAGAGTGAAAATGGCAGTTCTATATTCCGCGTTATATTTTTCATTGAAAGAGATCCGTTCGCCAAATACGAGCCCTCGCTAGTCTCTACGATATTGTCACTTCTAAAGGTAGCGACAGGGAAGGACTTCGCTGAAAACCAAGCCTTTCCGGGTAAAGTATTATTTCGCTCACTGTCTCCGGTATCGGCGCTTTGAAGCGGAATTTTGACTGTAACCTCGGATTTATCCAGATTATCTGGGTAAAATAATATGTCCGCGTCAAATTCAGTGAACTCTCCTTCAAACTCCTTTCCCTGTTGCAGAGCCGAAAACTTGATGAAGCTTTCTTCTTTTATAACGGTCCAGTTTGAGCCTTGTCCGGCTTTCGCCGTTTCATCCTGAGCTGATGCCTGGCTGATTTCTTGCGGTTGGCCGCATCCCGTCAAGCATAGAGCAAAGACAGAAAACGATAAAATTCTGAAATCCAACATGTTACACCTTTTAATTTAAGAGTGTCCTGTTTACGACACATTCCTAAAGCTTATTGCAGGAATTATGGCATGGCAGATGTAAATACCAATGACTTTATTGTCACTGATAACAATATCCACCTGTCTGAGAGGCCGACGCACATTGAGCTTTTCGACGACAAAGACGATGCCGAAGACGAAATCAAAGACAATGCTAAGAAAATAGCCGATCTGGCTCACAAGCTCTACGCCGAGGCCGGGCGCTCTGTAATCATCGTTCTTCAAGGCATGGACACATCAGGTAAGGACGGAACGACCGAAGCCCTCTTTCACCGGACTCCGCCTCTCAATGTCAACGTAGCGAGCTTTAAAGCTCCCACAAAAAAAGAGTTAGCACACGACTATCTTTGGCGAGTGCATCAGGTTTGCCCTGCCGCCGGACAAATTACAGTTTTCAATCGAAGCCATTACGAAGATGTACTCGTTGTAAAAGTCAAAAACTTTGTCTCCGCGGCCAAAGTTGAGCAGCGCTATGACCAAATCAATGATTTTGAACGATTATTGGTCGAGAATGGCACGACGGTTTTAAAATTCATGCTCCACATAAGTCACGAGACGCAAGGTGAGCGGCTACGCGAGAGGCTCGTTGAATCCCATAAACTATGGAAATTCAATCCGGGCGATCTGGAGGACCGAGCGCTCTGGCCGGAATTTATGGACGCTTATCAAACCATGCTTCGCCGCACGTCGACGCATTATGCGCCTTGGCATGTAATCCCCTCTGACAGTCGAAAAACCCGAGGCGCTATCATCAGTTCTATTGTCCGTCAAAGTCTTGAACGAATGAACCCTCAATACCCCGACCCTGGCTTTAACCCCGAAGATTTCGAGATTTAATAATGACGTCATCCACTCAATTTGATGAGCTGAACAAACTTGTCGATGATATCCCTTCCATATCTGAACTCTTCGAAACGGAACCGGATCGCCTAGGCCGTTTTGTCATGCGCGAAGGGCCTTTACGCGCCGATTTTTCCAAACAGGCGCTTTCTGGCGACGCTTTAGACGCCCTTTTGAATATGGCGGCAAAATGTAATTTGGAAGAATGGCGCGCCAAACTCTTTGCCGGAGAAGCTGTAAACACTTCAGAAGACCGCGCCGTATTACATATGGCCCTACGCGGCGTCGGCGGGTCTAAAGACGTAAAAAGTGACGTCGGTGAAATGCGCCAACGCATGGCTGATTTCGCAGATAAAGTGCGTAGTGAGGGCAAATTTAAGAATATCGTCCATATTGGCATTGGGGGATCGGACCTTGGGCCCCGTTTGGTTGCAGACGGATTCCAAGCCAGCGCAGAACAAAGCCTAACACTTCGGTTTGCAGAAAATGTAGACGGCGCCTCGATTAACGATGCTGTCCTAGGGCTCAACCCGGCTGAAACCCTCGTGGTTATCGTTTCCAAAAGCTTCGGAACCCAAGAGACGAAAATGAACGGCGAATCCGCACGGGCTTGGCTAACTGAAGGAATTGGAGCGAACTCCGGAGACCATATGCTTGCCGTAACAGCCAACCGCACGCGGGCGGTTGATTTTGGCATTCGGGAAGAAAATATTTTTGATTTCTGGGATTGGGTTGGCGGGCGCTATTCCGTCTGGAGCGCCGTCGGCCTTTCTCTTCAAATCGCTTACGGCCCTGATGTATTTTCAGATTTCCTAGACGGGGCGGCCGCGATGGATGAACATTTCCGAGATCAGCCGCTGCAAGAAAACCTGCCGGTAATTATGGCTTTGGTTGGAGTTTGGAACAGAAATATCCTTAATTACTCTAGCCTCGCCGTAATTCCTTATTCCCGCCGCATTCGCAAACTGGCCGCTTTCCTCCAACAGCTGGAAATGGAGAGCAATGGCAAGCGCATCACACGGGGCGGCAAAGAGGCGGGCCTCACCTGTCCCATCATTTGGGGCGATGAAGGCACCAATGGGCAACATGCCTTTTTCCAATGGCTACATCAGGGCCCCAGCGAAGGAAAATATGGCGGAGCCCCGGTTGATTTCGTCGCTGTGCTTAAAGATCACGAAAACCGCCACGATCACCACATGGCACTATTGGCAAATTGTTTTGCCCAGTCAGAAGCCCTCATGCTGGGAAAATCGGAAGAAATTGTTCGGAAGGAATTAGGTGAGAGAGAGGATTTGAATGCGCTTGCGCCGCAAAAAACTTTTCCCGGCAACCGTCCGTCCACAACAATAACGTTAGATGAACTCTCTCCATTCGCACTGGGCCATCTGATTGCGCTTTATGAGCATAAAGTTTTTGTTCAAGGCGTGATCTGGAATGTAAACAGCTTTGACCAATGGGGTGTTGAGCTCGGCAAAGTTCTGGCGACGACTATTCTCGACGAAATGAAATCCGGAAAACCTGGCAATCATGATGCGAGCACAACCGCTCTCATGGGCATGGTATAATGTTCGTATCGTACATATCCTAAGGCTTACAATTATGATCCGCCTGATTTCTATTGTCTTTGTGGTACTCACACTCGGATTGTCAGCGTGTTCGGATCCAGTGAAACGTCCGATTGCTGTTCTCGAAACGACTCTGGGAATCATCGAAATTGAGGTCTATATCGACCAAGCGCCGATATCTGGCGCTGATTTCATGCGCTATGTCGAAAATGGGTATTATAACGGCGAAGGGTTTTACCGGGTCGTCCGAGCCGATAATGATCCGCTGAATATGGGTATGAGCTTGATACAGGGCGGACGTCTTGATAGCGAACCTATCCCTCCCCTGATTGAACATGAACTCACATCGGAAACGGGACTGTCGAATACCGAAGGCGTGGTGTCTATTGCCCGCTCTGAGCCCGGCACAGGCAGCGCCGCCTATTTCTTTATTAATATCGGGGACAACTCTTTTCTCGATTATGGCGGCGAACGAAATCCTGACGGCCAAGGTTATGCAACATTTGGAAAAGTTATTTCAGGGATGGATGTCGCACGCAAAATTCAAGCGATGGATGCAAAAGGTTTGTCCGGTGATAATGTGACGACAGGTCAAATTTTGACTGTTCCGATAAAAATCACGCTGGCCTACCGCAAATAAGGGTTCACGCCGCCCTCCCACCCCGCTAAAGCCCGACCTATGAGCAAAAAGCAAAAACAATTCCGGCCCAAGGCCCGTCGTCCCCGTGGATTTGAAGATAAGCCGGCGGAGCTATTGCGCGCTGAGCGGAAACTCATTGATGCGGCCTTTTCCGTTTATGATATGAACGGTTTTGAACCCCTTCAAACGCCCGCTTTTGAATTTGCTGATGTCCTTGGAAAGTTTCTACCTGATGACGACCGGCCTAATACAGGTGTCTTTGCACTTCAGGATGATGACGAGCAGTGGCTCTCACTCCGGTACGATTTGACTGCGCCTCTCGCCCGTTTTGTCGCCGAGAATTACGATAGCCTCGCCAAACCATATCGTCGGTATCAAGCGGGAAGTGTTTTTCGTAATGAAAAACCCGGCCCTGGGCGGTTTAGAGAGTTTGTACAATGCGACGCCGATTCAGTTGGGGCCGCAGGTCCGGCCGCAGATACGGAAATGATTATGCTTGCCGCAGAAGTCATGCGGGCTGCGGGCCTTAAAGACGGCCAATATGCTGTCAGGGTCAACAACCGGAAACTTCTAGACGGCATTTTGGAGAGCTCAGGCGTACCCAACACCGAAGAGGGCGCCATTCAACGACTTCAAGTTTTGCGCGCTATCGATAAGCTAGATCGCCTCGGCGAAGAGGGCGTCGAAAGTCTGCTTGGCGAAGGACGCGAAGATGAAAGCGGCGACTATACAGAAGGCGCGAAACTCAATCCCGCCGGAATAAAAGCCGTTTTAGGTTTTACCACGGCATCAGACGAAGATCGCGGAAAAACCATTGCCACACTTGAGGCCCTTGTCGGTCAATCCAAGCGTGGGCTGGAGGGGTGCGCAGAGCTTGCCTCCATTGATAAAATTCTTACCTCTACTGGCTTTGGTCCGGACCGAGTGAGTTTTGATACCTCTATCGTACGCGGACTCGGCTACTATACCGGCCCGGTTTTCGAGGCTGAACTCCTTGCAAACATACGTGACCGCAAAGGCCGGCCTGTCCGTATTGGCTCTATTGGCGGCGGTGGGCGCTATGATGGTCTGGTGTCTCGCTTCCGGGGACAACAAGTCCCTGCAACAGGTTTCAGTTTTGGCGTCTCACGCTTCCTCTCTGCACTCGAGCGCATGGACGCATTGGAACACAGTGTGAAACCACCAGTTATTATCTGCGCATTTGATAAATCTCTAATGGGCGAATATTTTAAAATGGCCGCTGAGCTCCGCGCCTCCGATATTCGCGCCGAAGTCTTTGTTGGGTCGGGAAACGTCACCAAGCAGATGAAATATGCGGATCGCCGGAATTCTCAAATTGCTGTTCTCGTCGGTAGTGATGAGATGGCAAAAGGCGAAGTGACGCTAAAAGATCTTTATGAGGGGGCGAAGGCCGCCAAAGCTATTGAGTCGAATGAAGAGTGGAAATCGACTAGGCCCGCTCAGGAAACCGTTAGCCGGGACAACTTTGTTTCAGCCGTCCAGAAAATGCTGGAAGAATAGCCTCCTGAACTTATTCCAAACGACTTATCCGCCCTTGATATTCTTTTGGGCAAAACAAGGAGTTTTTCGACACAAAAATGGCTTGCGGGACGGCTTTACACATGAATCTAAATATGGCCCTTGAAGGAGATTTTTAGGCGCTTATATGACGTGTGAAATTCAAAGAAAGAGGAACCACATGCGTAACCGTATCCCTAATGTCACCCTTAAAACCCGCGTCAGAAACGACGCTCTCGAAGGCCCTAACCCGTTCGAGTGGAAAGAAATCGAAACCGCTGATTTTTTCGCCGGTAAGAACGTTGTGCTATTCGCCCTTCCCGGCGCGTTCACACCAACTTGCTCGACATCACACCTCCCCCGTTATGATGAGCTATACGAAGAATTTAAAGCCCAAGGCGTGGATGAAGTTGTCTGTCT
Organism: uncultured Hyphomonadaceae bacterium; assembly: GCA_963972195.1. GTDB lineage: Bacteria > Pseudomonadota > Alphaproteobacteria > Caulobacterales > Maricaulaceae > Litorimonas. The sequence goes on along the minus strand of CAXATH010000007.1, from coordinate 122,080 downwards.
GTCCGTCAATGATGCCTTTGTTATGTACAAATGGGGTCAGGATCAGGGAAACAAAAACATCTTTCTAATGCCTGATGGCTCCGGCGACTTTACCCGTAAAATGGGTATGTTGGTCAAAAAGGACAATCTCGGCTTTGGCATGCGCAGCTGGCGCTATTCCATGTATGTCGAAGACGGCGAAATCAAAAAAATGTTCGCAGAAGACAGTTTTGGCGACGATTGCCCAACAGATCCATATGAAGTTTCTGATGCCGACACTATGATGGATTGGCTGAAGAACGGCGAAGAACGTAAAAAAGCCGCTTAAAAAAATAGGCGGTGCACAATGCACCGCCAGTTCGAAGGGATGTAAATCTATAATGCCCTTCACTTAACAGCTTTGTGTCTAATACATGACAAGCCTGTAAAATTTAGACCTAAAAAAGACCCGCTTGAAATATCAAGCGGGTCAAAGTTTTTGAGAGAGAGGATCACTGATCCTGATACCTTTTTAAAGACCTTCCCCTGAACCTAAGCTGAACCAAGTCTTGACCTAGATGGGCCGAACGCACACATGAAGCCTATGGCCCGTCTAGATTTAAAATTGCTTCCAGTAACTCCTTTCGCCCAGAACTGCTCTCTGCTTTACGATGTAGAGACCAAAGAAGGCGTCTTGATTGATCCGGGCGGCGAGCCTGAAAAGCTCAAAACCGCGATGGAAGAAATTGGCATTAAACTCAAAGAAATTTGGCTCACTCATGGACATCTGGATCATGCTGGTGGGGCGCAAACACTTCGCGAAGATTTTGGTATTGACGTAATTGGCCCTCATAAAGACGACCAATTCTGGATGGATGACATTGAACAGCATTGGGCACGCTATGGCCACGCCGGAATGGGACGAAATGTCGTCCCTGATCGTTACCTAAATGACGGAGACGAGTTGGAACTGAGCGGCGTGACTTTTAAAGTGGCGCATACGCCTGGGCATACGCCAGGACATGTTGTCATTTACAATCAAGATATGAAAATTGCTTTTGTAGGAGACGTACTCTTTCGGGGGTCAATTGGCCGGACGGACTTTCCAAAAGGCAATCACGCGCAGCTTATCGAAAGTATTACGACCAAGCTTTGGCCTTTGGGTTCTGACATGCGCTTCGTGCCGGGTCATGGTCCTATGGGGACATTCGGAGCGGAAAGAGCTGATAATCCTTACGTCGCGGATGACGTTGTCAAACATTCGACAGCCAATACCAGCGGACCGGGATAATAAGAACTTTCCTATTGCTGCCTGTCAGCTTCTTTTTTCAACAACTCTGATTTGATTTGAGAGTTAGAATTGAAACTCCGCAGAATGTTGAAGAGCTCTCCTTGAACATTGATGTCGAATTCAAAGGGTTGGCCATTGAGAACCTTTTTATTGGCTCCGTTGAACACAACGCCAAGCTCCACATCTCCGTCCAACGGCCCATCTATCGAAGCCGTCAGCTCCCGATAATTGAACTCTCTCAGCGCTTCGCGGGCTAAATCGTTGTAAACGCCCTCATCCCCCGACGACCAAGTGTCGATAATATTGTCTCCTTGAAATCGATCTGATGTTTCTTGCGATTGCTCTGATTTGAAGCGAATAATACCCCCATCCTTCGCTTCCAAATATCCGTCATCGACCAAAACGTTCAAACCTCTTACGACAATCGGGAAAACACCTCTTACCGTTCCTGTAGCTTCTAATTTTTCATTTCCGACAGATTGAAGAAGTTCATCAATTGAAATGTCATTCAACCGCATGACAACCCGGTTTTCATCTGCGCCGTAACGCCATGTGAATGGGTCCAGTTCGAACGCGCCGACGTTCAAAGGCCACTGGGCACTATAAATCTTAACGCCTTCGGGCACGAGCTCGTATTCGATCGTTCCGTCTTCCAGCGGTATTCCCGGATCAAAATTCTCCACTGTCATGGTTTGGCGACCCGCGGTCTGAAAAGGTATCAAAGAAGAAAACTCAATCTGGGTGTTAAGTCCCTCTACGGGGCCCGGCGCGGTACCAAAGTTCATATCCATAATACTGAGTACGCCGCCGGACTCTTGAATTTCACCGTTCGCAAATTTCACCCCCATATCGGCAGAAATTGTGCCTTCTACAGCGGCCACCTTACCTGCAAGCGCCGATGCCAAAGTTTGTGGCTGCAAGCCTCCGGTTTTAAATGTCAATCCTTCCAGTACCGCGTGGGCAGATCCAGCTCCGTCCTTAAAATTATACTCTATATTAAGAGGCGTGTTATTTGCTTTGGGAATACGAGCCACCGCTTCGCCGATGAATTCCCCTCCTGCAAAACGAACCGTACCGGAGACTGGCCAGTTCGGAATTTCCAAGTTCTCAGATTTGAAAATGCCTCCCGTATGTTCCGCTTTATACTCTGCCGGTGTTCCGTGTGCATGAACCTCTATACCGTCCACGCGGCCTTGCGGCAGGGAAACATCCACCTTATTTGATTTGAAATCAAAGGCGATTGTGTCGTCAGTGCGCTGCACAGAAAACGTGCCGCTCGGCACTTGGGCAGACGTGCCTTGCACCGGAAAGTTGTCAGATTGCATACCGGCATTATCAAATAAGATAGTCCAGTCCTGATAGCCCGACTGTGTGTTCAGAGCGCCTTTCGCTTGAGCCGTCTCAAGCTCCATGTCAAAATCGCGCTCGTCCACTTTGTTTAAAGCATTGAACCGAACATTTTTCAGGCCAGCCTCAATTTTGGCCTTGTTCCCAGTCAGCGAAAAAATATGACTGCCATCTGCCAAATCCAGAGAGATGTCTTGCAAGTCCCAGTGGGTTTCAGTTTCCAAATAGCCAATATTCACCTTTGGCTTATTCGGAACATAAGACAGCATCAGTCCCTGCTCTCCGCTAGGGGGAAGGCGCAGGTTTACACGGCCAGCCGTCTTGAAACCTTTCACATAACCACCGGGTACTCTCCCATCAAAATCGACCCCGCCGGTTATGTTCAGACGGCGCGATGTTTCGGCCTGATATTCAATCGCTGCCTTGAATGGTGCCAGCCGGGCAGGCTCATTATCAGACACAACCTGCCACGACTTTGCTGTATTCATTCTCCCTGAGAACACAGTTATATCCGATAGGTGCCAGCCATTTACGGTTTCAGCCTCTATGCGAGTATTGTTCAGTGTCGTCGGCACAGGTCGATTTAGAGCTGCGTCAAAAGAAAGCTTCAGATCGTCGGTCAACCGATTCCAATTATAAATTGGCCTATCGGTACCACTCACGATCAACTCGGTGTTTTCGTGCACAGCGTCCAATGGGTTTATCAGTGTGATAACCGCCGCCTCGTTCTGAAAATTTATGTCTGCCGTCGCCTTGATTGACGACTGCATTAATAGTTGTTCCACCGTATTTGTAAGAGACGGTGCAAAGTGTTGCGCGATCGGCGTGCTGGACAACGCTTCTGACAAGGTAAGCATTTGCGCAAGATTTTTAGCGCGCGCTTCATCCGCAAATGTAAACTGCTTTGTTGAAATATCTATCTGGCCGGCCAGCCCTATTGGCGAGTTGAGGTCGGTTTGGCGGGTAATTTCACCCTCCCAAACAAACTGGCTCTCATCCAATGTAAATGGCTCTGTCTCCAATCGGTTCGCCGTACCCTCTATATCGCCGTTAAACGTTACATCCAGTGTTTCAAGTTCGATGGGCAAGGTTGTATTGGCAATCAAGGCCCCCTTCACTTCGAGTGTGGCTTTGTCAAGATTGAGATCGTTGCGGGATAGGTGTTGCAATCGAATGAGTGAGTCTATCTCTTTATTGTCGCCCTCCACATCAAGGTCCAGCCGCGCGCTACCGGTGAGCGCCCAGTCGTTATAATTTAAATTCGTTTCATCAAAGACAAGTGTCGCTTCGAATTTGTCTGTTTTACGGATAGAGGCGCTCATAGCAATCTCCGGTGAGCCATATGGCGTTTCCAGATTGAAAGTTGCGTCTTCAATAAAGAAGCCACTCTCTGGAATAGAGAGGCCGCCGGGGGAACTTTCGCTTTCCGGCGGGAGCCATCCATCTGTAATCTTGAAATTTTCGTCCAAGGTAATCCGGGCCGTGGGTTCCACAAGACGGAGGCGTTTCATATTACCTCGCAACGCTTCCTTTAAAATATAGTCAGCCTCAATGCGCTTCGCGGTGAAAAATGGTCTTCCTTCAGATCGATAGGTGAGCTCGACATTATCAACTTGCAGCGTATCAAAGTTCGCTCTTTTTATGGAGAGCTGAGCTTCGATGCCTCGTTCTTCCAGAAAAGTGATGGCATATTGCTCCAATACCGAATAGCGGTTCGACCAAACCCATGCCGTCACAAGAACTCCGATGATGAATACACCCAGCAAGAAAGCGCCCACCCACCTCCAGACCGGCTTTTTTTTACCCACTGATGGCCCCGACTTTGTAGGCTTGGATGAAATTTCAGGCTGAAATGACATTCTTGTTTGCTAAATCCTTGCTCGTTTGGTTTATTCCTCCTTACGCTGTGCAAAGTAACAGGACTATAAAAACTTCGTAAGTTTACGAATTGACTGCACTGAGTTAACTATAGATTAGGGATAAATGGGGAGTATTGGGGCGATCCTTTTGTTCATAGGTAAAAGGTTTTCATTCCGAGAAGGGTTTTTGTATGTCTGAGTCTGATTACCAAGCCAAAACGCCAAGCAAATTGAGTGCGTTGAAGACAGGATTGTTAATCAGGGCGACAGCCTTTCGGGATTTTTCTCACACTATCATTCCAAAACAAAACCAAATGAAGTTTTTGGGAGTGGCTGGGTTAGTGGCTTTTTCAGGTTTCTTCATCCTGCCCGATAACAACACGAAAACAGTTGAAGCCGCAGAGACGACGTCGCTGCCAATATCAAATATCGATTTAACACGTTATGACCTGGCTTTGGACGATGATTTTGCGTCGGCCCCAATCGAGCAGATGACATTGACCGTTGAGTCAGGTGATAGTTTAGGCCCTCTTCTTCAAGATAACGGCCTTTCTGGAAATGAAGCTTATCGCGTGACGGAAGCTTTTGCTGAAGTTTATCCCCCCCGGAAGGTGCGTGTCGGACAAAAGTTCAATCTGTATTTTCAAGATGGCATGCTTCAAAATTTGATTTTTCGCCCGACAGTCGAAAAAACAGTCTTTGTTGACAGGCAAGATGACAGCTTTAGCGCACGGGAAGTCTCTGCTGAATTCAAGTATGAAACTGTAGGCGTAAAAGCCAGAATTGATAATTCCCTATACCTCGACGCCACGCGTCTGGGAGCGCCTGATAAAGTTGTCGCTCAATTTGCAAATATTTACGAGTATTCAGTTGATTTCCAGCGGGACATCCAACCCGGCGACGAGTTTGAAATGTTTTTTGAAGTGGCGCGAGACCGCAAAGGCGAGATCATCAAAGCTGGCGACCTTCTTTACACAAGCTTCTCTCCACGCGGCAAAACATCCAGCTATTGGCTCTACGAGGATTCTGAAGGCTTAGAAAATTTCTATGATTTAGACGGCAAGACCGCGAAACGGAAATTGCGGACAACTCCGATCAACGGAGCCCGTCTCTCCTCAAGCTTTGGGCGGCGCAAACACCCTATCCTTGGTTACACCAAGATGCATAGCGGGACTGATTTTGCAGCGCCTCGCGGGACACCGATTATGGCTGCTGGCTCAGGGACTGTCGAACGTGCAAACCGGTATGGCAGCTTCGGAAACTATATTCGTATCCGCCATACGGATGGTTATAAGACGGCCTATGCCCATATGAGCAAATTTGCCAATGGCGTGCGTGCCGGCAGCCGCGTTACTCAAGATCAAATTATCGGCTATGTCGGGACCACAGGCCGCTCTACCGGGCCTCACCTTCACTATGAGGTCATGCATCACGGCAAGAAAATTAACCCAAGCCGCCTGTCGCAGCTTGACGGAAAACCTCTCGCGAAATCTGAAATGGCGGCCTTTGCAAAACGCCGGGCCGATATTGAAACTCTTAGAGCGTCCTCCGAAACCATTACGCCGACTCCAGAACTTTCCGTTATGGCGGATGTAGCCCCTTAGAGAGACGGCATTAAGCACAGTTCGAAAGCTCTATTGATTAAATCACGCCAAGAGTTAAACTTGTCAGGTATTTAACAATAGGGCTCAATACTGTGAAGAATTTCATCACCTTCTTTTTCTCTTTTGATAAATTATTGAAAGAAAAACTCGTTATCCCTTTCTTTTGGCTCGCCATTATAGTCTGGGGATTGTCGTTCTTCTCGACGGCTCTCGACAATATCCAGCTAGATCCACTGGCGGCGTTTGTTAGCTTTATAAACTTCTTCGCCTCTATCTTATTGGCGCTCGTCACAATTCGCCTCTTTTCCGAACTCGCCGTCGCTCTCTTCCGGATCAATGACAATTTATCTCCGGATGGCGGAAAGTCTGAATCTGCCGATATCGATATTATGAAAGAGACACGAAAAGCTGCTGAGGCCGCCTCACAGAGAGCTAGAAACTTCACACAAAGCGCTTCTGAAAAAACCCGTACATCTTTTGAGGACGCAAAGGATAGCTTTGAAGATTTCTCGGGTAATGTGAAGGAAAAGACGAGTTCATCGAAAATGTCTTCAAAGGCAAAAAATGAAGAGATCATGGGCAAAGGCTCGAATCCCAAAGAGTCTCAAGACCCCACTCCTGCTAAAATCCTTGAGCCCACGGCTAAGCCAAAAACACGGAAAACCTCGCCTGCGGCCAAGACGGCGCATAAGACTAAGGCGGCCAGTTCCAAACTTGCTGCGAAAAACACAAGTCCCTCGAAATCTACCCCCCCAAAAAAGCGGGGCCCAAAAATGGGTTCCAAAGCCCCTCGGGATAAAGACGGCAATTTGCTTAAAAAGGACGGGACGCCGAGAAAAAAACCCGGCCCCAAGACAAAAAAATAAAAAATGGAAACCCCGCCTTGAAGCGGGGTTTTTGTTTTAAGCTTTTACAATGTGGATTTTCCCACCTTTTAAATCGACCTGAATTTTGTCTCCATCGGCTATGCGTCCTGCCAAAAGCTCCCGCGCCAGTTCATCTTGCACGCTTTTTTGAATGACACGTTTTAACGGACGGGCCCCATATGACGGATCATAGCCTTGCTTTCCAAGCCAATCCCGCGCTTCCTTAGACAACGCCAGAATAATGGATTTGTCTTTGAGCCATCCTTGCAGGCGCTTAATCTGAATATCAACGATTGCGCCCATATGTTCGGGCTTGAGCCGCTCGAACAACAAAATTTCATCTAGCCGGTTCAAAAATTCCGGACGGAAGTGCGCATTAACTTCCGCCATAACACCGACTCGCGCTGCATTCACATTCTCTCCGTCGCCTAGATTTAGAAGATGTTGCGACCCGATGTTAGACGTCATGATGATGAGTGTATTTCGGAAATCTACCGTTCGTCCCTGCCCGTCCGTCAGACGTCCATCATCTAGAACCTGCAAGAGGACATTGAATACATCAGGATGCGCTTTCTCGATCTCATCAAATAAGACAACCTGATAAGGCCGACGCCGGACTGCTTCCGTCAAAGCGCCGCCTTCGTCATAACCCACATAACCCGGAGGCGCTCCGATAAGGCGCGCGACAGAATGCTTTTCCATATACTCCGACATGTCCATGCGCGTAATCGCCTGATCGTCATCAAACATAAAGCTGGCCAAAGCTTTGGTGAGTTCCGTTTTACCAACGCCCGTTGGCCCGAGAAACATGAAGCTCCCAATGGGCCGCGCGGGATCCCGTAAGCCAGCCCTGGCCCGGCGCACCGCGTCTGAAACTGCAGCTACAGCCCGGCTCTGCCCGACTACTCTCGCGCCCAGAATATCTTCCATCTGGAGTAATTTATCACGTTCACCTTCAAGCATTTTCTCAACGGGAACGCCCGTCCAGCGAGACACGACGGCTGCAATTGTTTCCGCGGAAACAGTTTCAGATGCGAGTGCGGACTCATCCGTATTCTGACTTTCCAGCTCTTTTACCTTTTCTTCGAGTGAAGGAATGTCTTCATGCTGAAGTCGTCCGGCAGTTTCATAGTCCCCGCGCCGCACAGCGTCTTGCAGATGAAAACGGGCCTGGTCCAAACGTTCTTTTACATCGGTCGCTGAAGCCAATTTGGACTTTTCCGATTGCCACGCGGAGGTCAGTTCGTCTGATTGAGACTTTAAATCACCAATCTCTGACATACGTTTTTTCAAACGCTCTTTAGACGCTTTATCCGTTTCTTTTTTCAAAGCCTCGACTTCGATTTTCAATTGAATCAATCGGCGGTCTATTTCGTCCAACGCTTCTGGTTTACTATCCACCTGCATCCGCAGACGAGACGCCGCCTCGTCCATCAAATCGATCGCTTTGTCCGGCAAAAACCGATCGGTAATATAGCGGTTAGAAAGCTGAGCAGCCGATACAATAGCCGAATCTGAAATCCGAATGCCGTGATGGACTTCGTATTTTTCTTTTAGTCCCCGCAGAATGGAAATAGTGTCTTCTACTGTCGGTTCAGTCACAAACACTGTCAAAAACCGACGGGCGAGTGCGGCATCTTTCTCAAGATGTTTCCGATATTCGTCGAGCGTGGTTGCACCCACACAATGCAGCTCTCCGCGGGCCAATGCAGGCTTCAACAGATTGGCTGCGTCCATCGCGCCATCGGTTTTACCGGCTCCAACCAGAGTATGAATTTCGTCGATAAAGAGAATGATTTGTCCCTCAGCTTGCTCGACTTCTTTTAGAACCGCTTTGAGACGTTCTTCAAACTCTCCTCTATATTTCGCCCCGGCGATCAGAGCTCCCATATCAAGGGCAAGCAGGCGTTTATCCCGAATGCTTTCTGGCACATCGCCGGAGACAATGCGGTTGGCTAAACCTTCCGCAATAGCGGTCTTTCCGACCCCCGGCTCGCCTATCAAAAGCGGGTTATTCTTGGAACGACGGGACAGAACCTGGATAGTGCGGCGAATTTCTTCGTCGCGGCCAATGACCGGATCAAGTTTACCGTCTCGGGAGGCCTGCGTCAGGTCGCGGGCATATTTGGACAATGCATCATACTGATCCTCGGCCGCATCCGAGGTGACGGGATCATTTGTTTTTCGCACAGACTTGATAGCCTCCTGTAAACGGGAATTGTCAATATTTGCGGCATCCAATGCCTGTCGCAGATCTTTGTCAGCATTAAATATAGTCGCGAGCAGCAGCCGCTCTACCGTGACAAAAGCGTCGCCAGCAGCTTTCGCGGACTTTTCTGCATTGGCAAAAATCTTGGCGCTATCTTTAGAAAGTGACAAACCTGAACCGCCTTGCACCTGAGGCAATTTGCTTAGACCGTTAGAAACCGCGTTTTCTAACGCACTGACATTCGCACCTGACATTTGGATGAGGTTTCGTGGCAGTCCTCCGTCTTCCTGCAATAAAGCTGACAGGATATGTATAGGCGCAAGCTGCTGATGGTCGCGTGTAATGGCTTCCGTTTGCGCAGATTGAATGACACTTCGTCCTCTTTGAGTATAAGCCTGAATATCCATTTTTAGTCCTGTTCAACTCTTTTAAAGTTAAGTCTGGTAATCTTCCTTATCGTTCATGTAGGATTTTATTCCTTTACCGCAAGAGTGGACCTATCCTAATTTATAAAAAAACCCGACGAAACCGCCGGGTCAATTTGTTCAGAGCTGTAAAACACCTTACTCGGCCGCGACAACATTTTCGTTGTCGTCGCTACGTGTTGGGGCCTTCCGGCGACGTTTAGGTTTCTCCTCGGGTTCAGAGGACGAGTCACTTGGCTCAGCCTCGTTTTCGTTCTTGGAGCTGCGCTTCCGCTTAGGCTTTTCGCCTTCAGGTGTAACAACTTCCAACCCGTCAGGTGTGTTCTGAGAGCTTTCTTTGTCGGATTTTTTCTTTTTCTTACGCTCTTTATTCTCGCTCTTGTCGTCAGAGTTTTTGGAGGAGTCATTCTGATCATTGCCATTTTGATCATTATTCTGCTGACGACGGGAGTTAGATTGGCGACCCCGCGAATTGCGCGGCGAATTATTGTCGTCATTACCGTCGCTGTCGTCATCCTTGGAACTATTGCGGGAGGCCCGGGCTTCTTGAGCTGCCTGCTTTGCCGCCTCTTGAGCGTTTAAAAGACGAAGGTAATGCTCCGCATGCTGACGATAGTTTTCAGCCTTGACCCGGTTGCCCGAACTTGCAGCGTCACGGGCCAAAGTTGTGTATTTGTCGTAAATCGTACTGGCACTGCCGCGCACTTTTACGTCCGGGCCATTACTGTCCATAGACCGGTTACTATTATTATTGTTGTTACTTTTATTACGATTACGACCGCGCTGACGCTTCATGATCTTGTCCTATACGGATGTTTTATCGTCCACACTCTGGCAACACTCAAATTGAGTGAGACAGACAAACGACAGGGCCTAATTTTTAAAAAGGCATTTCTAATGGGGCAATCTGCGGTGTTCCTCTTTATTCAAACATTATTGTCGAATCTTTTGGTGGAACCAACTACGCCTTGCCCATCGGGCGTAGCAAAGTCAGGGCCAGTCGCAAAGCTTTTTTTATGTTAAATTTCAGCTTGGCTCTTTCCGCCGACGCAGCGGTCTTGACCAGATAAATCCTTGTGCACTTCGATCTCGATCAAGTGGTTTTGCTGGAACAGAGATTGTACGGCTTCCGACTGGTCATAGCCGATTTCAACCCAAAGAGACCCGCTCGGAGCGAGGAAGTCTTTGGCCATCTCAATAATCTGTCGATAGGCAGTCAAACCATCCCTCCCGCCTCGCAAGGAAATATCAGGATCGTATTCTAGGACTTCGCTTTCTAGGCCTTCCATCGCCTCATCTGAAATATAAGGAGGGTTGGAAACAATAAGATCATAACTTCCGGTGACATTTTCGAACCAACTGCTTTGGATGAATTCCACTCGTTCGGAAACCCCTAATAGAGCTGCATTTTCTTGGGCAACACCGAGTGCTGCATCTGAAATGTCGACACTTACACCTCTCAGATCTTGGCGCTCAGCGAGCAATGATAGAATGATGGCTCCTGAGCCCGTCCCAAGGTCAAGACAATACGGGGATGTTTTCCCTTTGAGAGCATTGAGAGCAAGACGAACTAAGTTTTCAGTGTCTTCTCGAGGAGAAAGCACATCTTTCGTGATCTTAAAGCGCCGCCCGTAAAACTCTCTCCATCCCAAGATTGCGTCAACGGGCTCCCCGGAAAGGCGCCGCGCCTCGAAATCAGAAACTTTTTCTAAATCTTCCGCGGCAAGAAAAGAAGAGTCGCCTAAAATAATATCTGTTCTGGTCTTGCCCGTCGCGGCCATAACCAGCTCCATAGCTTCCTGTTCGGCGAAGGCTAGGCCCGCTTGACGAAAATTTTCTTCCACGAGTTTTTTCGCAGATCGTGCCGTAAGCTGCGAATATCGGCCTGGCTCAGAACTCTGCTGTGATGGAGGAGGCATTAATCGAGCAGACCGCTTAGAGTCACGCTCAAGAGTTTCAAGTCTTGCTCGCGGGACAAACTATGGTCCCCGCCCTTCACCAAGGTATAAGAGACGTCCTCACTCTCAATTGCGTCAATAATCCTGTGACTGTGCTTTGGAGGTACCACGGTATCTTCGCCCCCCTGCAGTATCCGGATGGGACATTTCAGAGCGATGGGCGCGTCTAATATCTGCCGCGCGCGACCATCCTCAATCAATTCTTTAGAATAGGCGTAAGGCTCTTCAAATCCCGACGGCTCATAAACCACGCCCTTTTGCAAAAGTTCGGCTTTTTGAAGGTCCGTCCAGCTTGCATAGGTAAGCTTTTCGGTAAAATCCGGCGCAGGATTTATCAAAACCATTGCCTTCACGCGGTCTCTTAGCTCCAGCGCTGCCAAGAGCCCGGCCCATCCTCCCATGGAAGACCCCACCAAGATACACTCTCCCTCAGTAAGCTTGTCGAGAATGGACACTGTATCGGACGCCCACCGACTTATTGTGCCGTCGGTGAATTTACCGTCGCTCAGTCCATGACCAAAATAATCAAAACGAATAAAAGAGTATCCGATTTGCTTCGCCCAGTTTTCCAAATATATCGCTTTTGACCCTTCCATGTCCGATTTCAGTCCCCCGCACCAAATAATTGTTGGACTCTTTCCCTCAACTTTGCGGTAGGCGAGTTTCGTTCCGTCAGAAAGGTTTAGAAAGTCGGGTGCGTTGGTCATCAATTTCCTTTAAAGCCTAAAACATGAGTCTGAACCAGACGGATAAACCCGTAATGCGCGTCCTGCAAATTCTTCCTGCGTTAGAAGCAGGAGGCGTAGAACGGACGACCGTAGATATAGTGGAAGCCCTCACCTCTCGCGGTCACGTCGCTCATGTGCTGTCCGCAGGGGGACGCTTGGAAAAAGAGATAGAGGAGTTCGGTGGCCAGCTCCATACCTCTCCAGTAGGCAGTAAAAACATTCTGACCGTCATTGCGCGTATTTTCCAAATTCGAAAACTGATCAAAGAAAACAACATCAATATCGTTCATGCCCGATCCCGCGCCCCCGCTTGGCCGGCCTATTTCGCAGCGAAACTTACGCGCACCCCATTTGTCACCACTTATCACGGTATTTACAATGCCAAGAATGGGCTGAAAGGCTTTTACAATTCTATCATGGCCCGAGGAGATGCGGTCATTGCAAATTCCACTTACACCCGGGACCACATTGTCAAAGTTCATCGCCTGAAAAGCGACAGGATTACTGTCATTCACCGCGGCGTGGATATGAAGGTATTCGATCCGGCTAAGGTGAGTCATGATGCTGTCCTGGATCAACGCCGTCTCTGGGGCGGGCCGCATGATAAATTTATAGCTCTCCCAGGTCGTTTGACACGTTGGAAGGGGCAATTGGATGCTCTCGACGCTATCGCGAACCTTCCTAAATCATGCCGTCTCATTCTCGTTGGGGACGCGCAAGGACGGGACAATTATGTCTCTGAGATTGAAGAACGGATAAAGGCTTTGGAGCTGGGCGACAGGGTCATGATAGAAGGTCACCGCTCTGACATGCCTCTCATTTACGCCAGCGCGCATGTTGTCCTGAGCGCGTCAAATGAACCCGAAGCCTTTGGCCGGGTCGCGGCGGAAGCCCAAGCTATGGGCAGGCCTGTTGTGGCAACGGCTCTCGGGGGCGCCTTGGAGACAGTGGAGGACGGAAAAACCGGATGGCTCGTTCCTGTTGGAGATTCGGACGCTATGGCCAAAGCGATTAAGCGGGCTCTGGCCTGGCCGGCCTATGATTCAAAGAACGCCAGAACCCGGATAATGCGGTATTTTTCCCGAAAATCGCTCCAGGCCCGTGTTTTAACTGTGTATTCGGAACTTCTCACAGCAAAAAACCGTTAAGTCAGCTAAGCATAACCCTTGAATATATTGGCCATTACCGCCATATTCTCGTCCGACTTTAATAATCTTAGGAGAATTCACATCGCCAGACGCCCATTAGCTGCCCCACCGTCCAAGAAGCCAAAGGGGCCGCGCATCAACAGGGACATCACCGCCGCAAAAGTCTTGCTCATCATGGAAGACGGAGAAAAGCGCGGGGTTGTTCCTCTAGAAGAAGCCCTCGCCGCCGCCAGCGCTGCCGGATTAGACCTTGTTGAAGTCGCTCCGAATGAGACCCCGGTCTGCAAAGTCCTCGATTACGGTAAAATGCGCTTTGAAAACCAAAAAAAGAAAGCGGCGAACCGTAAGAATCAACGCACGCAAGCTCTCAAAGAAATCAAAATGCGTCCGAATATCGACACGCATGACTATGAAGTCAAAACCAAAGCCATGAACAAATTCTTTGACCGCGGGGACAAAGTCAAAGTGACCGTCCGCTTCCGCGGCCGCGAAATGGCGCATATGGACCGCGGAATGGATTTGCTTGCCCGCGTAAAAGAAGACTTCGCGGAATTGGCAAAGGTCGAATTCGAGCCTAAAACTGAAGGTCGGATGATGACCATGGTTCTCGCTCCGCGCTAGTCCCTACCTCTAAAATTATCTAGCCTCCCGTCATTTTTACGCCGGGAGCCTACCCCCTCAACGTGCACGGCGTAGCTTGACCTCTGGTCACGAACGCTTATAAGGCGCGTCTTCTGGCGAGAGCCGGAATAGACTGCAGCAGTTCGGGCTAAAGGCATGCCTGACTGCTCTAAAGGCAGCGCCGAACTCCGGGTCTGGAGAACGGCGCAAATCAAGGAGACCGAAATGCCAAAAATGAAGACCAAATCAGGCGCCAAAAAGCGCTTTAAAATCACCTCCAGTGGTAAAGTGAAAGCTGGCCAGGCCGGTAAACGTCACGGAATGATCAAACGTACGAATGACCAAATTCGTAAACTTCGCGGTACAACAGTCCTTAAAGACTGCGATGCCAAGCGTATCAAAAAATCATTCATGCCAAACGGCTAATCGCCGCCCTTTCTATTCTGGAGTAATATTATGTCACGAGTAAAACGCGGCGTCACTAAACACGCACGTCACAAAAAAATCATTGATGCGGCTTCCGGCTATCGCGGCCGCCGTAAAAACACTTTCCGTATTGCCAATCAGGCTGTCGAAAAAGCTGGTCAATACGCCTATATCGGCCGGAAGCTGAAAAAGCGTCAGTTCCGCGCCCTCTGGATTCAGCGGATCAACGCGGCGGCCCGCCTTCACGGAATGACCTATGGTCGTTTCATGGACGGATTGAAAAAAGCTGGCATCTCTCTGGACCGTAAAGTCCTGGCCGACATGGCCGGTAACGAGCCGGAAAGCTTCAAGGCTCTGGTTGAAACAGCCCAGAAAAATGCGAGCCAACCACATACTGTTAAATAAAATTTTCAACAGACCAGATTTTTTCGAAAGCTCCCGCAAGGGAGCTTTTTTGTTTGTGTCATAAGCTTTCCTTTCCATGATTTGCAATGGTGATCCCGGCTTAGAGTGGCGAATAAATCCTACAACCTTGTCATTCTGGGGCGCAAAGCGAACCCGGAAGGCCGAGAGGTTGTATGCCTCCGGTGAGTTAGCTCGCAACCCCTCGAACTTCCGCATCTGCGGCCTACCGGCCTTGTGCGGAATGACAGAAAAAATTGATTTGTGCATCACCCACGCCTTTCCTACCGCTCGCCATCAAGTGCTGAGCCTTTCTCACGGTTTCCAAATAAGGTGGACAGCCCGCGTGGTGATCTCCGCGATGGAGACCAAAGGGAAATATGTTTTACGCGGCTCTCACCACGCGGCGGCGGTTTATATCGCAGCGGCCTTGTAGCGATCCTCCTGTGTTGGAGGTCGTCCGCAGTCTAAGGTCTCGGTCTCTCTCCGATCATCTGGAGAAGAGGTTAGAGCCTCGAGCGTCAGGCACGCGCCTTGATAGACCCGGATCCCTCCCCCGCCGTCGCAAGGGCCTCTCAGTCCCACCGTCCGAAACACCAACACGCCACGCTAGCACGCCTGTCCGTGTGTCCGGAACATGGGCAGTATAGACCGGGTTGGACGGGTGAGGACGCATCTCTTGGTTTTTCTGTAAGAGGATGAATTAGTTGGAATTTTAAAGATGATAAACGTGGATTAAATTCAAAAACTGAATCTCCGCTCCTATTTTCAAGATAGACGGAGAATTCTCACCAGGCACCTTTATAATCCAACACGGCAAAAGTTTTCGATGACGCATTTTGAACTAGACCCTATATCGGACATTTCAAAATTCTCTGCTAAGCGTGCGAATGATTAGATAATCTGATGGTTATTTCAAACAGGCCAGAGAAGTTTTAATTTGAATCTTTGACAAACAAGTCGAGGAATTTTGACGGCAAAGGTGATTTCTCGATTTGAGCTTTTGTCAGTGTATCTATCTCGTGACGAATTCCATCTGTGTTGCCGAGAGCGATCAGCGTCCAACCATCCTCCGGAGCTTTTAGAAAGATACCAGCATAAGCGTCCGGCCACCAACCACTGTGCCAAACAAGTCTGTGGCCCTCCCAATTCTGGACAAACCACCCCTTAGCATAGGGTGCCGGCGCACCGTCTTTATCGACCTCAGGTGTCCACATCGTTTCGCGCAATTCAGGAGATAGAATTTTTCCTTCATCCAACGCGTTCGAATATTGGGCCAAGTCCAAGACATTGGCTATAATACCGGAGCTGGCATTCAGTTCAGGGTTAGGGAGTATTGAGGGTTCTAGTCCATCCGAATCTTCAGGAGCGTGCCGGAAGGGTGGTGCGAGATGAGTCAAGGCTTCGGCACCTTCTGCATCTCGCCATCCTGCGGCCACTCTATCAAGGCCAGCAGGATCCAAGACGTAACTTCGCACCCAATCACGCCAAGAGCGATCTGTATTTTCTTCGACCCAATTTGAAAGGCGACCGAAAACAATGGGGTTATAAAAAAATGATGATCCAGGCTCCCCTTGAACGCGATTTTGTAGAACATGCCGGAGGCTTATAGGCCCTTCACATCGCGGGGCTTTAATTTCTCGGCCGTCATCCATCACGCCCCCGCCGAATATAATCCCGGCAGACGTAAGCCATTCGCAGCGTCCTTTCCAATCGCTGAGCGTCGTAAAATCAGCATCAAGATCGATATGACCGTCGGCCTCCATTGCGAGCAAAGTTGCGGCCGTAAATGTCTTGGTAATTGAAGCGACAAGATAGGAAGTTTGTGCGGTCGTTGGCTCCTCTGCGTCATGATCCTGCCACCCTATATTTTCGAGCATGACAACCTCACCGTCTTTTAGAACTGCAACAGAAAAACTAAGGACAAGATTTCCCTGGCGATATTCTTTTAGAAACTCTCGAAATTGCTCGACCTTTTTCGACGTCGAGGGCGAATTATTTGCATAAGATAGGGAGTAGGGCTCTACTAGGTCCTTGTTGTCTTTGTCGGTCGCCACGCTTTGGCTGCTGTTGGCGTTGCGAAGATCGGCATTAGATATAGTACCGCATCCACTAAGTGAAAAAAATGTTATTAGTATCGAATTCAGAAATAATGGCTTAGACATGCTATAGTCCTCAAGACTGAGTTGTTGGATGAATTTTGATGTTTGGTTTATGATGTACGGTAACTTACAAAAAAACAGCCGAGCCCGCCCAAAATCAGAGAGATTGCGGGTATCATAAACCAGCGAAGTTGGGACCGAACTGTATTTTCTGTACTCCCGAAGAACCGCCAAGTCCGAGTTCCTTCGGGTAGGTTTTCAAAGAAAACGACACCACGATATTCCTCTAAAGTTAGATATCGTTCTTCAACTTTTCCGGCTGATGCCTGCTGATTTTCTGACAAGTTTTGAGTGACGCTATTTACAGCTTCGTCCTCTTCCCCATGACCGCCGGATTTATATTGGAAGAGTGAGACTTCTCGGTCTTCAGCCAAAAAGCTTGTACCAAGGCACGCGCCCCCCATAGCCAAAGCAAAAACCCCTACGAGCAACCAAGCTTGAACTTTTTTGCGGACGTCTTGCTCATTGCGAAGAATAATAGAGCGTATTTCGCTAATCTCTCTCAAACGATCCAAATCAGCGGCAAATAATCTGTTCTTCAAATCTGCTAGGTCCAATTTATAGACTTTAACTAAGGACGAGAAAACGTCCTCTGATGGGTAGGATTTGCCGGACTCTAGTTTTGAGAGGTAGGATTGCTCAATACCGATTTCTTTTGCTGCCTGAGGCTGAGTCCATTTGAAGTCGCGCCGAGTGTCACGAATATAGTCACCAAATCGCATTTTAAGTTCCTCCACGCTTGAAGCTAATCTTGTTATCAGTCGTAGGAATAAACAGGCATATTAGGAATACGAGATGAATATTTCGGAATAATAGACTTTTTAAAGCTTCAGGTCCGCTAAGTAGGGGACGTAAGGGTATAACTTTGACAAGAAAATAAAACTCTCGATCTGAATTCTATAGTATATGTGAACATTAATAGAAGGAAACGACCAAATATCTGGCGGCGCTAACGTCCGCTTCGCCCCCCAAAGCAGACATGCTACCTATGTGAGTATTTCCAAAGCGATACAATCGTTGCACCTTCACTTGGCTATCCCCAGCTCCCGTAAACGTCTCGTAATTCAGCGCAAATTTACTCCCGCGCTCAGGGCTGTAAATAATGCGGTCGATTTCAAGGACCAATAAATTAAAAACTCTGAACCCGTGTCTGTCATAATTTGTCCGCAGAACATCGCATTCCATTAGCTAAGCACAACGCCATTTTACTCTGAATGAATTTGGGAATTGAAAGAAAAAGGCGACAGCGCCGCGCTACATTTCGTTAACCTTTCGCCACTAGTGTTGCCGTTAAGGAGACTGCCATGCGTACATGTATATCAATCACCGCTCTATTTATCGCGGCTGGAGTGCTTTCTACGACCGCGCACGGCAACACGGATGCAAATACCGGCGTTCAAATCTCTCTCGTCGTTCCCGAAGTCTGCCAGATTGAATCTTCAGCGATCACCGTTGACGCGAGCGGCGAGTCCGCGAGCGGTACTGTTTTCGAAATGTGCAATACGGGCCGCGGCTTTCGCGTGATAGCATCTCACCGGGCACTCATTGGCGGGGAACAAGCTCAGATCACCTATGACGGCGAAATTCGTCAGCTTGATAGCTCGGGTTTTAGCGACGTAGCGTATCGCAGCGGCCCTATGTTGGGTGATGTCCCCGTGACAATCCAGACAAATGGTCTGGTTCAAAACCTATCCGTCAGCCTAGGCCTCACAATTATCTAGCTTACATTGCCGTCACGGTCATCGTGATGCGGTCCGAGTAGCGTCCGGCCAAAGCCACAGCCGGCGGAACCACAATGCTCATCGCTCTTCTATCGCCGCCCCTTGGCGTGCTCTCCGTATAAGGGATTTCAAACGTGCCGCTTAGGTCGACCCTGTTTCCGTCAAAAGTTAACCGGTAGGGAATCTGGTCGCGTCCTTGGTCGTGCATTAAGTGTCCCAAATTGACTGAACTAAAACGGACGGTATATGGCGCCGTGCTGAAAATACGAGCGCCAAAACGATCCGAGCGAGTTTCATTTGAGCTAGATAGATTTCCCAAATCTACTTGTGCCGGCCCCGTGCTTCCATCACCAACTACCGCCCCTACCAATCGCATGGAAACCGCGGAGGGAATAACGATTGTTGTTGTCAATGTCGAACGGTCAACAATGCCGCCACTTTCATCGATAAGCGAAAATTGTAGTTGCTCGGTATATATGCCGGATTTCAAGCCCCATTCCGTTGGAACGCTTATCTGAAACGGAACAGCCCGTCCCTGCGGCCCCGACGGAGCGTTCGCAATAATAACATCGCTATTGGCCGTGCCGCTCGCCGAGGGGTCAGGTAGGATCTCAACACGCCGATTTCCCGAGGCCCGAAGAGAATAAGGCGGGATATTTGGAGCCGGTAACGCGCCGATCCGGGAAACCCTGATTGTGGCTTGGCAAGGCCCCCTACCGCCCGGAGATGACATACCTGGTGAACCACCAGCCCCCCCGGCCGCGTTTTGGACCCGAATTTGGAAATCCTTAGTAGATTGTCCACCAGGCTCAATGCCGATTCCGTCAATTATGACCGATTGATCGCTATCAACAAAAACAGGCTGGCAGTCTGCCGCCATAACGGTTCCGGGAATAGCCAATGTGGCAATTAGGGCAAATAATGTCGTGTAGCGCATGATGCCTCCTATTCGGCTTCGGTTTGAATATTGATTGTTTCTAGGCGTAATAGTCCTGTATTATCTGCGGGGACATCGACTTTGAACGTCCGAACGCTATCGTTCAAACGAATTGTATAACTGCGTCCAGGCGCAAGCCCGATAATGCCAAATCGACCCACCGAGTTCGTGAAGAAGGGTTCGGGCTCAAAACCTTCGTCTTCGTCGGAGGTTATAAGCCCTGAGACGAGCTCCGCGGGCTCTCCGCCTATTTCCAAAAATCCGACAGCACTTACAAAGCGGTCGGTTCCGACCACAAGTTCATACCCACTTCGGAACGGAGGATCTACGCGAACTACGCCCGAGCCGATGTCATAACCGGCTTCGAGCGTGTCGATATCATATTGAACATCCTGCGCGTTATAAGAAGACAACCTATTCACCACGGCTGCGCCTAGAGGTCCGCTTGAACCCTCAAACCCGCCACCTCTTAAACTGCGCCCGGTGATAACATCTGTGCCTTCCAGCGTGCTGTGACCTCGGGCCAGCAAGAATGAATCCTGAATTGGCCGACCAATGCCAAAGGCCCCGTCCGCGAAAGCGAATGACGTCCCGACTTGCAATCTCGCCGTCTGTCTGTCCGTGATGCCGCCTATATTTGTTCCCGTGGAAGCAAGGGAGGCGCGGGCCTCAAAACGGTTGGCGACATAATCAGCTACCCCGTCTACGGTGGTACTGCCTGAGGAGTCCTGGACATTGAGAGAATAGCCTAATGAGCCGACATTATTATCGGATCCACGCGATAATGAAGCGCGGGCCAATTCACGTCGGCTCTGATATGTGGCATCGCCCCTGTGTCTGTCGCCGAAGAGGACCGAAATACCCGCACGAGCGCCGAAATTTGATTCAAAGATAGATCCTGTGCCGTATTCTACCCCGACTGTACCGCGAATATTGTCACCTAAGCGATGATTGATATCGAGGAAGAAAGTGCTCTGATCGGCACCGCCTGAACGAGAAAAGTAATTAGCTCCTGTGACTAAAGACGTTTCTAAAGATAGAGCCTGGCTATATGTCGCGTTGAGAGAGAAGTTCTCAAATCCAATTCCTGACAAATCGCCAACTGTTCGAAAATCTTTATTCTCATAGTTAAAAGACGCGGATAATCGCTTTGTATCTGAACCGCTCCCCAATGCCAGACGGTAGCCCCCCCGCAGCACAAATCCAGTGCCGTTACCTGTACTGACAGCCCCTTGAAAATCGAAACTGCCGGGTATCACCTGCGGAACAAATTGAGTTTCAGCGGAGAAGACCTGAATATCCTCAGAAACCTGAACTCCGCCCCCTACAATCAAGATATCGCTTAATGCTTTTCGGTAACTACCGATAAAGGCCGGGTCGCCGGAATATTCGGGTTGGGGACTTAGTTCAGTTGCAATCATTCCCAGAGCGAGTGTATACTCCTCGTCGCCTGCTCTCAACTCTATGGGATCGAAAAAATAGTCAAACCGTGTAACCTGTTCCCGTCCAGCCGAGTCGCGGACGACCAATTGAACATCGTTTGAGCCTGTCTGTATAGGCAAATCGTCTAAGCTGTAAGTGCCGGGTTGCAGGTCCAATGTCTGGTAAGAAGCGCCATTAATAATAACCTCAACCGTTGAGGGCGAAGCGACGAAAATCTGGCGACCTCCGAGATTTACCGTCGGAGAAAGAGGATCGAAAGTTCGGCGACTTTTCTCAACCGCAAATCCGCCAATAAAAGGAGTTTGCACTAAACCCGTATTGTTGAGTTGCAAATCCCCCGCACTCCAGCGCCGAAAGCTTTCCGGTTCATCATATACGGCACGTACAGACCGTCGGTAAAATTCGTAATCATCAGTTAGACTCTCAGAGAAACCGCCATCAAATTCTAAAACGACATCACGAAACCGAGCGGCACCGAAAAGAAAAATTTCCGGCGGCACCAGTCCGTCCTCGTCGCGATAAATCATATTCACATTTGTGTTCAGATACGCACTGAAACCAGCAGGCGCTATAGAAGGAAGAAGAGGATCTCGTTGTTCCCTTCTTCCTCGAAGCGGCTCCACAGGACGAAGGGTAGGATCAATTGAATTCACCGAAAGTTCGAGCCGCGACATGTCAAAAGCGACATCAAATCCAGCCGCTAACAATTCGTCCGACGTCACAAATGGGTCGCCTCCAATTGTGTCATCCAAGCGACTAACGCCTGCGTCTGTCAAAAGTCGGCTAAGCTCATCTCTCAGGGATTGGCTTTCTATTGCGATTGTCCCGTCGGGCTCAATCTGCACGATAACATCATTCAGAATGCGCCCATTCCAGGTGAGCGGTACAGACATAGTGATGGAACGTGCCGCCTTTGGTGCTGCCGCAGCGCCGCTTGCCTGTGTTGATTGGTCTACCGTTTGTGCAATACTTGGAGCGCAAACCATAGCCGCAACAAGTGCAAAACTGCTGACTCTCACAAGCAATGCATTAGATTTCCCCCTCATCATAACCAATCCCCCCATTTGGTCATAATCAGCGCACGAGCTCTATCTGTGTAGTCCCTTCGACTAGCGGTTTTTCTGTAGGAATAAAAAATATACGGGCGCGCTCAGGCGCGGTGACACCGACGCCGATCAACCTTGAGACTTCGGCGGGAGACAGACGGAGATCAACCGTACTTCCATCTGCGGCGGTGCCGTTAATCTGCCATGAAAACGTTCCGGCGGTGAAATAGCGATTCCCATTATTGATGACACGCACCTCAAGGCCATTCATGCCTTCGCGTGCCACAGGAACAATTGAATCGACCACAGGTTCAGGATTGGCTCCATCAGGAATAACATTGACCAATACGTTAAAGTTGACGACAACCTGAACTTGTGATTGTTGAGGGCCTATATCAACAGGAATCTGCCTAATTTGCATGTAATACATTTCAGAGGCAGCCAGTTCTGGCTCGCCAATATACTGTACACGGAAGACTTGTTGAGACCGGGCCGGCACGATGACTTGCGCAGGAAAGACCAGAAAGTCCTCGTCCGCAGGTATTAACTCCAATTGGCCTCTTTCGCTTATCACACCACGGAACATTTGAACTTCCGCCGGAAAATCTGACTGTCCGTCATGAACCATCTCGACACGCGCAACAGATTGACGACCGAGCGGTTTCACCTCAACGATCATTGGGGACACACGAGCGGCTTCTGCCGCGATGGGTGCCAAAGCGAACATCACGGCGCCCCATATAATGAGTAATTTCTTGAACATTTATCGCCCCCGGGCTGTTAGCTTGAAGCTAATGGATTGCCCAATCCATATTCAGTCACACTATCTCGATATCGTAAAGAGAGAGTAAAAAGAAAGGGGGAACCGAAGCTCCCCCTTCCAAACGTTAACACGTCAAGCGCGCTTAGATTGCGCCGAGTGAGACAACCGCTGTGTCTTGGTATAGGCCGGAGACCGGACGCTTAGATGTGTCGTCTCTGTCGATGACAATGCGAAGCTGTGCGTCGTTGTGGAACGCACCACCTGCAGTAACGGAATCGGAAGCTTCAAGTCTTGTTCTAAAATCAAGGTTAGGGAAGCTAGAGTCAGTTGAATTTAGAAGAACGCGATACTCGATCTTGTTCGTAAAGTCGTCTGGATCGTTAGCAACTACAGATGCGCTGTTCGGGTCCTGGTTCAGCAGACCATCATTAGTTGATGTCGCTGCAATGCTTGTTGTGAAGTTACAGCTTACAAAGATGTTTTGCGAGTCGCTTTGTGAACCATTTTGAAGAAGCAGAGCATTTGCGCCAGCGCCTTCATTGATTTCAACTTCAGAAAACGTAACAGCTGTTGCATCTTCAATGCTGCACTCTTCAAGAACAGTTGCTGAAACTGCAACGTTAGTTGAATCTGTGTTTGCTGCAAATGCTGCAGAAGACATCAGAGCTGTCGTCAATGCCGTAACAATAAAAATATTTTTCATTTCATTTCTCCTAATAAGAAAGCCCGTCTCTGCAGGCCATTCTAAGTTTAGGGTTTTCAGCAACACGCTGAAGTCGCCCCATTTAAAAGCTCGAAAAAGCTCACGCGTTTTCAAAGCACTTACCACGACGAGTTATTCGTCGAGATTTGTTCGGACCAAGAATGAAGTGTTTTGTTTCGACACACCGCCCCAGACCTTACAGAACAAGGTCATGCAGTTAGTGTGCCAATTATATATTCGATGCCCACAAACGCGCCAAAATCCTAAGTTTAACAAGGAAGTATCCTAGCCCTTTGTAAGATATTAATACTTTGTTAACCATTGTAAAGGGTGTATTTTACGTACATACATGTCAAAAAGGGGCATTTCACCCCCTATATTTAAGCTGGTTTAACAGAAGGATTTAATTCAGTTTAATTGCGACAGAATTTTCGAAAATAAGTAATTTTGAAGATCGAGAGAGATACGGTTTACTGATTCTGCAAACTTGCAATTCAGCAATTATTTCCGACCATGGACCATGCGTTGCGCGGAGACCCAAAGCACATATTCTAAGTACAAAATGAGCTTCACCCCTAAATCGTCCTTACTTGACTATCCGTCCGACTTCCCGTAAACGCCGCGCAATTCTGCGCAGATTTACTCCTGCGCTCCGCGCTGTGCATGGTGCAGACGGGGTCCCGTGGTCGACGTGTTACGTTCACCGCGGCTCTTCTGCTTTGGGCCAACGATATTGAGGTAATGACTTGTTCGAAACGCTTGGTGATAAGCTTGGTAATGTCTTTGACAATCTGACGGGCCGCGGGGCTCTGTCGGAAAAAGATGTCAATTCTGCCATGCGCGAAATCCGCGTGGCGCTTCTCGAAGCTGACGTCGCCCTCCCCGTCGTTAAAGAATTTGTCGAAAAAGTCCGCCGCGAAGCCGTGGGCGAAAAGGTCATCAAATCCATCAAGCCCGGCCAGATGGTTGTCAAGATCGTCAATGACGCGCTTATCGACATGCTCGGCGGGACGTTGTCCGATGAGGATGCCGATAAGGAAGAAGCCGCCAAGGCGAACCTCTTGAACCTGCAGGCGCGCCCGCCGATTGCCATTCTGATGGCCGGCCTCCAAGGCTCCGGTAAGACAACGACCTCCGGCAAGCTTGCGCTCTATCTCAAGAAGTCGCTCAAGAAAAAAGTCCTGCTGGCGTCGCTCGATACCAATCGTCCGGCGGCGATGGAGCAGCTCGGCATGCTCGCCAAACAGGCGGATGTCGGCTTCCTCCCTATCGTTCAAGGTCAAAGCGCATTGGACATTGCCAAGCGGGCCATGAAAGAAGGCGCCAAGGGCGGCTATGACGTCGTCTTCCTCGATACGGCCGGTCGGACGACCATTAATGACGAATTGATGGACGAGGTCGAAGCCATTGCGAAAGAGACCAAGCCGACCGAAACCCTTTTGGTGGCCGATAGTTTGACCGGCCAAGACGCCGTCGAGACGGCCAAACGGTTTAACGAACGCCTGCCCCTGACGGGCCTCGTGCTCACACGAATTGACGGCGACGGACGCGGCGGCGCGGCGCTGTCCATGCGCGCCGTCACCGGCTTGCCGATTAAATTCCTCGGCACGGGCGAAAAGCTCGACGGGCTGGAAGCTTTTGACGCGGAACGTCTCGCGGGCCGCATTCTGGGCCAAGGCGATATTGTCTCCCTCGTTGAAAAAGCGTCTGAGTTTATCAACGAGAAAGAGGCTGCGGCCTCCGCCGAGAAGATGCGTAAGGGTCAATTTGACCTAGATGATCTGGCTAAACAGCTCGGCCAAATGCAAAAAATGGGCGGCATGGGCGGCCTGATGAAAATGCTTCCCGGTATGGGTAAGATGAAAAAGCAGCTCGACGCCGCAGGCGGCGTGGATGACCAGCTGCTCAAACAGCAGCAAGCCATTATCTATTCCATGACAATGGAAGAGCGCCGAAATCCCGGATTGATGAAGGCCTCTCGTAAAAAGCGTATTGCCGCCGGGTCAGGCATGAGCGTGCAGGAAGTCAACAAGCTGCTGAAAATGCACCGCCAGATGTCCGATATGATGAAAAAAATGGGCAAAGGCGGCATGGCCGGATTGATGCAGCAAATGGGCGGAATGCCCGGCATGCCAAAAATGCCCGGCGGGATGATGCCCGGCTCCAAAGGCGGAATGGGCGGTATGCCTGATCCGTCCAAAATGGATCCTGAACAGCTCGAAGAACTCAAGAAACAGCTCCCCGGCGGACTTGGCAAATTGCCGGGTCTTGGCGGAGGCGGCTCCAAGCTTCCAGGCTTGGGCGGCGGCCTGCCCGGCTTGGGCGGGGGCGGAAATCCCTTTGGGAAGAAAAAGTAACAATAGAATTTAAACCGATTGCTAGATTAAAAAGGAAAAACATCATGGCTCTCAAACTTCGTCTGGCCCGTCACGGCGCCAAAAAACGTCCTTACTACCGTATCGTGGCGGCGGATTCCCGCTCTCCGCGCAATGGCCGCTTCATCGAAATCGTGGGGCGTTACAATCCAATGCTTCCGAAAGACTCCGAAGACCGCGTCCAGCTTGACGTTGAAAAATGTAAAGCCTGGCTCGAAAAAGGCGCCCGCCCGACAGAGCGCGTGGCCCGCTTCCTCGGCGCGGCAGGTCTCTGGGACTGGAAACACGGCAATAACCCGCAAAAAGGTAAGCCAGGTCAAAAAGCTGTAGAGCGCGAAGAAGAACGCGCTGAAAAAGCCGAAGCCCGCAAAGCGGCCGAAGCCGAAGCCAAAGAAGCGGCAGCAGAAGCTAAAAAAGCCGCTGAAGAAGCTGCTAAAGCTGAAGCAGAAGCACCCAAAGAAGAAGCGCCTGCGGAAGACGCAGCGCCGGCTGAAGACGCCGCAACAGAAGAAGAAAAGAAATCAGAAGAGTAGTCTTCGCTTCATTTCGAATTTGAAAAGCCCGGTCATTTGGCCGGGCTTTTCTTTAATATTGAGTATAACTCTGATTTGATAGGACATTAAAGGAACCCTCTCTTTTTGGGCGCTTTCGACCGGCCCGACATAAAGAAGTTGCCTTCCAAACCTAATCCGACACGGATCCCGTCAACAAGTATTCGAAGCCCGAAGGCTCATACTTCAATTCGGATTTACCGGAGAAGTAACTACTTGTAATTCTTGATAGGATACTCGTCCCAAAGCCTTTTCGAACAGGTTCTGATACCTGCGGCCCCCCGGTCTCCACCCAAGAAAAACAGAAATCTGTCTGCTCATCGAGTGTCCAACTCATTGTCACTCGCCCATTCGCTTCCGAGAGTGACCCGTATTTAATCGCATTGGTGACTAATTCGTGTAGCGCGAGCGTGAGTCCGATGACCCTCCGCGCCGGGATAGTCATTTCGGGTCCGCTTAAATCTATCTGCTTTCTAATAGCTTTGTGAGGTTCGAGGGCGTCTTCAATCACCGTGTTGATTGGGGCTTCTTCCCAGTTATTCCGAAGTAAAGTGTTGTGAGCGTCTGCATAGCTCGTCAGTCTCTCTCCGACCGATATGCTTGCTTCCTTCAGGCTTCGAGACCGACGAATTGTCTGCTGCGCCAGACTTTGAACAACCGCCATAGAATTTTTCAATCTATGAACAATCTCCTGATTGAGGTTTTTTCGCTGAACGGCCAAGTTGTGTTGTTCGGTTTTGTCCCGGACAATTTTCACATACCCTCTCAGGCTTTCATCGGCGTCCAATAGCGGCATCATCAATCCGTCTGCCCAAAACTTTTCTCCGTTTTGCTTCAGGTGCCAACGCACATCTCTGGCGCTTCCCTCCTCCCGGGCCGTTTGCATCTCTTGTTCGGATCGATTTTTCTTTTCGTCTTTGGCAGTAAAGATAGCATCAATATCCAAGCCAATGGCTTCGGCTTCCGTCCAGCCGAGTATTTTTTCAGCCCCGACATTCCAAGATTGAATAGTTCCGGCGGGATCGAGCGATATTATCGCATAATCCACGGCGCTTTTGACTATCATGTCATTAATGATGCTGGCCTTATCTCTCTCATGACTTGCCTTTCTCAGATCGAAAAGGCGCATAGCCTGGGAAGACAGGGTTTTTAATGCGCGTAGCTGCATGTCGGTAAGGTTACGCGGCTTAACATCAAGCACACAGAGCGTTCCAATCGGCACGCCCTGCTCCGTTTCCATAGCGGCCCCAGCGTAGAACCGTACATTGGGATCGCCTGTAACAAATTTATTGTCTCGAAAAACATCATTTTCAAGCGTATCCGGAATGATCATTGACCCCCCGGATTCGACCGTTTCGATACAAAATGAATCCTTGACTGGAACAGTGCGAATATCGGTTCCTATATGGGATTTGGAAAATTGTTCGTCGGGATAGATCAAATTGATCATCGCGACAGGCGTCTCACAGATTTCTGAGGCTAATTTCGCAAGCTCATCAAAAGCTTCGTCGTAGGATTCGTCGATATTGCCATAGGCTTTAATCGCGTCTTCGCGATCTTGCTTTGTCCAATGGGAAGTCACTACCGACCTTTCCGTAGTCCCCTCAGGACCAACACTATCAAATGTTTTACCTAGCAAAATAAATTTGGCGTTGTCGAGCCGCCCGGCAGCTATTTAAAATTATTAGGACAGTCGCTAAATGAACTTCCGCATATCTGGGGCGTTGAACCCACATGCTAAAAAACGAGAAACCGATCAAAATTTCTATTGTCGAGGATGACCCCATCGTCGCGATGGATATGGAGGAGTCTTTTTTGGAAGCGGGACTCGAGGTGGTTTCTTCCTCCGCCAGTCACAGTAACGCCATGTTAGCAGCACAAAATGACGAGGCGGATATTTTCACTTTAGACTTTGAATTGGGAAAAGAAACGTCCGAAGACGTTGCCAAAATTTTAAAATCCCGAAAAATTCCCTTCATCTTGATCTCCGGCCAAGTTGAAAAAGCAAAAAAACACGGTGTCTTCAAAGATGTTGCGCATTTTAACAAACCATTTCGACTTGGTTCAATTATGACAAGAATAAAGAAGATATTCGTTAAGACGCATTAATAACGGTTTTTAAGAATATTGGTTTTTAAGCTCCAAGCCCTGCAGCCAAATCATCACTTTTCCCGCAAAAGGACAATATCCAAGTAAAGATCTTGGGAATCCTTAAGAACGGTTTCAATCTCGAACGGAGTATCTGCGATAATTTTGCGAATAATCGGGAGGTCGTATTTTCGGGAAATTTCGACTTTAATTTTCTCGCCTTCGGTGAAGTGAAATGCGCGGTCTAGCGCTCTGATTTTTACATCTTGGTCGACCAGGCTTTCCAGGTAGCTGGTCGCAACACCCTTCTCTTCATCATATTCGGGGGCGTGTCGAAATTGCTCCAATTTAAACTCACCGCCTAAATCCCGATTGATGCGCGTCAAAAGATTCAGATTGAAAGCCGCGGTCACGCCTTGGGAATCATTATAGGCTGGCAAAACAATATCGGCTGGCTTTTTCTGGTCCACGCCGAGAATTAAGCGGTCGCCTGGCATTAGACGGCGGGAAAGTTTTTCCATAAACGCTTTGGACTTGTCGTCCGTCAAATTTCCGAGGTTGGAGCCAAGATAAAGAATGACCCGCGGAAGATGCGTTTCTTGCAAAACTTTCAGACGCTTGAAATAGTCGCCCTGTTCCGTTCGGATTTTCAGGTCCGGCAATTCGTTGGCCAGATATTTTTTCAAATGTTCCAAGACATTCGCTGAAATGTCGACGGGAACATAAGTAAAATCATATCCGGCGGAGAGAAGACCTTTCAATAAATGCACAGTCTTTTGGCCATCTCCTGCCCCAAGTTCAATCAATTCGAACGGCTGTTTCGGTGTCTGGCCGAGAGCCTTAATCAAGGCGCCGGTCTGCTCCCTGAAAATTTCCATTTCTGCGCGGGTCAGATAATATTCAGGAAGATCCATAATTTTTATAAACAGGTCGTCCCCGGCCGCATCATAAAAATATTTAGAGGGCAGGGTTTTCGGGGCGGTGCCTAAGCCATCCGCCACGTCATTCGCAAAATCATCAGACATCTATTTTGCTAACCTCAAGCCAGAGAACTGCCAACGCTTGTCCGGATGGAAAAAATTTCGATATGTCGCCCGAATATGCCTATCCGGTGTCAGGCAAGACCCTCCCTTCAACACCATCACATTACTCATAAATTTTCCATTATATTCGCCAATTGTACCTTCAGACGGGGTGAAACCGGAATACGGTGTGAAGGGGCTCGCCGTCCATTCCCAAACATCGCCGAAAAGCCCGCTTAGCTGTCCGCCAGTGGTACTTTGCGGCTGAGGCCGAAGTCGCTCTGAGGTGAGGAAATTCCCTTCTAGCGGGTAGTCTTTCGCGCCAAATTCCCATTCCGCCTCGGTTGGAAGCCGCGCGCCAGCCCAAGCGGCATACGCGTCAGCTTCGTAATAGCTAATATTTTGAACAGGGGCGTCAGGGTCTATCGGCTGTGGCCCGCGCAAGGTCATGCTCCACCACTCGTCATTATTTTCAAACCAATAAAGAGGCGCGTCCCAATTTTCGTTCTGGCACACGGCAAATCCGTCAGACAGCCAATGAGCAGGATCGTCATAACCCCCTGCTTCCATGAACGCCATCCATTCGGCGTTGCTCACAGTTCGGTTTGCCAGTTCAAATGGGCGCAAAATCACCTGATGGCGCGGAGCTTCGCAATCAAAGTGAAACCCGTCTCTGTCATGACCGATCTCTACTATGCCGCCCTCAAATTTGGTCCATCCCATTTCCGATGTGTCCCGGTCATAGGACACTGGCCGAGTGGGACGGTAATTCGGGCGAAGCGGATTTTGCGAAAACAGATGTAATATATCGGTGAGCGCCAATTCCTGATGCTGCTCCTCATGGGCTCTGCCGAGCTCGAGCAGCTTAAGACAACGCGGATTTCCGCTCAAGATGAGCGACTTCATATGTGACGTGACATGGCGGCGATATTCTAAAACCTTCTCCAACGCCGGACGGGTAAGCATGCCGCGGCGATCTCTTGCGTGGCGGTCGCCCACTCCGTCATAATAGGAATTGAAGAGGTATGAAAAATTCGGGTCAAACCGCGCCTCTTCACCACATTCCGGAGCGATAATAAATTCTTCGTAGAACCAGCTTGTATGCGCCAAATGCCATTTCATCGGACTTGCATCCGGCATGGATTGTACGGTGGCGTCCGCGTCGCTCAGATTTTCGGCTAAACTCTCCGTAACTGCTCTGCCTTTTTTGAAATTTTCCCACTTGGACTCAAGTTGATCGGCATCCATTTTCTTCACGCGGGGGGAGGCAATCATGGTCAGTCCTTTTGGTAAAGTTATTTTACGAACACATAAGCCCGCTGGATGGTTCCTTGGTCTTTGCGCCCCTGTTCGGAACGAAAGTCAACTCTGGGCCATTGAAACAGTGGAATCCCGTCTCACCTTACCTTCTCCCGGAGCCCCTCATGACGACTTTGCCAAAATTTCCAGATCTGAAAACCGTAATTTTCAATACCTCCTTAAAGCGAAAAGCAAAGAAATCTCATACCCGGATACTTTTGGACGCTATCTCTGATTTGATGACCAGAGCGGAGGTGGACGTCACAATAATTCACATGGTTGATCATATCGTGCCGCCGGGGATTTATCCTGATATGACCGAGCATGGCTATGATAAGGATGAATGGCCAGAGATCTGGAAAACCGTCAAAGAGGCAGATATCCTTATCATCGGAACGCCCCTTTGGCTCGGGGAGGAAAGCTCCGTCTGCCGCGTCCTTATTGAACGTCTCTACGCGATGAGCGGCGAGCTAAACGATGATGGCCAGAGTGTTTTTTACGGAAAGACGGGCGGCGCTGTGATTACCGGGAACGAAGATGGCGTTAAACATACCGCGATGAGCCTTCTCTTTGCCCTGCAGCACTTGGGCTACACAATCCCCCCGCAAGCCGATTGCGGGTGGATAGGAGAAATTGGACCGGGGCCATCCTTTGGCGACAAGCAAGAGGACGGGACAACCGGATTTGATAGCGATTTCACAAAAAGAAATACGACGATCATGACATGGAATTTGATGCAATTAGCTCAGCTTCTCAAATCCAATGGCGGCTTCCCTAAATTTGGGAATGACCGCGAAGCTTGGGGAGATGGCGAAAGATTTGGCTTCGAATTACCAGACCGTTCAATTTCTTAGACCGGTTTGGTCGCGAGGATTAATCCTCGCCCAGTATCTCTTTAAGGAGGCTCACCTGCTTCTTAAAGGCATCGGAGCCTGGCGCAATTAGTTCCACATGTCCTTCACCCGGTATGATAAACGCTTTGGCCTCATCGCCCGCCTGTTCGGCTTTTACGGTAAAGTCATCCCCCAAAGCGGGCGGGGCAATACGGTCCCTTTCGCCGTTGACGCTATAGATTTTTAAACCTGTGGGTAGGAGGCGATCGCTTGACGTATCTGAGAGCGGATCAGGACGGTTTTCCGACGCCGAGCCTGTTAGGCTATCTTTGATATCAGCCAGGCAAGATTTCAGAGTAAGAGGCTCGGACGCCTTTAAATCTGCCAGACCTCCTGAATTCACAACCCCCAGCATTGGCAATGGATTGCCACCGGCTAAAACGCTTGTATCTGGAAGGTTTCTTCGCCCTGCCAGCCAGGTCACCAAATGCCCCCCAGCCGAATGGCCAAATCCCGCCACACGGCTCAGGTCGAGATTAAACTCCTCTGCATGGACACGCATTGAATCGGCCGCTTGGGCCACATCCTGAAACGTGCCGGGATAGCCTCCGCCCTCTTCATCAACGCCGCGATATTCAATATTCCAAACGGCCAATCCCTCTGCGCGCATCGCGTCGGCGGCATAGTTCATCAGAGTCCGATCTGCGATGGACTTCTGCCAGCACCCCCCATGCACCATAAGAACGACCGGGTGCGGACCCGGCCTGTCCGGTAGCCAAACATCCACGATGTCCGTTTCCTCGTCCCCACTGCGAACCGTTTCTGTCGGCGCCTTTTTTGGACGGGTGGTCAGATCAGGCCAGCTCATGAGAGGTTCAGGCTCGTTCATAACAGTCTCCTTTTCGATCCTTGAGGTTTCAGACGTTTGGGATTGAGTCGTTTCGCACGCTGTCAGAGTAAGCGCTGTAAAACCAAGCAGGACGGGCAAGCTATATCTAATCATGACATCAGGTCTCATTTGAAGTGTATGCGAAACTCTACTGGTCAATCCGGGGTATGTCATGCAAAACAATTTTATGAAAATTGCAACCAAGAGAGATGAGGCTTTAGCCCTCGATAACCAAGATCCTTTGGCTCAGGCCAGAACCCAGTTTAAATTGCCGGACGATGTGACTTATTTTGTTGGGCATTCTCTCGGACCGCCTCATAGCGCTGCGTTAAAGAAGCTAAATGACTGCGCTAAAGAGTCCTGGGCTAAAGGACTTGTTGGCTCGTGGAATAGTGCCGGATGGTTTGATCTAGCAGCAAAGCTTGGCGGGAAACTTTCAGGCCTCATCGGCGCAGACCCGGATGAGGTGATGGTGACGGATACAGTCTCCGTCAATCTCTTTAAACTCGCGGCGAGCGCCCTTCCCCTGACGCAAGGCAAGCGGCAGATTTGCGTCGATGCCGAGGAATTTCCGACGGACCAATATATAGCCGAGGCGTTTGCAAATTTGACAAGCGTGGCGTGTCGGCGCGTAAACTCCGGTGAGGATTTCGACGCCTTGTCCGAAGGCGGCATTTATATCAAGAGCGCCGTAAATTACCGCTCCGGCGAGCGGGTCGATATGAAAGCTTATGAAGATAAGGCGCAGGAGTCAGGTGCCTTAATTCTCTGGGATCTTAGTCATGCGACAGGGGTCATCGCGCTGGATATGAAAGCGGCAGGCGCAAAGCTCGCAACCGGTTGTACCTATAAATATCTAAATGGTGGCCCGGGTGCGCCGTCTTTTCTGTATGCGCGGACAGACCTCCTCCCAAAGCTTCATACACCTCTGCCCGGCTGGATGGGTCATGCAGCTCCGTTTGAGTTTGATGGACAGTACAGGCCCCGAGAAGACGCTGCCCGGTTTGCGTCCGGCACGCCGCCGATCTTGTCGCTCTCCGCCCTAGAGGGCGCGCTCGAGGCTTTTGACGACATAGATATGATGGCCCTAGAGGCCAAAGCCGGAGCTTTGGGTGATTTGTGTATCGCTCGCGCTGAAGAAATCGGGCTTGAAATAATGTCCCCTCACGATGCGTCCAAACGCGGTGGCCACGTCAGTTTGAAAGTTGAGAACGGCTACCCTGTTACGCGCGCTCTACACGCTCAAGGTTTTCAGAGCGATTTCCGAAGCCCGGACACGGTCCGGTTCGGCTTTTCCCCGCTATATTTGAGCTATGTCGATGTCTGGGATTTGATGGAAGCACTGACGGAAATATTGCACTCGAAAAGCTGGGACGCCCCGGAGTTTCATGCACGCTCAAAGGTCACCTAATTCTCTAGCCCATAAAAAAGCCCGCTACGAGCGGGCTTTTTCTTAGAGTTTTGCTAGATCTAGCTCTTGTATTTTACGCTACATCCATAAGGCGCTGTTTCGGCCGTCGCAACTGGACGGCCGGCGTCCAAATCGGCCAAAGCAGAAGCGACATAGTTTTCCGCCCCTTCAATTGTGGCTGGGTTCGATGAGCGGTTATCATCAATCGCACCCTGATAAACCAAAGTTTGATCCGGCGTTATGACATACATATGCGGAGTCGTTTTGGCATTGAAGGCTTTTCCCATATCCCCTTCCGGATCGAGAATAACAGCTGTTGGCGCCGCGTCCCACTCCGCCATCAATTCATTCGCGCTTTCGCCGTCTTCATATCCCTGCTTACCGGGGGCGCTGGAAATCACAGTCAGCCAAACAGTCTCTCCGTCAGCTGTTGCCGATTTTTGCAGGGTCTGCATATTGTCAGAACCGTAATGTTTCT
This sequence comes from uncultured Hyphomonadaceae bacterium, assembly GCA_963972195.1. Classification (GTDB taxonomy): domain Bacteria; phylum Pseudomonadota; class Alphaproteobacteria; order Caulobacterales; family Maricaulaceae; genus Litorimonas. The sequence goes on along the minus strand of CAXATH010000007.1, from coordinate 87,517 downwards.
GGACGTAAGGACAGCCCTTGTTGGTCCACTCCAGAACAACTCTTTTGCCTTCAAAATCTGAAAGGTTATGGGTTTTGCCGTTGGAATCGGTCACGGTCATATCCGGAATTTGACTTCCGGTGGCAACCTCTGCCAAGGCGGTTGCAGAAAGCGTTAAAGCTGCAACACTAAGAGTTGTGGCAGCAAATTTTGTCATCATACGCATGAAACTGTCCTCACATTTTGTTATGAATCCTGTCTACGATCGAACGTAGGCTTAGGATGCCGAGCCGACCTTAGCTCTTTCAATAGCCTCTTTTACCACATCATAGGTCAAAACTTGAGGCAAAACTTCGGCGCTCACGGAATTGTCACCAGATGGGAAAACCAGGTATAAGGGAACGCCAGCGCGGCCATAGCGTTCCAGTTCTTGCGCTATCTCATCATCTTTATTGGTCCAATCGGCGACGAGAAAAGCGGTGTTTGTATCGAGAAAAAGCTGCTTGGTTTTGTCTTTTTCTAGAACGAGCGTCTCATTCACTTTGCAGGTCACGCACCAAGCGGCGGTGAAGTCGACAAAGACGGGACGCCCTTCTGCACGGAGTTCATCCACGCGCTCTGTGGACCACGCTTCTTGAGTTAAATCCACGGTCGTGGCCGAGCCGGGCCGAATAGAAATAATAACAAAGAGAGCCAAAACACCAACAAGTACGGCGAGGCTCTTTATCGAATTTTTCGAGCTTTTAAAGGCCCAGACCGCCAGGGCGAGAAGCAGCATGGCGCTTAAGACCTTTAACAATCCCATTGATCCGGCCTGAAGACTGACGACCCAGACAAGCCAGATCGCGGCGGCAAACATGGGAAAGGCAAGGAGTTCTTTGAACCGCACCATCCAGGGGCCGGGCTTGGGCAGAACTTTCAACAGGCGCGGCACATAGGCAATAAGTAAGAACGGGAGGGCAAAGCCGATGGCCAGTGCCAGAAAAACGGCGACTGTTACGGCCACGGGTTGAGCCACTGCATAGCCAATCGCCCCGGCCATAAATGGCGCTGTACAGGGCGTTGCCACAATCACTGCCAAGAGTCCGGTAAAGAAGGACCCCCGAACGCCGCCTTTAGTGGTTAGGCTTGAGCCGGTATTCTGAAAAGACGTCCCGAACTCGAATACGCCCAACAGGTTCAAACCGACAGCGAAAATCAAAAGGGCGAGACCTGCTACGACCAATGGTGATTGTAGTTGAAAGCCCCAGCCAATCTCGCTGCCTGCGGCTTTGAGCGCAATCAGCAAAATGGTCAGAACAAGAAAAGTTGCAAGAACCCCAGCGGTATAAGCCCAGGCCTCGCGCCGAATGACAGCCCGTTCACCATGCGCCGTTTTCGCGATACTGAGCGCTTTCATGGAGATGACCGGAAAGACGCACGGCATCAAATTAAGAATAAGGCCGCCAAGAAGAGCCCCGAAAATCGCGCCGATAAGCGTAAAGGACCCAGCCCCCACGGCGGCAGCATCGCCCGCGCTCGCGACCTGTCCGATATCCAGACTTTCACCCACAGTCACATTTATTTCCGACCCTGTCCGCACGCCGTTTTGTTGATAGGACAGAACGCCCGAAATTTGATCCGGCAGGCCGTTATCCCAGCCATATTCAGAGGCTACGCGAATCTCTATTCCGTTTTCGCCCTTCGCAACCGTTTGCGGCTCTGAATGCGCCACGATACCTTGATCAAAGGGAAAGAAATAGCTTTCTGAAAAATCACCTTCCGGTAGATCGGCCAGAGTTAAGACCGCCTCTTCCGCTTCCTGATTTATGGCCGCAGAAATCGGCGCTGGCTTAGGCGATGTGTTAACCGCGTCCTGAATGAGTACATCCCATCGGTCATCTTTCACGCTCTCGCCAATCGGCATATCGATAGACGCGCTTCCATTTTCCGGAATACAAATATCGGCACAAACCAGGTAATAAAAATCGAGCGTTAGAGTTTGGATTGTTCCAGGCTCTGCCGTTTCCGGAACGCTGACGGAAACCGGAAAAAGCGGCGCCCCTTCAAACCCGTAATTGATAATTGGCCCTGTCGGCAGGGTCATGGGCAGAGGCCAGGTGATTTCCCCTGTTTCCCAGCCTTCAGGTAATTGCCAGTCAAGTTGGACAGGCTCGCCGCTGTCTCCGGGATTGCGCCAATAAGTATGCCAGCCTGGGTCCAAGATTGTTCTGAGGGCGAGATCTATCGTTTCGCCCGGAGCCGCGCTGTCATTCGAACTTACAAGCGAGGCAACAACCTTGCCTGTGTCAACGGATTCACTTTCCGCGGCGTAACTTGGAACGAGCGAGACAAAAAACAAACAGAGACTAAGAAAAAAGACTTTCATATCGATTTATTACTTTATTCCGGACATTATGGAAACGGCGTAAACCGCTAGATAACGCAGAGGTGAAGTCAGGTCAGTTACGCGCAAAGAAAAACCCGAATCGTTTCCAATTCGGGTTTAAATTCTTCATTATTGCTGACTTAAGCAGCAGGCTGGTTTGCCTGACGCCGCAAGGTCATATTGACGAGACGTTGCCAATTGCCGAGTGAGACGAGATGAGCGTGCGCCACAGCCAAATAACCACGGTCTGAAAATTCTTTCAGTTTCTCTGCTGGAAGAGCTTTCATCTTTTCTTCGCTGACGGCGAAATAGTCCGCAATTTTTTGAAGCGGGGCTTGAGAGCCGTCCGGATTATTACCTTGGAAGTTCATGACTTTAGATTCGAACAAATCTGCTGCTTTGAAGTCTTCAATCATTTTGGCAGTGGCCTGACGATCACGCTCGTAATTTTGCAAAAACTGGAAAGCTTCTTTTGTAAAGGCCGACGTGTCGTCCTTATCGAAGAAGGTTTGGGTCGGGGATTTATCTGTCACGCATTCGGCTTCTGTATCGACACAAACGATAAAGCGGTCATTGGCCTGATCTCCGGCCAGAACGAAAGGATAACGACGGGCAAAGGCCGGCATGTAGTAATCCTGATTATACTGACCTTCATTTACGAATAGGTTTTCCTGTTGGCGAATACCCATGACGGCGAGAGGGGTTTTTTCTTCACCCGCAAAAATAATCGGAACAGAGGCAGCCGCAGACCCAAACTCTGGTGCTGTCAAAGGCAGAAAATGCTGATCCTTCATAAACTCGAAGGGCTTGTCGACAGGTTTAACACCGAATTTGGAATGGTTTTCTTTTGTCAAAGGTTGAGGGTTTTTATAGAACATGACATTCCCGGTTATAGCAGGAGCTTGATTGCCTGCATTCTGTTTTCCGGATGTTTTGGCGTCTGGTTTTTTGGCCATGGTGGTCCTTCCCCGAATGGCGGTTTCATAAAATTTAATTGTCAAAATGACTGCCGCCCCACCTGATTCAATCAAGGGAGCGTTATTCTCCGCAAGGCCTTAAACAATTTAAATGATGCGTTCAATAATGGATTGATTCCTTTCACAGCAAGGCAAAACAGTTTAAGACCCGCAGACTATGACGGATAACGCCACATCACAAACTCTCGAAGACCGCCTCGAAATTGCCCGGGGTACGGTTTTGGACAGAGGCGAAAGATTTACGCCTCTTCGTGAGCATGTCCTGGAACTTATCATGTCCGATGGCGGCGCCGTAAAAGCCTATGATCTTCTGGACCGCCTGGAACCTGATTTAGGGTCGCCAAAACCGCCTACCGTCTACCGAGCGCTCGAATTTTTGTCCAAACACGGTTTGATACACCGGGTCGAGGCGCTAAATGCCTTTATTGCCTGCGATCATGGCGGCAAAGGACATTTGGCAGAGTTTTTTATTTGTGAAAAATGTCAGTCTGTCGAAGAAAGACACGCGCATGACCATGCGGACTGCAAACCAGACGGGTTTCAAATCCGCCGGAGCGTCGTCGAACATTACGGCCAATGCGCCAAATGCGCCGCGTGATCTGAATTATGGCTTTTACTTTGACATGGGCGGGGGAATGCTCCGCATGGGAATGTGACGAACTTGGCCATCTCAATATGCGCCACTATGTTTATAAGACGGCGCAGGCGCGGGCGGGTTTAATCATTCGAATGGGCTTGCCGGAAGCGTTCAAATCCGACACCGCCAGCTCCATTCGCGTCAAAGACTTTCACATCAAATATCAGGCGGAGGCCCGCCCCGGTGATCCGCTAAAAATCGAAAGCGGGGTTGTCTCGCTTCAGGACGAAACCGCGCAGCTCTGCCACATCATGTATCATGCCAATGGACGCATAGCGGCAACGGTCGTGGAGACGGTTGAACATGTCTATTTGCGCGAAATGCGCAAATTCAGCTGGCCATCCCGCGTCAAAGATCAAATTGACACCTTCACAGTGCAGCTGCCCGCCCCGGCCAAGCCGCGCAACATTGATTTGTCGGATCCTCAAACGGGCATGAGCTTGTCAGAACTCCATGCCCTTGGACTTGAAACGTCCGGCGCCGGCGTGTTTGGCCCGGAAGAAACGGACAATACCGGGCGGGTCACGCCGCAGGCGTTTTTTGGCCGAACCACCTCCTCTATTGGCTGGTATAATGAAGGCTGGCCGGAAATTCATGATGCAGATTACCGAAAGGGCGGCGGCATGGCCGCGTTGCTGGAAGCACGCGCCGTCTTTCATAGCTGGCCCGAAGCTGGTGATGCCTATGCCTATGTACCGGGGTTCTTAGGCGCGAACACTTACACGCGGACTATTTTGCACAATCTGCTTAACCCGATCACCGGGCAAAGTTTTATGACCACCGTAGCTGTTGGATGTCTATTCAACACCAAAACCCGAAGCCTGGTGAAAACCACGCCTGAGCAAGTCAAGCAAGTCAATAAAGCGATGGTCGACGGACTACACGCCTAAGCCGGCCGTTTCTATAGCCCGCCGAAGGGCCGCTTCGGCAAAATCAGGTTTATTAAGCGGGAACATATGATCAAAACCGGCTTGCCTATGGACGTTTTTCTTCCCCACAATGGCTTTCATTCTCTCCCGAGATAGAAAAGTATTTGGCGCATTAATCGTCGCAAAAATAATTTGCGTGTTATCTTTCGGAAGGCTACGCGCCGCTTTAAATAGATTATGTCCATGAGCAGGATATATCGCTTGTTCCCACTTTGGGTCGCAGGCCAAACGCCACTTCTCACCATCTGGTTTTAATCCACCGAGTACATAGTCCATCAGGACGTCATCGGAAAACTTCTTAAATATGCCGCGTTTATGGTAACGTTCATATGCCTGCTCAATCGAGCCGAACTCTGACCGGCGACGCCCCGCCTTAGACGCAATTGCCAAGCGGTTTTGCATCATCTCGACCCACCCCGGAATATGGAAAAAAGGCCTCATCCAGAACGGCATGATAGGGGAATCAAACCCGACAAAGCCCTTCAGTTTTCCTTTGAGCGCGGGGGCGCATAACGCGCCGACAGAGGCCCCAAGAGAGTGTCCGGCAATGACAAGTTCGCCTTCGACGTAGCGGTCAATAAAATCCAGAACATCATCGCGGAATTGATAAAATGTCCTGAGCTTTTCAGGATTATACGGCAAGGTTGAAAAGCCATGACCGCGCAAGTCCAGAGAGACGCTATGGATCGGAAGGTTTTCTAAAATAACGCGGTAACTCCTCGCATTAAATCCATTGGCATGCAGCATGATTAGCCGCATGGGCTCTTCAGTGGGGCCGAAATGGACGGCGGACAATACGCCGCCCTTCACCGCGTGCTCACGGCGATCAACGTCTGAATATGGGGGCATCATTTTTTGCTTCGTTCTTGATATTCTGCGTAAATGTCTTCGAGAGGACGGAAGGTCAGCTTGTCCGAATACCAGGCGCCTGTATCCAGAAAATAACGATTGCCGAGCCAACGGGCTGAATCGAGCGGGGTATGACCATGCACCGTAAAATCGACGCCTTTGACTTTCGTCTTCTTGCGGTTTCGTAAAACCCGGCGGCCCCAGAGCATTGTGGACCGACTTTTTTCCTTGTCCCTCGTCTTACGCCAAGAGGTTCCGTCCGGCTCAGCGTGGCAAATTCCGACGCGATAAGTGTCTGATTTAATCGTCAGAGAGACAGGTTGCTTGGCTAAGATCTTGGCCCATTTTTTTTGATCCTTGCGAGGGATTTTTCCGAGCCATTTTCCGTTGCTGCGCGCCCAGCTTTTCAAGCTTCCGGATTTAACCGCTTCGACCATCATTTCCTCATGATTGCCGAGCACCATAAAAAACCACTTCTTTTTCAAAAGGTTCAGACATTTGAGGCTGTCCGGACCGCGATTAATGATATCGCCAACAGAAAAAAGGCGGTCAGTCTTTTTATTGAAATTCTGTTTCTTCATCTCGGCCTTCAGCAAATCATAACGCCCATGAATATCGCCCACGACGAAATCGCGGCCTTGTTTGTTTTTGGCGATCAGTTTGTGCATGAAGGATGGGTTGGCTTATTCCTAAACGGCGTGAATTTTCTCCGGGTCGAGGTCATCCTTAATCGCTTGATCGAGAATGGCAAATATCTCTTTACGGGATCGTTTCTTTGTATTGGCGAAAGCCGTCATGTTCAGCTGTCCGAACATCTGCCCGGCCAAATTTGCAGCCATAGGCATCTGATCGGTTGGGACAATGCGGTCAATAAAGCCGGCAAGAAGCGCGCCTTTCGGATTGAAAATCTCCGCATTAATAACGCAGCGATTAAAATAGTTTTTCGCAAGGCGGTAGCGTCCTAACTCAATCCCGAAATTATGCATGGTCATACCAATAAGGGTTTCATTCAGGCCAACCTTAAACTCGCCGTCTGCAATCATACGGTAATCACACGCCAAGAGGAGAAACGCGCCCATAGCAATTGTATGGCCCGTGGAAAGCGCAATGACCGGGCGGGGGAATTCCAGAATTCGGCGCGCCAGTTTTGAGCCGAGCGAGGTGAGCGTCATAGCCTCTTTCGGTCCGGCCTGCATTTCCTTGAGATTAAACCCGCCGGAAAACATGCCGTCCCGGCCTGTCAAAATCACAATCGCCTCGTCTTTTTCGGCCTTGTCGAAGGCCTCATTTAATTCACCGATCATGGCGGTGGAGAGGACATTGGCTTTGCCATCATCCATAGCGATTGTGGCGACATTACCGTCGAGTGTGTAAGTGACGAGGTCGGTCATTTTTATTCCTAACAGAAGTTGTCCCCGCATGCGCTGCGGAAACGAATTGCCTAGAGGCTCCGGCCAATCAAGACCTTCATGATTTCGTTTGTGCCGCCGTAAATCCGCTGAACTCGGCTGTCGCGATACATGCGGCCAATGCGGTATTCATTCATGAAGCCGTAGCCGCCATGGAGTTGGAGACAGCGGTCAATGACTTCGCATTCTTTATCGGTGACCCAATATTTCGCCATGGACGCAGTGACCGTGTCGAGTTCACCTTTGAGATGTTTCGCGGCGCAGTCATAGACAAATGTCTTGGCGATTTTGACGATGGTTTTACACTCGGCCAGTTCGAACTGTGTGTTCTGGAAATTGAGGATCGGTTTGCCAAAGGCCTGACGCTCTTTGCAATATTCAATGGTGAGGCGAAGCGCCTCTTCCATCTGCGCGACGCCTTGAACGGCGATATTTAGACGTTCCTGCGGCAGCTCTTTCATAAGCTGAATAAAGCCGTGTCCAGGCTCCGGCCCGAGAAGCGCGTCAGCGGGGACTTTCATATCATCAAAAAACAGCTCGGCTGTGTCTTGCGCGTCCATCCCGACCTTGTCGAGAATGCGGCCGCGGCGGAAACCTTCGAGGTCATCCGTTTCAACAACGAAGAGCGATTTGGACATTTTGCCTTCGCCGCCGGTATCGGCCACGATAACCACCAGATTGGACGTCCCACCATTGGTAATGAAAGTCTTGGAGCCATTAATGACCCAGCCATTTCCGTCTTTTTTGGCCGTGGTTTTGACGTTTTGAAGGTCAGAGCCTGTGCCCGGTTCGGTCATGGCGATAGAGCCGACAAGTTCGCCGGAGGCCATGCGCGGAAGCCATTTTTGCTTCTGCTCTTCCGTCCCGTAATGCAGGATATAAGGCGCGACAATCGCGTTATGGAGCGACAAGCCAAACCCGTCCACATCGGCGCGGGGCAGCTCTTCCATTATGATCATTTCATGGCGATAGTCTCCGCCGCCTCCGCCATACTCTTCGGGAATAGCCGCGTTCAAAAGACCCATCTGGCCGGCCATATTCCAATATTTCCGATCAACTTTTTTATTCTTGCGGAAACTTTCGGAATGCGGCGCCATTTCACGCGCATAAAAGCCGTGAACGGCCTCGCGGAAGATGTTGATATCCTCCTCGTCATACCAATCGGGGTTTTTGAAATCGAGTACGTTGTCGGCCATGTGGTCTTTCCCTTTTTTATATTTTCACCCGGCCACGCGGCCGGGCGAGTTATTCTTATATTCTAATTTAAAACGCCGCTTCTTCGAGGGCCATAACAGGCTCAGCGCCTGTTTTGATTTTCGCGAGGTGGGCATCGAGCATTGGCAGCATACGGAGCATGAAGAAACGCCCTGTAATGAGTTTGTTCGGATAGAACTTCTCATTCGACCCTTCATCGATTTTCGCTTGCGCGACAACGGCCATTCGGGCCCACATATAGGCCAATATCGCCAGGCCCATCATGTGCATGTAATCGACAGAGCCAGCGCCCGCATTATTCGGATCGGACATACCGTTTTGCATCAACCACATGGTCGCTTCGGTCAGTTTTTTCTGGGCGCCGTCAAGACCGTTCATAAATTCGGACAGATTTTCATTATCTTTATTCTCTTTCAGGAACTCGCCAATTTCAGAGTTGAGCGTCATCAAAGCGCGGCCGCCATTGCGGGCCAGTTTCCGGCCCACGAGGTCGAGAGCCTGTACGCCGTTTGCGCCTTCATAGATCAAGGCGATACGGTTATCGCGGACAAACTGACTCATGCCCCATTCTTCGATAAATCCGTGACCGCCAAAGATTTGCTGGCAATCAATTGTCGTCTTCATTGACATATCTGTGAGATAGCCTTTTACAACCGGGGTTAGAAGGCCGAGATAGTCGTCACATTTCTCGACGAGCTTTTCATCGTCAGAATGTTTCTCGATGTCCTCTTGCTTGGCGGCCCAGTAAAGGAGCGCGCGGCCCGCTTCGTTAAATGCTTTGGTTTCCATCAACATACGGCGCACATCGGGATGAACAATGATAGGATCGGCTGGCTTGTCTTCTTCTTGCGGTCCCGCCAAAGAGCGGCCTTGCAAACGGTCTTTGGCGTAAATGGCAGCGTTTTGATATGCAACCTCTGACTGGCCAAGACCTTGAAGGCCAACGCCAATACGGGCTTCGTTCATCATAACGAACATGACCCGAAGGCCCTTATTCTCTTCGCCGACAAGATACCCTTCGGCGTCATCGTAATTCATGACGCAGGTCGAATTGCCGTGAATGCCCATTTTTTCTTCGATAGAGCCACAGGAAACTGCATTACGCTCGCCCGGGTTTTCATTTTCGTCGAGTTTGAACTTCGGCACGATAAAGAGAGAGATACCCTTCGTTCCGGACGGCGCGCCTTCAATACGGGCGAGGACGAGATGGACGATGTTTTCCGACATATCGTGTTCGCCGGCAGAGATGAAAATCTTCTGGCCGGAAATTTTATAAGTGCCGTCTCCGTTGGGAACAGCTTTGGTTTTAAGGAGGCCCAAATCCGTACCGCAATGCGGCTCGGTCAGGTTCATTGTGCCTGTCCATTCGCCGGCAATCATTTTCGGCAAATAAGTCTGCTTTTGCTCCGGCGTGCCGCTGGACATAATGGCTTTGATCGCCCCGCCCGTCAGTCCGGGATACATGGCAAACGCCATATTGGAGGACGTCCACATTTCAGACGCGGCAATCCCCAGCATGCCCGGCATGCCCTGCCCGCCAAATTCCGGATCCAGCGACAAGCCGGTCCAGCCATTTTCTGTCATCTGTTTGAAGGCGTCTTTGAATCCTGTCGGAGTTGTGACTGATCCGTCTTCGTGACGTGTACACCCTTCATGGTCGCCCACCGCATTGAGCGGGGTGAGGACTTCTTCGGCAAATTTTGCGCTTTGTTCGAGCACAGCGTCGGCCAGATCACGGTCAACTTCTGAGAAAGCTTCGTAAGATTGAAGGTCCTCGAAACCGAGCACTTCATGCAACAGAAATTGCATATCGCGGATGGGAGCTTTATAACTTGGCATTGGTTTTCCTTTTAATATCTACGTAAGGGAATTTAAGAGTGTTTGGGAGCGGCAAAATCGTCGGCCTGGTAGTCAAAGCTGTAGCCCTGTCCGCCATCGGAATGGGCAAAGCTCTTTTTAAAAGCGGCTTCATATTTGGCGGCGAGGCTTTCTACGCTTGGTTCTTCTTCGGTCTCAGCGAGATGCTCATCAATAATCTGAACTATTTCAGTCAGATCGCGCGCCATGATATCGATATCTTCACGGCGGCGCTTTAGGCCGCGCAGCACCGACTGGAAATTGGACTTACGGGTTTCCAGCTCTTTGCGATCTGAGACTTTCCCCTCGGTCACATCCATAACCGCTTTAATGTCGTCCAGGGAAAACCCCATTCTTTTCGCACGCATGATGCGTTCAAATCGCGCCCGGTCGGCGGGTCCGTAAAGCCTCGTGCCCGCATCATCCCGATCCGGGCTAAGCAAGCCTTTGTCTTCGTAAAACCGCAGCGTCCGAGCCGTCACATCAAACATCGCGGCGAACTGGCGAATTCCCCAATCGGCGCTTTTTGATTTTTCGGCTTGGTTTAACATAGCACACCATTAGTTTACGTTAACGTAAACGTCAACCTATATTTTTTCGGGCTTTTTCAGGAATGTAGGCTTTTCCTCGTCAAAAGGTTAATGTTTTAACGGCGTATTAACCACGATGAGGTCATTTTAATCCAAAGGGCATGGGTGATTCTTAATTGTTCATGGCATGTGCAACATATGCGAAAAGTTTGAGCGCTAAATGAGTCAGTCGTCAGGAGAAGACAGCAAGAAGCAAACGTCCGAAACATCGGCGTCTGGCGCGACAGCGTCTAGCCCGACTGACAAAAAGTCTGCCAATGCTAAAAAACGCTCCCCACGTAAAAAAACAGCACGCCCAAACGCCAGTTCAAAGAAATCAACTTCAAAAAAATCTACGCCTAAGAAAATGACGATGGCAGAGATGCAATCTGCTCTGAAATCGCTAGAAACTCGCATGAAGCGGGCCGATACGCTGACCCGAAAAAGCGTAAAGACATTGGAAGGCGTTGTCGAAAGGCTTGATACACGGACTCAAAAGGATACTGACTCACAAAAATCCGCCCTCTCACGTCGTGTTGGTCGTCTATCGAACGATTTGGAAGAAAGCCTCGCGACAACTCGCAACGAAATAAAAGCTGCCCTCGCCTCAGCATTGGCCAATCCGAACCCGACAGGCGTCGAGGCCGCCGTTGCCCAGGCTATGTCACGCCTCGACAATACAGAAACCCATCAGGCGAAAGCTATTGCCAAAGTCAACCGCCACCTTGCCAATTTAGCCAAAGCTGTCGAAGATAGAATAGTCAGAGACCAAATCGCTGCCGCCAATGCATTGGGCCGCGTCGAAAAACAACTTTCTCAAAAGATCGCGTCTATCGAAACTGAATCAGCTGAAGCTGTGCGAACGATCGGCGGGAAAGTTGCGACGCTCTCAGAGGCGATGGAATCCCGCCAGACCCGAATGGATGCAAGCGTCAGAAAAAAGTTATCAGACCTTGCCGCCCAGACTCAGGCAGAGTTCGACCGCAAAACCAATTCAATGGAAGAGCGTCTCAAATCATTGGAAGCGGCGGAGCGCGAGGCAGCTCTCAAACGGCCCGATGACCTGACAGATAAAATGTCTGCAAATGTGTCTGCCCTCTCTGGACAGGTTGAAAAACTACAGGCTCGAATAAGCGAATTAGATGCAAGTTTTGCGGCGCTACAGACTCAGACAGATATTATGGGTCAGGATTTAGTTCAAACACAGTCTGAGTTGCAGGATGCCAAACTGCAGAGCGAAAAGCCGCAGGGAAATAGATTTAGCGCCGGACAAGATCCAGCATCGCCGCCACCCTATATTTCCGAGACGGCGACACAGACCCCTCGCCCGCATGCTGCGCCCAGCCCGTCCCGCGTAGATAATATTGTCAAATTTGGCCCGTCTCAGGCCGGTGGAGGCAATCCTTACGGGCAAAGCTTCGTTCAACAAGGCGGTCAGTCAGGTTCTCAGGAACCTGTCGAATTTAATCCGGCGGCTTATCATCAAGATAACCCATATGCTCAGCCCAACGTGCCGCACGGTTTGCAGCAATCCGCCGCAACAGCTTTTGCTGCGCCAGAATTTGCGCCCGAGATCATGCCGGAACCCGAAGGTCACTCCGCTGAGGATAACGTGGAAGCAAACTATTCCGAAGCTTATCAACCGGCGCTATATCCCCAAGAATCTAGCGCGGACGACACTTTCCAACCGGACCCCTACCAAGATGTCGAGGCTATGCCGGCGGGCGATCCGCTTTTGCCCTACGCGGATCCAGCCTATGCAGAAAATGATACGGTCCCGATGGAGGCCATTCGAATAGGGGGAAATGAAAAGCCCACAAAGCGCCGTCGTAAGGAGAAAAAGCCAAGAACAGAGAACTCGCTTTTAACGCCGCGTAATCTACGTGTTGCAGCATTGGCGACCGGACTGACTTTGATCACATTGTTCGTAGCCCGATCATTTTTAAGTGACGGCCCTGAAAAAACGATCAATCTCCAACCCAAAACGGGGCTGTCACAGGCTGGACAGGTTGTGACCCCTGACGACTTTGGCATTCAGGCACCGGCTATAGCACCTGACACCGGTTCTCTGGGAGCAGAAGGTGAATTGGACTCCCCGATTGGTGAATACGAGGATAATACAGCGCCAATTATTCTGGATAGCGAAGCGGGAACACTCGAATCTGCGGCTCGCGCCGGAGATAATGTGGCCCAGTTCCAACTTGGCTTATCTTATCTCGAACAGAACCGCATCGATGACGGCATAGAGTTGATCCGCAACGCCTCGCAAACCCTCCCGGCGGCGCAATACCGTCTCGCCAAGATTTATGAGAGCGGTATTGGTGTTGAAAAAGACACAGCTCTGGCTCGCGAATTGACAGAACGCGCCGCGCGCGCTGGCAATCGCATCGCCATGCATGACCTTGCGATTTATTATGCTTATGGAAATGGCGACGTCCCCGTTGATATGGGCGTGGCGGCAGGTTGGTTTGAAAAGGCTGCAGAGCGCGGCGTTGTCGACTCCCAGTTCAATCTGGCCATCTTATTCGAAAACGGCCAAGGCGTTAAACCGAGCCTTCCGGATGCGTATTTTTGGTATTCCATTGCGGGCGCCCAAGGCGACCAGACAGCCGCGGCCAGAATTGACGCGCTTGAAACGCAAATGTCGGAGGCGGATGTTAATGCGGCCAAAGCACGTATAGAAAGCTTCACACCGGTCAAAATAGATGCCGCAGCCAATGGCGTGTTTAAAGACTTACCATGGGCCCAGAAAGGTCCGTCCGTTGACGCGCAAAAAAAAGCTGAAATTAAACAGGTACAGATTTTACTCACCGATCTCGGCTTTGATATTGGCCCGGCCGACGGAATTATGGGCGACAAGACCCGGGACGCCATTCTTGGGTTTCAACGGGCCAATGATTTAAGCGAAACCGGCCAGCTTAGCGCCGCTCTGATGGATAGCCTGGAAAATGCCAGCCGCGCCTGAAGCTAAGCTCCAGATCGTAAAAGCTGAGACGACGGAAGATATTGCCGCCGTTAAGTCGCTCTTTCTGGATTACCTGACCTTTGTCACGAAATATCTGGGTCAGGATCTTTCCTTTCAAGGTACCGAAAAAGAATTTGCAAAATTTCCGCAAACTTACTCGGCCCTTTTCCTCGCCAAACGAGGCAAGGTGCCCCTTGGCGCAGTGGGGCTCAAGCTGCTCAGACCAGATGTGGTCGAGCTTAAGCGCTTATATGTTGCGCCGGCCGGACGGGGGCTGAACCTTGGCGAAAAGCTGAGCCAAGCCGTTATCAACGAGGCACGCCGCCTCGGCTACACCTATCTCTACCTCGATACGGATCCGGGATTGACCCATGCAAATGCTATTTATGAAAAATTGGGATTTGAAGACATTCCCCAATACTATGAAAACCCTCTAGCAGACCAGAGCCGCTATATGAGGCTAAAGCTTTAGCTATGGCAGTCGTAGTCGCGACACATTATACCATACACAAAAAAACCCCGACCTTTCGGCCGGGGCTCTTTTTTGCCAAATCACAGGAAATGAACTTGGCAGATGGACAGTTTGTTCGACAGAATTTGACTTAGTAGTCGCTGTCGGTCTCTTTATCCATATCCTTGTCTTCTTTTTTCGCCATCTTCCAAGCTTCAAACTCAGCTTCGGAAAGCATTGTGTCGCCATCTGTATCGTAGGCGGCAACGTCGTCTGCTGTGACTTCAGGTTTAACAACCTGAATTTCTGAGAGGCTCAAGAAGCCATCGGCATCTGTGTCGATGTCGGCGAATGATTTGTCACCTGCAAAAGCGGCCGGAGCCATAGCAAGAGCGGCGATAGTTGTAAGTGCTGCAAACTTTTTCATTTTCAATCTCCATTTTTATCGAGACAACTGCGCCTCGATTGCCTGAACTATCCCTATGTCCCCTGAAATGTTCCAGCGAAAAATACCGTTTTGAACGCTTTGTAAGAGAGATGGCCAGACTGTGTCAGAGAATGAGGCGAGAGGAAGGCAAACCGTTCACTTTTATGACAGGAGAGTCATAAAAGAGCTCTATTTAAGGCGAAGTCTAAACTTTCGGACAGGTTGCCTCGAATCCATTTTCATAGGATTCGGCCACTCACGGGATCCCTCTAAGGACATCAGATCGCTACCCTACCGCGAAACACCACTTGATAATGGCCTTTTGTGCGTGGAGACGATTTTCGGCTTCGTCCCAAACGGCGCTTTGCGGGCCATCGATCACGCCTTCCGTCACTTCCTGTCCGCGATAAGCCGGCAGGCAATGCAGGAAAACCGCGCCGGGCGCGGCGGTCGCGAGCAACTCTTCGTCAATCTGAAAAGGTGGAAATGCCGCCAGGCGCTCTTCTTTATCCGTATCTCCCATGGAAACCCAGCAATCTGTAATTAGCGCGTCAGCGTCTTTCGCCGCTTCTTCGCGGGACAGGCCGATTTCTATTTTCGCGCCTTGTACGCGCGCGGCATTCAAGGTGGCATCATCTACGCGGTAGCCGGGCGGGCTGGATATTCTCAAATGATAACCAAGCTGCGCCGCCGCATTCACAAAGCTGACGAGCACGTTATTTCCGTCGCCAATCCAGGCAAGAGTCATTTCAGAAAGCGGTTTGTCAGAACGCTCTTCCAAGGTCATCAGGTCTGCCATTATTTGGCAAGGATGATTATAATCTGTCAGGCCGTTTATGATGGGAACGTCAGAATGCTTGGCCAATTCGCTCATCGTTTCGTGCTTGTTCGCGCGCAGCATTACGCCATCGACAAAGCGTGACATGACACGCGCCGTATCCGCAACGCTCTCGCCTCGTCCCAATTGCATATCATTACTACTGACAGTTATAGAACTGCCGCCCAATTGGCGCATGGCCATGTCGAACGAAAACCGCGTCCGCGTAGAAGATTTTTCGAAAATGAGCGCCAGCGTATGGCCTGGCAAACTTGCTTTTGGGTCCACTTCACCTTTTGGCAGGCCTGTGCGGGCTTTTTTCATCGCGTGGGCGTCATCCAAAATGGTGCGTAAGTCCTTGGAGTCCAAATCGGAAAGAGTGAGAAAATGTTTCGGCATTATAATGTCTGCTGGTTAAAACATGCTTCTAACGAGGTTCTCACCCAAAGAAAACAAATCTTTTGCCTAAAAATTGAGCGCTTATTTCTTCGCCCATACGAAAAAGTCCTTTGCCTTGCATATAATCAGAGGACCTCTGCATATCTGAAGATGACTTTCTGCAAAACGATATGGTTGGTCACAGAACGTAAATATTTGTTCTGCCTCTCCGTCCCAAGAATATAAAAACTGATGATTGAGCCGGAATAATGCAGAGCCACTGTGTAAAAATTAGTCAAATGTCCAGATAGTGCCGCATTATTTGAACATCGGAGACAGGTTGAGGTGCAAGGCTGCTTTTTCACTCCCTAATTTTTGATCACTTGTTAAAGAAGAAGTGCGGAAGGCGATGTTGTCATTCGCGTAACCAGATGGCCCGTAAAAAAACGGCGGGGCTGCCACCCCGCCATTACGAGCCTAAAGCATTAGACGAAAGGAACCGACAATGCTGTATAGACTGCAAAAACTTTTGAGCCCAAAACGTCGCTCTGTCAAGGCAGGCGTCGTCCTTCCCCTTATCCTCGGGGGAATGTCGTTTTCGCCTATGACGGCCTTTGCTTTGGAGATTACCACAACTGAGTATAACGTTCGGTTTGATCGAGCGGCCGTGCAGACTGTGGACGGCATCGCGAGCACTTACGAGAAGCTCGAGAAAAAAGCCAAACGGGCGTGCCAAATCGGTCGAAACGTCAATGATGACGGCGAACTTATTTCTAAGGAAGATTGTACGTCCGATCTTTTGGAGCAATTCGTAAAGAGCGCTTCTCTGGAAGCATTAAGCGAATATCATTTGGTGATGACAAAGAGCGAAGAATAAAACTCTCATTGTTTTCCAAATTAAAAGGAGCCGCCCGCAGGCGGCTCTAATATTTTTAAATAAGTCTGTTTAAAAGCCTAAGCCGGAGCGAAATCATCCATCTCCCGAGCTTCCTCGAACGCTTCGCGCATAATGGCGATCGCTTCGCGCACATGATCTTCGGTAATGATGAGCGGCGGAGCCAAGCGTAAAACATTATCGCCAGCTGAGCCACCAAGCATACCTTTTTCAAGCAACAAACCTCGAACCTCTTTGGCAGGCTTTTTGAGTTTCATCCCGCAAAGCAGACCTTTGCCGCGTAGCTCCTCAACGACATCTGGGAACTCATCCTTGAGCCCTTCAAATTGTTGCTTGAGGAAATTGGACACACGCACCACCTGATCCAGAAATTCCGGTTTGGAAATTTCGTCCCACACCGCGATACCTACAGCCGTTGCCAACGGATTGCCGCCGTATGTCGAACCATGGGTGCCTGGCACCATTCCGGCTGCGACTTCTTCGCGGGCAATACAAGCGCCAAGCGGAAAGCCGCCGCCAACCCCTTTGGCCACAGCCATGATGTCGGGTTCTGCGCCCTCGGCCCATTGGTGAGCGAAAAGTTTGCCTGTCCGGCCTGCGCCGCATTGCACTTCATCATAGATGAGTAGTATTCCGTGCTCGTCGCATAACTCTCGCAGGCCGCGCAAACAAACCTCAGGAAGCGGGCGCAATCCGCCCTCCCCTTGAACTGGCTCGACTAATATCGCAGCGGTCGTCTCAGAGATCGCGGCTTTAAACGCTTCATGATCCCCGAAGGGCAGATGAATGAAGCCAGGCAAAGAAGGACCAAAACCTTTAAGGTAATTCGGATTTCCGCCAGCATTAATTGTCGCAAAAGTCCGTCCGTGAAACGCGCCGGAGAAAGTGATAATATCATAGCGGTCTTCGTCGCCGCGGTCGAAATGATATTTGCGGGCCGTTTTCATCGCGCATTCCAGAGCTTCCGCGCCGGAGTTCGTAAAGAAGACTTTATCCGCAAAGGGCAGAGCCGCGCAATATTTTGCTGCCAGCTCTTTTGCGTTGGTTAGTTGGAACATGCCGGACAAATGCCAGACTTTGTCGGCTTGTTCTTTCAAAGCCGCTTTCGGGGCGGGATGGTTGTGCCCGAGACAATTGACAGAAATCCCGGCAATGAAATCCAGATACTTCTTGTCATCAGCAGTGTAAAGATAAGCGCCCTCTCCGCGGACAAAATCCTGCGGGGGTGGGGCGTATGTATTGTAGAGGTGGTCACCTTTGGCCATTTTATGCTCTTAAATTATGACTTGATCCGCCAGCCTGCGCGAAGCACCAACAGGACGGTAATAAACAGTACGATATTGATTGCAGAAATAAAGGCAACACCGATTGCAATATTGCTGTCAGCCTCACCCAAAAATCCGAAGCGGAAGCCGTCAATCACGTAAAATAGCGGGTTGAACATGATGAGTTTCTGGAAAACTTCCGGCAGGACATCAATTCGGTAAAATGTACCTGAGAGAAAGGATAGCGGCAGGATAATAAATTGGTTCACAACGGCTAGCTGGTCGAATTTCTCGGCCCACATGCCTGACAGGACACCAACCATAGACATCATCAACGCCGCTGAGACACTAAAAAATATCACGGCCCATAAATGGGTTGGCATGAGAGGTGCGAAAAAGGCCAGAGCTATACCAGTCGAAATCGCCACCAAAATCCCGCGCGTCGCCGCGCCAGTAATCCAGCCAATCGCCAGTTCGTAAAAAGAAAGAGGCGTCACAAGCAAGTCGGTTAGATTGCCCATTATCTTGCCTTGCATGACAGAAGAGGAGCTGTTTGCCGACGCGTTATTAAGCACCCCTAACATAATCAGTCCCGGCGCGAGGAAAGCGATGAAAGCGTCCGGATCGTCGCGGAGCGCCGCAAAGGCGAGCACAAAGACGGTCATGTAAAGCAGGTTGGATATGATCGGCGCCAGCAAGGTCTGCGGCGCAATACGTAAAAAGCGAAGACACTCTTTTTTATAGAGCGTCCACAGTCCCATCCAATTGATGAAACCGAATTTCCGAGCCGATGGAGCAGAAGCGGAATGGAGAGAAGACATATTAGACATGAGGCGGGTTTAGGGGGGAATAGAGGCGCTGGCAATCAGGGATTTGGGAACCTAAAATGTACCTTTGAGCTCAGACCCTATTCGGAAGCCAAAATTGTTCGCTCCATTTCTCGATAGAAATATTTTGACATTCTGCGCTCCATTCATATCGTGCTTCTTTGGGATCGTTTTATGAACATAACTTTGAACAGTTTCCTTGCCGCCACCCTCTTCCTGCTTCTTTGCGGGTGTAGCGCCGATAGGATCACCAAAACGAACGTAAATCCTGAACCAAACTTATCGACGAAAACTTCACAAGATGCCGCCCGGTTCGATTGGTTTCGCTATGAAGGGGACGACCAATCCCAAAAGGTAAAAATCGACCCCGAAACTGAGTTCAGGAACCCTATTCTCTCAGGATTTTATCCAGACCCCAGCATTACCCAAGTTGGTTCCGATTATTACCTCGTCAATTCTACGTTTACATATTTCCCGGGCCTTCCTGTCTTTCAAAGCCAAGACCTGGTGAATTGGACACAAATCGGGAATGTGATTGATCGTCCTGGCATGCTTGATTTTGATGGCTTGGGTTTGTCGAGAGGTGTTTTCGCGCCAACGATTGAACATCATCAAGGCACGTTTTACGTGGCAAATACCTGCGTTGATTGCGGCGGGAATTTTATCGTTACGGCTAACGACCCCGCCGGGCCTTGGTCTGATCCGATCTGGCTCCCAGAGATTGGCGGCATAGACCCTTCCTTGTATTTTGATAAGGACGGGACAGTTTATATCATCAATAATGACGCGCCCCCCGGAGAGGCGCTTTATGAGGGTCATCGCGCCATATGGATGCGCGCCGTTGACCCTGAAACATTCCAATCAATTTCAGAGCCCAAAGTTATTCTTAACGGAGGCGTCAGGCCCGAAGAAAAACCAATCTGGATAGAAGGTCCACATATATATTTCAAAGATGGTTGGTATTATCTAAGTGCGGCGGAAGGGGGTACCGCCGTCAATCACTCACAGGTCATTTTACGGTCCAGAAATGTTCAGGGTCCATTCACCCCCTATGAAAACAATCCGATCATGACCCACCGCCATCTTGATCCAGACCGCGAAAATCCGATCACCTCTATCGGCCACGCTGATTATGTAAAAGACGGAAATGAAGACTGGTGGGCGACTTTCCTCGGAGTGCGTCCATATGAAGGCGATTACTATAATACTGGGCGTGAGACATTTCTTATGCCTGTCCAATGGGAAAACGGTTGGCCGATTATTCTCAAAGGCGATGAAAAAGTTTTTTATGCAGGGGAGCGACCGGCTCTTAAAAACGCTGGAGCACCGCCCATTCCCATGAGCGGAAATTTTGTAGTTTTGGACACCTTTAATGAACAGGCATTGCCGCCCTACTGGATGACGCCGCGCATACCGAAATCTGACTGGTATCGTTTGCAAGAAGGCGCTCTCGAGATCGATTTTCGATCAGAGGGACTGGGGACGATGAGACAACCCGCCCTGCTGGCACGACGGCAGCAACATATATCTTCAATTGCGAAAACCAAAATAGACGGAATACCATCTGATATTCAGTCGGAATCTGGCTTAAGTGTTTTCCAGAGCGATGATTATTTTTACGCTATGGGTCTTCGTCATGATCGCAATGGATCATTGACTCTCTCCTTGAGGCGGAAAGCTGGTGAGAAAGACACCACTAATGGTGTGGTGATTGCCTCTAAACCAATCGAGTATGATGCGCCGATGCCAATCTATTTAAAAATTGAGTCAGAAGGTGGAAGTTACAGTTTCTTTTATAGTTCCGATGATAAAAATTGGAAAACTCTGGCGGATGCTCAAGACGGAAAAATTCTAAGCACGCGGCAAGCCGGAGGGTTTGTCGGTGCTGTTTATGGGCTCTATGTCCAAGACCCTTCCACTGAGAAATAAATGCAAGGCATTACAAAGTTTTGAATCTCGCATTTAGGCGGCACTTCAAAAATCCATCCACAGCTTATCGCAATACTATATATTGAATCTTGTGGAGAACTGGCTCCTCCATCTTGTGGTCTAGCTCTCAGTAGATACGATATATTGAGGATGAGATGTAAAATCTCTCAGATAAACACTATATATAGTGTCAGCAGCATTTCGGCTGGCACATAGGCTAAAAGGAGCTGAAAATGGCTTGGACTGAGGATCGCGTCGCGACTTTGACAAAATTATGGGCCGAAGGCTTATCGGCCAGCCAGATCGCCAAAGAGCTTGGCGAAGTGACACGCAATGCCGTCATCGGCAAGGTTCACCGCCTTGGCCTGTCCGGCCGCGCCAAACCTTCCCGCCCTAAGCGCAAGACAGCAAAGAAATCATCCGCTGGCACGACTCCGGCGCCGAAACCGCGTGCGCCCCGCGCGCCGTCCGCGCCCCGGACGCCGGAACAAATCGTCGCCGAGGCCGCCGTGCCCGCCCCGCCGCCCTTGGAAGCCAAGAAAATGTCCAATGGAGAATTTGCCACTATCCTGACCATTACGGACCATATGTGCAAATGGCCGATTGGGGATCCGTCCAAGTCCGAATTCCGCTTTTGTGGACGCAAGACTGAAGAGGATGAGCCCTATTGTGTCGCCCATTCCCGGGTCGCCTATCAGCCGAGCCGCCGCCGCGGAGCGTCCAGCAATACGAAAGCGATTGGGCCGAACCCGACATCTCGCAAGCGGCTTCGCTAAAACGGTCTGTTTAAAAACACAAAGGCGCCTCCGGGCGCCTTTTTTATTTGCGGCTTAACCGTGTTTATTTCGCCAATGCGCCAAACCGGGCCATACGCCCGCATTCCCTGCTTAGCTGGCGTTTAAAAGCCTCTCTCTGGCTTAAATAGCTGACCACTTCATATTCCACGCCGTCTTCATCCGAAAAATAGAAACGCCGACCCGGCTCGTAATCACCATGACTCTTTGGAACTAGTCCGGCCGCCAAGACACGTTTTTCGACGGCGTCCAGATCTTCCACCACCAACCCAATATGATTAAGGCCGCCGCGAGTTTGAAACTGCTTGAGCGCGGAGCTTTCGCTCTTGCCTGGATTATATAGAGCCAGATATCTATCCGCATCGCCAATATGGACGGTGTAGCCCTCCCCGAGGCTCGGCCCCTCCCATCGTACAAACCAACCAAACAGTTTGTGTAGAAGTACCGCCGTTTTCTTCGGATTTTTGACCGTGATATTGACGTGTTCGAGTGCCGCTATTTGCATGATGATGCCCTTTCCTTGCGTTTGAATTATTTGCAGGCTACGACCTCAACTTAACTTGAGGTCAAGAGATAAAATGAAAAAATTTAAAAAGGGAATTTTAATTGGCTGTGTCGCCTCCCGCACAGGGGTCGCGGTTTCGGCCCTTCGTTTCTACGAGGAGGCCGGATTGATTTCCGCAGGCCGCAATCAAAGCGGCCAGAGAGTGTTCGAAGCCGCCGATATCCGGCGTGTTTCATTTATTATGATCGCACAAAAGCTGGGTTTTTCGCTCAAACAGATTAAAGCGCAACTTGACCTCCTGCCCAACGGTCGTACGCCGACGCTCAAAGACTGGGAGAAAATAAGTCAAAGCTTTCAGGTCGATATTCACGACCGGATCGCCGCCTTAACCAGGTTACAGGAGAAGCTCACGGGGTGTATGGGATGCGGGTGTTTATCTCTCGACCATTGCGCCTTGTACAATGCTGATGATAATGCTGCAGAATCCGGTTCCGGCCCGCGTTACCTGTTAGGGGAAAAGTCAGACCAGATTAGATAGACGCCGGATTAATAAATTAAAGTGTGTGCTCAGGAACCGAATGCTATAGATAACGTATTAGTGACACCCAATAGGGGGTGTAAATAAAATAAGGGGACACACAATGTCTGATAATAATGGATCCGGAAAAGGGATTTACTTCATCGTAGGGGCACTCGTCATCGCCGTGCTTGGTTTGGGCTATATGTATTTCACGGGGCAGTCTGCGGACGAACCGGATCTCTCTATTGAAGTCGATGATAATGGTCTTGATGTCGATTCAAACTAGGATTGATGAATAATATTCAGAAACGCTTCGCCAAATCTGGCGAATTTCGTTTCCCCAACGCCCGATACATTCAGCATTTCCTGCCGGTGGGTCGGGCGTTTTGCAACCATATCCATCAAGGTCGCATCTGAAAATACGACAAAAGCCGGTTTGCCAAGCTCTCGCGCCAGTTCCGACCTAAGCGCTTTCAACCTAATAAGCAGCGACTGATCCTGATCCGACAGATCGGTTTGCTTGACCGCCTGAGCCCTACGCTCTGCAGTGCGGGACGATTTTATGGGCGGCCTCATCTGAAACTCTCCCTCCCCTTCGATCATGGCTTCGGCTTCACGCGATAATGTCAGCGCCCCGTAGCGGGAAATATCCATGCCCAAAAGTCCGCGAGCTACGGCCTGCCGAATGAGGGCCTGTAAGAACGCTTTTCCGCTCGTCTCGGCAGATCCGAAAGACGGCAAATTATCATGGCTGAATTGTTTTATCCGGTCAGTGCTTTCGCCCCTGGCGACCGCGACGATATGGGTTGTGCCGAAACGCTGCCCCGTTTGTGCGATGGCAGAAAAGACAGCTCTTGCGGTCGCAGTGGCTTCAACCTGTTCCGGCGGATTCAGACAATTATCACAATTCCCACATGGGTCGGTCGTTTCTCCGAAATAATTGAGCAGAGCTTGGCGGCGGCATCCAGAGGTTTCGCAATATCCTATAAGGGCGTCGAGGCGTTTGAACTCACGCATTTGGTGGTCACGTTCACTTCCGTCATTGGTAATAAATTGACGCCGCATACGGATATCATCCAGGCCGAATAAAAGCGCCGTCTCGGCGGGGAGACCATCACGGCCGGCCCGCCCAATTTCCTGGTAATAGGCTTCCATCGAAGACGGTAAATTGACGTGATAAACGAAGCGGATATCCGGCTTGTCTATACCCATCCCAAAAGCAATTGTTGCGACCATGATAATACCTGGTTCCGTTATAAACCGATCTAGGTTTTCATAGCGATCTTCGGACGACATGCCGGCATGGTATGACAGGGCGGTGTAACCCGCATCATTTAAGTTTTTGGCGTAAGCCTCTGTATTCTTTCGTGAAAGACAATAGACAATTCCGGAATTACCTTTCTGATTGATCAAAAGGTTTGCCAATTGCCGCGGCCTGTTATCAACGGGCAAGACCGTCAGAGAAAGGTTAGGCCGGTCAAATCCATGGACAATTATTTTCCCCCGGCGGCTAAAAAGTTGCTGCGCAATATCTTCCCGCGTGGCGTCATCCGCCGTCGCTGTGAAAGCGGCAAAATGGCTCTCGGGAAACAAAGTATGCAGCCGGGTCAGGTCAGCATATTCCGGACGAAAAGCTGGCCCCCATTTGGATACGCAATGCGCTTCGTCCACGACAAATAAAGACGGGTTCAACGCCTTCATCGCAGACAACATTCGCCCGGTCATCAGCCTTTCCGGAGAGACATAAAGTATTTTACTTCGCCCCATCGTAACGTCTCGCCATTGCGCGATATTAACCTCGCGGCTTTGCCCAGAATGTAGACAAGACGCGGCGATACCATTTGCCCGGAGGCCAGCGACCTGATTATCCATGAGCGCTACGAGAGGCGAAACCACAATAGTCGGCCGGGGTAATATTTGCGAAGGCACTTGATAACAGAGCGACTTCCCGGCGCCGGTCGGCATGACCGCGAGGACAGATTCGCCTTTCAAAATACCCTGAATAATTTCCTCCTGACCGGGACGGAAATCATCAAATCCGAAAGC
This sequence comes from uncultured Hyphomonadaceae bacterium, assembly GCA_963972195.1. Classification (GTDB taxonomy): domain Bacteria; phylum Pseudomonadota; class Alphaproteobacteria; order Caulobacterales; family Maricaulaceae; genus Litorimonas. Next base: position 62,909 of record CAXATH010000007.1, on the reverse strand, counting down.
GGACTGAAGGATATTGAGAGGAGTCGACATGCTTGCGTGGTCATAGATTTATGCGCCGGGCTTTCAAGAGACTTTTCTCATCCCTTTCGAGAGGAAAGCTGCAAACTGCGCTGATTTAACCCTCGCCCGCGCTCCATCTTCGCGTTAAAGCGCTCTGAAATTTTAGAAAGGTCAGGCAAAGGTGTCAGACGAACAGGATATCGACATATCCCGCAGTAGCGGGGCCGCTTTTTCGGCGCAGATAGAAGATGACAAAACCAAGCGAGGCAAAGCCAAGAGCATAAAGCCGCTGCGGCAACTCTGGCCGTTCATTGCCCGCTATCCCCTCACCCTTACGCTTTTCCTTATCGCCTTGATGGTGGCCGCTGGGCTCAACCTTGCCATGACGCTGGCCGCAAAGGTCATTGTCGATTGTGGATTTATCGGCGACTCCAAACCTCTGGACTATTGCAGTACTTATGCGCTCGGCGGTGATGTCGGTAGCCTCACGCCCTATTTCGGATTTGCTATTATCATCGTACTCACCTTAGCCATTTTCAGTTCAGCGCGATTTTATTTTATTAGTTTGCTCGGCCAGCGCGTCATAGCCGACATCCGAAAAGCGGTTTTCGGCAAACTTACGCGCCTAGATCTCACCTTCTTTGAAACCTTGCGCACAGGGGAAGTTCTATCTCGCCTGACAACAGATACAACGCTGATCGAAACCGTTATTGGCTCTTCCGTCTCCTTTGCGCTTCGTTCAGCAGTGGTGACTATTGGAGCGATTATCTGGATGTTTTTTGTGAGCTGGAAGCTGACGCTTCTTGTCGTGCTTATCGGACCCATAATTCTGGTGCCAGCAATTCTGATTGGACGCTCCATTCGAAAATTATCCATGACCAGCCAGAATAATCTGGCTCACGCCTCTGCCCGGGCCGGGGAAGCTATCGGCGCCATTGCCACCGTACAGGCTTTTACAAGAGAAGCTTACGAAAGAGACTCTTTCGATGCGGCCGTAGAGGAAACTTATAACGCCAATCGAAAAAGAATTTTTGTCAGATCTATTATGACTTTCGTCATATTCGGAATCGGCCTGACCGGTATGGTCGGGGTTATTTGGTATGGCGCAAATCTTGTGAGCCAGCCGGATTCGACCATGACCGGCGGGTCTATCGTTCAGTTCATATTCTTGGCTATTTCGGCGGTCTCCAATGTCGGTTTTCTCACAGGAACATGGACGGAGCTCCTCCGTGCGTCAGGCGCAACAGAAAGGGTCATGGAGTTGTTAGGAGAAGACCCCGCCATCTTGGCGCCATCCGAATCCAGTGATTTCAGTTCTGCGACGGGCGCAATCGCTTTTGAGAATGTCACCTTTGTGTACCCGTCCCGTCCGACCGAAAGAGCATTGCAAAACGTTCAATTCAATATTCAGGCCGGAGAAACCGTCGCTCTGGTCGGCCCGTCCGGGGCAGGAAAATCCACCGTCTTCCAACTCTTATTACGCTTTTACGATGTTCAATCCGGCGAGATTGAGTTGGACGATCTGCCAATCACTCAAATGTCTCCGCAAAATCTGCGTGAGCAATTTGCTATCGTGCAACAAAATACGCCTCTCTTTTCCGGGAGTGCTTTGGACAATATCCGCTATGGCCGTGAAGGCGCGACAGATGACGAAGTTATTGCCGCCGCAAAAGCCGCCTTTGCACATGAGTTTATCGAAAAACTGCCGGAGGGTTACAACACCGATCTGGGTGAATCCGCTGTAACGCTCTCAGGCGGACAGAGACAGCGTTTGGCCATTGCCAGAGCGATATTACGCGACGCGCCTATCCTGCTTCTGGATGAAGCCACCAGCGCCCTAGACGCGGAAAGTGAGCGCGCCGTTCAATCCGCTTTTGAAGCCATGTCCAAGACAAAGACAACCTTGGTTATTGCCCACCGTCTGGCCACTGTTCTCAAGGCCGACCGAATTATCGTGATGGATGAAGGCAAGATTGTCGAAACGGGGACACATGAAAGCCTTCTCGCGCAGGACGGACTTTATGCCCGCCTTGCGGCGCTGCAATTTACCTCAGGCTAGACGCTTTATTAAAGCCCGTGACCCTTTGCGAGAGTCGGTACGCGCGCCAATATATCAGCCGAAGTCATGTAAAGAACATTCCCGTCCGGGCCGCCAAAAGTGACATTTGCGACGGGCTTTCCTGTCCTGATTAGCCCTAAACGTTCGCCTTCTGGCGAAATCACTAAAACGCCGCCTGGTCCGGTCGCATAAAGGCGGCCCTCTGTATCAACCGCCATGCCATCGGCATTCCCTCGCTCTCCGGCGGCGATATCTGCTGTGGCGTCCAGAAAGACTGCCCCGTCTCCGACTGTGCCGTCGTCTGCAACAGGATATTTTTTCCATATCGTATCTTCAGGGTCAGAATTTGCCACATAAAGAGTTGACCCATCCGGCGATAAAATAATTCCGTTCGGCCGGGTTAGCTTGTCATCAATTAGATTCACCTCGCCGCCGGGCGTATAAGCATAGACCCCGTTGAAAGCGATTTCTTTCGCATCAGACTCATCTCCTCCGGCCAAGCCATAAGGAGGATCTGTAAAAAATATGACCCCGGATTTGTGAACAACCGCGTCATTCGGACTATTAAACTTTTTGCCCTCATACTCATCTACGATGAGACGTTTTTCTTTTGTATCAAGGTCCATGGCGTAGAGGCCTCGTTCGCCGTGGCTGGGCAACAGAATCTCGTTTTCGCCGTAACGGATCAACCCATTGGCCCCGGGCGATCCCATCCAGTCAGGTGTCTCGCCCGCAAAACCCGAAGGTTCCAGAAATTTGATTAGCCCTTCATCGTCCTTATAACTCCAGATGACATTACCGGGGACGTCTGTGAATAAAAGGCGTTGGTCCTCGGCAATCCAGACAGGGCCCTCAGACCAGCCAAAAGATCCGCCAAGGTTTTCTATTTTGGCATCATCGGCGATGATACCCGCTGTGTTCATTTCGACGGATCCGATGTTATTGTCAGAGCTTGATCGCTCTGCCACGGGCGCCTGCGCCTCAGTCGACGGAGACGGTTCTAAAATTTCGGCCTCTTCTCCATTACTACAAGACACTAAGATAAGCGTAGAAGCGGCGAGCAAGAGGAGTTGTTTCATTTTTTCAATACCATGGCGGCGGCGCCGTAAAGGGCGACAAAGTGTGCTTTGATAAGACGTACAGGAATCTCTTTAACAAACCAAGAGCCGTGGCCTCGATCTCGAAAGCGGGCTTTAAAATCAGACTCGTTTAAAAAGGGCGAAATATGGCGAGAAACTCCGCCGCCTAAGACAACTCCGCCTGAAGCCCCCATAGTCAGCGCCGCGTTTCCGGCGAACCCCCCAAGAATATTGCAAAAGGTCACGACGGCCAAACGCGCGACAGATTTCGGGTTGGCTTCCGCTGCGGCCACAATTTCATCGGGCTTCCGGCAAAGGCAATCTTGGTCATTTATTGCGCATATCGCATTATAAAGTCGTAACAAACCCGGCCCCGAAATGAGGCTTTCAACCGAAACATAGTTCGCGTCTTTTAGTTGGTGGAGGAGCACCTCTCGTTCAAGATCGTTTTGAGGCGAGAAACTCACATGGCCGCCCTCTGTCGGGAGTATCCGCAAAGGATTTCCAGGAACAATAAGGGAAATACCAAGACCTGTGCCAGGGCCTAAAACCGCTACAGGTTTGTTATAGTTGACCTTTCCGGGCATGAGAATTTCAAATCCGTCATCGGGCACGACGGTCGCTCCATTGGCCATTGCAACAAAATCATTGAGAACAACAACTGTCTCAAACCCAAAAGTTTTGCGCAAGTCGCCCTCTGAGACGATCCAATCAATATTGGTCATCTTGATTTCATCGTCAAACTTTGGGCCTGCAAAAGCAAAAGCCGCACGTGTTGGTTTTATACTCTGGCTTTCGAGGTAAAATTTGACGGCCGTGTTGAAATTCGGAAAATCCTTGACGGAAAAACGTTCCGAATGATGAAGGTCTATCGTGCCTTGGGCGCTAAGTTCTGCGAAGGCAAACCGACAATTCGTTCCCCCGACGTCCCCGACAAGTATTGCATTACTCATCCGTTTGGGTTCCTCAGACTTTGAATCCATTCCGGGTCGCCCAAAACTGAAGCGCCGGCTTCTGCATTGTCCGCGCGGGACCGCATCGGCTCAAACATATTCATGCCAAGACCCGAGAGGTTCTTGGCTTTTGGCATGATTGCAGGTTCTCGGTCTTCAAAATTGTCTTCTGTAATCACCTCAACTTTCCCGTTTCCGGCATCCAGACGAACAATATCTCCCGTGCGGACTTTGGAAATAGGACCACCATGTAAAGCTTCAGGGTGGATATGAATGGCAGAAGGCACTTTGCCTGACGCGCCGGACATACGTCCGTCTGTCACCAGAGCAACCTTGAATCCTTTGTCTTGAAGTGCGCCTAAAATCGGCGTCAACTTGTGAAGTTCCGGCATGCCGTTGGCTGCGGGACCCTGAAATTGCAAAACAGCCACGAAGTCGCGTTCCAGCTCTCCGGCTTTGTGCATCTTGACCAATTCGTTCTGATTCGAGATGACGATTGCAGGCGCTTCGACTAAATGATGTTCCTCTTCCACGGCTGAGATCTTAATTACGCCGCGACCGATATTGCCTTCCAGCAAACGTAATCCGCCATCCTTGCGGAACGGTTTATCTACCGATGAAACAATTTCGTGGTTCAGGCTTTCTTTGGGCCCCTGACGGTAAACAACCGGATCAGGATCAGCGTGGGCATTTTTGATCGGCTCACGTGTATATTCATGTAGACCGTCCCCTCCCGCTACAGTCGTAACATCCGTATTTAGAAGTCCAGCCTTAATCAATTCGTTGACCAGATAAGCCATACCGCCCGCCGCATGGAAATGGTTCACATCGGAAATTCCGTTCGGGTAGATTTTACAAATCAACGGCACAGCGTGGGAAATTTCGGCGTAATCATCCCAATTAATTAAAATACCGGCAGAGCGAGCAATCGCCGATAAATGGATGGTAAGATTGGTAGACCCTCCGGTCGCCATTAACCCGACAAGACCGTTCACAATCGCCTTTTCATCAATGATGTTACAAGCGGGCGTAAACTCTTCACCCATATTCGTGATTGCAACGAGACGGCGAGTCGTTTGCGCCGTGATTGCGTCTCGCAGAGGCGTGTTAGGATGAACAAAAGACGCGCCCGGCAATTGCATTCCCATGATTTCCATCAGCATCTGATTGGTATTGGCCGTGCCGTAAAACGTACAGGTCCCAGGCGCGTGATAAGAGGCAGATTCGGCCGCGAGTAATTCTTCACGCCCGACTTTACCCTCGGCAAAAAGCTGTCTGACCTTGGCTTTCTCCGGGTTAGTGATCCCGGACGGCATTGGGCCCGCCGGCGAAAAAATATGTGGCAGATATCCGTAACGAAGCGCCGCGATCAGCAGCCCCGGGACGATCTTGTCGCACACGCCAAGATGCATAACCCCGTCAAACATGTCGTGCGACAGGGCAATGGCGGTCGAGTAAGCAATCACGTCCCGAGAGAACAATGATAACTCCATCCCGTCCTGTCCCTGTGTGACGCCGTCGCACATGGCCGGAACGCCGCCTGCCACCTGAGCTGTGGCCCCCGCGCGCCGCGCCGCGTGTTTTATAATCGACGGAAACTTTTCAAATGGCTGATGGGCCGAAAGCATATCGTTATAGGCCGTGACAATTCCGATATTGGCCCATTTGGCCCCTAGAATTTCTGTCTTTTCTAAAACCGGACAAGCGGCACTCGCATGGGCCACATTTCCCTCGCTAAGGCGTTTCCGCCGAGGGCCGGGCCGCATATTTTCTTCGCAATCAGCCAGATAGGCGGCGCGGGTTGCCTTTGACCGCTCAATAATGCGGTCCGTTACTTTTTTGATCGTCGGGTTCATAATCTATGCTCCCTCATGAGTGTAAATATGCAGACGCGCCTCTGCCGCCCGCAAAGTGGTAACTGGGGCCTCGTGAATTTCTTTGTCTGCGCTTTCTTCCCAGACGGTCTTTTTTGACAATCCGGGGATTAATAAAAACACATTGCGGGCGCGCATGACAATGGGCAGGCTCACCGTTATGCGGTCATCAAAGCCGCTTCCCCCGCCCTGACCGGACGCATCCTGCCAGACTAGAGAATCAGCTCTTTCAATTTCTAGGGCTTCGTCAAGGGTTTCAGACCTAGGGAACCAAGACGCGGTGTGGCCGTCCGTCCCCATCCCCATAACACAAACATCAACGGCCTCTGGAAAGCGCTTGTCAAAAACTCTGGCCATGTCCGGCGCGGCGTCTTTGGCATTTGGCGCGTCGTTCACAAGCGGAACGAACGAAGCTTCTGCCGCCTCATTTTGCAATAACGTCTCTTTGATGAAACTCGCATTTGAACCTTCTGCGCCTTCGGGTACCCAACGTTCATCCACGAGGCTGACCGTGATATTCTTCCAATCCAATGATGTTCGGCTCAACGCTTCGTAGACTGGTTTGGGACTAGAGCCGCCTGAGACGAGTAGGCTCGCTTTTCCCCGCGCCAAGAGCGCGTCCTCCAAACATAGCCTGATGGATTCAGCTGCCTCACGCACATATTCGTCCGCGTTGTCTGCGACATGATAATTATGACCTGATGTGGGCATATTTAAGCCTCCGACCAAGAATCGCCCAGATCCGTCAACATCTCACTTGCTGCTTCTGGTCCGTCTGTTCCGGCGAAATACGGACGGGTGATTTGGTTTGTCTCGTCCCATGCCTCCAAAACGCTATCAACCCAGCGCCAAGCGGCCTCAACTTCGTCGCGGCGCATAAACAGGCTTAGATTGCCGCGTACGACATCCATCAAAAGACGCTCATAAGCATCAGGATAACGAACCGTAAAATTGTCGGCATAAGACAAGTTTAGCGGAAGCGTCTTGAGCCGAAGGCCCCCTGCCCCAGGCTCTTTGATTTCCATAAACAAACGAACCGCTTCGTCCGGTTGAAGCCGTATTACAAGTTTATTCGGATTGATTTTGGTGTCTTCGCCAAAAATGGAATGCGGGACAGGCTTGAACTGGATGACAACTTCAGAGCGGCGACTGCTCATGCGTTTACCTGTGCGCAGGTAAATAGGCACACCCGCCCAGCGCCAATTTTTTATTTCAGCATGGATCGCCACAAAGGTTTCTGTCTTGCTGTCCTCTACGTCGAGATCAACCAAGTATCCATTCACGGCCTTCCCATCGACCCGGCCATTTGTATATTGCCCCCTCACGGTCTTTTCTTTCACATTGTCGACCGTAATGCGCTCAAGTGCCCGTAGCACTTTGATTTTTTCGGTTCGGACATCATCGGCTCCGAGTGAAGACGGCGCTTCCATCGTGGTCAGGCAGAGCAGTTGCAATAAATGATTTTGAACCATATCGCGCAAAGCGCCGGCCGAGTCATAATAGGAGCCGCGTCCGCTCACGCCGATATCTTCGGCGACGGTTATCTCGATGTGCTCAATCGCATTACTGTTCCAGAGCGGCTCTAGAAGAATATTGCCAAACCTCAAGACTAGCAGGTTTTGTACTGTTTCCTTACCGAGATAATGGTCAATCCGGTAGATGCGGTTTTCATCAAAAACCTTGGCAACACCCTCATTGATTTCGTTGGCGGAGTCGAAATCCGTCCCGATGGGTTTTTCCAGAACGACGCGAGATTTCTTGTGGGCCAGCCCTGCTTCTTTCAAACCCTGGCATATGCCTGCAAACATTGAAGGGGGCATGGCCAGATAGAAAACCCGGATCAGCGAGTTCTTATCATCAACGGCCTTGGCCAAATTCGACCAATCAGAATCCTTGAGAACATCTATTGAGACATAATCAATTAAGGCAATGAATTCATTCCACTTTTCCTGGTCGAGCGTATCTTCTTTTTCGAATTCACAGTAATTTTCGTGGACTATCTCAATAAAGTCTTCGCGGCTGTGTTCACTTCGAGATACGCCAATAATCCGGGAGTTTGCCGGAAGCTGTCCGTCCACAAATCTATGATAAAGCGCCGGAAATATTTTTCGCCGAGCCAAATCCCCTGTCGCTCCGAAAATTATCATTTCGAAGGGTTTGACAGGCACGAAACTGGAACGCGGCGCTTTCGCCTCGCCCTTATTCTTCTGTGTCGCTTTGCGGTTTTTCTTGTCAGTCACTGACATATTCCCCTTATAATTTAGCATAGAGATAAATCGAGAATGACAGCGCTGTCAAACCCTAAGAAAAACTTATCTGCTTTGAATAAGGGCGGAATCTCTCACAACAAGCTTAAAATCAAGGTTTCGGGTCTCAGCAGGCTTGGACTTTTGCGTCGGATCAACGAGGGTTTTCACTGCGTGGAAGCCCATTTCATAAATGGGCTGCTGTACGGTTGTTAGTTGCGGGAAGAGAATTTTCGCCAATGGCGTATCATCAAACCCGCAAACCGAAAGCTCGTCAGGCACAAGTATTCCCAGCCGCGAAGCAACGGAGACAACCCCGGCCGCCATGTCATCATTGGACGCAAAAATTGCCGAAGGGTGTGAACTTTTGTCCGCCAAAAGCGCTTCAGCTGCATTTACGCCGGATCTGAATGAAAAGTCGCCTTGTATGACCTCATGACTGTGAACCGTTAGCCGAGCATTTGCCATAGCGTCGCGAAAACCCTCATAGCGCAAAGCCGTTGCGCTATGCTCCGGGTGACCCTTGATAAACCCTATAGATGTATGTCCTTGGGCAATCAGGAATTCCGTCATTTCCCGTGCCGCCTGAATATCATCCATCTTCACGGCATTTATTCCGTTTTCACGGCCGGAAGGCGCAATCAGTACAAATGGGATTTTCATAGTCTCGAGCGCTTTTATGACACCCGGGGAATCGCTAAGCGGCGGGGTCAATATTACGCCGTCGACCGGAAGGCGGTGCAAAAGATGCCGGACCGTTTCTGCCTGACTTTCCTCATCGCCGACATCCGGCAGCTGTAAGGGTTCAGGGACAAGGTGATATCCAAATTTCCGGCAGGCGTCGATCGCCCCGGATTGAATTTTCGCGATGTAATAAGGACTAGGGTTATCGTAAACGAGCGCAACGAGATATGATTTTGAACTCGCCAGCCCCTTTGCGGCGAGGTTAGGTGAATATCTCAGGTCTGCGGCGACAGCGAGAACTTTTTCGCGCGTCTTCGCCGCGACATTCGGCTCATTGTTCAGGACACGAGAAACCGTCTTCATGGAGACGCCCGCAATTTTAGCCACATCTGTTATTGTTGCTTTCATGGCCCTCATATCTGCGTTCTACTTTTCTGCTCGGACGCAGTTTCACTCCAATTTAAACTTGCAACAGATTCGTAAATAAATCAACAAATTGCCATCAAGTTTCGGGTGTTTATGATATAGATATGGTAATTTTTTAGAATTCTTACAATATTATTCTATCCTAGTTTGACACTGAAGATGCCACTGCTTAGCTCTAACATTCAAACCTCACCCCAGCATAATAACGGAACGCCATGACAGGTCTCATTGAAAAACTTAAGGGGATAAAAGTTGTCCCGGTCGTCACTTTGCATGACGCTGCTGACGCGGTTCCGCTTGCCAAAGCCCTTCAGGCAGGCGGCATAAATGCCATTGAACTCACACTCCGGACTGAAGCAGCCTATGATGGCATCAAAGCGATCGCCGAGGCGGATTTAGGGATTCTTTTAGGTGTTGGAACGGTTATTCATAAAAATCAAGTTGACGCTTGTGCTGACATGGGCGTCGACTTTGTCGTGACGCCTGGTACAACGCCAGCCCTGATACAAGCTATTTCGGAAGCCGGTATTCCCGCTATTCCAGGTATCAGCACCACCGGCGAAGCTGTCGCTATGATCGAAGCCGGATATGACTTTGTGAAGTTTTTCCCTGCCGAGGCAAGCGGCGGTATCGCAACTCTTAAAGCCATAGGCGGACCGCTAACACAACTCAGATTTATGCCAACAGGCGGTATAGGCAAAGATCTTGTGCGTCCCTATCTTAATGTAAAAACAGTGGTTTCTGTTGGCGGCTCCTGGATTGCGGACAAAGACAATTTGGCCGCAAAAAATTGGGACGCTATAACAGAAAATGCAAAACTCGCGCAGTCTCTGTGAGACTTCAAAGCGATGAAAACAAAAGCCCGGTCAATGACCGGGCTCTTTAATTCAAGTATTTTGGCTCTAATTCAAACAGACTGCCTGCCCTTCATTCGAGACCAATCTTACATCTGACAGAGAAACTTTTAACGCATCATCGCTCTCAATGACAAACGGGGCGGCGACAAATTCCATTTCAGAACCTTCCCCAAAACACGATAGCTTGACTGATACATCGGTCCACTCGCCCTGCTTTAATATAGGTGTAAGATCCTGTGCATCTACGCAGGAGTTTGTCCCGCAATCAGCCGACAGGCTCAACTCGCCTATAATCGGCGTTTCTGCCCGCATACGAATATAAACTGCCATATCCGCAGTATTCTGACGGGTTAAGTCAACCGGCGTTCCACGAACTTCAAATCGTCCTTCCCCTTCGCCTGACCAGCTTAGGGTTCTAATATTTTCTTGGACGCCGTCATCGGCAGAAACGATTGATATGTCCCCGTCGGGAGAAGCCGCTTTCGTCGTTGAAACAGTTGTTTTCCCGGCTGCGTCGCCCAAAACGATTGTCCAAGGGAAAACAGCTTTACCCGCCTTGAAAAACTCCGTGGTGTTCTTGGCAGAGAGTTCGATACCTGCCTCTTCGGACAAGACGCCCACCTCGGCTGGGGCCGCATAAGAGAGCCCATACCCATATGCAAATAATGGGTCGTAATCTTCGTCATCATAATTCAACGGCGTCTGAATAGCTGTTCGCGGCCAAGAATAAGACAGCTTTCCTTTGAAATCATACGCGGCATTTCCATTCGCGTCGCTGAAAAGAACATCTGCCGCATAGCCACCCTCGGAGCCGGGGAGCCACGCCGCCACAAAAGCATCAGAGGCATTGATCTCGCGGTTCACCCAAAGCGGGCGGCCGGAAAGAAAAACAGCGACAACGGGAATGCCCTCGGACTTATATTTCAAAAGCCGGTTCAGGTCGCTGTCATCTCCGGGTTTATAGGCCAAACTATCAATGTCGCCTTTGAATTCAGCATACGGGTCTTCGCCGAACACGACCATGGCGACATCCGGTTTGACGGTGTAACTTCCGTCATCTGAAAGAGTTACAGTCCCGCCCGCGGCGTCGACATGACGTTTCACACCGTCATAAATAGAACTGCCCCCTGGAAAATCAGAGTTTTCATTCCCGGTTCCCTGCCATGACAATGTCCAACCACCCGATTGTTTGCCAATATTGTCGGCACCATCTCCGGTCATCAGGACGTTAGCGGAAGGAGAAAGCGGCAATACGCCGTTGTTTTTCAATAGAACAAGGGATTCCCGAACCGCTTGACGGGCGATCTCTTTGCTTTCCGGGTTTTGCAACAGGGCATAATTACCTGCCACACCGCGCGTGCTTGGCTTTCCGGCGTCGAATAGTCCAGAACGTAATTTCACACGTAAAATACGCCGGACCGCATCGTCCAGGCGATCCAGATCAAGCGCTCCATCTTCGGCCTGCTCGAGCGTGTTTTCGAAAAGACCTTTCCAGCTATCCGGGGCCATATACATATCCAGCCCGGCATGGAGAGCCGCAGGGCAGTCCTCCGTCGTGCAAGAGTCAATCTGCCCGTGAGCGTTCCAGTCCCCGACAACAAATCCGTCAAAACCCATACGCTCTTTCAAAACGTCCGTAATCAAACCTTTGTGGCCCGTCAGCTTTTGTCCCTGCCAGCTTGAAAAGGAAATCATGACAGATTGCACGCCTGCGCTAAGAGCCGCAGGATAACCCGCATTATGGACATCGCGAAGATCCTCTTCACTGTCCGTATTATCCCCCTGATCGCGGCCTTGGTTGGTTCCGCCGTCGCCGATAAAGTGCTTTGCCGTCGCGATAACATGATTGCCTTTCAGCCAATCGGGGCTGCCGACAGGTCCCTGAATGCCCTCAATCAACTCCCCGGCGTAGGAAGCCGTCACCTCGGGGTTTTCGGAATATCCCTCATAAGTTCGCCCCCATCGATCATCGCGGACGACCGCAATTGTCGGAGCGAATGTCCACTCTTGAGCGCCGATACGAATTTCTTGCGCCGTGACTTCGCCGATTTTACCTAAAAGGGAGGGATTACGGGTCGCGCCCAAACCAATATTATGCGGAAAAACTGTCGCCCCAGGAATATTATTATGTCCGTGAACCGCGTCTGTGCCCCAAATCATAGGAATAAAAGGAACCCCCTCGCCATAAGCGTCTTTGGACGCTGCGTAAAATTCATCTGCTAGCTTTACCCAATCCGAAGCCGGAGAGCGATTGTCTCCGTTCGGCGCAGAATTGCCTCCGTTCAAAATCGAGCCAAGGGGGTATTTCCGCAAATCCTCAGGCGTAATAGACCCAATATCTGCCTGTATAATCTGTCCAACTTTATGGCGCAGAGTCATTTTGGACATGATATCCGTAATTCTCTGTTCGATTTCAGGGTTCAGGCCGACGGGGCTTTCTACCTTTGGCCAGATTTCAGGATTCACCTGTCCCGCCATTACATCGGTCATGGCAGCCGATTTGTCATCTAGATTACTTGTATTCGAAGCCGGTGTTTCGCACCCGGCAAGACAGGATAGGGCCAGAAGACTAACTGACGAAGAAAGTACCAAGTGACGCATAAGGACCTCTGAAGAAATTTTGGGAGACGGGAGCGAGATTATTCCCTCACCGTCAAGAAAGATATCTGTGATACGGAAAAGGCCCGAGACTGTGTCACGGGCCTTTTATGCGATTAACCAAGCCGCTGCTTAGAATGTAAAGCTACCCACCAACGAAACGCGGCGGTCGTTTTCAAAACGTGACCGAAGGAAACGGTCGCCTTCCGGGTTAATTTGGCTGGTTGTTTCCGTCACTTCTGACAGAAGGTTCACACCCTGAACCCCGAGCTGGAAGTTATCCGTAAACTGGTATTTCAATGACGCATCCAGCTGGCCTGTGCTCTCGTTATAAATCGGCAAGCGAGAAATAACATCGAGCGTGGTCAGGAGGAAATCTGAGCGCCAGTTATAGGCGATACGGGCTTCAACCTTGTCACTTTCATACAGACCTACAATGTTGAATGTATGTTTTGAGAGGTTCTCGAGGCCTGACGGTGAGAAAGCATCCGCGAAATCCTGCTGCCCGTTTGCCCGGTTAATATCGGCGGTGGAGTTCGGAATCGCGGTTTGGTCGACATAAGTATAGTTGGCTTGCAGACCCAACCCACTGAAAATACCCGGCAGGAAGTCATAGAATTGCTGGTAAGCCAGCTCGAAACCTTTGACTTTACCGTCGCCGTTATTTTGCGGCCCATTATATGTGGCGCCCGGCACAACCGGCCCGCCAATGGAACTACCCGGGGCATCTGCTACAACAATAATGTTTTCAATGTCTTTGTAGAAGAAGCTCGCCGTGAAGGAGCCAACATCATTGAAATAATATTCAAGCGAGGCGTCCAGATTGGTTGACAGGGTCGGCTCAAGAGCCGGGTTACCACCCGAAACCACATAACGGTTAAATTCAACATCCGGAACAAAGGTATCCGGGTCCGCTCCAACTGGTGTGGGCTCAACAGTGAACTGTCCTGACGTGTTCCGGAAAGCCCGTAACTGTCCGACAGAAGGTCTGCTAAGTCCGCGAGCGGCGGCCAGTCGCAGAATTAGCTCATCTGACAGACCAAATTTAACGTTAAAGGATGGAAGAATATCTGTCCGATCCACCTCTGCTGTCACATCCGTTGCGGGTTGCGAGAGAACCTGACAGGCCGCAACCGCTTCCGCTGACAAATTAACATTGGCTTGAGAACAGATTCCTGGAGTTTGGAATTGCGACGCGCCCGAAGTTTCGAGGTTTGTCGTAATAATCCGTACGCCGTAGTTACCGTCAACCGAAATACCGCCCAATCCATCCACTGAATCTGAACCGAAATCAACACGCGCATAGATAGCATGGGTAGTTTCGATGGCATCCGTAATCTCACCCGGCATGAAACGATCATCGCCTTCCAAGTAAATCAAATTACCTGATGCATCACGTCCACCATAGCCTCTCAGGTGGTTTTGAGCGCCTGAGAAGTTTGCGTTACCTTGGGTGAAGTCAACAAAAGACCGATAGTCAGCGAGAAGGTCGGTTGAGATAAACAAGAACTCATTATTTCCCCGCAAAACGTCACCGCGGCGGAAGTTATCAAAGGTAAAGCTTTCCGTGTTTTCACTGACTTGAGCGAAATCAACGATCCCACCGGCCCACTCTTCTGAGAGGTTACCCCAGTTATAGTTAGACCATTTGGTGAGCTGGTCGCGTTCCGCGAACCGATAACCGGCGCGAATGCTTTTAAAGAATCCGTCCGTATCGAAATCATACTGAACGTCCCCGCGTAGCGCCAGTTCGTCACCTTCGGAGTCCTCGAAGTGATCCATAGCCGCGCGCCAATAAGTGGCGTTAGGGTCGGTCAAACCGCCGAACGAGCTGCCTGGGTTTTGAACATATTCAATACTGGGGTCAGGATAGCTTCCCTGATTTATAGAGGCACCATTCAAATCGACAACCTGATCAAGATATTGGGCGGCCAAGCCGTTGATATCTGAGTTTTCAGTCGTCGCCTTGACATACTGAGCGTCAAAATTGAATTTCAGACGATCTGTAGGCGTGTATTTAAAATTGAAGCTCAAATCGTTTGTGACAGATTCCGTGTCAGAAATACGCGAATACTGGGTCATCCGAATTCCCGGGCTGAATCCAGACAGGTTCGCCGTTAGAATGCCGCTTTGGAAAAGACTGTCGCCGGCAACCTGTACGCCGCAAGCGTCCCGGTTTTGGCAAACTGTCGTTGGGCTACCCAGTGGGTTGGCCGTGAAATCGCCACGGTTGAAGAAACCAGCACGTGCGGGCGGATCTTCCTCACTCTGTAAAGTATGCTCTGTCCAAACATTGGAACTTTCAGACCGGATGAATTCAACCGTCGCCAAAGATTTCCCGTCATTGGAACCCCACTGCCCCACGACAGTCGCACCAATACGATCTCGATCAAACTCTTGAGTTCGAACATTTATGCCGGACGGAGCGAGCAAATTATTCGTAGCATTAGGATCCCCGGCGGCCGTGTATGATGGGTTATAGGGGTAAAGCCCGCCAAATTGCACGCCATCTGAGCGGGATTTCAGATTAGAGTAAGAACCCGACGCCAACACGCCAAATTCACCAGCGCCTGTATCCCAGCGTTTCGTGACCAAACCAGAGACTGAGGGAGAGAATTCTTCCGCTAAGTCTGTATAGGTTCCGTCTACTGTTGCCGCAAATGTGTCTTCGGACCGATCAAACGGCTTAAGCGTTTTCAGGTTTACAACACCCGAAATTCCGCCTTCGATCATGTCAGCTGTCTGGTTTTTGAAAACGTCCACACCGCCAACCAATTCTGGCGGAACGTCCTGGAATCCAAGGGCCCGGCCATTATTCGCGGTAAAAGCGTCGCGCCCGTTGAATTCGGAACGGACATAAGAAAGACCGCGAATAACGACGCCGGAACCTTCGACTGAGAAGTGATCCGGATCGTCACCGGCCGCAAAGCGCGAAATTGAAACGCCCGGAACCCGTTGAATCGCTTCCAGAACGGAACGGTCTGGCAAAGCGCCAATGTCCGATGCCGTAATGGAGTCAACGAAAGTGTCCGCATTTCGTTTAATGTCCTGGGCGTTTTGAAGGGATTGCCGGATACCGGTCGCGACGATCTCGTCTACATCGTCCTCTTCCTCAATGCCTGAATCTTGTGCAAAAGCGGTCGTTGTCATCATGGCCGCGACCAAAACAGCAGCAGAGCCACCGCGAAGCATGCGGCGCATCATTGCCGAGTGGTCAAAATCGTTTTTTGGTTCTAAATTCACTTTAATCCCCTTGAGTATGGTGAGGAGCCGTTGGCCGACTCTTAGAATTACCCCTATCAAGAACCAAAAGTGACAGCGTTGTCAATTCAATTCTTAAAAAGCCTTACAAAAAGGCAAGACTGTTGTGAAAATGTCACAGTCGCGCCTATTTTATTGCCGATTTCCTCTGAAAAGTGCGAATTTCGTACTTGTCGGCTTCATTTCTCTCTGACATTTAAGGTGAAAAGCGCTTGAAAGCGCATGGGGATAAATGATGCCGACCAACTCGGAATCCGTAAAAATCGACGACGAAGCAGCCGTTAAAAAGGTTGTGATTGTCGGAGGCGGCACAGCCGGCTGGATGAGCGCGGCAGGCCTCTGTTCCGTTCTGGCTCCGCTTGGTCTCGAAATTATACTCGTCGAATCAGAAGCTATTGGGACGGTCGGCGTCGGCGAAGCCACCCTGCCCCACATCAGGTTTTTCAATCGAAAACTTGGCATTGATGAAAACGAGCTGATGAAAGCGACCAAGGCGACTTATAAGCTGGGAATCGAATTTAATAATTGGGGGAAAATAGGCGACAGTTATATTCACCCTTTCGGAGATTTCGGTTTCCCAATTAACCGAACCGGATTTCATCATTATATAAGCCGGGCTCATAAAATGGGTTTGCCGTCCCATCTTGATCAATATTCTGTGCCCGTCATGGCGGCCAGAATGAACAAGTTTCAAACGCCGCATGCCGACACGGAAAATGTTCTCTCGACTTATGGCTATGCTTATCAATTTGATGCTGGGCTCTACGCGGCGTTTCTTCGAAAGTTTTGCGAAGCGCGCGGCGTCACGAGAATTGAAGGCCGAATAAATGAAGTCACGCAGAATAAGGAGAACGGGGTGATAGAGGCCGTCACTCTTGAGTCGGGCGAGGCCCTCAGCGGAGATTTCTTCATTGACTGCTCAGGCTTTCGCGGTCTTCTTATTTCCCAAACCCTGAAGGTTCCTTATAAAGACTGGACTAATCACCTACCTTGTGACCGCGCCGTGACGGCGGCATGCGAAGCTGTCGGCCCTGAACTGCCCTACACAAAAGCCACGGCAAAATCTTCTGGGTGGCAATGGCGCATCCCTCTTCAGCACCGCGTCGGCAATGGATATGTCTATTGTAGTGAATTTATCAGTGATGAAGACGCGGAAAATTCTATGCTGTCGGATCTGGAAGGCACGCAATTAAGCGAGCCGAAGCGACTTCGTTTTACCACTGGCCAGCGCCAAAAGAGCTGGGTCAAAAATTGTGTCGCAATTGGACTGTCCGGCGGCTTTTTGGAGCCTCTGGAATCGACCGGTATTTATCTCATACAGGAAGCCATCACCAATTTAATCGAAATGTTCCCAACGCAAACGAGTTACGAAGTTGACCGCGAGGAATATAACCGCCTCATGGATATTGAATTTGAACGTGTGAGAGATTTTCTTCTATTGCACTATGTCGCGACCACGCGGAACGACAGCCCGTTTTGGCGGTATCTAACGGCTATGGAATTGCCAGAGAGTCTAAAGCATAAAATTGAGCTCTTCAAATCGACGGGTCGCGTTATCAGTTATGAAACGGGGGCTTTTAAAGACCCGAGCTGGTTAGCTGTTTATTTTGGCCAAAACATTGTTCCGGGTCATGTGGATCCGCTCAGCCTGCACATGCCGGACACCGTATTATCCGGACAGCTGGGTTCCGTGTCTCAGACCATCGCCCACGCCGTGCAGTCAATGTCCACACACAAAGACTATATTGACGCCCATTGCCGCGCACTATGACATCTCCCCGCGACATTATAGTCAAAGGCAGCGGATTCGCTGCCGCTCTGGCCGGGGCCTATCTCGGCCGAATGCTGCCCCGCCATTTATATCGCATTTCCTGTTTCACCGATGCGAAACCATTTAAATCCGAAGTTCACTTTGCGTTATGTCATTCTGACCTTCGGGAGTTCAATCGATTACTCAAGATTAAAGAAGTGGATTTTATTCGATATTGCGACGTCGTTTTTTCTGTAGGGGACAGGGTGTCGGATGAAAAAGGCCATGACTACATCAATACATATTGCCCTTACGGTTTGTCGATTAACGGCGTGAGTTTCATGGCTGCCCTGCAAAAGTCTGGTGCTTCGGGACAGCTCTCGGATTGGGAGGATTGCAATCTCGCGGCTAAAATGGCGAGAGAGGGAAAGTTTCTTCCCCCGGACAGTCAAGGACGCCCGGTCATTGGGGATTACAGCTATGGCTACCAAATAAATCCGGTCAAATATCGCGAACTTTTATTGCAACAAGCCAAATCCTTCGGGGTTTTCATTTGCCCGCTATCAAATTTGTCTAAATCGGAAACTGACAATGCTTTCTTGATTATCGAATGTGACACGCCTGATTTTAACGGTCGCCTAACGGAAACAAAAGACCATCACATGGAAAATCATGTACACCACCACATTTCAGACAACGTTATTACAACCTCTTTCAATACTCAGGACACAAGATTTGAGCTAACGATGTCGCCAGATGAGTTAATAAAATCGCGTAAGCGGGTCGTTGATATATGGGAAGATCGGACTTTGTATCTTTCAAAGCTGCCCAGTTTTTTACCCTTTCTGGGCGATGTCTCGAGGATACTTCAAATCTCACTCGGACGATTTCTGAAGCTTTTTCCCTCTGGAGAGACGATGGGACCGGAACGTACTGAGTTTAATAATACAATGAACGTACTTTTTTCACGTTTTTCAGACTTTCAATCCATATTGCTCGCCTCGTCGGGCTTTAAGGGCCAGTCGATAGACACGTTGTCGGAAAACGCCAAATTTAAGCTTAAGCTGTTCTCGGCCCGCGGGCGATTATCCGTTCTGGACGAGGACACGCTGTTTCAGGATCATTGGGTTTCCATGCTTTTAGGACAGGGTTATTGGCCGAGGGGACTGAACTTAATGTCAAAAAGTCTAACCGACAGCGAAATTCAATCCTTCCGAGACAATTACAAACAAGTTGTCGAAAAAGCCCTCTCGCAAATGCCGGAGACGTCAGATTTCATCCAAAAAACCTGCCTAGGCTCTGAAACCATTGGACGTGACGGGAGCTCGACAAATGTCCGCTGAGCCTCCTGTAAAATCGATTGTTATTGCGGGCGGCGGAACAGCGGGCTGGATGGCGGCAGCGGCCCTATCCCGTATGTTGGATACGTCTCAGGTAAAAATCACTCTTGTTGAATCCGAAGCCATCGGCACTGTCGGCGTCGGAGAGGCTACTATTCCCAATATTGCCACATTCAACAAAATGCTCGGTATTGAAGAGCGTGAGTTTATGGCTGCGACCAACGCAACGATTAAATACGGAATAGAGTTTGCGGGATGGACGAAAGAAACCGAGAGTTATTTTCACCCTTTCGGTACCCATGGGCGGGACATGATGGGGATGTCTTTTCACCAATTCTGGCGCAAAATGCACGCCCTAGGCAGAGCCGAAAGAATTGAGAATTATTGCGCGACCGCTATGGCAGCAAAACAAGGCAAAGCCTGCCTGCCCTCGCGCGATCCAAAATCCCTGATGTCAACCTTATCTCACGCCTATCAATTTGATGCGGGTCTTTACGCCGCATATTTGCGAAAGTTTTCTGAACGCAACGGGACGGTTCGGATGGAAGGCAAGATCACCGATGTCGATGTGGACTCTGAAAGCGGATTTATAAAGACACTTCATCTGGATAATGGCGAATCCTTGAGCGGCGATTTTTTTATAGACTGCACTGGCTTTCGGGCCCTCCTATCAGAAAAAGTTATGGGAACGCCTTTTAGAGATTGGTCGCATTGGCTTCCGTGTGACAGCGCCTTAGCTGTCGGAAGCGAGAAACAAACGGACACACCGCCTTACACAAGGGCAACAGCGCGACAAGCAGGATGGCAATGGCAAATTCCCCTGCAACACCGCACGGGGAATGGCCATGTCTACTGTTCGAGTTATTTATCCGATGAAAAGGCAGGAGAAACCCTCCTCCACACCCTTGAGACTTCGCCTTTGGGCGCTCCTAAACAGCTTCGTTTCAAGACGGGGCAGCGTGAGAGAATGTGGACAAAGAATTGTTTAGCGCTCGGTCTCTCAGGCGGGTTTTTAGAGCCGCTCGAATCGACCTCCATTTATCTGATCCAGGCTGGCATTAGTCGTCTATTGGCACTCTTTCCTGATAGCGGCTTTAATACGACAGAAATCGACGAATATAACCGCTTAATGGATATGGAATTTGCGCAAGTTCGTGACTTCTTGATTTTGCACTATGTCGCGAATGAACGTCACGGCGAGCCCTTCTGGGATTACGTTCGTAACATGTCGGTCCCAGACAGTCTTACCCGTAAGATTGAGTTATTCAAAAGCCGAGGGCGATTTTTCCGATATGAAGGGGATTTATTTACAGAAACAAGCTGGGTTGCGGTCTTCTTAGGTCAAAATGTCCTTCCGCAAAGTTACAACGCTATTGTGGATGGGATGCCTGAAAGAGATATTGACGCTGCACTGAACGCTATAAAATCTGAACTGGACCGAGATATCCCCCATATGCCGTCGCATGAAGAATTCCTTTCCCGATATTGTCCTTCAAAAATGGCCATTTAGGGGCCTTTTATGACTGACAGGCAAATAGAAAATATCGTGATAATTGGCGGCGGAACGGCGGGATGGATGGCCGCCTCTGCTTTGTCCACCCTGATGGCGCGGGCAAATATTAAAGTTACGCTCGTTGAGTCAGAAGCTATTGGCACTGTTGGGGTCGGCGAAGCTACTATTCCCAAGATCGCGCTCTTCAATGAAATTTTGGGCATTGACGAAAATGACTTCATGAAACGCACGCAAGCGACCTTTAAGCTCGGCATAGAGTTTGTCGATTGGGGACGAAAAGGCGAGAGATATATTCACCCTTTCGGCGCTTATGGGCTGGATATGGAGGGCGTACACTTTCATCACTTCTGGCTGAAAGCAAAAAAGAAAAATCCGACTATTCCCGATTTATCGGAATTCAATTTGCAAGACGTAGCCGCGCGGCAGAGCAAATTTATGCGGCCCTTGGATGTCGCCCGCTCTCCTCTTTCAAAGATTCATTATGCGTTTCAGTTTGATGCAGGACTCTACGCTAAATATTTGCGTGAAGTTGCTGAAAAAGCCGGAGCGAAACGTGTTGAGGGGCGCGTCACAGATGTCGATCAGGACTCGAATACGGGCCATATCGAAGCCGTAACTCTGGAAGACGGTCAAAGCATTCAGGGCGACTTTTTTATTGATTGTACAGGGTTTATTGGACTGCTAATCGAAAAAACACTTCAGGCAGGATATGAAGACTGGTCGAAATGGCTACCCGTCAATCGGGCAGTGGCTTGCGCTTGCGAGCAGCCAGGCGACCCAATTCCTTATACGCGGGCCACCGCGAAAGAGGCAGGATGGCAATGGCGTATCCCGCTGCAACATCGTTTAGGCAATGGTTATGTCTATTGCGATAAGTTTTTATCCGCGGAAGACGCGGAAGCCGAATTGATGAACAGTCTAGAAAGCAAGCCTCTAGCCGATCCAAAACACTTACGTTTTGTGACCGGACATCGAAAAAAGTTTTGGGACAAGAACTGTTTGTCGCTTGGACTTGCGGCCGGGTTCATGGAGCCCCTGGAGTCCACTTCCATTCACTTAATTCAAACGGGCCTGTCTCGCTTGATGGCGCAATTTCCAGATAAGGCCTTTAATCAAAAAGACATTGAATACTATAATCTTCGGACGCGGCAGGAATATGAACGGGTGCGAGATTTTCTAGTGCTTCATTACAAGGCCACGACGCGAAAAGACAGCCCGTTCTGGCAACACGTTCAAAAGATACCCCTGCCCAAAAAACTTCAGGAAAAAATGGAAATATTCAAAGAAAACGGCCGAATTTTTCGTGAAGACCTTGAGCTTTTCAATGAAACGAGCTGGCTCGCCGTGATGCACGGTCAGGGGTTAAAGCCAAACAGTTACCACCCCGTTGTGAATGTTCTTTCTGAAGACGAAATCGCCAACCGGTTGGAAGAGATACACAGATCGGTGTTCAACTCAGCGGAATACATGCCGAGCCACATAGACTATATTCGGGAAAATTGTGAAGCGGACAAAGAAAGTCTCCCGACGAAAACCCGCGGGAGAGAAGCATCGGAAACGCGTCGCGTTAATCCTGGCTAGAGGCCAAGAAGAATTGCCATCAGAGCGACAATAATAGCAAGCAGAATATTTTTCAGAACTTCAATCATGAATCCTCCCTTTCAGAGCCTCCTATAAACAAGGTAATATTGAATTTGTCAATCTGGCTTGTGTGACGAATTGATGATGGGGTTAAGATTTTCTGCCCATACTCTGTAGCCTTTTTCATTCAGGTGAAGACCGTCGGTAGTGAGCTCGGCTTGTAATGTATCGTCTTCAGCTGCGAAGGCTGGTGTGAGGTCCAGATATTCTGTGCCCGTTTCGGCCGCGACATTTTTCAAGGCTTCATTATATTCTCTCACAAATGGCAAGGCCCCCTGCTCCCTCGGAAGAATAGACTGAACATAAATTTTTGTTTCGGGTATTTCTTTGGAGACGCTTTCAATAAATGTCTTTACCGGACCGGCCATCTGTTGGGCCGTGTGGTTATAACCAATGTCATTGGTGCCTATAAGAATGAACATTTGATCCGGTCTGTGTCGTAAAACTTCTGGGAGCCGCGCGCGTAAACCGATCGCTGTATCCCATCCGACGCCATGATTTGATAAATCCCCGTCAAGAAAGTCAAACTCTCGCCAACCCTGGGTAATGCTATCACCCGCCAACAATGTGCCGCCCGTCATTTGAGGGAGCGCCTTTATTTCTGAGAGCCTTTTTGAAAATGTCTCTTTCCCGCTTTCCGCAAGATCATGTTGAGGCATTATGGGCAATTCTATGGCTGGATAAGACCAGTTAGTTTGCGCCGCAATATGAGCGCCTAATTGATTGGCCATTTTTTTCATGCTGTCCCGGCCCGGATGATAGAGACAGCTCCATTTAAGGCCTGTTTCAGAAAGGCTCACATCAACAGTCGAAATGTTCAGGTCGCGAAGCTCCTTTATCGCCCAATCTATTCCCTCGCGGACGGAATTTAGCTTTTCTCCTTCTAAAAGCGGTCCGTTAACGGTCACAATGTGGGCGTCCGAAAACTGCGTCCGCAAATCTGCAAGCATGTCCTTATAACCTAAGCGGAATTTCTCCGGCCCTGGATTTATGACGGACCAGTCGTTTGTGCCTAAGGCGGTTACGATAACATCCGGGCTGAACAGAGTATCATCCCACTGCCCGCCATTATCCGGCAATGCTGAATCGACCTGCGACGGGATAACAGGGGCCGGATTGGCGTCCCAATTATGAACAACCCCTCGCCCCGAAATAGCGATCAACTGCGCTTCCGCGCCGAATTGATCCGCCGTCAAACTGGCATAGCTTTGCAAAGGCGCATTGGTTTCGGGCGTGTATGCACATTCTTTTGTGTCGCCGCGCAGGCCGAATCCGGCTGTGATTGAGTCGCCTAAAAAAAGCATTTTTCGGTCTGGGGCGACGCCGGACAGTATGGGGCCGTCCGCCTCGACGGACTCAATCGTAAACAATCCCGTATCGTAGACTTCCGTGCGGCGCGTCAGCTCAATATCAAAAGTTTGAGGCGCTCGGCTATCAACCAAGATGTAGCTATTCGTGCCGGGCTCTAATTTCAAGGCTGACATTTCGCCATTTACGGAGAGGTCCATAATCCCTTCCCCGCCATCTGTCAGGTTGGCGCTGAGGGTTTTCCCCTCAAACCTCAGAGAGACTCCGCTTCCGGGCCATCCCATTTTGTACCCGCTGCTCTCTGTCCGAACATAGCGCCCGAGCGGCCGCATACCCTCGGTAGTTTGCATTTGGGCGCGGCCCTCCTGAAGGGCATCAGCTGAATTCGTTTGAGCTTGGCACGCCCATAATAAAAGCGCTCCGCCCGCCCCCAAAACGATAAGGCCGCGTTTAGAAATTATCGTCATATAGCTCCCCTTTTTCCGTATTAAGGGGAGGAAACTTGTCTAGGTCAAGACTTTCAACGACTCCGCACTATAGGCTTGCAAATCTTCCAAACGATCCTCTTTCACTTTCGTGACCCAATGTGGGTCTTGGATGAGCGCCCGCCCGACAGCAATCAGGTCGAACTCATCGCGCTCCATACGCTCCAAGAGATTATCCAGACTCGCGACTTCCGAGCCTTCCCCTTGAAACGCGCCAAAGAAATCGCCTTTCAAACCAACGGACCCGACAGAAATTGTAGGAACACCTGTCAGTTTCTTGGCCCACCCGGCAAAATTAAGATCATATCCGTCGAACTCTGGCTCCCAGAAGCGGCGCTGCGAGCAATGGAGCATATCAACCCCCGCGTCGGTGAGACTGGTCAAAAATGCTTCCAGTTCTTCAGGTGTATGGGCCAGTTTTGCGGAATATTCCTGTTGCTTCCACTGCGAAATGCGAATGCAGAGCGGCATGTCCTCGCCAATTTCCGCGCGGCACTTTCGAATGACTTCGCGCGCAAATTCCGCCCGATCAATCAAAGTGCCGGAATATTTATCCTCGCGGCGGTTCATCACGTCCCAGAAAAACTGATCCACCAGATAGCCATGCGCGCCGTGAATTTCGACCATGTCAAATCCGAGCTTTTTAGCATTTCCCGCTGCTGCGGCATAGGCATCCGTTATATCGGTGATCTCTTCCTGTGTCGGGACTGGCTGAACGAGTTTTCCTGTGTGGGTCATACCAGAAGGGCTGTCAGAATAAGCCTCTGGGTAAGGCCCGGTTCCTGGCTTTCTCGCCATACCGACATGCCAGATTTGCGGCCCCATTTTGCCGCCTTCCGCATGCACCGCTTCAATGACATTTTTCCAGCCTGCCAGGGCTTCCTCCTGATGGAAATTTGGAATTTTAGGGTCAAATGACGCGCCGGGTCGGTCAATCGTCGTGCCTTCCGACAGGATTAAACCGACATCCGCGGCCGCACGCTTTTTATAGTACTCAACCACGCTTTCCGTTGGAACGCCATCCGGCGACATGGAGCGGGTCATGGGGGCCATGACGATACGG
This sequence comes from uncultured Hyphomonadaceae bacterium, assembly GCA_963972195.1. Lineage (GTDB taxonomy): Bacteria > Pseudomonadota > Alphaproteobacteria > Caulobacterales > Maricaulaceae > Litorimonas. Next base: position 37,772 of record CAXATH010000007.1, on the reverse strand, counting down.
TTTGGTAGATCGAGAGATTTTAATGAAAAGGGTTTAAAAAGCGGAGACATAATATTCCTTTTAATGATCGGCCCCAAAGTCTGGGCACGATGCTGTTTGCGAACCTATCTATATCCGCTACACGTCATATCAAACCCGCATTCAGACATTGCGGTCATGCAAATTGAAAGTGGGCCAAGTTGAAAACGGGTAATTTCGAAGTTATTATCATCGGCGCCGGTATTGGTGGCCTGACGACCGCCCTTGCTCTTGCACAAAACGGCGTACACGTCGAAATATTTGAGAAAGCGGCAAAATTTAGTGATGTCGGGGCAGGTCTGCAACTCAGTCCAAACGCCATGGCGGTTCTTTCCTCTTTGGGTTTAAGTAAAGAGATTGAAGCCAATTGCTGTGAACCTACAGCCGGAATTTTACGGGATTACAAATTCGGCAAGACGTTGCTCACGACGAAAATGAAGGAGGTTTATGAACGGCGATACGGCCACAAATACCTCCATATACATCGCGCCGACCTGATAGACTGCCTTGCGGAGGCAGCCCAGGAAGCCGGCGTGAAAACCCACCTCGGCTCCGAAATTTCTTCCGTCAGGGAGACAGAAACTGATGTACGGATCGAAAAAAACGGAGGCGTTTACGAAGGTGATGTGCTGATCGCCGCTGACGGCGTTCGGTCAGAACTGCGAGAGAAAATTGCCGGACGGAGCCAACCTGTTTTTACCGGACAAGTCGCTTGGCGAGGACTGGTTCCGACCTCGGATCTACCACCGGACACGATCCCCTTCGCCGCAAATAATTGGCTCGGCCCCGGACAGCATTTTGTCAGTTATTATGTCTCCAGTGGAGAGATGATTAATTTCGTTGCCGTTCAGGAACGGGCAGACTGGGTCGAAGAGAGTTGGGACATTCCGGCGGATAGGGACGAGTTGCAAAACGCGTTCAAGGACTGGGATCCGCGCGTTACCTCTTTGATCGAGGCGTGTGGAAGCGCTTATCTCTGGGGGCTATTTGATCACCCACCTCTGGAGACATGGACGACGGAACGGATGGCACTTCTGGGCGATGCTGCCCACCCCATGCTCCCTTTTATGGCTCAGGGCGCCGCCATGGCCATCGAAGACGCTTGGGTTCTGGCGCACTGCCTACATCATAACACATCAAATATTCCACAAGCGCTCCAAGATTATGAAACCGTTAGGAAACCTCGCACCACCCAACTACAAATGATTTCCAGAAACAATGCGGCTTTGTATCACCAAAGCACCGCAATAGGCCGCGCCCTACGCAGGGCTAAATTTAAAATTGCTACGAAAATCCCGGCGATCTCTTTTTCCAGATTGGACAAAATCTACGGCGTCGATGTCACCCAAAACTTCCCAATATAGTCCGCTCAATATTCTCGCAGTTTCAACGCAGTTATAGCTTGCCCCTGCCCCCGCAATTCGCTAGTCCCGCCGACGGAGACGTGGCCGAGTGGTCGAAGGCGCTCCCCTGCTAAGGGAGTATGGGCCAAAAGCCCATCGAGGGTTCGAATCCCTTCGTCTCCGCCAGTCCCCTCTGGCCCAAACCGACCAACCTCATACACTTATAGAAATTTCCCTCTTGAGGGCTAAAGGGTGATAGAGAGAATTTGCCCATTTAAAAGATCACCTTATACTTTCATCGCCTTTTCAAGGGCTTTGACTATGCGGCTCGGGGCCGGAAAATAGTCCCACTCAAAGGCGTGCGGATAAGGTGTGTCCCATCCGGCAACCCGCTGCGTGGGCGCCTCCAAATAATAGAAGCAACGCTCTGTCACCAAAGCAGAAAGTTCGCCGCCAAAACCGCCGAATTTAGAAGCTTCATGAACAATCAGGCAGCGTCCCGTCTTTTTTACTGAGGCAACTATGCCGTCTATGTCCAAGGGTACAATGGAACGCAAATCGATTAATTCGGCGTCTATATTCGCTTCCTTTATAGCCGCTTCGGCCACGTAAACCATTGTCCCATAGGCTAAGACGGTAATATCGCTTCCGTCTCGGACGATCCGGCTTTTGCCGAGTGGCACGGTGTAATGCCCTTCCGGCACATCTGCTTCAGGATACTCTTTCCAAGATTTCAAAGGCTGATCGTGATGGCCATCGAAGGGGCCATTATAGATTCTCTTTGGCTCTAAAAATATCACCGGGTCGTTACATTCAATCGAGGAAATCAAGAGGCCCTTTGCATCATAAGGTGTTGCAGGAATGACGGTTTTTAACCCTGTAATATGAGCGAATATAGCTTCGGGTGACTGACTATGGGTTTGCCCGCCAAATATTCCGCCCCCATAGGGTGAGCGAACGGTAATTGGCGCGGTAAAATCACTTCCGGAACGATAGCGAAGACGCGCCGCTTCCGAAACTAACTGGTCATAGGCAGGAAGAATGTAATCCGCGAATTGAATCTCGACAACGGGTCTCAATCCTTCCGCGCTCATGCCAATTGCCGTCGAGACTATTCCCCCTTCCGAGATTGGCGCGTCAAAGCAGCGCTGTATCCCGTGTTTTTCTTGGAGTTTGTCTGTCACGCGAAAAACCCCTCCGAAATAGCCGACATCCTCTCCAAAAATGAGTACATCCGGGTCACGTTCGAGCATCACATCAAGTGCGCTGTTCAGCGCTTGAATCATATTCATTGAAGGCATGTTAAAGTCCGAGCTCTTTCATTTGTTCCAGAATTCGCCAATCGGGCTTTTCGAAAACGTGATTGAACATTTCTTCGATTCCGGATTTTGAAGTGCCGAGAACGCCAATTGCTTCTGACGCTTTGGAAGCTTCTTTCACTTTCGCTTCTGCTTCTGCGACGGCCTGTTGGTGGCGCGCTTCATCCCATAGTTTCTGAGAGATTAAGTGCTGTTTTAGTCTTTCCAAGGGATCTCCAAGTGGCCAGGCCGAGGCTTCGTCTTTTGGGCGGTACTGGGTTGGATCGTCTGAGGTGGAATGACCTTCAGCCCTATAGGTAAAGAATTCGATTAAGGTTGCACCGAGCCCCGCCCTTGCTCTTTTCTCGGCCCACTGCATAACGGACCATACCGCCAGAACGTCATTCCCATCCACGCGCAGACCCGGAATGCCGTAGCCCAAAGCTTTGGCTGCAAAGGTCGTTTCATTCGCTCCTGCGATCCCTGAGAACGTGGAAATCGCCCACTGATTATTGGTTACACAGAGAATAACTGGCGCTTTGTACACGCTGGCAAATGTAAGAGATTCATGAAAATCCCCTTCTGCCGTGGTGCCTTCGCCGATAACGGCCATCGCTAAGCTATCCAGTCCCCGATATGCTTTTGCCATCGCCCAACCGACGCCGTGTCCTATACGGCTGCCAACATTTCCGGATAAGGAGTAAAACCCATACTCTCGCGCAGAATAAAGGATCGGCAATTGACGACCTTGCAAAGGGTCGGCGGCATTATTAAAAATTTGGTTCATCAAGTCTGTTAAGGGATAGCCCCTTGCCAGAAGCCATCCTACCATCCGGTATGTCGGAAAACACATGTCATCTGATCTGAGGGCGATGGATGGCACGACTCCCAGTGCCTCTTCCCCCGAAGTTTTCATGAAGAAACTGGTTTTCCCCTGGCGCTGAGCAACGAACATTCTGGCATCAAACGCGCGGTTTAGAATCATGGTTTCGAGTGCAAAAATGAGGTCATCATTCTCCACTTCGGGCTTCCAATCCCCTTTGGCTAAACCATTGTCATCCAAAGTTCTTATCAATGCAAAAGGCAAGTCCCTAAGCGTTTGTTCTTTGGAATCAAAAGCGGGTTTCTGAACTGACCCTGCTTCCGGAATTATCAGCTCAGAGAAGTTCGGAGCATCTCCCGGGCGAGAGACAGGGTCTGGTACATGCAGCGATATATTACGTCTTTTGGTCATACTAGTTAAAGCCCGAAACCTAATGTTATCCTAATCAGGACATAAGTCTCTCAATCAGGACTTGTCAATAACATCTTAAGCGCACACACATGTAAAAATTGAGAAAAATCAGGATTGGAAAGCCGTCAGGCCAACGAATTTATAAAGATTTTAATTGACTTTTCTCATTTTGGGTAACTATCGTCCTAATCAGGATATAACGATTTCGAGGGAAATTAATGACCCAACCGCATGGACTGACACGCCGAAAAATACTCGCTTCCGGGGCAGGAGCCGCCATTGCCTTTCCGATGGTCAATATGGGTCAATATGCTTTCGGCTCGGCACAAACCCAATATTCAAAACGGTCAATAGATTTGGTGGGCGAAACCTTAGTTCTCGATATGTTAGCCCCGTTGCACATGGACTTTTCTCCCGACGCCAATACAAAACCGCCCAGCGAAAAGGCGATCGCGGACTATAAGCGATCCGGCATTACCGGATTTCACAACGCTTTCGGACTTGGCGGCCCCAATGCCTATGAAAACGCATTAGCCTACATGGCAAATTGGCAGGGATATGCGGGTCGAAGCCCGGATGTGTTCGCCCTTATAGGCTCGATGCAGGATCTTGAACACGCCAAAGCAACCGGGCGGATTGGCGTAATTATGGGGGTTCAAAATGCGGATCACTTCCGCAAAGTTGAAGATGTAAAAACATTTTACCACTTGGGGCAGCGTTGTTCGCAACTGACATATAACAGTCAAAACCGCCTCGGGTCCGGCAGCACGGAACGTGTAGACGGCGGGTTGAGTGACTACGGGGTTGCAATCATGGAGGCCATGGCATCGGTTGGAATGTTAATTGATGTTTCCCACAGCGGCGATCAAACCACCTTGGACGCGTCCAACCTTGCCACTGTTCCGATTGCCTACACCCACAGCAATTGCCGCGCGATTTCCGGGCACCCTCGGAGCAAAACCGATGATGCGATCAAGGCTTTGGGTAAAAATGGCGGCGTGATGGGCGTGGCGGGCGTCCGCCAATTCGTTAGCAAAACAGAGCCGACGAACATCACTCACATCGTCGATCACATTGAACATATCATTAGTCTGATTGGTATCGATCACGTGGGGATCGGAAGTGATTCCGACCTTTACGGATATGATGATATGAAACCGGAACAGAACAAAATGCTCCGCGCCGCCTACAAAGGGAGTTATGCTTTCCGCGAGAAAATCGACGTAGACGGATTTGATCACCCTTTGAAAATGTTCGACTTGACCGAAGAGCTCATCAGACGGAATTACTCGGATGAAAACATTAAAGCCGTTCTCGGAAACAATTTTAAACGCCTACTACAAAACACATGGAAATAGACAGATACAGTCTGAATTGTTCTGAGGACATGATGCTCAAAAACCCGTCAACTCCTGCAATTACAGTCAATGTCACCACCCTCCCCACCCCCTATTTGGTGTTTCTTGGAGACATATCCGAAGCAGCCTATGCGAAAACCGCCTTTGGGCTGAAAGATTGGGCCAGAGACCTTTGTATTGGGGAGTATAGCTGTTCCGAGAAGGCGGTGAGCGTAGGTTTACCTTTTAAAACACCCGAACAAGCAAAAGCGGTCGGAGCCAAGTCTATGGTGATTGGCGTTGCCAACCCCGGCGGCGTGATACCCGATCAATGGATTCCATCTCTGGTCAAAGCACTCGAATCTGGTCTGAGCCTTGTGAGCGGCATGCATGGGCGATTGAAAGATATAGCGGATTTGCGAGACGCTGCGGATATAAACGGACAAGAATTAATCGACATACGCGTTCCTCCAACAGATATCAGTGTTGGAACAGGCAAGAAGCGCACTGGAAAACGCTTGCTTACCGTTGGAACTGACTGCGCCTTAGGAAAAAAATACACGGCATTGGCTATCAATGAGGCATTCTGCAAAAGGGGCATTCATTCTGATTTTCGCGCCACCGGACAAACAGGCATAATGATTGCGGGGAGTGGAATTCCAATGGATGCGGTTATTTCCGATTTCGAAGCGGGGGCGGCAGAAGCGCTAAGCCCTGACGCTCCCGAAACGCATTGGGACGTCATCGAAGGACAGGGCTCGCTATACCACCCCGCTTACGCCGCTGTTTCGTTGGGCTTATTGCATGGCAGTCAACCTGATGTCTTCGTGGTCTGTCATGACCCAGACCGGAATGCCGTTTTAGGCCTCCCTAATTTTCCAATTCCCTCTCTCGAAGAGATAATTGATCTCACGACATTACTTGGTAAACGTACCAACCCCAATATTCGGTGCGGAGGGTTTGCTTTTAACACTTCAAAAATGTCGGATATCGAAGCAGAAAAATTGATGAAGCTTGAAGCAGAACGTTTAGGATTGCCTGTCGCGGACCCAATTAGAAAAGGCCCGGCCTTCGAAGCGCTGATTACTTCTTGTCTGGATGTTAAATAATGTCCGTGGGAGCAGACGGTCAGCAAGCAAGTTTCTTTCAGCGCTTTCTGCTTCCCGGTTTTGCCTTTAAAGGTTTTGTCATCGGAGGGGGCTACGCCACGGGCCGTGAACTCGCAGAATTTTTTCTAAGTGCCGGTCCTTGGGGCGGACTGGCTGGCATTATACTAGCTATGCTGGTTTGGAGCCTGATTTGCGCGGTGACATTTACTTTTGCCCAAGCGTTTAATGCCTTTGACTATCGCAGTTTCTTCTCAAATTTGCTGGGTAAAGGCTGGATAGTCTTTGAAATAGCTTTTGTGTTATTTATCGTATTAGTCTTAGCTGTTTTTGGCGCTGCAGCGGGAGAAATCGGTGCCGCCACCTTTGGCTTACCCGTCATAGTTGGGACGCTCGCTCTCGCAGTGACCGTCGTGATCACGACTTCGTTAGGCAATGCCTCAGTCGAAAAACTTTTCAAATACGCGACGCCCCTAATATATCTCGTCTATATTGTATTTATGGTTTTGGCATTTACCAAATTCCATGATCAAATTGCCGAACGATTTTCTCTGCCGGCGAATAAAGAAGGATGGGCTTTAGGAGGCCTCACTTTCAGCAGCTATAATGTTGTAGGGGCAATCGTTATCTTACCCCTATTACGTCACCTAACCAGTCGTAAGGATGCTCTCATTGCTGGTTTTGTTGCAGGGCCATTAGCTATGTGGCCAGCCATTATGTTCTTTGTCGCAATGGTGGCGTTTTTCCCGGGCATCGAAACTGAGACGCTACCCTCTAGTTATATTCTTGAGCAAATCGGTAGTCCCCTCTTCCAAATTGCGTTTCAATTGATGATTTTCACTGCCCTTCTTGAGAGTAGTGTGGGGGCCGTACATTCCATAAATGAAAGGATTGCGGGTATTGTCGAGTCCCGAAGGGGTACCGAATTAAACACAAAAACACGCATTTTATGTTCTGTGATTTTGCTGATTGGATGTATTTTTGTGGCGGATCATTTCGGATTGATTGCTTTAATAGCGACGGGTTACACAGCTTTGGGCTATATTTTCATCGCCGTCTTTATATTACCGGTAATGACTTGGGGCGTCATTAAACTCATAAAGCATGCGAAATCTGAGGCACAATAAATCGCTGGGGATTCATTAAGTGGGTGCGAGCAAAGCTCTCCCTTGGCAAAATCCTAAACATCTTAGAATACTTGTACTGACGTATTTGATCTGGGCCTTGAGGGGCGGATCACTCTGGGGTCAATTCGATCTAACTTGTGTTTAAAATCGCAAATTTCATTGCGAGGCAAAGCCAGCATATACCACGAGGCTTTTTTCCTAGCGCCCGCAACGAACACGCTGCTCCAAAGAATTTTATCAGGGTCAGTCCTGCGGCCCAACCACATTGCAGACTTCTATTTTAGCTTCACAAAACGGCGCTTGATTCGTGATCTTCGAACCGAAGCATTTAACATATGCAGCGTTAAAAGCGGACCAAGGGCTAATTGGAAGTCACTCATCACATCCAAATGTTCGCATCGCCGAAACAGCGATGCGCTAGATTAGACGCTACTAATTTAGAATCCCGTACCAATATGCATCAGCCCGCTAATATAAGCGAACCAGATTACCACCAGAATCGACAGGATAAGCACAACGCTCCAAAGTTTAGCAAACCAGCTTTGGCGTGACGTCCAGACAACGAATGCGTTCCATATGGACAGGGCCAACGCTATGTAGAAAAAGACTTGCCCGAGCTGGGTGACTATCAGTTTGGTATCAAACGATCCCGACAGGCTTGTCAAATCAGCTTCCAGGGAACTGAGAATCATCATCCACAGGCCCAGCACGCCGAACAGAAAGAGGATCGCGATACGCACGAGGTGATAACTCCGGGTTTCACGACGTTCTTGAACAGATGTGTAGCCGAAGCGGCGACGAACTATCGCTCTTACCGGCCAGAACAACACAGTTAGAAAAAGAAATCCTAAGCCAGCATATAAGAGCGGATTTAGCAGTGCAGAAGAGCGATACCATGGCGGCTTCATATATATCGTGAACGGCGAAATCGGTTCGAAGGTTACATGGCTCACGTCACCAGATTCATTTAGTTTGGCTGCAAATCTTTCATGCCCGCCTACACGCCGCCAAACATATGGCTCAACTTCACGCCAGCGTCCGGGGTTCGGGCTGAGGGTGCGTAAAATGAGATCCCCGTTCGCATCTGCGCTCACCGGAAATTGGCCAAGGTACCTGACCAAAGCAAGGAATGACGTTTCAGAAGAACGCGAAGATTCATAAACACCAGAAACTTGGGCCGCGTGTACTTTCGCTGTCTCCAAGCGGGGCTCAAATTCAATGGAGGCATCTGCGAAATAACGCTTCGCAAATTTATTTGCCAGTTCACCTCGTAGAACCCCGACCATCGGACTGGAAGAGTTCATGGAAATAAATAACCCGACATTTTCGTCCAACAGGAGGTAAAGGTCCGAATGAAAGAACATTGTATCGCCGCCATGGCCACGACTGCGCAAATTATTAAAGTCTTGCTTATAAAAGCCGAGCGACATTGTGTTGAGCGGCGGCGTAATATCCATTTGCGGACTCATTAATTGCTCGGAAGTCTCAGGCTCTAATAAGGGCCCACCTTCATCAAGGTGAGCAATCATAAACTTCGCCATATCAGACGCTGTAGAGACCAAGGAACCGGCCGGTCCGGCAGGAACAAGTTCATACTCTCCCGCTTCGGGATTTGCTCCGTCAGCATATCCTTTGGACATTCGGCTTTCAAACCTCGCTGGAAGGGGTTGTTCAAAGGTCGAACTATTCATGTCCAATGGTTGTAGAATATTCGCGTCTATATAGTCCTCGAACGACATACCCGAAACCCGAGCGACAATATATCCCGCGACAGCTGTGGCATAATTTGAATAGGCCGGCGTTGTTCCGGGCGCGAAAGCGCGAGGCGGTATGTAAGCTTTTAGATATTCCTCAAGGGTCAATAGTTGATCAGGGTCAGTAAGAATGAGATTGCGCACAACTTCTTCGAAACCTGCCGTATGTGTCATCAGGTGGCGTACAGTTATCGGCTCGTCCGAAGGGCTTTCTATCTCAAAATCAAGATAGGTGTTTATATCTTCATCTAATTTGATATTGCCTTGTTCCACCTGCTGCATGACCGCCGTCCAGGTGAAGAGCTTCGAGACAGATCCGGGCCGTATCATCGTCTCTTCACCGTCCATTGGACGGCGCGTTTCCAAATCAGCAAATCCAAATCCGCGGCTTGTCAGGATTTCCCCGTCTTTAACAACCGAGACAACGGCCCCCGCAATCTCACCGGTTTCCAGGGCGTAGGGCATATAGCCGTCCAACCATGTGTCGACGTCGACTTTGGTCAATATTGGCAGTCCGTCCTCGTTCAGCTGCGGCTCTAGGGGGGCCGGCATCGTTTCCGTTTCGGTTTCGTCCACTGGAACTTCCAGCCCCTCAAGCTGAGCCTGAGCCATAAATGGCAATCCCAGACAAAGCATGGCTGTGACCATCACTCCCCTTGTGAATTTACGATAAGTCATAGTTCCTCCAGTCTAGTTGAAAGTCAGGTGCGCTCATGAAGCAACGCCCCCCAATACGGCAAAAATTCCGACCCCGATGAAATTCCCAACGACATAGCCCAATATTCCCGTCAGAATTCCCGGAATAACAAGGTTACGCCATTTGAATAAAATGGCGATCGCGGCTGCGATAGGAGGGCCGCCAACACAAGCCAGCGACGCTATGATCAACTCACCGTAATTGAGTTTGAATATCTTGCCTGCCGCTAATAAAAAAACGAGATGCATTGTGAAAATGATCAAAACCAACGCAAATAAGGCCGGAGCCGCAGACAACATGCCGTAAATATCCGCCCCCGCGCCGATGATTGCAAAGAACAGGTACATGAAAATCATGGCGACAATATCCTCGCCCCGAAGGTGAGCAACAAACCGGCGCCCCAATGTCGCAACGAGAGTCATAATGATGGTCAACACCAACAGGCTATATTGAGGAAAACCAATCCACGCCGCGAGGCCTTCAGAAAGAGCAACGACAGTCGCGGCGACAGCCAAACCAACAAGCAATCCGTTCAACGTTATAGGACCGTCTTCTTCAATCTCATTTGCGGCGCCAAGAACTACCAACCCTTCCGCGCGCCATGGGAATTGCGATTGGGCATATTTCCACCCCGCCGCAAGGTTTAATGCAATGATAAAACTTACACCGAGAATATTATCGATTGCCAGGGACGCAGCCAATTGTGATTTATCATTAAAACCAATGGCCTCTGCGACCGCGACAAAATTTAAGGATCCGCCCGTATATGTCGCACTGAAAATAGCGGCGAGACTGGCTTCGTTGGGACCAATGTCTAGCAGTATTCCCGCCAGCAATGCACCGAATGCCGTCCCGACCATACCTGCAAGAAAAGCTATTAGCACCCGCCCGCCCTCGGACACCACTCGAACCAAGTCCGCCTTTAAGAGGAAAAGAGCTATGGCCATGGGCACCAGATAGGTCCAGATCGTGCCGTATATCGGCGCGAATCGTGGAATAAGGCCAAAATGAGCAGAGGCAATCGTAAAGATGAGAATAAGTCCAACACCGGAAATCCGTCGGCCCCACCGCGTACTTTCTAGCCTCGTCGCAATGGCTGACAGAACGAGTAGCACGGCCATTAAGCCGAAAACATTAGTAGAACTTATCATGCTACCGCCACATTATTTAAATCAATCATCTAGCCGAACCCCATAACCCTTGTTCTGGTAGCGACACCTCAGCGCCTACATATTTCATGGGCACGACTTGGTCGGATTTGAGAGCCAACGGACCGTCCAAATCGACGAAATCACACATCTGGGCAATGACAAAAGCCGGGGCCATTGAAAGTGAGGTACCGACCATATTCCCGACCATCAGCCTTTTCCCATTTGCTTGCGCCTCTTTTGCCAGTGCCAAGGCTTCGGTCAATCCACCAGTTTTGTCGAGCTTTATGTTGATCATATCATAGCGGTCTAACGCCTGGAAAAGTTCTCCTCTATGCAAACAACTTTCGTCTGCGCAAATCGGAATAGGAGATTTAACACCGCTCAGGGCTTCGTCTCCGCCTCGTGGCAGGGGCTGTTCAATCATTGACACCCCGAGTTCTGCAAATGGGCCGAGAACGTCCCGGAGGGTTTCGATTGTAAACCCCTGATTCGCGTCGATGATTAACGTAGCGTCTGGTCGCGCGGCCCGAATAGCTTGCATACGTGGGACCGGGTCAACCCCGTCCAGCTTTACTTTGATTACAGGGTAGGAAGCCGCTCGCGCCGCATCCTCCGCCATCGCTTGCGGCGTGTCCTGAATCCCAATTGTGATAACTGTCGTTTGAGATTTAGGTTCAATACCCGTTAACTCCCATATCGACTTTCTTTCCCGCTTGGCTGTGAGATCCCAAAGAGCGCAATCGAGTGCGTTCCGCGCGCCGCCGGCCGGGAGCAAATTTTGAAGATCATCAAGGCTTATTCCGGCTTCGATTTCAGACCGCAGGGACTCGACCTGCTCCAATAGGGTGTCCGCCGTCTCTCCCAAGTAATATGCGCCGAGCCCTTCTCCGGACCCAACCAAGTCATCGTCTATTAAATCTACTCGGATAGAGTCAGCTGATGTAAAAATATGGCCCGTAATCCGAAACGGGACCTTCATTGGCCAGACAACTTTCCTAACATTCAACTTTAAACTCATAACTCGCATTCCCTAGTCAACAAACGGCTAAGAGGTTAAACGGTGAAACGCCGTCACGAATCTAGCGGCAGATCAAAGGCTACACAGTAAGTCTAAAAAGGGCCTATATTGCGGCTCACAACAAGCTCAGACCACATCATTTGTAGATAAACCGAGTAACCTATCGTCGAGCAAACTGATTTCAATAATTTTGAAAACTGCTCTACTGATCTGCAACATAACTCCCCTAAAACTCCCCTTAACCCCACAACGCAATGTTAAATTAAGGCTGCCTTATTTTTTGTTATAGCATTTTTATTGTTAAAAAAAGCATTTTATTGAGAAAACAATGTGTAACTATAGGGGTCGATAACTCCTCTATCACACTCAACTTTTATAGGAATTTAGGTGCATCTAAGCCGTTCCAACCGCGCTCTGGCCGGAAGTGTCAGTGCTTAGATTATACCGAAGGGATAGCCTAGGGGTTATTAACGCGTAGGTCTTGCTTTAGGAGCTGGTCGTGCAGAAAGATCGCCTCAAGGACTCTTTCTTCGCAGATTGATAAAATTGCATGGGTCTGGTTACGAATTTCCGTCGATTGATCATGCTTTACCGCCTTCAACAGATCTTTTTGCCGTTCCCAAGTGTAAGGAAGGGTCCCTTTCATTTTAATGTAAAGCCAGTAAATTCGCATTGCCGTGTTTTCGAGTTGTCGAACCCATTCTATCATTAAGGGGTACTGGACATGCTGCGCGACATAGACATTGAATCGCCTGTTTGCCTTCAGGACTTCCAACGCTACCGTATCTTCCGTGATGGATTTTTTATAGTCTGTCGCATTATTTAATTTGACGAACTCGTTGTAATTTATTTGTCCGGCCGCCATTGCAAAAATGTTGGGATGAAGCATTTTGCGGATCGCAAAGTTTTGCTTCACATCCATGAGTGTGAGGGCGGCAATACGCGTGATGCGTGGAGAGACTGAGACCAAAAATTGCTGCGCTGTGAGCTGCTCCATGATATTTCTTGCCGTTGTTCGACTAATATCAAACATGTCGGTCAGAATATTTTCGGACACTTTTTGACTTGGGGCCAGACGCTGCGTGACGATAGCATCCATAATATCGTTATAGGCAGTATCTGTCGTCACGTCCGCTCGTCCCTCAATGTTACAGGTATGCAAAAGTCATATGAATGAGTCTCTTACGGTATGGCCTTTTAAAAAACCACTATGAAATCATATTAGAATGCCTTATCAAAAAATAAGGCTGCTTTATTGAAACGGGTAGTTAGAGCTCAATAACTGAAATCATCTTTAAGAAGTAAAAGGGGACTGAAATGAAGTTTAAAGTCTATATTCAAGGAATGGCGACAATAGGCGCCGCGGCGGCGATCCTGACATCTGGTTCAACATTTGCCCAAGTGTCCTCCCCTGCTCCAAACCTTTCGGCTGAAACTCTTGATGCCTACGCCAAACAAACCATCGAAGCCTTTAATATAACGGGCATGTCGGTTGCCGTGGTATCGGAGAACTCTACTTTGTTTCAAAAATCTTATGGTCTTAAAAATATTAATGGGTCAGAGCCTGTAAATGCCGACACGATTTTTCCTTTCGGATCCGTTGGCAAGGCGTTCACGACGGCCGCCCTCGCGACATTAGTGGACGAAGGTAAGTTAGATTGGGACGATCCAGTCCGTAAATACATTCCTGAGTTTGAAATGTCAGACCCATATATCACTCGGCAATTTACCGTTCGGGATTTACTTACTCATCGCTCGGGCCTCCCTCTCGGCGCGGGCGACCTACTTGTCTTTCCAGACGGATACGTCGAAGTTGATGACGTTCTAAATGTTTTTAAGAATATTGAGCCCGCCACAAGTTTTAGATCGGAATACGCCTACGACAATTTAATGTATATTGTCGCCGGAGACGTCTTGGCACGGGCTAGCGGCAGCACATGGGCCGGCGCTATCGAAGAGCGCCTATTTAATCCGTTAAATATGGAGTCTTGCAAAGCGCTGCCTTCTGAGGCGATCAAGTCCGATAACACCGTCACCCAACACACGCGAAATTTAGGCGGTAAAACCGCTGAGCCTTTGAACCCACTTTATATTATTCCTGACGGTTCCGCACCGGCGGGCGGCATCAGTTGTTCGATCAATGATATGGCAAAATGGGCACAGTTTTGGCTACGTCGTGGAAAATCTGCATCAGGAGACGCTTTGATTTCCGAGGAACAGGTCAAAGAATTATGGACAGGCGTAACCCCGACATCTGTACCCAAAGATATTGGCAGTTTCGCAGATGCACATTTTAGCCTTTACGCGCTCGGATGGAGCGTCGCAGACTTCAACGGGGAATTGCTCGTCAGCCACGGCGGGGGATTATTAGGCGCGGTATCCTATCTTGCCCTCTTACCCGAAAAGGATGTCGCCGTAGTGCTCATGACGAATGACTTCCTCCCTTATGTCAGTGGTTTCGGAAAACAAATTCTTCAAGACGTTACCAAGCCAGAAGTAGAATTCGACTGGATTGAAAATGCTGAAAACTATTACAATTCCTATCTTGAGATGGCCAGTAAGGATGCAGGTTTAGTCGAAACAGAACCCAAAGATATCGCCGCCCCTCCGGCCCGCGAACTTGAAGAGTATGTCGGCACTTATACTGATCCTTGGTATGGCGATGTGACTCTAAGCCTCCGTGAAGGAAGCCTGTTTATAGATATGAGCCGTTCCGAAATTTTCGACGCGTCGGTCGTTTCTCTGGGAGATGACAAATTTGTCGCGCGTTGGCCTGATCGCACTCTCAACGCCGATGCTTATTTAAATTTTCAAGTGGAGAACGAAGTCGTGAAGGGTCTTAGAATGGAAGCCGTTTCTGAAACTACGGACTTCTCCTTTGATTTTCATGATCTTCGTTTTGTAAAAAATTAATCTCCTATCTGGCGAGAAAGACTATGAAAAACTTATCCACTTCAAATCGCGTACGATTACTACTGTTATCGGCAGCAATTTTTTCTACGACTCTGACCGGTTGCGTTCAAACACCTGATGCGGCCCCGGCGGAGGAAGCAGGTCTACACGCCCGTCTCCTTACACTGGATACGCATCTGGACACGCCCGTGCATTTTGCTCGGCCAGAATGGAGTTTTGGCGATCGTCACACTCTCGAGGAAGATTTAGCCCAGCTTGATATTCCCCGCATGGCGGACGGAAATTTGGACGGTGGTTTCTTTGTCGTCTTCACAGGACAAGGTCCGTTGACAGACGAGGGTTATGCGGCTGCCAAAACCGAAGCCTTGCGTCGTTCTGACGTAATCGATACGGTCATTGACGCCAATTCAGCCTTTATAGGATTGGTAACGAAGGCATCTGAAGCGCAGGAGCTGAATTCTCAAGGTCGACTCATTGCATTTAAAAGCATTGAGAACAGTTATCCTATGGGCTTGGAACTAAGCAACGCCGAAGAATTTTATAATCGCGGTGTCCGGATGGCCGGTCCAGTCCATTCACTGAACAACCAGTTCGCAGACTCCTCCAATGACAAAACTAAATATGGCGGGCTTAGTGATTTGGGACGCGACTGGGTCTCCGAAATGAACCGTCTCGGGATTCTAATTGATGGCAGTCACGCCTCGGACGCCGCCTTTGATCAGATGGTTGAATTGTCAGAAACACCTTTGGTGCTATCCCACACAAGTCCGAGAGCACTCTTTGACCACCCCCGGAACTTAGATGATGAACGCATTCGAAAGCTTGCCGAATCTGGCGGAGCAATTTGTGTCAGTGCAATCTACCTCTCACACATAAACATGACGGAGGAACGGTCTGAATTATGGGACAAGCTCGACCAAATTTCGAGCCTGTCGCCGAGGGAACAATCGGATCTGTCCCGGCGCTGGCAGGCTTTGAACCAATCAGACCCCCTTTGGTCAGATAATTTCGAGCGGTATATGAATTCCCTCCTCCACGTAATTGACATAGCCGGTGTAGATCATGTCTGCTTTGGCGCCGACTGGGATGGCGGCGGAGGCTTCCAAGGCATTGAAGATATCACAGACCTCCCAAAAATTACAAATCGCCTTATGGCCGAAGGGTATTCAGAGACGGATATAGAAAAGATGTGGAGCGGAAATCTACTAAGACTGCTCACACAAGCGCAAGCTGCCCGCGAAAAGTGAAACAAAATGGCTCAGAGTGACTAATCCTGAGCCTTAGTCCTATTCCTATTTAGGAGAATCCACGCTGGAAACGGCACATGCGCCGCCGTCCTCCCACCCAGTCCACCCAGGGCCGCGTATAGCCCGTCCCGGCATGTTACCTGTGTGTTCCCCGTTCTTGAGAACCTGCACACCGTTTACGATCACGTCTTTTACGCCCGTCGAGTATTGATGCGGCTCTGCAAACGTTGAGTGGTCTGAAATTGTGTCAGGGTCAAAAATAACGATATCAGCGAAATTACCCTCGGCCAGTGCCCCTCGATCTTTCAAACCCAGGTTCCGCGCTGGTAGTGTTGTCAGTTTGTAAACTGCATCTTCAAGCGTTAGCGCTTGCTCTTCGCGAACATATTTCCCCAGAAGGCGGGCAAAATTTCCATATGACCTGGGGTGAGTGCCGCTTTCGAGAAAGACACCTTCAGCAGCCGGAGCGCCGCCATCAGAGCCAAAACTCATCCACGGAAGCGCAGTTTGTTTGCGGGTGTTATCTTCCGACATTAAAAAGTATGCGGCTCCAACCCGGCTGTCATCTTCAATTACCAAATCTATCGCGGTTTCTTCCGGAGTTTTTCCTCTCATCCTCGCAACCTCAGCAAGGGTTTTTCCAATAAGAGGCTTTAAATCAGGGTTTTGAAAACCAATCAGCTGAACCCTATCCGCACTTCCGGCGAGGTTGTAAATATTCTCCCAATCATCATGGCTCGATCTCATCTCAAGGGCGACCTGTTCACGTATGGACGGGTCTTTTAGTCTTTCCACCCAGGCATCATGCCCACCTGCTTGGACCCAAGGCGGCATCGCTGCATCCAGCCCAGTTGCGCCCGCTGTATATGTATACATGTCTGTCGTGATGCGCAGACCCTCGTCGCGGGCAGATTCGATTTTGTCCACGATCACGGGTAGCTTATCCCAATTCCGTTCACCCGCCATTTTAAGATGATAAATCTCAGCTGGGGCGCCGCTTTCTCGTGAAATATTAATCAGTTCGTCGACGGCTTTTTCAATATTGTCACCCTCGGAGCGCATATGGCTGATATACATACCGCCGCACTGGGCCGCTTCCGTGACAAGGGAGATCAACTCTGGCGTTTCAGCGTAAGTCGCCGGAGCATAGATCATAGAGGAGCCGACGCCCATGGCTCCCTCTTTCATTGCCTCTCGAACAAGAGCGTCCATTCTCAACTGCTGTTCTGGTGTGGGGTCGACGTCGTCTTCTCCTAGCTCATGAATGCGAACCGTTGTGGCGCCGACGAAACTGGCGACATTCGGCGAAACCCCTTTTGTCTCGAGGTAGGTCAAATAATCGCCCAATGACGTCCAATTCACATCATAGTTAAAGTCCCCTTGTCGGTCGGCTTGCTCGGCTTTCATTTCAGTATTTAATGGCCCCATAGACCAACCTTCGCCAAACACTTCTAGCGTAACGCCCTGTTTGATATCTGACATCCCTCGCCCGTCTACAACCAATGACTCTGTGGCCCAGCTCAACATATTTATAAAGCCCGGTGAGACGGCCATCCCGGTAGCGTCTATTTCTTCCGTCCCTTTCCCGGAAACATTTCCCAATGCGACTATTCTATCACCTGCAACCGCGACATCGCCAATAATTGGCGCTTGACCAGAGCCGTCATAAATAGTGCCGCCACGTATCACCAGATCGTAAGGCTGGACTGCCCCCGGCGTGTTTGCGCAGGACCCGAGTAAAAGAGTAGAAAGAGAGGCCGTTATCAACGCCCCCTTTAAAGTCACAATCTGTGTCATAAAATATCTCCTAGTTTACAAAATTCGGTCACGCATCCTTCGTTTCTCAGATCAGAGTATCAAGCATTTCCTCATGAGCCTGCGTATAGCGGAATGCTCCGACTGAAACTTACCGCCATTTCTCTTACGTTAGACAAGCCTCAACGAGGTCCCCAAAGCTTTTACCTCCGCGAATTGGGTCAGCCACCGGCATTCTCATTTCCTGATTCAACGCATCTATGATCTGCTCCGCCTCTTCGGCGCTATAGCGGCTGGTATTCAGGCTAATCCCTGCACACCGAATATTTGGATTTGCACGCCGCCCCAGCGCCAAAGTCATCTCTAAGGTCTCTTTTATAGTGGGGACCGGAAAATCTGGGCAGCCAAGCATCGTCTCCCGACTTGGGTCATGGCAAAGCACGATAACATCTGGCTGACTTCCATAAAGCAATCCCACGGAGACTGCCGCAAAACTCGGATGTAAAACGGTCGCCTGCCCCTCTATGACATCCCAATGGTCTTCAGCAGCATCAGGGCTCAGGAGCTCTGCCGCCCCGGATTCAAAATCAGATATAACGGCGTCCATCGGCATGCCGCCTCCGGCAATCATTATACCCGTTTGGCCTGTCGCGCGGAAGTCCACATCCACGTTGCGAGCCACAAAAGCCCGATGAATTGCTAACGCGGTATATTTTTTACCTAAGGCGCAATCTGTTCCTACGGTGAGCAGCCGTTTACCGGTACGTTTCCGGCCGGTCCCAACAGGGATATTTTTTGGCGGATAGCGCAAGTCAATCAATTTAACTTTGTTGCGTTCTGCCGCATCCTTTAAACTCGCTACTTCCGCCAGACGTGCGTGCATACCGCTAACTATACTCAACCCCGCATCCATGGCATCAATCAAATGTGGTATCCATTCTTCAAGAATTATACCGCCTGCATTGGCAACACCGATGACCAGTGATTTGGCCCCATGCTCACGTCCTTTTTCCGGCGTCACAAAGGGTAATCCAACGCTTAAGGGATCGTCTCCATAACTAAATTCGCCAACGCACTGTTCGGGTATCCAATCTTTCAACCCATAGGCTGATTTCGCAAAGGCCGGATCTGTTTCAGATCCGAGAAACAATAGATAAGGACGCGGAAGAACCAGTGGTCGAGCATCATTGGCGGTCAACTTATCAGCATCGAAGAACGCATTATCCTCAATTGTATTTTTTAAAGAACTTACGTTCATCGAGAGTTTCTCCGTGTAAAATTCAGGCAAGGTTTCAACCAACCCGAAATGGATTTTAGTAATTTAAGTTAAACCCTATGAGGTGATAGGCCGTTGATACATAGACTAAGCCGACCGAGGCCAAAACCAATGCAATACTCCATAGCTTCGATGGCCATCGGCGCTTGCTGGTCCAGACATACCAAGCGTTCCAGAGAGACAGAAAAAGCATTCCGAGGAAAACTATAAGGGTCAGCACCTGCAGGACTCTATAAATTAAGTCGAAGCTAGCGCTAAAATTAAATGTTGAGAACTGTGTGGAGATAGCGGTAACCCAACCGGCAAGAACCAACAATGTCAGCCAAGAGAAGGTTTTTACACTATTCCGCGCCAAAGCCGGACGTTTCTCTAAAATTAGCGGAGAGTTATATCGCCATCTCACAAATTTTCCGACTGGCCAAAATATAGCCGTAAGCAATAATACAATCAAAGAAAAATAGGTGAACGGTACCAACCAGGTCGAAGACTTGCTTGCAGAGACAGGGTGAAACATCATAGTCGGCGCGAAAGCATCAACGCTCCACATAACTACATCTCCGTCAACGACTTTAGCCGCAAGTCGCTGGTTTCCATACTTTTCCTTCCACACATATGGGGAAATTTCTTGCCAAACTTTGGGTTTTCCCGAAGCGCTGGTTAGAAACGGCACTATGACCGTACCATCGTCCTGGGCCATCACCTTTATCTGTCCGAAAAGGTTCTGCACAGACATGAAAGATTTATCGAGGCGTCGCGAGACAGTGTAAGTTCCCGCAATCTGCGCCGCGTGCTTTTTAGCTATATTTTCATCTACAGCGCCCGTATGTCCGGGACCCGGAAAATACCGGTCTGCAAACATATCGAACAGGGCCGTCCGAATATTGCCCGAAGCGCCCTCAACTCCTGAGCTGTTCATGGATATATATACTCCAACATTCTGATCTAAAAACAAATTCAGGTCAGAATGAAAGAGCGTGGTGTCTCCCCCATGCGAAATCACACGCTCACCATTGATATCACTTTGGTAAAACCCAAGCGCCATCATGTTGAGCGGCGGCACTACTTCGAATGTTGTGTCGTGCATCTGGCGAGCTGTCTCATCCGATAAAATTCGCTCGCCCCGATACATTCCATTTTGCAAATGGGCGATCATGAACTTACCCATATCCGCGCCGCTGGCGGCAAGACTTCCTGCGGGCGCAGGATTCACTAATTCATATGGCTGCGACGGCCCTAGTAAAGCTTTATATCCCTTCGACATCTTCCGCATAAGGACTCCGGGCAGAGGTTGGGAAAAACTCGAGTCATCCATATTCAAAGGCTTAAAAATATGATTATCAATATACGTATCGAAAGGCTCTCCCGACACGCGTTCAACCACATACCCAGCCACGCCGGTTGCGTAGTTTGAATATGCAGGCATGGTTCCCGGTTCAAATATGCCCGCAGGAATGCCTGCTTTTAGATAGTCCCCAAGCGGACGAATTTGATCTTCCGTCTGAGAAATCAGGCCCTTGATGTGTTCCTCAAACCCGGCCGTATGGGTCATAATGTGGCGCATGGTAATTGGCTTGCCCTTGTAAGGCGGGATTTCGTAATCCAGATAGGTATTTATATCTTCATCAAGATCCACCTTCCCATCTTCGACGAGTTGCATCACGGCGGTCCAAGTGAACAATTTGGAGACCGATCCGGGCCGGAATAGCGTGTCTTCTGGATCTACAGGTAATCTCTTTTCAAGATCGGAATAACCGTAGCCCCTCTGTAAGAGAATTTCTCCATCCTTCACAATGACTATCACTGCGCCAACTATTCCGCCGCGATCGAGTGCGTAAGGCATGTATCCATCTAGCCAAGTACTTACATCAGTATAGGTAAGCTGCGGCTCGCCGTTTTCAGGTTGCGTCGGCATCTGAGGTGAGGTGATTTCTTCTTCACTCGGGACGGGGCTGTTGGGCAGGTCAGATTGAGGCACTTGCGCCGAGGCCGGCAAGGCTATCAAATAGGAAAAAGCCAGAAATATATATAAAATTACGCGCATTCCAAATCCCCCTCACCCGAGAACCAACACCGGGGGCACCCCGTATTTCTCTATTCAGGACATATTGGCTCCAATTGGGACTATGTCAACACGAAAAAGATTATTAGGAAGGGAATAGGATTTGGGGTTTGGGCTTAAGGATGAAGATGGTGTGCAAATAGGAAAGCAAGCTAGACGAATAAGGCCTGATCCCCGGCTGTCTTTCATAAATATTCAGTAGAATTCACCAATTGCGCACGGATCGTTTCACTCTTTGTCCCGAGCGAAGAGAGCCAGGGAATACATTGTCTAAGTAGATAGGGTCGATAGAAAATGGGGGTTAAATTCCAAGCCCGTTCATATTTACAAGCGAATCCATCAATCCCTCTTCTTCGCTTGAACATACACCAATAATCAGCGCCTCGTCACACCCTTCAGCAACAATATAGGCGTGCCCCATCGTTGAATCGAGGTAGACAGATTGGCCCGCATCTAGGGTCATGACGTCGTAAAAGTCTGTATGAACCTCAATACTTCCCTCGATAACGTATATGAACTCTTCTCCCTGATGTTGTTCCAAAGCGCCGAATTGCTCTACGCTTTTTGCCCGAACTCTTGTCAGTATAGGAATCATGCGTTTCCGGCGTAATTCCGTACAGAGATAGTAATAATCGTAATTGTCTGTTTTCACCTGAAACGCGTCTTCAGACGTGCCGAGGCTGCGCCGCGCCATGATAGGCTTTTGAGACGTGGGCTCGTTTTCCGCAAATAAATCGGACATTCGGATATTTAAGCGCAAGCTCAATTGCTGAAGCTTGTCGTATGTCAGTGTGAGTCGATCATGCTCAACCTTGGACAAAGTCGAAACCGGAATACCGGTTTTCGAACTCATTTCCTTTAACGTCCACTTATTGTCCGTCCGAATCCCCCGAATAATCTGACCCAAAGTCACTTGCTGCTTACTCATAAGGACTCGCGGACGGTTTCATCGGTTGACATTTTTCTATTTGTACTCATTTTAACCTAATCAGGACAATGTTTGGAATATTGCCTATTCGTACCCTAGCGCATTTAAATATCTCGACACAACGAATAATTGGAAAAGACATGTACGACAAACTATCTCTAAACATTCAACTGGAAGAATTTCCTTACAAAAAGCCATTCCGGATATCGGGACATGAGTTTATTAAAACCACTGTACTCGTTGCCGAATTGCGAACAGAAAGCCATTGCGGAAGAGGCGAAGCCGCAGGTGTATATTACAACAATGAAGGCGCTGCCGAAATGGTCGCGACAATTGAGGGCGTTCGCGCTGCCATCGAAAACGGAGCCACGCGTCAGGAGCTGCAAAACTTGCTTCCGCCCGGCGGGGCCCGAAATGCATTGGATTGCGCATTCTGGGATTTAGAAGCCAAAATTAGTTCAACGCCCGTTTGGAAACTCGCGAATATAAAAACGCCTCAAGCTTTGAAAACGACGCTAACGATTGGGGCTGACACACCTGAGAAAATGGCGGAGGACGCGGTTGAAATGGCGACGGCGACCGCCTTGAAGCTTAAGCTGACGGGTGAAGTCGCGCTGGACGCGGAGCGCCTTAAAGCTGTGAGACAGGCCCGCCCTAAATGTTGGATTGGTGTTGACGCCAATCAGGGTTATCCAGTGACTGATCTCCCTGCCCTATACGAAACCCTTTTGGTCAATTCCATTGCGATGCTTGAGCAGCCTCTCGCTACGGGCCGTGAATCGGATATGGAAGGTCTCGATCGCCCAATACCGACCGCGGCGGATGAAAGCGCCTTGTCACTAAAAGACGTTGAGAGCTTAGTGGGACGGTTCGACATAGTGAACATCAAATTAGATAAATGCGGCGGCTTGACGGAAGCACTGAAAATAGAAAAACGGGCCCGCGAACTTGGTTTAGGCGTCATGGTCGGTAATATGATGGGAACCAGCTTAGCTATGGCTCCGTCATACATTCTCGGGCAAATTTGTGATATTGTAGATCTTGATGGTCCTACATTTCTGGCACAAGACCGGGTGCCTTCCGTGAAATACGAAAACGGAAATGTATTGTGCCCGCTCTCTATGTGGGGAGCGCCCGAATAACCGGAAAACAATTAAACCGTATCTCATTCTCATCAAGACGCTAGGTACAAAAATTAGGGAGGGTTTCATGGCAGCCACTTTTTCAGACTCGGGCAACCTACAAGGCAAACGAATTAACAAACGGTTTGGCTATTTGGCGGCTCGGCTTTTAGCTCTGCTCATACTCGCTCTTGGAACACTTTCTTTGAGTTTCGTCTCATCGGCTGCAAATGAATATGATATAGTCATCCGTAACGGACGCGTTCTTGATGGGTCCGGGAATCCATGGTTCAAAGCTGACATCGGTATAAAAGATAAAAAAATTGTCGAGGTTGGCAAAATCCAGAAGTCTGGGAAGAAAGAAATTGATGCAGCTGGACTTTATGTTTCCCCCGGATGGATCGACTCTATGGATCAATCAGGCAGCACTTTTTTAGAAAGCGGCCGCGCCGAGAATAAATTGCGTATGGGCGTGACAACTGTTGTTGCAGGAGAAGGTGGATTTCCTGTCTCAGCCGAAAAAATTCCATCTTACTTCAAAGATTTAGAAACGAGTAAAATTGGGGTTAACTTTGCCAGCTATTATTCCGCCACACAGGCCCGTGTTGCGGTCATGGGGGATGTACAAGGTGCCCCAACTGAAGTTCAACTCGCAGCTATGAATGAGCTGGTTGCAACTGCCATGAAGAACGGAGCTCTCGGTATAACGACGGCACTAATTTACCCTCCTTCTGCCTTCCATACGACGGACGAACTCATTGCTATGTCTCGAATTGCGGCTGAGTATGATGGAATTTATGCAAGTCACATTCGCGATGAGTCAGAGGGACTTCTTTCGGCAGTGGAAGAAGCCATTCAGATCGGTGAGGAGAGCGGTATCCCCGTAGAAATATTTCATCTGAAAGCTGCTTATCAACCTGGATGGGGCACACTCATGAAAGACGCCGGCCAGGTTATTGATGACGCCCGGCAGCGGGGCGTGGACATCGCCGTTGACGTATATCCCTATACGGCCGGCGGGACAGGATTAGAGGCAACAGCTCCTTCTTGGATTTTCAAGAAAGGCTCAGAAAAAGGTTTTAAAATCCTAGCTGATCCAAAAATGCGCGCTCAATTGAAAAAAGAGACCTTAGCAGGGCTGGAGGGATGGCAGAGCTTAGTCAGAGCTTCGGGAGGATGGGAGAATGTTGTTCTCGCAAACGCCAACTCTGAAGAGTATAAGCAATTTAACGGGATGAACTTGGTGACCATTGGGGAGGAACTGGACCGCGATCCGGCTGATGCCGCTTGGGACATCACCCTAAGCGCGCTACCCAAACGCGCTTATGCCCTCTTCTTCATGATGAGCGAAGATGATGTAGCAAGGGCCATAAGCTACCCTTGGGCAAGTATTGGAAGTGATGCCGGCTCCGCCAAAGAAGGCAGCTTGAGCGATGATCTCGGACTCCCGCATCCCCGATCCTATGGAACCTTTCCAAGAATAATTGCCAAATATGTGAGAGAAGACAGTGTGCTTACTCTGCCCGACGCCATTCGAAAAATGACGTCCTGGCCGGCGTCCCGATTAGGCTTGGATGGCAGAGGATTAATCCGAAAAGGTATGTGGGCTGATATCGTCATCTTCGACTTAGAATCCCTCCAAGATCGCGCGGACTGGGAAAATCCAACCCTATACCCTGAGGGCATTACAAATGTTCTAGTCAATGGCGAAATTGCAATCGACGGGGAAGACTATCGGAAAGTGCTCGCAGGCCAGGTCATTCGCGCGGGCGGATTTCAATCGAATTAGCCTAACGAGAAAATCGGGACGTGCTTTCAACTACTCTGAATACACAACGGATTAGCACATAAGCTGAATACGAAATCTTAGCCGTCATATTTTTGCTCCATGTGGTTCTCCCCATTAATCCAAATGTCCTTACATTTCCCGCGATGAAGACAGGTCATCCGGCTCAGAATTAGGACTTCAATTCAAGGGTCTTCTTCACAACATCTTTTGGAACACCCGAAGGTAGGCTCAGGCAAAATACACTAAGCCCCTGATTGGGTTCTCCCCCTACATTAACCGTCGGCATTATCTCTCAGCCGTTCACTCAGAAACTTAATAGAATGAAAATAGACACATTTAATAAGAAATACTTGTCCCAATCAGAAAATTATGGCACTTCTTGTCCGTACTGGATAAGAAATAGAAAAATTTCTGCAATAAAAAATCAGGAAATCTTCAGACAATTTGACCGTAGAGGAGAATGCAAATGCAAATGACGTTTCAACCTAAGAGACTGTTAAAAATCAAAAGCCTGGCGATAGGCTTAATGTGTTGCTCTGCTCTTGCCTTCCAAGCTCCGGCTTTCGCTGACTCCGCGTCACTTGGGGTGAGTTATACTCAACCAGAAAATTGGGAAGCCCTCTCAAAGGACTCTTCCGAGAGATTTATTTCACCTGAAAACGATTTAACTGCAACGATCGTTAGAGTGGGGAAAGTAAAAGATGCCCGCGCGGCGGCTTCTACAGCTTGGTCCACTCACAAACCTGAAACAGACGAACGAGACGTGCGCCTGATATCTCCCGGAAACCCGGGCAAGGGTTGGGATGAGCGTGTCTCTATCTCTTATGAAACTTCACCCGCTGAGAAAATGACGGTCTCCGCTCTTGCCATGAGACAGGGTAAAGAATGGACAGTTTTGATTATAGACGGCGCAAATGCCACAGTGAACAAACGATCCGCGGCTTTATCTACCTTACAACAAAGCCTACAACCCGCCGACTACCAGGCTGAAACGTTTGCAGGAAAAACACCGCATAAATTGACTCCCGAGAGAATTGAGGTCCTCCGCGATTTTGTTGAGAAATCCGCCGAGGCTCTCGACGTTCCCGGCGTTGGGATTGCGCTGATTGATGACGGTAAAGTTGTCTGGCAAGGCGGGGTGGGTGTACGCAAACTCGGTTCCCCTACCCCGGTTGATGAACATACAAAATTCATGATTGCCTCAAATACCAAAGGGATGGCGACACTCCTTCTTTCAACTCTTGCAGATGACGATATGCTCAACTGGGAACAGCCCGTCGTGGAGCTTTATCCATCTTTCCAGCTTGGAAGTGATGCCACCACCCAAGCCACGCGGGTTCGGCACCTTGTTTGCGCTTGCACTGGTCTTCCCCGGAAAGACTATATTTTCATTTTGGCGGACTCCGGCGCACCTGCGACCGATACTTTCCGGCAGCTTTCAGAGTCACAACCGACCAGCGACTTTGGAGCGCTCTTCCAATATAATAATTTAATGGCCTCTGCAGCCGGATATCTTGGCGGCGCACTTGCCTATCCCGAAATGGAGGTAGGTGCCGCCTTTGATCGCGCAATGGAAGACCGAATATTCGAACCACTTGGCATGCCCGACACGACATTTGACAACAGCAAAGGCATGAGCGGTAATTGGGCGCGGCCCCATGGCTTAAATATTAACGGGCAAGTCACAGAAATCCCGAACGACTTTAACTTTACGGTCTTGCCTCACCGACCCGCCGGAGGAGCATGGTCTACAACGGCTGATATGGCGCGCTACGTCCAGCTTGAATTATCCAAAGGCCTTAGCCCTGAAGGAGAACGGATTGTTAGCGAAGAAAACCTTTTGAAGCGACGTGAACGCGGCGTAGAAGTAGGGGAAGACAGCTGGTACGGAATGGGACTATTTAATAATCTTGAATGGGGCGTTCCAGTCGTAACCCACGGAGGAACATTACTGGGCTACCGTAGCAATTTCATTGCCTTACCGGAACAAAATGTCGGGGCTGTTATCCTGACAAATGCTGACAGCGGCGCGGCGATGATAGGTCCTTTTTTCCGTAAACTTTTTGAAGTATTGTATGACGGTGAACCTAAAGCCGCAGAAGAAATTCAAATCGCCGCGAAACGCATCATAGCGCAAGCCGAAAAGAAACGATCAGAATTAACTGTGCCGGGCGATGAAGATGTCTTATCAAATTTAGCGTCGAAATATGAAAGTCCGGGGGTCGGTACGATCACGATAACGGAGCGTGACGATACAAAATGGATCGAAGCCGGTTTCGTAGAAGGCCCCATCGCCACGAAAACTAATCCTGATGGAAGCATCACAATTGTATCCGCCGCTCCAGGAGCCATTGGTTTGGATGCACTTATAGGGAACTCAGACGGCAAACGGACACTCACAGTTCGTGACGCACAAAATGAATACGTTTATACCGAAGTTCAATAGAACACTTTCGGAGCGTCTTCCGCTAGCTTTTGTTATCCCTTTTACGCAAAAGCTAGCGGAGACAAGTTAGACTGAGCTTTGGATATTCAAAGCGCTAAATCACTTTAAGCCCAGCGCGCCATACATTGGGATTGAGCTTATGAGGCGGATGGATGAAAACCCTCTCCCCCTCTTCTGACGATATCCGAACTCGGGGCTATCGCACCTTCTTCAAACGTAACGACAACAATAGAAAAGGGCAGTTTCCTTTCGAAAACTGCCCCTCAAGTCGAATAGACCAGACTTATAATTCGACGTTATTCTTCTTTTTTTACGTCATTATCGGTATCCGATGGGATGTAATGATAACTCGTATAAGGCGTTGACGCGAATGAGAGCCTTGCACCTCTCGGTGTGTCATAAAATTCTAATCGGTCATAAGGCCCGCCTTCAGGAACGTCCGTAACTTTTTCATATAAGTGCGGACCAATAGGCTCCCAAATAGCTGTCTCATCGTGGACATTCACTTCCAAACCGTTTGGAGTTTGCGAAATGATTACGTCGTAGTCTGGATTGGGCGCTTTGGCATAATCCCGGCGGTTAGACCGATAACGACCAAGTGGCGCTGTTTCTTCGGGACCTTCCCAGCGCGGAGTCGGCTTCTGCGGAAACATGTGCCCCTTAATCGCTTGGGTAAGCTCGGTGCGCGCATCGGAGCTTCCCTCGCCACCGGACATTGAAATGAAATATCCAAAACCGAGCTCTGGAGCGATCACAAGATCGGAATGAAAATCAACGGTATTGCCCGCGTGACCTACAAGGCGTGGACTTTCGTCTCGTTCAATTAAAAACCCGTGCCCCATACCCGGAAGGTGGGGCGCATTGGAAAACGAATTACTTTGCAGAAAGTCTACTGAACTCTCTTTCAAAATTTCGGCTCCATCAAGCTTGCCGCCATTTAGCATCGCCAACATAAAACGCGCCATATCCACGCCAGTCGCAGAGTTTGAACCAGCGGGCATGACGACGCTCAAAAATTCCGGTCCCTTTGCTACAAACTCCCCGTCTTCGACTTTATATCCGGTTGCCATATTTTCCTTCAACTCCCCCGTTAGAGGCTCACGAAAAGTCGTGGACGTCATCCCGAGAGGGTTGAATAGATGTTTTTCAGTATAATCGGCGAAGGGTTCGCCAGAGACTTGCTCGACTATATATCCCGCGAGCGCAGCGCCGAAATTGGAATAAGCTGTTTCGACCCCCGGAGCCCAGACACGGCGGGGTACTCTTGATTTGATCCATTCGCTATATGGGATCAATTCTTTGGAGTCATAGAAAATGAAACCGCTGATATCACTCATACCCGGACTGTGGGAAAACAGATCCCTTATTTTAATAGGTTCAAATCCATTACTTGGAATTTCGAAATCAATATAGTCGTTCACATCGGCGTCGAGAGCGACTTTCCCAGCCTCAATTTGCTGCATTAAGGCAACCCAAGTAAAAAGTTTGGAGACTGATCCGGGACGAAACAACGTATCGTCAGCATCAATCCGCACTTCATCTTCTATATTTTTGAATCCATACCCCTTCTTATAAAAAACTTTGCCGTCATACACCACAGTCACAACAGCTCCGGCGACTTCACTTGTGACCAACTGTTCTTCTACCATTTCATCAATTGCAGCGGGAAGGGAATCGAGACGGGCCTGAGAGATATTGTCTACAGAAAGAACGGCAGGGATGACTTGGCTCGCCTCTTGTGCGGCCAAAGGCGCTGATACTGCAAGAATGCTTGCGGTCACAGCAACAAAGAAGCCCCCATTGTAAAGTCGGAAACTTGGTTTCCTTAAAAGTTTTGTTGAGGAGTTTGCTTTTATCGACATCAATGGCCCGCCTTTTATGGTTTCTCTAATCAGGATAAGATTGGCACAAGGGTATTTAACTGTCAATTCTTCGGCGTTTCGCAATTTATTTTGTGCTCAGGATCTGTTTTAGGTTGGTGACTAATGGCTTCACCACTTAAGCAGGCTGACATCAAACAGTTTACCCGGTCACGCTCAAAAAACGCGCTTTGACGGGATTTACCGACGAAATCAGACCATCACTCCCCCTGCAAAAAGGGCCAAATGGCGCACTAATACCCGCTTTGTATTTAAGGGGCTCGGCACAAAAGTTCAGCGATTTGATCAAGATTCTATATTTCTCAGATTTCTATTGCGTCCTGCATAACCTTGTGCGACGAAGGACAATATGAGAAATCCATCCTATTCTGAGAAGTTTTTTCAGATGCCATGAAATAAAATGGGGAAATCACGCTTTTGAAATACGGTCGCAAGAATCGTTGAAGCAACAAAATAAACCTAGAGGGAGTTAGAAATGAAAACCAATTCACTTGTCGGGCGCCGGGCGCTTTTACGTAACGGGCATATTGCAGCCCTTGGGGTAACTTTTGCGCTGGCTTCCGCAAGCACAGCCTTTGGTCAATCTTCTCCGGAGCAAATCACACCCTCTGATGTTAACCAGTCCGAAGATAGTATGGATACGATCATCGTTACGGGTTCTCGTATTAAAAAAGCCGGATTTGATCAGCCGACGCCGACGACAGTTATCGGCGCGGAGGAAATTGCAGAAGGCAATCGGCCCAACATTCAACAAGTCTTAAATGATCAACCTCAATTCCGTCCCACGGTAACGCCTACTGTCTCCATCGGCAATACGAGCAGCGGCACGGCCCCGGTGGATTTAAGGGGTTTGGGAACGAACCGTACTCTTACTCTTATCAATGGCCGACGGTTTGTCGGAGACAGCAACCTCAATTATGTACCGCAAAGCCTTATTTCCAGGGTCGAAGTTGTTACGGGTGGCGCTTCGGCCGCCTGGGGCTCTGATGCGGTTGCCGGTGTCGTCAACATTATTCTAAATGACGAACTTGAAGGCCTGAGAGTTGGCGCTGATTACGGCGTGTCCTCTCGCGGCGATGGCGATAGGTACGGTCTCGACGGAAGTTACGGAACTTCATTTGGGAATGGGGCAGGTCATTTCATGATTGGCGCAGAATATGTGAAAGATAACGGTGTCTTAGACCGCAATTCCAGAGACGAACTCGGAAGCGCGAACTTTATCGCCGTGCCAGGTGGTCAACAATTGGTTCGGGACGTCAACACTTTACCCTTCGGTATCAGCGGCGCCGGCGGCTTAATTACATCAGGCACGCTGGCAGGACAGACCTTTAACGAAGACGGAACGCTTCGCGCGTTTAGCGGCCCTAATGCCCAAGGCGTGGGAGGCGATGACGCCATTGGTCTCTATGATACTATTGCGGTCTCAACTCCTTTCGAACGCCTCAGCGTTTATGGCCGAGCCGATTATGACATCGGAAATGCTACCTTTTGGATTGACGGCACCTATGGCCGAGCCGAATCTGACTACGACTTCTTACCAGATTTCCTGATCCCCCCGCTGAATATTCAGGCGGATAACCCTTTCCTTTCAGATAGCGTAAGCAGCCAGTTAATGGCCGCCGGTGAAGATAGTTTTGGCTATTATCGGTTCTTTGATGATGTCCTCACGACGCGCTTCACAGGTATTCGTGAAAATATGGAGGGGGCCATTGGCGTGGACGGCACTTTCGGCGACCGTTTCCAATATAGCGCCTATTTGAGCCATGGTGAGGTCGATAGTGATGAAACTTTCGGTAATGCCCGTTTGGCCGCTAACTTTAATAACGCCGTAAACGCTGTAAGTAGCGGAGGGCAGATAGTCTGCGCAATAAATGCCGATGCAGACACCACCAATGACGACCCGTCTTGTGCGCCTCTGAACCCGTTTGGGCGAAACAATGCCTCGGCTGCGTCTCTCGACTATGTGACGAGTGCTCAACGATCTTTCACGACAAGTAAACTTGATGCGCTCGGCATGGAAGTTCAAGGCGACATTTTCGACCTCTGGGCCGGCCCGGTTACTGTTGCCGTGGGCTTTGAATCTCGTTGGGAGAAACTGACTGGTTCGCGCGACGACCAAACCATCGCCGGAGGTTTTGGTATTCCTCTTTATACCACTGATTTATCAGGTGAGTTTGATGTTCAAGAAGGGTTTGCAGAAATTGCCCTGCCTTTGCTCAATGTTGAGAACCAAGTCGAACTCGATTTCAACGGCGCGGCCCGCTATTCAGATTACAGCTCCAGCGGCGGCATCTGGTCATGGAAAGCAGGCGGGACAGCCCGTTTGTTTGATGATGTTCTCCTTCGAATTACACGGTCACGAGATATTCGGTCAGCATCCATCAGTGAACTGTTCTCTAGCCGATCAATTAATATTAGACCTCTTGTCGATCAGGACACGGACGGCCGCGCAGCGGCCAATCCAGATTACAATCCGAACCCTCCTCTCGTCACGACATTTACAGGCGGCAACCCTGACTTGAACCCTGAGATCAGTAGTACGCTTACTTTCGGGGGATCCATTTCACCCTCTTCATTGCCTGGATTCAGTTTTTCAGTTGATTATTATGACATCGAGATAGACGGCGCGATCGCCACATTGAGCGGCTCAAATCTCACACTGGCTTGCGCGCAAGGCAGTACGGATGCTTGTGAGCGCCTCACCCGTGACGAAACGGGGACTGTAACCCAAGTCTTGGCAAATTTCCAAAACATTGCCAGTTTCGAGACAAGTGGTATCGACTTTGAAGCCAGCTATGTTCGACCTGCCTTAGGCGGAAACCTGAGGTTCAGAGGGATAGCCTCTTATGTCGACAAATTCGTCTTCGACTCTGGTCTTAGCAGTAATGACACTGCGGGTGATGTCGGTTCCGGTACTCCCAATGGCGTTCCCCAGTGGCGCGGAACGCTTAGCGCGGCGTATGATAATGACAGGCTAGGTGGCAATGTCCGCCTCCGTTACGTAGACGGCGGCTTATATGACCATCTGCTGACGAACCTTATAAACAACGAAACCAGCGCCCGCACCTATGTCGATCTCGGGGTCAATTATAACATCACCGATCGCTATAGAATTTCTGGTAACGTCAATAATGTGTTCGACACCAAACCACCCTTGTCTCCGCAAGGTAACCCACATTACGATGTGATCGGCACCTATTTCTCTGTCGGAGTTGATGCAAAATTCTAGCTTTTGCTCCATAGGCTGGAAGACAGGCGGCCCGTTCTTGCGGGCCGCTTAAAAAACTAAGTAAACAATTCTATCCAAGAGTTCGCAGGTTTCCTGCAGAAAAACTCTTAAAATGCCCCGAAGATAATACAACAGTTGAGTGTAGACCCGCTTCCTCTCTCAAACTCTTATCAGAGCCTCAACATTTCAATCAGAACACCTTTTCGCTGCGTTAGTGGACTCGCTAGCTTATACCCCTTATTTTCTTATTATTGCCCATCCTCACAAGCTTGGTCAGACAAAACATTGGAACTGCCGTAGTTTGAAAAATGAGTTGGCGAATTCCGAGTGCGATAATAATTTAGACGTTTAAGGCGGAAAATAGTGAAATCTCTAAATGTCCGCCCCGTGGTATTCTGGATGCCACTTCTCGTTTTTGTTACTCTAGTCATAACAAGCCTGACGAAGCCTGGTATCTTTTTGAAGACGACCACAGCTATTAATAGTTGGATTTTGGCCGTTTTCCCTCATGCCTTTGCTTATGGCGCCTTCATTTTTGTGGCGACTTGCTGTTGGGCGGCTTTGTCCCCCCTTGGGAAGATCAAGATTGGCGGGCCGGATGCCATACCGTTCCTGACGCGATGGAGCTGGCTGGCGATTACGCTTACCACAACTATCGCAATTGGAATTTTGTTCTGGGCGACGGCCGAGCCAATTTATCATCTTTACGCCCCCGGAGGCTTACCGATTAAGCCCGGCGGCGAATTGGCCACTCGTTTCTCAATGACCACACTTTTCATGCACTGGGCATTTACGCCTTATGCAATCTATACAATTCCTGGACTGACATTTGCGTTGGTTTACTACAATTTGAAAAAGCCGTTCTCTCTGTCCTCGCCTGTTTCAGTTTTAACCCGCCGCCCCATTCCGCAAAAGGGCGCTGATATTCTTGACGGGTTAGCGCTTTTATCATTGCTTTTCGGATTAACCGCCGTTCTCGGCGTTGGGATCATGTCCATCAGCGGGGGTATTGTTCGGGTAAGTAATTTTACATCCGGTCCGATGCTTAGGGCATTCGTTGCCGGAGCGATTGTTACCGCATTCTTTTTGTCTTCTGCAAGCGGTCTTCACAAAGGCATCAGAGTTTTGTCGGATATAAATACAAAGATATTTTTTGCACTCATGATTTTCGTGCTCATCACCGGACCGACTTGGGACATCTTGGGCTTGGGCGCAAAGTCGGCGGGTCAATACGCAATGGAATTTCTGCCTCGCTCTCTTCTTTTAGACCCCTTCAATGATCAAGACTGGATAAATGGTTGGACGGTGTTTTATTGGGCAAATTGGCTCGCTTGGGCTCCGTTGACCGCGTTATTTCTCGGGAAAATTTCGCGCGGCTACACGGTGCGTGCTTACGTCGTCGTGAATTTCCTGCTGCCGGCTTTGTTCTCCATGATCTGGATGACAATCTTCGGGGGAACGGCACTTAAAATTGAAAGAGCCAACCCCGGCATTTTAAAAGAGGTATTGGACACTGAAGGCCCGAACCACGTGCTATACGCCGTGATTGATTATCTGCCTTTTGCTTTGCCCATCGCTATATTGTTCGTGAGCGTTTCATTTATCTCCTACGTCACGGCAGCTGACTCTAACACTGACGTCATCGCAAATTTATGTGCGTCAGAAGGAACAGAGAACATTGAGGGAAAAGGTCATATTCTCATAAAGCTGGTATGGGCCAGCGCGATTGGCATCGCCGCTTGGATCATGACCTCATTATCCGGAATTGACGGCGTTAAAATGCTCTCAAATCTTGGAGGCCTTCCCGCTCTTTTCATTGTACTGACCTTTAATTTAGTCCTTATCATTCTTGGAACGATTAAGCTCAAGGATTTACGCATTGTGAAACAGGCCAGTCAGCTTCGACGACAGGAAACCAGTTAAAAGCTTAGCCAGAAAAAATGATTGCTTCATTCGTCTCCGCCAAACCACCCCTCATCGAATCAGAAGGTCATCCGTCACATGCATGAGTAATAAAGGTTCATCTGCGGTATCGGCGACGGACTCTACAAACGCCTGACGCGTTTCGGGGTCATCATAGGCCATTTTCTCATCAAAAGCTTTTTGCCAAGTCGCTTCATCCGGCCATTCGGCTACGCCGATAAACCGTCCGTCTTTATCCTGGTGCAGGCGTGACCCCAAACTGCCGTAGTTTTCTTGTATCAACTGCGTTCCGCGCCGCCATGCCGCGCGAAATTGCTCTTCTTTACCCGGATGTACTTTCCACCAATAACCCGCAACAAACATTAGCAACCTCCTCTGAGTTCACATCCCTTAGAGGCTTGAAAAGTCTTGTTCAAGTTTCTGAAAATATACTTTCAGATCGCTTAAATCCTATCTTTCAAATCGAAGAGCATTCGCGACGCCTTCACGATAATGACGTGCCGCGTCTAAATAGAACACGATACTTAAGACGTTGAATATCAAGATAACAGTGAGTGAGCGCTGAATTGATCGCGTCCCCAGCTCCTCTGCAAAATAATCCGAAATCATGCCCAAGAGAACAGGGCCTAAACCAATGCCTAATAAAGTTAGTGACAAAAGCATTACGGCAGAGGCCATGGCGCGCATCTGTACGGGGACAAGTTCTTGCATCGCCGTGTAGGAGATTGATGCGTAAAGAAGTCCAAAAAGCCCAGGGAAGAAATAGACCCAATACGCCGTTTGTTTGTCCGGTGCATACAGGAACCAGACGATAAACGGAAACGCGATCAGCCCCGTTATCAGTATTGTCCAAGGACGCCAGCGAAGATCTTTTTGTGATAGTTTATCACATATTGCGCCGACAACAATGGCGCCGACGCCGCCCAAACCGCCCATAAGAAGACCTAGCGCAATCCCCAGTTCTCCGATCGGAACCTCATGAACCCGAATGAGATATAGCGGAATTCCAACCAGAAATGCGTTGGCGGAGACACAGACAAATACGCCGCCAAGTAGTAGACTTATCATCGCTCTTTGGGTTAAGAAAAAAGCGATTGTTTCCTTAACACTTGGTGTGTCCTCGTCTTGTTGGCGACCTTCGGATTGTCCCCGTCTTGGTTCTGCAACTGTCAACATCAGCACAACGGCTAATATGAGCCCAGGCACGCCTGCAACGAGGAATGCCATTCGCCACCCGTATTTAGCCGCGATCGCACCGCCCAAAATAAACCCGATCAAAATTCCAAGGCTGATGCCAGTGGTGTAGATTCCCAGAGCGAGAGCGCGGCGTTTAGGCGGGAAAACATCCGCAATCATCGCGGTTGCCGGCGGCGTGCCGCCTGCTTCACCAATACCCACTCCCATGCGCGCGATCGCTAATTGCCAGAAGCTTCCCGCAAATCCGCTTAGGGCCGTCATTCCTGACCAAATCGAGAGAGAAAGAGCCACAATATTACGGCGATTGCCGCGGTCCGCCCAAGCGGCAAAGGGTATACCAAGTATAGCATAAAAACCTGCGAAAACGATGCCTGTTAAGAGACCGATTTGCGTGTCACTCAGATCGAATTCCTGTTTAATTGGCTCAGACAAAATCACCATAATTTGCCGGTCCACATGATTTAGCGAATAGACCAGCGTCAAAATGAATAGGATATACCAGCGATTGGTGGTTTGGGTTTTCATAATCTATCCGAGCTTTGGAAAAAGTTTCCGATGTTAGAGGCGCGTTTTTTCATGTGAAGGGCTTTAGAAAGCTATCAATTGCGACGAGGCTTTCCGGTTCGGTCAGAATGGGCGCGTGGCCAATATTCGGGATCGTAACGGCGACCGAATTCGGGTGAGACTTCGCCATTTTATCAAGGGTTTCGGCCGATAAAATATCGGAACGCTCTCCGCGCAAGGTTAACACAGGGATGGATTTAAGAGCGCCAAAGAATGGCCACATATCAACGGGCGCGGAAACAGAATCATCTTCTTTAAACAGATTAGCTAAGGCCGGGTCATAGGCGAATTCTATGCGTCCCTCAGACGTCTGTTTGCAGACCCTTTTGGCAAAAGCCATCCAGTCTTCAGAAGTGTAAAGTGGAAAAACATCAGTGGTTTGCTGCTTTTTGATGGCCCGTGCCGCCTCGTCCCACGACGCAAAATCACGGCTTACGCCGACATATCTTCTTATGCGCTCAAGTCCTTCAGGCGCAATTTCAGGGCCAATATCGTTTATGATGGCGGCCCTAAAAATTTCCGGTTTTTGCGACGCCATTATCATCGTCATCAGGCCGCCCATAGACGTACCAATCGAAATCACTTTTTTAAGGCCCAAGTGCTCGAGAAGATGAAACATGTCTGCGCAATATATATCCGGACGGTATTGACTTGAATCTGGATCATAATCAGATCGCCCGCGGCCCCGTTGGTCCACGGTGATGATCCTAAATCGATCTCTCAAATGTAAAGCTAAGTCGTGGAAATCGTCCGAATTTCGCGTAAGGCCGTGCAAGCCTAAAACAACGGGCTTCCCTGCCCCATCATCATAATCACGGGCGTAAAGCACAAGGCCATCCGAACTTTTATAGAATATATCTTGAAATGGTTTAGTCAAAGAGACGGCCTTCATATTTTTTACGGAGTTCGCGTTTGAGAATTTTGCCATTTGGATTTCGGGGAATCTCATCCACTATGTCAATATCGACAATACGTTGTTGCTTACCCACTTTAGCATTCGTCCAACTGCGCAGCGCCTCTTTATCAATTGATCCATTCTTGGCGGCAATAACGGCGAGCGGAGTTTCGCCCCACTTCTGGCTTTTTACGCCGACGACAGCGACATCTTTTACATCCTCATGGCATGCCATCACGGCTTCTATATCTTGCGGATAAACATTCTGTCCGCCGGATAGAATCATGTCTTTTTTTCGGTCTACAATGTAGAGGTAACCGTTTTCGTCCAAATATCCTATATCCCCGGTGCGAAGCCAATGAACGCCTTGGCTGTCCACCCAAAGGGCTTCCTTTGTAGCTTCCTTTTTATTAAAATATTCCGGCATGACGATACGGCCGCAGGAAACGATTTCGCCCGCTTTTCCG